>JAFDYJ010000009.1 GCA_018267515.1 Bacteroidota bacterium | reverse complement strand
TGCAATACGGTTCCTACTTCTTCCAGGTCAACCCCGGCGTTGAAGTTGCTTAACTGCTGCCGCAGTATCGCACTGATTTCATCAGGTTTAATTTCTGCCATATTATTTTGTTTATTGTATTTTTCTTTTAAATAGAATTAATGATTTCTCCTTAGCTTATCGGATTTTATAAACAAAGTCGTTGCTCTCAAATTGTCTTGCTACTTCTTTCAAATCATAAGCCACACTTGCATCTACCAGCCGATCGCCTGCCTGCAATACAAATCCGCCGATTAATTCCGGCTTTACCACTGTTTCCAATTCAATATTCTGCATTTCGGAAACGGATTGTATCTGTTTGATTATTGCTGCTTTTAACTCATCACTTAACTCAGTAGCTGTTGTCAGTTTTACTGAATAGATCTGTTTGTATTCTTTATATTGGTTGACAAATGCAGTTATAATTTCAGGTAAATTACTCTCTCTTCCTTTTTGCACCAGCAAATGTGTAAAAGCATCTGTCAGTTCATTCACCCTTTCCTTTAAGATTGCATCAATTATCTTTTGCTTTTTGTCTGACTTTATAATAGGGCTGCGCAGTACATTTACAAATTCACGACTTCCTTTACAAACCGATTGAAGCCATTGCATATCTGAAAACACGTATTCCAGCTGCCCTTTCTCAATTGAAAGGTCAATCAGTGATTTGGCATACCGGGCAGCAAGGCGTGGATTGGGCATTTTAGTTTAGTTTAACTTCATTTACCAGGCTCTTTACATGTTCTTCCTGGTCTTTTTTGTTACTCAATTCTCTTCTCAGTACTTTCTCAGACACTTCGATCACCAGCTTACCTATCTGGTTTTTTACTTCCGTAATAGCTGCCATTTTTTGAGTATTAATAGCTGCTTGTGCATCAATAATAATTTTGTTAGCTTCCTCTTTTGCCTGCTCTTTAGCTTCATTAATGATTTTGTCTTTGGTTTCTCTTGCCTCTTTCAGCATTTGCCCTCTTTCTTCTCGGGCTTTCGCAAGCAATTCTTCATTTTCACTTTTCATCTGGGCCATTTCGGCTTTCACTTTTTCAGCAGAAGCTAATGAATCAGCAATGGTTTGCTCTCTTTTTTTAAGACCTCCGATAATTGCAGGCCAGGCAAATTTTTTCAGAATAATAAATACAATAATAAACGCCAGGAATGTCCAGATCAAAAGGCCAAAAGCAGGTGTCAGTAAATTCATATAAATGATGTTATTCTTTTTTGATAAATACTGCATCCTCCGCCCTGTGCTTCGGATGCAGTACATTTCATTTTTGCAAGGATTATAAAACCATTGCAAGGAAGCCTACGATAACCGCAAACAGTGCCACCCCTTCTACAAGGGCTGCTGTCAGGATCATGTTTGCCCTGATGTCATTTGAAGCTTCAGGCTGACGGGCAATTGCCTCTACAGCACCTTTACCAATCTGGCCGATACCGATACCGGCGCCAATAGCGCCTAAACCGGCACCCAAAGCACCACCGGCATTAGCCACTGCTTCTAACAGAAAAAAATCCATAATTGATGGTTTATTGTGATTAAAAAAATTTATACATGCACTTTTTCCTCGTGGTGTTCACCTTCAAATGCCTGGCCGATGAATACAGCTGTCAGCATTGCGAAAATGTAAGCCTGAAGAAAAGCAACCAGTAATTCAATAAAATAAATAAATATTACAAAAGCTACTGAGAAGGGAGACACAGCGTATCCCACTATATTATTCAGTGCCCCGAAAATAAATATCAATGAAATCAGGCAAATAATAATAATATGCCCGGCCACCATGTTGGCAAAAAGACGGATCATTAATGCAAAAGGCTTGGTGAAAATACCGAGGATCTCAACCGGAATGAGAATGGCTTTTACACCATGCGGCACCGGTGGCCAGAAAATATGCTTCCAGAAATGCTTATTGGAACTGAAAAGTATCACAATAAAAGCAATCAACGCCAGTAGCATGGTGAAGGCAATGTTACCTGCAACATTTGCTGAACCGGGGATTAATGCCACCAGGCTATTAATAAGAATAAAAAAGAATACCGTCTGGATATAGGGTAAATACTTTTCGTATTTATGACCGAGGTTGGGTTTTGCCACATCATCACGGATAAATGTAATGATAGGCTCCATAAAACCCTGTATTCCTTTCGGCGCCGAATTTACACCCTCGCCTTTCTTATATTTTTTTGCAATAAATAACATCACCCAAACCAGTAAGGCCAGTGCAATAATCATTTGCACCACATTTCGGGTTAATGAGAAATCATAGATTTTTATACCTGCATCAGGCGCTCCATTTTCATTAACTGCTATTATCTGTCCACTATGATATTTTTTTTCGTCCAGCTTCCATTCTTTCATATTATGGTCTGTAAGCAAAGCATACCCCTCAACTGTTTTTTCACCATGATGAAAGGCAGAAGACATAAAAGTGGAAACACCTCTCTGTGGAGAATACAGAATTACCGGCAAGGGAATAGAAACCGGATGTTCAACGCCACCGCTATTAAATGAAAAAAAGTGAAAATCGTGACCGTCGGAGATATGACCAAAAATAACCTCACTTACATCAAATGCCCTCTTTTCTTTTGCCACCACTGAATCCTCATTTTCCTGAGCAATGGAAGTATTGGAAATAACCATTAAAAACAGGCTGAAAGTCACTCCCAATAAGCATTTGACCCTTCTTAACAGCATATCCTTTTAAAAATTTGCCGCAAAGATAAGGGGGCGGGGGTAAAAAACCGCAATTTGACCGAATAGAAAGCTCAATCTTTTTTTGAATCTTTTTTATCCAAATCTTTCTTAAGCTCTACTATTTTTTCCAGCCCTAATATGTCATTTTGATCCTGCGGACGGTTAACAGCTCTTTTGTTGGATATAAGATGACTTATGTGAAGAAAAGGCACTTTGACGTCCATCAATTGTGCAAACGATGCCATTTTGTAACACTCGTCAAATGTAAAGTTTTCAAGACCCTTCATTGTTGTCATTATATCCAAAACTATCCCCCCCGCTATATAAAATTGTGTCCAACCTGCAACAAACTGAGTTGTTTCCAACAACAAATAATCACCGTAATTCAACTCTTTAAATGCCTTTCTTAATCTTTTCCTGTTTTCTTTGTCGTCCTTTAACCACATATCAGCATCCTCCGTAGCCCGAATATAACCATGCATATTAACAGCAAAACCACCTACCATAATATACAGGACTTTATTTCGGTTGAGGATTCGCCAGAATTGAAGCAATTCGTCATCCAGTATATCCATTGCAAAAATTTAATCGGGCTTATAATGTGAAACTTTTGCCGAGGCAAGCATTTTTCCAATACGCATCATCCGGCAAAACTTTTTGAATTTATCCATATCGGATAACATCATGTTTTGAATCAACCTTTTTTCTTCAACTTCATTTTGTTTGGCGTAGGGAACAAAATGCTCAGCCAGGAAGGAATTTTCTTCTGAGGTATTTTTGTTGTCCATTACTGCAAGTTAAGAAATTAGATTCATGCCACCTTATGCTTCTGGTCAAACTGAAGCCGGTAAAGTTTGTAATAAAAGCCCTGTTTTTCCAATAGCTCTTCATGAGTGCCCATTTCTTTTATTTCACCTTTATCCAATACGATAATCTTATTTGCCTTGCGTATTGTGGAGAGCCGGTGTGCTATAATTATGGAAGTCCTTCCCTTGATCAAAGTATCTATAGCCTGTTGAATCATCATTTCACTTTCTGTATCCACAGAGGAAGTGGCTTCATCCAGAATTAAAATAGAAGGATCGTATAATAATGCCCGGATAAAAGATAAAAGTTGCCGTTGTCCTAAAGATAGTGTGGCACCTCTTTCCATAACATTAAAATCATATCCACCGGGCAATTTCATAATAAAATCATGCATACCAATCAGCCGGGCAGCTTCCATAACTTTTTCTTTCGGAATATCCGGATTTCTCAACGTGATATTATCCATCACCGTTCCGGAAAACAGGAATACATCCTGTAACACCACACCAATATTTCTTCTCAGTATATCTAACCTGTAATCTTCGATATTTACATTATCCATTCTGATAGCGCCTTTCTGTATGTGATAAAGCCGGTTCATCAAACTGATGATTGTCGTTTTACCACTACCCGTATGACCGACAATAGCAACTGTTTCACCGGCATTCACTTTAAAACTGACATCCTTTAATACATAGTTCTCCCCGACATATGAAAACCACACTTTTTCAAATTGGATCTCACCTTTTATTCCTTCTTCGGGGGCAAAAGCCTGTTCATTTGATTCCGGGATAAAATCTTTATTATCTAATACCTTAAAAACTCTTTCGCTTGCCACCATTCCCATTTGCAAAACATTAAACTTGTCCGCAATAACACGAAGTGGCCGGAAAAGCAGGTTCAAACAAAGTATGAAAGCTACCACTGTTCCCTCCTGGCTCTGATGAAGCAGCAATGCTTCTTTTGCTGTCCACCATACAATTAAACCAATGGACAAAGCAAGAACAATTTCAACGATTGGAAAAAAGATTGAGTATGCAAAAATGGCTTTGACATTGGCATTGCGGTGTTCCTTGTTAATCTTTTTAAACTTCTCAAATTCTCTTTCTTCAGCCGCAAAGGCCTGAACAACCTGCATACCTGTCAGGTGTTCCTGAACAAAAGCATTCAGAGCCGCTACGGCATTACGGACCCTATGAAATGACTTATTGACACTTTCCTTAAAATAATAGGTTGCCAGTATCATGATTGGGAAAGGAATCAATACCACCAATGATAATTGCCAGTCCCGATAAAACATATAGGTCAGTACGCATACAATAGAAAGCAGGTCGGCAATAATAGGAATCAGTCCGTCTGAAAAAATATCATTAATAGACTCAATATCATTGACTGTTCTCGTTGTTAAAGTACCAATGGGTGTTTTATCAAACTGGGATAAATTTAAACCCAGTATTTTCTGATACACAGAAATTCTCAGATCTCTGACTACAGATTGTCCCAGCCAGGCTGTAATAAATGTGAAAATAAAACGCAAAGCAGTTTCAATCAGCAATAACCCGATTTGTATAATAGTAATCAGTATTACCATATTGGGAATCGAATGTGAAATATATTGATCCACCGTTAGCTGTATCAGCATGGGGCGCACAGGAGTTATAACTGCCAAAATAATAGCCAGTGCTACCGAGAGGTAAAACTTGTTCTTATACGGAGCAGCAAAGTGGAATACCCGTCGCAGCAGGTCAAAATTCAGTATTCTTTTTTTCTGTTCGGGCAAAATTGATTTGTTGGCAAAGGACAAAATTAAAGAGAAGTGCGTTGATAACAGCTCCTGTCAATCCCCATCATCTTCCGTTCCTCCCATAGCAATTTTATAGGCTTTAATGAATAAGGCACCTAAATTTTTATAAGGAGGAATATAATCTTCGAAGCCTTCCACTTTTACTTTTTTCTCCAATGAAAGCCAAAAGGGAATCCACTCTACATCTTTTCCGCTTCGAACCGTTTCCATCAGCTGTTCAAAAAACGGACGATTGATAGCCGTCTTCCCGATCTGCTTGGATGCTATTATATGAGCATCAGGGGCTTTTTTCAATACATCATCTATCAGATGATAACCACCGCAGGAACCCAGAAAAACAATTTTTGAAGAGGGAAACATTTGTCCGATTGTTGACTCGGCATAATAGCTATGTCCCCGGTGAATGGTTACTGTTGGATTTAATTTATTCTTTTCTAAATATTCAGTTAGATCTTTCTGAGCTTTTTCATCTTCACTGTTTTCTTCCGGTAAAGGTTTGTTGGCATAAATAGAAACCGGTTTTCCCTTTATGGAATTAATAGTAATCCATTCAGGATTGCTGTTATCTATTTTCCAGATTGCCGGGCTAAACATTCTCTTAAACCCTTCAAATATATTCTGCCCATCCTTATCTCCATAAAAAAATACTTCCATCACGACTCTTCCACTGTCGTTTGCCAGCAATTTGTAAGGAACGGAATAAATAGGTGGAATTCCAAATTCTTTAGAAAGATCAATTTTTTGGGTCGTATCAGCCGATAAAAACAATTTATATAACAATTCATACATCACAGTACCCCGTTTATTACCTGCCGCCTTATTTCTTTCATAATTGTCTTTAACGTTATTCAGCATTTCCTGAGCCACCGGCATCATTGTTTCTGAGATGCTGGCATATGAATCGGCTACATCCACTCCGTCTTCAAGGCTATTTGTTTTCTCCAGTCCGCTGACAAAAGCTTTCATCAATATGGTAGCATCATCATGTCTGGGAAAGCTGCTGAGGAAATTGCCCAGTGTATTATAGCCCGCTGCCATTTTAATAAACTTCCTGTACCGGTCAAATTTTACATTTAGCAATAGCGAATCGCCCCGGTTCCGGATTTTCTTCATCATAAGCGGGTATACACCATTTACAAAACTGGAGGTATAGATGATGCCATCTGAGTATACAGCCAGGTAATATAATTCTTCCGGCGTCAATGCCTGAATAATATTGAAACGAATATTGGGATTGTCCACTTCATGAAGTCCATTGATGGTATTAATAAAAACATCAATGGCTTTTGTTTCCAGCATTTTTCCTAATTCACGGAATCCGTAGGCTGTGTCTTTGTTGAGAGCACGGCTTACATAGTCCATTCTTGTTTTCACCAATAAACGGTAATAAGCAACAGAATCATCACGAACTGAATCAATAGACTGGAAAGTGATCTTACCGGAGATGAGATTTTCAAGAAACGGATAATAGAGTCGCCCGCTTTTATTAACCGCCATCCTGGCCACTGTCATAACAAAAGGGTCATCTTTAATATTCCGTATGATAGCTCCAAGTTTATTTCCTGCCTGTGCATAATTATATAAAGCCTCGGGGTATTTTTTGGCAACAGTCTTTACCAAACTGTCTGCAAAAGGAACATCCGGATTTTCGGTTAATACCCGGAAAACCTGCTCCGGATGAAGATGACAATATTTTTTTATCAGTAAATTTTTTACGCTTTTATAGCCGGGATTATTTTCAAAAGCAGCTGACTGGAAAACAGAATTCCCAATCTCATAAGACAGGTTTTCGAAATAACCTTCAACGTTTTCCCCTTTCTCATCCAGGTTAATACAATCCTCATAAGCCTGGAGAACTGCAGGCAGATTCATTGGATCCGCTTTTTTAGCCTTCCAGTTTTTTTGAAGATTTGCCAATAAGGTAGCAGTACGGCGAATGTAAAATACCTTTTTCTGATCTGCCAGGGTACTATCCTTTTCAATATTATAAAGAACAGAAGCCACTTTCCATTTTACTGCATACGTTAGCAGGTAATTGATTTCATCGTTTGAAGTAATATCGAATTGATTATCATTCTTGCCATCATAATTCAAAATACTTTTTTGTTCTTTTTTTACCTCATCATGAAAAAGCTGGTGACGTAATACGGGCACAAAATTTTTTAAAACCGTCGTATCAATTTGAGCTGAGCTGACGTAAGAAAACAGCGTAAAGCTGATAAAAAGGGAAAGGTATCTGGCTATTGCTATCATAAGGATCGAAACGCAAATTTAATATCCCCGGCTGAAATGGACGATTCCGGGAGCAGTTATGTTGCCTGCAATGCAATAATCAGGGCCTTTTTTAATAATCCGCCAACTTAATGACAATTCAGACCATATTAATTTTTCATTAAGTCTCTATGAGAAATAAAACACAAATTTCTCATTCAAATTATTTCCATTTAGGTTTGCCCAAACTTTCCTTAACATGGAAGCCAGGACAGGTAAAGTCTTAATTGCCGATGATGAGCCGGATATACTGGAGATACTGAAGTACAATCTTGTCAATGAAGGCTATGATGTGATTACAGCAAAAGACGGTGACGAAGCACTTGAAAAATCACGCCGCAATCGGCCCGACCTGGTGGTGCTTGACATTATGATGCCGAAAAAGACCGGCGTGGAAGTATGCCGGCTATTACGCAGCCAGGGTGAATTTAAAGATACCTTAATCATTTTCCTGACAGCTATAAAAGATGAAAGTACACAAGTAAAAGGACTGGAATCAGGAGCCGACGATTATGTAAATAAACCAATAAGTCCGAGGATATTTTTAAGTAAAGTAAATGCATTGTTCAGGAGATTAAAAAAGCCGGAAATAAAAAGCCTGCAGATAGACCATCTAAAAATTGACCCGGAAAGATTTGTAGTACAGGTTAAGGATGAAGATATTACGCTGGCAAAAAAAGAATTTGAACTTTTATACCTGCTGGCATTAAAGCCCGGGCGGGTTTTTCTGAGAAATGAAATAATGAACCAGGTCTGGGGCAATGAAGTTATTGTCGGGGACCGGACAATTGATGTACATATCCGGAAAATTCGTCAAAAGCTGGGAATTGATTGTATCACGACGGTCAAGGGAGTAGGCTATAAATTTGAATTACCATACCCCGGTAAAATACCCGATTCAGTAGTTTGAGTTTTGATCAATACCTCTTTTTTATATCTTCTGACCTTCCCCTGTAACTTCGCAATATGTTTTCCACAAAAAACATTTCACCCCGTTCTATTTCTTTTTACACCGCCCTGGTGATAGCTATCGTTGCCGGGCTTTTAATTTTTATTTATAATAACAACTGGATAGAAACTGTTGTCGTATTTGCAATTGTCTTTCTTGTTGGCGGCTTCCTGTTTTCTTTTGTAATAGAACGATTCGTATTCAGAAAAATAAAACTGATTTATAAATTTATTTACCAAACCAAAGCAACTAAAAAAGAAGAAATTTATTATAAATACCTGCTCCCTAAACGGAGTATTGACGAAGTTCAGGCAGATGTGGAAGTTTGGGCCCAGGAACACAGGCAGGAAATAGAATCACTACGGCAAAATGAACAATTCCGGAAAGAGTTTTTGCAAAATCTCTCTCATGAATTCAAAACTCCTGTCTTTGCCATTCAGGGTTATGTAGATACATTACTGCATGGTGCGTTGGAGAATCCGGAGGTAAATAAAAAATTCCTGGAAAAAGCAGCTAAGAATATTGAAAGACTTACAAACCTGATCAATGACCTGGACGAAATTTCAAGCCTGGAAAGAGGGGACATAATGCTGCTCAAAGAAAATTTTATTATCCAGGACCTGATAAAAGAAGTATTCGAATCGCTTTCAATCCGAACAGAGCCAAGGCATATTAAAAGCAGCTTCAAAAAGGGATGTGAATCCCCGCTAACTGTCTTTGCAGATAAAGAAAAAATCCGGCAGGTTGTTAGAAATCTTGTTGAAAATTCGGCAAAATACGGAAGACAAAATGGAAACATTGTAGCCAGCCTGTATCAAACAGACGGAGCCCATATTCTTATTGAAATAAGTGATGACGGAATTGGTATTCATGAAAAAAATCTGCAAAGAATATTCGAGAGATTTTATCGTACGGATGAAGGGAGAAGAATTGATGTGGCAGGAAGCGGATTGGGATTGGCTATTTGCAAGCACATTATAGAAGCACATGGACAAAGTATTCATGTACGAAGCACGGAAGGAGTTGGGACTACAATTGGTTTTACACTGGAAGGAAAGAGGGAGTGATTAGCCGGGAACCGGGAATCAGCAAACCGGCTTTCCGGTAAAGCTCAGGAATAACAGGATACCGGTTATAAAACATAATAACCTTTTTTGTTATTACTTTCTACAATCCAATCCTTTCATTTCATTGAACTATAACAGGGAATAATCAAAATGATTTACCTTTTATCAGCCTGGTAAGAAAAGCCTTTCCATCAGTAAATACCCGGCAGTATTAAGAAATTATTAATTCCGGGAATTCATTATTACCTCAGAACTGAAGCCTCTAATTTCGCAAGCAATACCGGTGTATTCCGGAACTAAAACCAGCTATATGTCATTGAACTCTCTACTCAATATTTTTGTTCCTAAAAACAAAATATTTTTTGAGCTATTCGAAAAAGTGGCCGACAATGTATCCAAAATGGGATCATTATTGAAAGATGTAGTAGCCGAACCCGACTATGATAAAAGAGCTTTAATCATCAGTTCCATTGAAGACCTGGAACATGCTAACGATGAGCTGACACATAGCATTTTTACAGAATTAGGCCGCAATTTTATAACTCCTTTTGACCGGGAAGACATTCATTACCTCGCTTCTTCATTAGATGACATTGCAGATTATATTTATTCCGCTGCCAAAAAAATCAATTTCTACCGGGTGAACCCCAACGATATGGGAATGCAAAAAATGTCTGAATTAATTGAGCACAGCGCAACCCAGGTATGCATTGCAGTAAAGGAGCTTCGCAATATGAAGAAAATGCGACAGATTACCGAAGCCCTGGTTAAGATTAACAGTGCCGAAAACCAGGCAGATGACATTTTTGATATGAGTATTGAACGCTTATTTGCAACTGAACCGGATGCTAAAGAAGTGATCAAGAAAAGAGAAATTTACCAGGTGATGGAGATTGTGACAGATAAATGTGAAGATGCAGGAAATGTAATCGAATCCATCATTATCAAATATGCATAATGATCAGCAAACCTATTTCCAAAATTTTTTATAACCAACCGAAACAGCAAATCATCCGCTTATGACTTTTTTGATCATTATCATTGCCATGGCTTTGTTATTTGATTTTATCAACGGATTTCATGACGCTGCCAATTCGATAGCAACTATTGTTTCTACAAAAGTTTTAACTCCTTTCCAGGCTGTTGTCTGGGCTGCCATGTTTAATTTCATTGCCTTTTTTATTTTCAAGGAACATGACGTTGCCAATACAGTTGCCAAAACCGTTCATGCCGAATCTATAACACTGGGTGTGATATTCTGTGGTGTATTAGCGGCCATTTGCTGGAACCTGCTGACCTGGTGGGCCGGTATTCCTTCGTCTTCCTCGCATACACTGATCGGTGGCTTTGCAGGTGCCGGCATTGCCCATGCAGGGTTTGCCAGTATTGATCCCACCAGCATTTACAAAACACTCATATTTATTGTAGTGGCTCCGTTGTTAGGAATGATCATGTCTATGTTCATTACCATTGTTACCATTCAAAAGAACTTCTGGCTTAAGACTTCAATTATTATTGCCACTATTTCTTCATGTGTGCTCTTTATAAAGTTTAAAAACCCTTTTGAAAAATACGCACTGATAACGTTGGGAGCTGTTTTTTGCGCCTCGTTTATTTACAATTATATTAAAGGCGAAACGGCACACAGGATGGGAATGACATTTAAACGATTACAATTGGTTTCATCTGCAGCGCTAAGTATCGGGCATGGAGGTTCTGATGCTCAAAAAGTAATGGGACTAATTGCTGCTGCGCTGGTATTCAATCATAGTCAGGGTGGGTATGGAATTCCTCATATACAAGATATGCCGGATTGGGTTCCGATTTCATGTTATACAGCAATAGCTCTCGGAACATTGGGAGGCGGATGGAAAATTGTAAAAACAATGGGGTCAAAGATCACAAAAGTAACTCCATTGGAAGGTGTATGTGCTGAAACTGCAGGCGCAATCACTCTTTTTACAGCGGCAAACCTGGGTGCACCCGTAAGCACTACTCATACCATCACCGGCTCTATCATTGGGGTAGGTGCTACCCGTCGTTTATCTGCAGTCAGATGGGGACTTACATTCAATCTTCTCTGGGCCTGGATCCTCACTATCCCGATCAGCGCACTACTGGCAATGGGATTCTATTACATTGCTCACTTATTTTTCTTATGAACTTGTAACCGGTAACTAAAAAAATCTGACTTTTGCAATCATAAATTATTATGTCTAAAATTTTAGTTACCGGTGGCTGTGGCTATATTGGATCTCACACCATTGTAGATCTGATCGAGAACGGGTATGATGTGATTTCTGTTGACAACAATTCCCGTTCCAATCCCCAGGTATTAAACCGGATTGAAAAAATCACGGGTAAAAAAATAAAAAACTACAAAGTAGATCTCTGCAATTTTGATGACCTCTTTGCTATCTTCCAGGAAAACGAAGATTTTGAAGGTATCATTCATTTCGCTGCATACAAATCCGTAAGTGAATCAGTAAAAGAGCCCCTGTTATATTTTGAAAACAACCTGGTTTCTTTGATCAACCTGCTGAAATGTGTAAAAGAATTTCAACTGCCTTATTTTGTTTTTTCCTCTTCATGTACTGTGTATGGCAACCCGGACCAGGTGCCTGTTACGGAATTAACTCCTACCAAAACGGCGGAATCTCCTTATGGTTATACCAAGCAAATGGGCGAGCAGATGGTAAATGAATATTCAAAAAGCTCAGGAACAAAGAGCATATTATTAAGATACTTTAACCCTGTTGGAGCCCATCCCTCCTGCCTGATTGGTGAAATGCCCGTTGGCAGACCCGAAAATCTTGTTCCGGTTATTACACAAACCGCAATCGGTAAACTTCCCAAAATGACAGTGTATGGTAATGATTATCCTACCCGGGACGGTTCCTGCGTACGTGATTTTATTCATGTGTGTGATATTGCACATGCCCACACACTGGCTTTAAAATACCTGGAAGATGAACGAAATACCCGGGTTTGTGAAATATTCAACCTGGGAACCGGTAATGGTGTGACTGTATTGGAAGCCGTAAAGACATTTGAAAGAGTAAGTGGTCAAAAACTGAACTACTCAATCGGTGCCCGCAGACCCGGCGACGTCATTAATATTTATGCCAACAATGATCATGCAAAAAAAATCTTAGGATGGAATCCTGAATTTACGTTGGATGAAATGATGGCAACCGCCTGGAAATGGGAACAGAAATTAAAGATTGACGAAGATTTGCAAAGCCTCCCCAAACCTGATCTCAATTAAACATCAGCCGTCTTTTACACAGTTATCTTTCTTAAGAATAAGGCCTTCTCTTTAAGAAAAATTTTTACCCATCAACAGTTAAATGAAATTCTAATTCAGGCTTTTTCAGTTACATAGAATTGCATATATTTTTGGATAGCACGAAAAAACACTTTCGGGTGACAGGCAATAGCTTTTTTATTTGTGAATTATCTTAACTTGAGCTTCCCTAATCAATCTAAATTTTTTACTATGAAATACAAACTTTCAATTTTTGCATCACTCCTGTTTTTTGTTTCCGGATCTGCATGGAGCCAGGCGAAACTTGTTGAAAAAATTTCAAAGGCGGGAAACGAAATTGTTATCCCATATGAAAAATATGTTTTACCCAATGGCCTTACGTTGATCATTCATGAAGATCATAGCGATCCGGTAGTTCATGTAGATGTTACTTATCATGTCGGCTCAGCCCGTGAAGAGATCGGCAAATCCGGCTTTGCTCATTTTTTTGAGCACATGATGTTCCAGGGCAGTGATCACGTAGCTGATGAACAGCATTTTAAAATTGTTACCGAAGCAGGAGGAACCCTGAACGGTTCTACCAACAGGGATCGTACCAATTACTACGAAACTATTCCCAGTAATCAATTGGAAAAAGCCTTATGGCTGGAAGCGGACAGAATGGGGTTTTTATTAGACGCAGTGACACAGCAAAAATTCGAAGTGCAAAGAGCAACCGTAAAAAATGAAAGAGGACAAAACTATGATAATCGTCCTTACGGATTAATGAGTGAATATGTATCAAAAAATCTATACCCATATGGCCATCCCTACTCCTGGCTCACTATCGGGTATATTGAAGAGTTGAATAAGGTAAATGTAAACGACTTAAAAAATTTCTTTCTGCGCTGGTATGGGCCCAACAATGCAACCCTGACTATTGGCGGAGATGTAAAAATTCCACAGGTTTTAAAATGGGTTGAAAAATATTTTGGAGGTATTCCACGCTGTCCCGCCGTAAGCCCTGTAAAACCGGAATCAGTTGTTTTAGACAAAAACCGTTATGTCAGTTATGTTGACAATTATGCACGAACCAGTCAGTTAAGATTGACTTTTCCCACAGTTCCTGAATATAATGAAGACGCACCGGCATTGTCATGTCTTGCCCAGGTGTTAGGCGGAGGATTTGGTGGTGGTAACAGGAATTCCGTCTTTTATCAATTTATCATTAAACCTCAAAAAGCATTACAGGCCTCTGCCAGTAGTCAACTTTCAGAACTGGCAGGAGAGTTTTCAGTATCCATCACACCATACCCGGGTCAATCCTTGTCTGGAATGGAAAAACTCATTAATGATGCATTTACTGAATTTGAAAACAGAGGTGTGACTGACGATGATGTAGAACAATTCAAGGCAGGATATGAAAGTCGTGCCATTAATGGATTAGCCAGTGTTTCCGGTAAAGTTTCGCAGCTGGCAGCTTTTCAAACTTACACAGGCAATCCTAATATGATGAAGAAACTGTTGGGGATGTATGAAAAACTGACGAAGGAAGATGTAATGAGAGTATATGACAAGTACATAAAAAATAAAAACCATGTAATTCTAAGTGTTTTGGCAAAAGGCCAGGAAAACTTAATTGCAGCGGCCGATAACTATACTATTGATCAAAGCCGTTATAAAGCACCGGACTACGGTTATGAAGGATTAAAGTATGTAAAAGCAAAAGATAATTTTGACCGGAGTAAAATTCCCGGAAATGGCCCGAACCCGGTTGTAAAAGTTCCGAAATTCTGGAGAAAGGATATGCCGGGAGGAATCAAATCAATAGGCGCTGAGAATACCGAAATCCCGACAGTTACGATTTCAATTTCTATACCGGGGGGGCATTTGTTGCAGGCAAATAATCTTTCCAAAGTTGGATTAGCCGGCTTATTTGCCCGAATGATGAATGAAGACACTAAAAATTACTCTGCTGAACAATTTTCACTGGAATTGCAAAAGTTAGGAAGCTCTGTCAGCGTTGGCAGCAGTACAGATGCCATTACATTTAACGTACAGTCGTTGAAAAAAAATTTAGACAAAACACTGGCGCTTTTACAGGAAAGAATGTTCAATCCTAAGTTTTCACAAGATGATCTGGACAGGCTGAAAAGGCAAACCATGGAGAGCTTTAAAAATATGAAGTCTCAACCGGCATCGGTTGCCAGCGCTGCAATTGCCAGGATAAATTACGGACCTAATAACATTTTAGGTATGAGTGAAAGCGGAACAGAAAATACCGTCCCGAATATTACACTTGAGGACATCCAACATTATTTCGATACCAATATTTCATCGGAAGGAACTAAAGTCGTTATTGTCGGCGATGTAAAGGAAAATGAAATTCTGGCTAAGCTATCATTCCTTGAAAAACTTCCCCGGAAAAAAGTATTGTTGCCGAAAGTGGCAGCTACGCCTTTACCGCATGAGCAGTCAAGGATTTATCTCATTGATATTCCCAAGGCAGCTCAAACAGAATTTCGGGTAGGTTATAACACCGGGTTAAAATACGATGCCACCGGTGAATTTTATAAAGCAGGACTGATGAATTATATATTAGGTGGTGCTTTTAACAGCCGGCTAAATCTGAACCTGAGAGAAGATAAAGGATGGACCTATGGTGCCCGTTCATCATTTAGTGGAGATGAATATGATGGAGATTTCGAATTCAGTTCAGGTATAAAAGCGGATGCCACAGACAGCGCACTGGTGCAGGTGGTAAAGGAATTAAAGGAATACGCCGATGCTGGCATCACGAATCAGGAATTACTATTCGTGAAAAGTGCAATAGGACAAAGAGACGCCCTGCGTTATGAAACAGGAATGCAAAAAGCCGGTTTCATCAGAAATATCCTGGATTATAACTTACCCGCCAACTATACAGATATTCAGCAAAGTATTTTAAAAAACATGACAAAAAAGGAAATGGACAGGTTGGCAAAAAAATATATTGACGTTTCAAAATTAAATATGCTGTTGGTCGGTGATAAGGCGAAAATTCTTCCGGGCCTCCAAAAACTTGGCTACCCGATTGTGGAATTGGATGTGAATGGAATGCCGGTAGAGAAAAGAGCATTTTAATAATTGATTCCTTAACTGGAGAGAAGAGGTTTATCAAAAAACGGGATTGATTTTGATAATGCCCGATGGAAATCTTTGCCGGTTCTACCGGTCAAAACATAAGAACCTGTACGATACAGTCTTTTCTTTCCGCATTATAAATCCCAATGAAAAATATAAGTATAAAACGGATATATGAAGCTCCTTCAAAAAAAAGACGGATACCGGTTATCGGTAGATCGTCATTGGCCGGGAGGAGTCAGCAAAGAGAAAGCCAAATTAGATGAATGCCGCAAAGAGCTAGGCCTCTCCGATAAATTGCGGCAATGGTTCAATCATAAACATGAACGATTTACCATAAAGTATTAAACATTTAGTAAAAGGTGGTGGTAGCTTAATAGCTTTACCAATTATTGAAACTCAGGCAGAGACTACACAAATTCTACTACTATTTTTTACTATTAATTAAATATTATTGATACCAAGTTTGTTAGAATAAAAAGGCAAAATAATTTTCATGAAAGCATATTGGAACATAAAAATTATTTTTAGAATTTACATTTTAGTATTAACCATTTTTTCTTTTTTCAGAATAATACTATTTATTAATGAGTTGAATAGACTTGACGAATCTGCTACTATTACAACTATTCTGCTTTCTTTTTTTATGGGAATAAGGTTTGATATTGTAATTAGCGGCTATATTTTATTTTTTCCTTTTTTAACCTTTACCATTTTAACTATTTATAAAAATAGTAATGTAGCCCAAAGGATTGTCTTCTATTTTATTTTCTTCATTTTTAGTGTAGCATTTTTAGTTTGTGCTGCAGATATTCCTTATTTTAATCAATTTTTTTCTCGTTTTTCAGTAACAGCATTTGAGTGGATGAATAGTCCACTATTTGTATTAAAAATGATTGTACAAGAACCTCTTTATTGGTTGTATATTATTCCTTTTATTGTTATTGAATTTATTTTTTACAGAAGATTAAAGTATATTTTTAATACAACGAAGAAAGAAGTTATAGTAAAAAATAAATGGAAATTTGCATTCATATCTTTACTTGCTGCTGGGTTTATTTTTTTAGGTGTAAGAGGAAGGATTGACGAAAAATCTCCTATACGTGTTGGTACTGCTTATTTCTGTAATAATGCTTTTTTAAATCAATTGGGTTTAAATCCAAACTTTACACTTATAAGAAGCTTAATTGATGCAATGGATGAAGAAAATAAGGTAGTTAATTTAATGGATGAAAATATTGCAGTAAATAATGTACAACAATATTTTCAAATTCAAAATATACTACCTGGCTCTCCAATTGAAAGAATAGAAAACGATACGGTAACCAACAAAAAAAAGTATAATGTGGTTTTTGTTATTATGGAAAGTATGAGTGCTGCAAAAATGCAAAGACACGGAAATACAAAAAATCTTACTCCATTTTTAGATAGTTTATCTAACAAGGGTTACTATTTTGAAAATAATTATACGGCAGGAATTCATACATTTAATGGAATTTTTAGCACCCTGTTTTCTTATCCTGCCTTGTTTAGGCAACACCCTATGAAAGAAAGCGGAATGTTTAAGTATAATGGTATGGCAAGTACTTTAAAAAAACACCACTATTCTACCATTTATTTTACAACACATGATGGACAATTCGATAACGTTGAAGGCTTTTTAAAAGGTAACGATTATGATCAGGTTATTGCAAAAGACGATTATCCATTAGGAAAAGCAAAAACTACATTAGGTGTACCAGATGATTATATGTTTGAATTTTCTATTCCAATGTTAAATGAACTAAATAGTCAAGAAAAACCATTTTTTGCAGCTTTTATGACGACAAGTGATCATCGTCCGTTTTATATACCTGAATACTTTACACCCAAAAATTTAGAGGAGAAAGATAAGATTGTTGAATATGCCGATTATTCATTACATAAATTTATAAATATGGCTTCTCAGCAGCCTTGGTTTAAGAATACAATTTTTGTTTTCGTTGCAGATCATGGTTCTCCGGTAAGCTCTAAATATGATTTGTCATTAGACTATAATCATTCTCCTTTACTTTTTTATGCACCAGAAATAATAAAAGAACACAAAACGTTTAGCCAAATGTCCGGGCAAATAGATGTTTTCCCATCAACTATGGGTTTATTGGGCTTAACTTTTAAAAACAATACACTTGGCATAAATTTGTTTAATCAAAAACGACCATATATTTATTTTAATGCTGATGATAAATATGGCGTAATAGATACCAGTTGGTTATTAATTGTGAGAAACGATAAATTTAAAGGCTTATACAAATACAAAAACAGCGATGTAACCAATTATGCAAATGAGCATAAAAGTATAGTAAACAAAATGCAGAGCTATGCTGAGTCTAACTTACAAACTTTTCAATATTTATTAAAACATAAAAAGCTTTAAAACAAGTATCAACTTATGTTTTAAGTAACAATAATTAAAACAATACATTTTACATTAAATATAATTATGAATTCTATAATAAGCAATATTGAACAACTTTTTACTCAATGGCATAATGCTGGTTGGTGATAAGGCGAAAATTCTTCCGGGCCTCCAAAAACTTGGCTACCCGATTGTGGAATTGGATGTGAATGGAATGCCGGTAGAGAAAAGAGCATTTTAATAATTGATTCTTTAACTGGAGAGAAGAGGTTTATCAAAAAACGGGATTGATATTGATATTGCCCGATGAAAATCTTTGCCGGTTTTACCGGTCAAAATATAAGAACCTGTACGATACAGTCTTTTCTTTCCGCATTATAAACCCCAATGAAAAATATAAGTATAAAACGGGTATATGAAGCTCCTTCAAAAGAAGACGGATACCGGTTATTGGTAGATCGTCTATGGCCGAGAGGAGTCAGCAAAGAGAAAGCCAAATTAGATGAATGGTGCAAAGAGCTCGGCCCCTCCGATAAATTGCGGCAATGGTTCAATCATCAACCTGAACGATTTCCTGAATTTGAAAAAAGATACAGAGTTGAATTGTCGGGTTTAAAAAATGAATTGAAACGGATCAATGAAATTGCGAAGAAAGAAAAGCTCACTATCTTATATGGAGCAAAAAATACCGAAATGAACCAGGCAGTTGTTATTTTAAAAATATTAAACAGGATGAAATAATAATTATCCGGCAACTCATTTTAAAATCTCATTCTTAAAAACCAACAGGTTCTTACCGGTATCCTGTTTTCAGCTTGTGTCAATTATTTTTATTATTGATATTGAACGATAAGCTCATTCCATATGTTTGCGGATCACCCAAATGAACAGCTCCAAAATCATATGCATAAGCTATATATTTTTTATTCAGAAGATTGTTGCCCCAAACTTTTAGCGTTATATCATTATAAGAGAATGAAACAAATCCTTTAAGAAGACTATAGGGATTCTGCGATATAGTATTACTTAAATCAAAATACTGTTTTCCGAAAGCTGACCATTGAAGCCCGGGGAGGATCCTGCTTTTCCTGAACGTAATGCTATATTGAAGAGAAAGAAATGATGTGTATTCTGGTGTAAATACCGGATGCTTACCTTTCATATCTTTCATCGTTCCATCTACGGGAAGTTGCAGTTTACTGTATTTTCCCTGTGTATAGCCAAACCGGTATTGCAGTACCAGGTTTTTTACAGGCTTGGAATTGATCTCAGCTTCAAAACCCTTGCTTATTAATTTACCTGTATTTGCAGTTACAACAATGACCGCCGGTAATACCAGGGTGGGTAATTGCGCATTTGATACAGTTGTATAAAAAGCTGAGAAATCAGCAGATAGTTTTTTATCAAACAGATATTTTTTTAAACCCGTCTCAAAATTATGGCTATACTCGGGCTGGTAAGGTTGCAACGTGGGCTGAGAAAAGTCAAAAATTTCCGGCACTTGTGTGAAGCCTCCGGTTCTATATCCTTTACTATAACTTATATACCATTCTGCTGATCCGGGAAAAGAAAAAAGAATTCCTGCTTTTGGAGAGACAGAAGAAAATGTTTTAGATGCAGAAGTTTCCGGTACTAGGTCAAAATTTACATTTCCTTTATTATAGGCTACAGTTGCATCATACATTTTGTGTTCAGCGTCATACCGGAGACCTCCAAACAATTTAACCTTTTTGTCCAGTGTATATTCTGCATGGGTAAACAGCGAAATGCCGTTTATATTATTTTTAATAGAATTTATGGTTGAAAAATCAGTGTCTAAATCTGGATTCAGGTATTTAGCATCGGCTCCATAATAAGCAGCCAATTTGGTGGGACTTACCTGGCGGTATAAAAAAAGACCTGCCTGCCAGTTGAACCCTGATGCATGTTGAGCCGGTGATGAAAAGCGTAACTCTTGTGTCAACACTTTAACCGTATTCCAATCCCTTCCGTAATCTTTTATAAGACTTAAACCATCAATAGGTCCGAAATCGGCATCAATGGGTTTATCATAAATCCGGTAATTGTATTGATAAGAAGTTTGAGAAGAGAAATTAAATTTTTTACCTGAATAATTGATGGAGAGTGAGCTGTTGGATGTATTATCCTTCATCATTGCAACCGCATTTTGATTTACAACAAAAGGATTTTCCAATGCATAGTCAGGCCCCATTGCTAAAGTAAACCCGCCCCGATTCCTGTTAAGAAAGCTTTTAAAATTTGCAGTCATCTGCCAGCGGGAGGAAAGCTGGTATTTCAAATAAAAATTACCGGCTACCTGGTGTTGTTTATCAAATGATGACCCGGTAAATTCGTTAAAGTAAAATCCATCTCTTTTGTTATACATCAATGCAGCGCCGGCATAAAGCTTATTTTTTTTCAACGGGCTTCTGAAATTGACATTCCATCGTTGCTGACGATAATTACCCATACTTATTTCAGCAAATAAATCAGTATGGTCTGACGGTTGCCTGGTAATAACATTTATGACACCCCCCATCGCATTACGACCATATAAGTCACCCTGGGGCCCTCTCACAATTTCAATTCTTTCAACATCCCAAAGCTGAGGTATGTAGGTATCTAACATAAACTGACAAACACCATCAATATAGGTTGCTACCGAAGGATCATAGGAAGTACTGCTGATTCCTCTTATTGTTGTTACATCTCTCCCATCTCCCGGGTTTGTTATAGAAAGATTCGGTGCAATTGCTGAAATATCTTTGATTTGGTTGATCCTGAAATTTTGAATCTCTGATCCGGGCAAGGCGGTGACTGCAATGGGAATATTTGCCAGGGGATTATATTTTTTCTCTGACGTGACCACTACTTCATCTAAATAGACGGATGACATCTGCAATACAATATCCACTTCAGTCATGGATTTATTTATAGAAACATCTTTTACCTGAGAAGCATACCCTGTATGTGTTACAAATAGTTTGTAATCCCCGTTTTCAAGTCCTTTCCATTCTGCATACCCGCTCCTGTCAGATACTGCGTAAAATCTTGTATTAAGTAATTGCAGGGTTACGTTTGAAACAGGTTGTCCGTCGTAATCTGATATTTTTACTTTTAAAATATTTTCCTTTTGTGCAATTCCGCAATAAGGAAGGGCAAAAGCAAGCAGATAAACTAATATATTTTTCATATGTCAGCTAAACAGATAAATAAGAAAGAAATCAGCAATTCAGATATCAGGTTGTCTTTGGAGCAAAATACGTGCAAGTACCTAAAGGTTCAATAGGACCCGGTACAAGAGTACAGGTTCCACAAGTAGATCCTTCTGCCGGCGGAATGTATAAAGCACAAATTTTACATTCCTTGCTTTTAACGGGGGAAATCTCCACATAATTCAGGTTTTTACGGGTTGCCATCTGATCCGGAGTTAATCCTGATAGATCATGGCAATCTGCAGGCTTCTTATCGGTAGTACCATTGTTCGTTCCATTTTTATTATCGTTGCAGGACGAAACAATGATGCCGGCAGCACCAGCTAATGGAATTGCCAAAGCAAGTTTTTTAAAAAATGCTCTCCTTGATGTCTCGTTATTCATATTCGGTAGTTTTATTTTCAAAAACGATCTTATTACTTTTTAATACCAACTGGATATTAATATTTCCCTGCGCATCTATGGTAAATAAAACCCTGTCTCCGTTCCAATCAGTTAAAGGATTTGCTCCGCAAGATGATTGCATACAGTGGTAGGCCTGAACGGAAGCCATTTGCCAGGCTTGGCTCAAACTACTTATCTTTTTTTGAATCAGCACTTCAATATTCTGAAGCAGATCTTTTGAAGCACCAGCCAATAATGCCGGATTCGATTTTAAAGATAATCTTCCTGTACTGTCAAGAACTACTTGCCCGCCGATGTGAGTTGTATATTCTCCCGGTTCCATTCCTGCAAGATAGGTCGCATCGCTTACAATCACAGCATGATCCCCTTTTACCCGTATCAGCGTTTTTAAAAATGAATCCGGCAGGTGAATCCCGTCTGCAATAAAGGTCGTATAAAGTTTATCATTGGACAACTGGTCCCAAATGATATTAGGATGGCGTGACAACATAACAGGAACACCATTTCCCAAATGAGTTGACATGGTAGCACCTGCCTCCACGGCATTTTTTATTTGTTCTTCATTGGCCAATGAATGACCAATGGAAACTACTATGCCGGACCGAACACATTGCCTGATAAAATCAATGGCTCCTTCCCATTCGGGGGCAAGAGTGATAATCCTGATTTTATTACCGGATACTTCCTGCAGCCGGCAAAATAATTCCCAATCGGGTTTACAAACATATTTTTTCTCATGTGCACCCCGGGCACCATCATGAGGTGAAATAAAGGGTCCTTCCAAATGTATGCCTGCAACACACTCTTTCACCTTTTCATTTTCAATACAAGCCCGGTTGATGCTACCCAGTATTTTTTCAAGGTTAGCTGTTGAATTAGTAATGACTGTCGGAAAAAATCGTGTTATACCCTTACTTAATAGATACTGGCAGGAATTTACCAGGTCCTCCGTATTCAGCTTTTCTGTATTAAAATCTATACCGTTTACTCCATTAATCTGAAGTTCTATCAGGCCGGGGCCACAGTACAAATGTTTTTGCGCTGATAAAAACCGATGCGTTGCCGTGGCAATATTATCCGGTTTGACAGAAACTCCTGCATTCGAAATACAGTCAATGCATTTAAGTTCAATTGTAGAGTGCATAAACTTCCGGATTCCGTTTTAAAATTGAAACCCCAGGCGAGCCTAAAGTTAATAATTTTCGGTAACGTACACGTCAATTATTTTCTATAACAGATCTTTTAATTTCTGCAGCGATTTTTTAATAGTATCACTATATCCTGAAATGAGTAATTTCTCTACTTTGGCTTTTAGCGCCGGATCAGCAACAGGTTTTTCTTCCCGGGATTCAAGTCCGGCAATAATCCCGTCTAATCCGGACTGTACCCACAGTTCATCTGCATTTTTCCCCGCAGTAAAATAATCAATCAACGAGTTCAGTTCCCCCTTAGCTGACCTTGCGGCGATAGAATTGGAACATCCTTTTATTAAAGAAGCAACTCCTTCCGGTTTTACATTTCCCGAATTCTTAAGCAACACCAACTTAATAAAATCGATAGAGGGAGCAGATCTGGATGTGAGAACTGCTTCTCTGAACCATTTATTGAAATTGAATCTTTGCAATAACGACACAAACGTCTCATTGACCTCACTGCCCGAAAAATCCCCGGAACTCAGGCAAGCCTGGAAAGCAACCTGTGCTGAGGAGTCTTTCATTTTTGAAATAATCAACGCCTTACAGGAAGGAAACTTTTCTGCAAGTATAATTGCATTTTCACGAACACCTGCATCAGCATCATTCAACGCCTTTTGTACCTGGGAGACCTGGAGCGCATTATATGCATCTAACAGGTATAAAGCCCTTACTCTTGCCGAAGGATTTGTACTGTTGTTAAAAACATCATTGAGCCCGGGAATAACCGACTTATCCTGCAACTCCAACAATTTCATCTGTGCTCTTGTCTGCCAAAAAATGTTGGGATAGCTTAACAAGGATAACCACTCTGCCACAGAGGTGTTTGGAGAAATATTAACAGGTGGTAATACATTTTTCTTTTTAGGAACAATCCGGTAAATACGGCCATATTCCGAACCATTCATAAAATCCATATCCTTTTTAAGATCTTCTTCAATAGCAAATGGCGTTTCAATATGCTGACGGTACATATCTACTATATATAAATTGCCGTCTGGGCCCAGGGCTACATTTGCCGGCCTGAACCAACTGTCCGTAGAAACCATAAACTCATTTTTTTCTTTCGGAGTCGGAAGGGTGGCTCTGAAAAACGGCGATGTATCTGACGCTACTAATATATCCCTGTGAACAAGGTTTCCTGCTACCTCTGTTACAAAATAATTATTTTGATATTCCGGGGGGTAAGCATCTGCTCCATAAAATGCGCTACCGGAAGCTCCGGTAAACTTATCTCTGGCATATTCGATACGGTTTAGTTTTTGTTCTTTAAATTTTTTATTTCTCCTGTCTGTTCTCACTTGCCGCCAATAAGGAGTTGGTGTCACCTGAATCATATCCTGCCCATGATCTGTTATATCATCTGAACCGGGTACATCAGACAAAAAGGGATTACGTTGCAGATAACGATAAGGAATAACAGACTGTTTAATATGGTCCGAATTTGTAGTGATGAACCGATGGCCAAAACCATCCAGGGATTGACCGAATTGTGCTGCCCCGGTAGCATTACCAAACGTTAACTTGTCGGGCCGGAACCGGAAATCAGTACCGGCAAGAGAAAGTGATTTGGAAGTGTCTTTTGCACCATACTCTTTCACCTTACTTTCAAATCCCATATTAGCTGCATAAATCCAATTATCAACATTAAAACAAAGATTAGTTATTTGTGCTTCTGTATTCTTATCAAAGAACCCGGTAAACAATGTATCGCTCCTGTCGGATTTTCCGTCACCGGTAGTATCCTTCAGGTACAAAATATAAGGAGCGGCGGTTACTAACAAGCCTCCTTTCCAGGGCAGTACGTTGGTAGCATAGGCCAGATGATCTGCAAACACAATGGCAGAATCCACTTTGCCGTCATTATTCAAATCTTTTAATAACTTGATTTTACCACTGGTTTTGCCTTCCACTAATGGATAGGGATAATCAGGTAGTTCTACTGCATAGGCATTTCCGGATTCATCCCAGGCAAGGCATACAGGGTCTTTAACATAGGGCTCTGTAGCATACAGCTCGATTGTAAAGTTGCTGTCTATCTGAAACGATTTAAGAGCTTCTTCCGGGGTAAGCGGTCCGGGATAATGACTTTGCTTGCAGGAGTACAACACAAGCAGTAATAAAAAAAACATCACACCGTTTACAAACGCCTTTTTAATTGCTTGACCAATTTTTGAATTTGCCGGTAAAATCTTTGATTCCATTTTTTAAAATTTTAATAATACTTGTATAATTCAATGTTTTAGAATTTCCCGATTCAGCATTTCATTATTTACAATGTCACTATTTCAATATCAAAAGAAAAGTTCTTGTGCCCTTTACACCTGATTTTTCAATTGTTGCAATGCAATATAAGCCATAAGACCTGTGCTGACATTAAAAGCCTGCTCATCAATACTGAAATTAGGTGAATGAAGAGGGGCCGAAATATTTTTCTGTTTATTTCCAACTCCCAGCACAAAAAAACAAGCATCTGTCTTTTGGGTGTAATAAGCAAAATCCTCGGCTGCCATCCACTTTTCCGCTTCCAATACATTTTGATTTCCTAAATAATCTTCTGCAAATACTTTTATATTTTCAGCCAACCGGGGATTATTTACTAAAACCGGATAGCCTTTACTGATTTTAAACTCACAACTTCCTCCCATACTTTCTGCAATACCCGTTGCAATTTTTATCATACGTTCATGCGCCTGGTCCCGCCATTGTTCGTCCATTGCCCGGAAAGTTCCCTCCATATACACTTCATCCGGTATTATATTAATAGCTCCGTTTGCAATTACTTTTCCAAACGATAATACCGTTGGAGAAAAGGGATTTGATATCCGGCTGACAACCTGCTGAAGTGAAGTTATTATTTGCGCAGTAATAACTACCGGGTCTATATTCTGGTGGGGCTGAGCACCATGACCACCTTTACCTTTTACAGTAACAAAAAGTTCATCCATCGAAGCCATAAATTTTCCCGGCCTGACGGCAATAGTTCCGGCTTCTATAAAAGGAGACACATGCTGACCGATAATACAGGAGGGTGCAGGGTTTTCCAATACTCCATCTTTGATCATCAGGCTGGCTCCTCCCGGCAGAATTTCTTCTGCAGGTTGAAAAATTATTTTAACGGTTCCACCAAATTCATCTTTCAAAGAATCCAGAATGAAAGCCGTTCCCAGCATGGAAGCAGTATGTGCATCATGGCCGCAGGCATGCATTACTCCTTCACAGGTTGATTTATAAGAAACCTCATTCATTTCCCGGATGGGCAATGCATCTATATCGGCCCTTAGCGCTATTACTTTCTCAGAGTCCAGGTTTCCTTTGATTGTAGCCACTACACCGGTGCCGCTCATCGTTTTCCACTGAATGCCGATTTCATTTAGTTTGGACTGAATGAAGGCAGCAGTTTTATATTCCTTAAAAGACAATTCAGGGTTTGCATGCAGATATCTTCTGTTTGCCACAACGGTATCAAAAATATCAGTTGATATTTTCTGTATTCGTTCCTTAATCATTCTTCTTCAAAAACTCATTTATAAAATCATCATCCGTCAAATGCAGATACATTTTATAGACCCTGTCAATTTCAGATGGCTGCTGAGGCGACAATTTTTCCTTAGGGCTCAGGCAATAAATATTTTTCAGTAATCCCTGTCTTCTCAACACCTCGTGTATTCCGGCTATACTTCCCTTAAATGCATTTTCTGCATCAAAAATCACAGCATTCATATCTGTAACTTCTATATTTTTAGCCAGCAGTAGTTCAATATCTTTATAATTATTCTTTATACAATTTTTTATTTCCTGCAATAAAAGAACAGCCTTACTTGTCCAAACTGCCCAATGTCCCAATAAGCCTCCAACAAATCTTTTTTCTGTTTTTTTCCCATTTATATTAAACCGGTAAGGTGTTAATAAATCCGCTACAATATTGTCATCATTACCTGTATAAAGAGCAATTTCATTGCAGCGGGGCGATTCACATACCGCCCTTACCACGTCTAATGTCTGGTAACGGTTGAAAGCAGCCACCTTAATAGCATGAACATTTTCAATGGCAGCAAATCTTTTCCAGAATGAGAAACTTAAAATACGGCCGCCGACAGCAGGTTGCAGGTAGAAGCCAAACAATGGAATAATTTCTGCGACTGCCTTCGCCCTGTCTATAAGTTCATCTTCTGTTAAAGAAGCTAGCCCTCCATTACTTAATAAACCCAAATGATATCCATGTTTGACGGCAAGTGCAGCTTCCTGAACGGCCTGTTCAACCGGCCCACATACTCCGGCAACTTTAATAAAAGGACGTTTGAGATCCGCTTTATCAATCTCCGTAGAAGCAGTTTGCAGTACCGTTTCCAGCAGATTAAACTCCGGTTGACGAATTTCAAATTGGGTGGTATGTACTCCCACTGCTACCCCACCGGCACCACTTTGCATATAATAATGAGTCAATAATTTTTGCCGCGGGAAATCAATGGACAAATCCTGGTTCAATGCCAGAGGATGTGCAGGAATGATTGTACCCTCCGATAGAAATTTCTTAATATTATTATTTAATGTATGGCTCATAAGCTTAAAATTGACCCTGGCGTTCCTGAAAATGGGTTTCCTTATTTATTGTTTTGCCTCCTGTAATCAACCATGTACCGATCATCTCAATCATTTCTTTGATACTCACCTTCGGGTAGCCGAATAATTTGCTGCACTCAGCAGCATTACTTAAAAAAGCAGAAGGCTCTTCCCGGTTGATAAAGTGCGGTTGCTTATTAAATAGTTTCCCAAATTCACCGGCAATCCATTTAACAGAAAGAGTTTCGCTGCCGGTTACATTCAGCAGTTTGGGCGGTGTGCTGCAATGATGCAGGCAGCGTAATGCAATTTCATTGGCATCCGCCTGCCAGATAACATTTACATTACCTGTAGATATATCAATAGGCTTTTCATCCCTCACACTTTTCGCTATTTCGAGCAATACTCCATAACTGACATCGTTGGCATAATTAAGCCTGTATATCAAAACGGGAGTATTGTATTTTTTTGAGGAATATTGAAATAACCGCTCCCTGCCCAAACAAGATTGCCCGTACTCACCAATAGGATCTGGTTTTATATCTTCTGATGCCCCACCCAATGTAACCGGGGTCAGAGGATACACATTACCGGTTGAAAATGTCACAATATTGGAGTTACGATACTTTTTTGCTACCCGCCCGGGCAGGTAAGCATTCATAGCCCAGGTAAATGGTTCATTATCCCGGGTGCCGAATTTCATCCCTGCCAGGTATAATACATTGGGCGCATCCGGCAGAGCTTCCAGTTGCTCATCCTCCAATAAATCGGCTGCAAAAGTTGTAATTCCGGTTTCCTTGAGCTTTTGTTCCAGACCCGGCTCAGAAAATCTTGATGCAGCCATCAGTTTCCTTTTCACTCCGGACTTTTCAATAGCTTGTTTAGCCATTATCGCCAATGCCGGTCCCATCTTACCTCCAGCACCCAGGATCATTATATCACCTTTCAGTTTTGCCATATCAGCCACCAGCGCTTCGGAAGGTTGCAACAAGGCTTCATACCGTTTTTCAATATCTGTCATATAAAAATTTTGATAAAACTTTAGTTAATCAATACAGCAATAAAACAAAACTATATTTCTTTTCAATTAAATACTCCGGATATCGTCAAAAGGGATCATCGTTACCTCTTTTTTTTAAAAGGGAGATGAGACATCAAAATAGACGATTATCCAACCGTTGTAAAATCTGAAACAAAAAATTGCTCAGAAAACAATAATCAATAATATATCAAATCCTTTTTCCAAACGAAATCACTGTCCGGCTGTCCATTGTTGAGTTATCCTCTGGCACTTTTTGCTCGTGTACGTGCACGAATATAGTTAAATAAATTAAACCAAAGAGCAGGTTCAATATTTCTGCAGGATTGCAATTCTTACCGGGTGCTTCCGCAGCCTTTCCTGATTTTAAATACTTTATTGAAGGGGAGCTAACAGGATCATATTTAGATAGATCAGGTTTGGGCTGTAGCAAAAATTTGTAAATTGAATAGCTTCTGATAATTTCTCCATTTAATGTCTGTATCGGATAACTATTCGGGGTTTTGGTTCTGCTTGCAAGGTAAATTGTTGAGCTTACAGGGTCAGTTAAAACTATATCCCGTCTCAATAAATTAAGTGAAATGTTTTGGCTTTGCGCCAAAGAATTAAAAGTAGATAATGAAATTGCAAGAACACAAAAAATATTTTTTTTCCATTCCATTGTACTGGTAAATTATAAATAATGAGGGGTATTAACAATTCAAATTTGAAAATGCCTAATACCCCCCGGATTGTTTGTTTAAATCTTAGTTGTGATAGGTTGGTTAACTAAGAGCACCTTCGATTGGTATTGTCTCTCCAGTGTTAGCATTTCCACAAAACATGGAAAGTTTGTTAGGTTCAGAAATTTTTCTGCTTTAATTTGATTACTATTTTTGCCTGTTATTCTATATCTTTCTCATCCAGAAATAGCAAAATCGTAATTGATTTAAACGCCTTCGTGAATTTGTCTAATCTCTGTATTTGATCCTCTCTAATCTCCTTTATTCCGCTTTTATCATAGTAGCTTCCATCTATACAATAATAATTGGATTCAACTTGCTCTAGTTTCAATAATAAAGTGTCACAAGAGTAAAAAATCAATTGGTTGAAAAAACAGTCAATAACGGTTTTCATATTTTTCCTTCTTTCTTGGCTTATGTAAATGTATCCGTTAAAGTATCCAATAAACTCTGAATTCCCATTTATCTGTTTTTCCTTGTATTCTTTTAGACTGTCCAGCCTGGTAACAAATGAATCGATATCATGAATCCGTTTTCTTATTAAAGAATCCGGTAAATTTGTTTGTGCTATAGAAAATAATACACAAATAATCAGTGAAATTAATATAGAGGTCTTTCGCATATTTCCTATTTGTTAATTTAGAGCATAAGGCAGAATATATCTGCCTTATTTAAATCTTTAAAACTAAATTTTAATGCGTACAAACCCAATTTTGATTGCCAGAACCACAATTATCAGTAATGCACTGGCTCTCATCGGTGTGACAACAATAGAAAGGGCCGACTACCGTTCCTTGTGAATTCATACATCTACATCGTTCAACAAAGTTTCCTTTGCCACCACATAAAACGATTTCCAAGCCGCCAGAAATTGCTTTTTGTTCCACTTTACTCAGGGCTCTCCCTAAGTGTTTGAATTTTTCATTCATAAATTACAAATTTAATTTTTAAATAATCAGCCTGATCCTGGTACAGGCTTTCACCTCAACCGCTATACCCCGGATGAAAAGGTTTTGCTTGCAAACAAAGAGTTTATCCTTACTTATTACTTTATCTTTCCCAAACCTGCTTTAGTTGCCCTAACAGGCGGTCAAATAATTTCCTGTTATCAGTTATTATTTCGGCCCGTGCCGAAAGATCGTTTCGAAAAAATATTTGTTTACCGTAATTGGTCTGTAATCCTTTGGGCAGATTTACTTTTATCAAAAAACTATCCCGGCGATTGGGCAAATCAGAAATATAATTCACTTCCCCGTTTATATAGCCAACCTCTTCGCTGGGAAAACTTTCTAATTTTATCATCACTTTCTGCCCCGGTTTTATTTTTCCCAATCCTTTTTGCCCCGCCATCAGTTCCGCATAAAACTGTGACTGCTGCGGCTGCACATAAAATAAACTTTGCCCGGCAGATATCATTTCATTTTCCTGCAAAGAAGATACAAACAAAACCTTTCCCGCCTCCGGCGCTGCCAACACATATTGTTGTACCCATTTTTCAATATCACTTTTTAATACCAGCAAGGCTGAATGAAATTTTTGTTGCTCACCTGTTACCTGCTTTTCGAGTTCCAGTATTTCCTTTTGTTTTCCATGACTGCTGATATCGTTATTGGTGATTTGTACATCTAATTGTTTCAGGCTTTGCTCTTTTGCTATCAGTTTACTTTTGTATTGATTCAGCTCCAGCGGCGCTATTACTTTATCCTTTGCCAGTGATTGGTATGCTTTGTACTCCGTATCCTGCAATTGTTTGTCGTTTTTCAGCAGTTGTTGTTGCTGCAGAGCATTATTTTTCAGGTTGCCCAGGTAATTCAAATCCTTTTCCAGCGATATTTTTTTCTTTACATAATATCCGCTTGTTAATGTTTGCATCGTTTCTGCCAATTCATTTTGAAAAGACTGGTAATTGGTTTGCAATTCTCCGAGATTGGTTAATTCAGGTAAAGGATAGCGGGTAAGGATTTCATAGTTGTCATGTTCTATGGAGCAAATGATGCTATCCACCCACAGCTGCAGTTTCATGACTTCTTTGTAAACCGCTGTACTTTCCATATAACCCAAATGCGTTCCTTGTTGCACCTGCTGTTCATTTGTAACAAAAAGTTTCAATAATTTTCCTTCCACTTTTGAAGTTATCAGCTTGGGCGGATTCAGCGCAACCAATCTTGCCGATCCGTTGATGATATCAGGATATTTGATAAACCAGGTCAATGCCAGTAAAAAAAGAATGATGAGGAGAAATAAAATATTTCCTTTCCGGATGATCCAGTGGGGACGATAGCTGATGATTTCCTGTATCTCGCTGCTAACAAGAGCCTCCCCATGCCCCTCCGCAGGAGGGGTTTTGCCATCCCACAGCAATGACTTATCTAATGTCTCCGTTTCTTTATCAATAGTTTTCATTTCAGAAATTTCAATTGCCTAATTCCAATTGATTTTTTACTAACGTATAATATTCTCCACGCAGAGAAGTTAATTCCTGGTGCGTTCCTTTTTCGGCAATCACTCCTTTATCCAATACAATGATCTGATCGGCGTTCTTCACCGTACTGAGGCGATGCGCCACGATGACTACTGTTCTTCCTTTAAAAAATGATTCCAGCTTATGAAGTATTATACTTTCATTGTTTGCATCAAGGCTGTTGGTTGCTTCATCAAAAAAAATAAATTCAGGATCCCGATACACCGCCCTTGCAATTAAAATCCGTTGCTTTTGTCCCATGCTGATGCCCGTACCTTCAGCGCCGATTTTTGTATTATATCCTAATGGCAATTCTTCAATGAAATTTCTGACGTTCGCAACATCAGCAGCATGATGCAATCTTTCCATATCCGGTTTTTCCAAACCGACTGCAATGTTTTTTGCAATGGTATCAGAAAAAATAAAACTTTCCTGCATCACCACTCCGCAATGGCTTCGCCACACTTTATGACTGATATGACTGAGCGATGTGTTATCCAATTTTATTTCCCCTTTCTGCGGTTCATAAAATTTTAATAACAGTTTTAATAATGTAGTCTTACCGCTACCGCTTACGCCGACAATCGCTGTTGTCTTTCCTTTCGGAATATTAAGATGGATATTTTTCAATACCGGCTCATTGCCGGCGCCGGGATAAGTGAAAGAGAGATTGAAGAAGCCTATTCCTGCCCCCTCTAACTCCCCCGCAGGGGGAGGAAACAACACACTAACCTCGCTTGTCGAAAATTTTTTTGGTTGATGCTGGCTCAAAAAAATTGTAGAGTCTTCAACAGGCTGGCCTTGTGCGGCAGGAAAGTCTCCCCTGCGGGGAGATTTAGAGGGGCTGCTACTCCCTCCCACCACACTTCTCGTAAAACTTGCCGGCAATTCCTGCAATAAATATTTTTCTTCCGGCTCTTCATCATCCATAGTATGAATCTCATTGAGTCTTTCCATACTGATTTTTGCATTTTGAGCCGACTGAACAAATCCGATCATTTGCTCTATCGGGCTGTTGAGTTGCCCGATGATATATTGTACGGCAAGCATGGAACCTAAAGTCATTTGACCATCAATCACTGCTTTAGCGGAAAGAAAAGTGATAAAAATATTTTTTCCTTCATTGATAAACATAGCGCCTGCCTGCTGCCATTGATTCAGCGAAAGTCCTTTCATACTCAGCCGGAATAATTTTGCCTGCAAACCTTCCCAGGTCCAGCGCATAGGACGTTCCACTCCATTCAGTTTTATTTCCTGCATACCCTGCACCAACTGAATGGTGGTGCTTTGTTCTTTGGCAGCTACTGCAAAACGTTTATAATCGAGCACTCTTCTTTTTTTAAGGAAAATAATAACCCAGGAAGAATACAAGACAGCAGAAATAATAAACACAGCAAATATGCCGACATTGAAAATGGCAAGCACTATGGAAAATATCAAAAGGTTAATAAGAGAAAACAACACATTAAGCGATGAGCCGGTAAGAAAAGATTCAATACGGCTGTGATCGTTCATACGTTGTAAAATATCACCGGTTTGTTTGCTGTCAAAAAAACTAACGGGCAGTTTCATTAGCTTAATGAGGAAATCGGTGAGAATGGAAACATTGATGCGGGTGCTGATATGCAGTAATATCCAACCCCGGACAAATTCAATCACCAGCCTGCCGGCAAATAAAGCCAACTGCGCCATTAAAACAATATAGACAAAATGAATGTTGGCAGTATTCACACCGGTGTCCACTACGCTTTGAGTAAGAAAGGGAAGAAATAATTGCAGGAGGCTGGCTACGCCCAACCCGATGAATAATTGAAACACTAATTTCTTATAAGGAAAAATATAATTGAAAATATTTTTAAAGCCGAGTCCTTTTGATTTTTGTTTTTCTTCCCCGTCTTGTGGAAGGTCATCGGTGTTTTCGTAAAACCTTGGCGAGGGCTCTAACAATAATGCAATGCCACAATCTTCGCCGCCATCTTTATCGCTTATCCAATGAGATTTGAATTCTTTTTCGGTTAAAGTAATAAACCCGTGAGCAGGGTCGGCTATATTAATCAACTTTTTTCTTTTAAAAAAGCTTCTCAAAGTCCTTCCTGTTGGGAAGGATTTAGGATAGGCTATTATAAAATGATTTTGATTCCAATGAAGGATAGCAGGCAGTTTTGCATCCTGCGATAAGGATTGATAAGTAAGCTTAACGGATTGTGTACGAAAACCGATTGCTTCTGCAGCTTCGCTGATACCTAAAAGATTCACACCTTCTTTTCCTATCTGAGTTTTTTCTCTAAGCGTTTGTAATGAAATATTTCTTCCATAATGCTTTGCTACCATGCGCAGGCAGGTGGGACCGCAGTCCATGGCGTCGGGTTGTTTGTAGAAATAAAATCGAGTCAATTTTTTTTGTTCAAAAGTTTATCAAGTATCAGAATTAACTTCGGATCGCTGGGACGGGGAGCGTCTGTATCTACTATTTTACTTTCTTTGTTTATTAGAATATAATGGGGTATCGTTATGAGTTTTATTTTTTTTGCGAGAATTGAACTATCAAAATTTGAAAACCAATAATTGTATTGATAATTGTTTATGTTTTCTTGAGCAGATGCATTTCTCCAGGCACTAATATCTTTGTCTATAGACATGTACACAAACTTGATAGAATCTTTCGAATATTTAATTCTTAATCTTTTCGAGGGTAACATTTCACTACGACACGGCAAGCACCAACTTGCCCAAAAATCAACATAAACAATATTTCCATTTAATTTTTTTATTATTGAATCAAAAATAAATTTTTCTTTTCTACTGTCAATTACACTTGTTTCAGATTTTAGGCTTGTTATCAAGTGTTGGTCTTCTACCATTGCCTCTATTTGATTTTTATACTCATTATCAGAATTTTCTATCATAAAATCCTTTACATACCATTTGGCAGTATTTTGCTCTTGAGTTAAAGCATCTCTTACTATCCAAACAGCAATCTATCGCGGGCTTTTCCTACCAAATATTTTTTTACACTAGCATAAATAGAATCTAATGAATTAGCACCGAAATCTTGATATTTATATTTTAAAAATGTGTATTGTAATTTGTTAAACCATATATCATCGCCATAAAGTGGGTTAATAATAATCTTGTCTTCTAATGACAACAAATATTTACGATATGCTGAAGAAATGCTTCCCTTGTTTTGCATACCGATAAAGTAAATTTTTTCTCCGTATAAATGTGAGATTAAATAAGCCCTAATCAGGTTTTCATATTCTCCAGATACGGGTTTCTTTTGTTTATACTTTGCCAAAAAAAATAAATCATCGTTATATTCCTTTTGAAATATACTATCTAATTTTAAGTAATTTTTCTTCGAATATTTGACTGCATATTTAGCAATTTTTAAAAATGTAAGTTCTACGCTTTCGTTCATACTTCTTGAAAAACCTAATTCATTATCACGCAAACCATATTTTTTTGTCTTCAATATTGCGTTACCTATGTCATTTATACTTACATAAATTCTTTCGTTAGAATATAAAATGTAGAAATTTTGATATTGATTAGTTTGTATTAAAAATATCGGGTAATCAGTATATATCTTAATTGTTGATAATGGCTTTAAGAATATTAGGCTTCTTTCATCAAATTTATCGTAATAAAAAAAATGTATTTCCTTTTTAGTTTCATTAACAAGCACAATACTATCCATTATTTTATTCGTATCAATATAATTGTTGCTTGCATTTTTTACTGAAATATCATAATTACAAGTACTGTGAAAATATCTTAAAGTGTAGCACAATACTATTAACATGGACAATCCACAAATTCTAAAATTAATCATACATTCTTTTTGAAATGGGCGTAAAAAGTTTTATCCTTTTACGCCCTAATCAGAAACTTATGCTTTAATTGTTTCTATATAAGAAATAGTTTACTCTTGAACTGGGCATCCTGCATGATTAGCCCAACTTGCTGTACAACAACTTGTACAACACCAGTGAGTGCCAAGGGAAGTTGCGTTAAGTCTTGCATCTTGCATGGATTGCCCATCTACCCAAGTTGTGCCAAACTCGGTTGGCGCTTCGTACTGGCAAGTACCACCGCCTAATATCATTTTTTGTTCTGTTTTACTCAGCTTTTTGCCGAGGTTTTCAAACTTTTTCATGTTTTTAAAATTTTAATTGTTAATAAAATGATTTCAACTTTTACTTACTACTGTTTTACTTATTACTTTGTCACCTACGCCTCCCCTACCCATCCAACGTAAAGAAGGACAGGTAGAGGAGTAATAAGTGAATCCATTCATTAGCAAGAGCTGCGCAACCCTTACCTCAGTATGGCTTTGTACAAAGAACTTTATTCCTTTACACAGGAATGAATTCGTTTTCGTATTACAGTTTTGATTTTTAACCTTCCAACTCACTTTCTCTGCCATGCTAATACCTAAAATATTCACTCCCTCTTTGCCTATCTGTGTTTTTTCCCTGAATGTTTGTAATGAAATATTTCTTCCATAATGCTTTGCCACCATGCGCAGGCAGGTGGGGCCGCAGTCCATGGAGTCGGGTTGTTTATAGAAAGAAAGTCTCATGCTTATATGCTAAAAATCAGAACAATTTTTCGTTTAATTGTTTAATTAGCTTTTTTTCATAGCTTGGCCGGAATGCGTCCTTTTCAACTATTATTCCTTTTTTATTGATAATTACATACCGGGGGATAGTGTATCTATCATTACCATCATATACTTTTTTCATTATGTCCTTTTGTAATTTTGGGCCAGCAAGAATGTGGTACCCTTTAAGATTATATATGTTTATTTCATCTTTCCAGCTTTTCATAGCCATAGGTATATCCATAGAAATATAAACCTTAACAATATCTTTTTCACTCAAAAATGAGTCCACTGTGTTTTTATTCAAAAATTCCTGGCGACAAGGAATACACCATGATGCCCATATATCAATAAACAATGACCGGTTTTTTAATTGATTTATTATATCGGTAAAAGAGTTGATTGATTGGGTAGTATCCAGATATATAATTTCCTTAGAATTATTTCTGCTCCCATTTTGTTTTTCTTTTATCGCAGCTACGAAACGATTCAAATAAACAAGCCAGGTACTTTCAGGGAAAAAGAAACTGAAGGATTCTATTGATTGTATATCTGGGGGAGTGTTTGCAGAAACATTCATGCCATAAAGCGTATTACCCCATAAATATTCTTTCAGGCGATTATTTTTTATATATAAAAAAGGCGTTGCATCAGCATGGATCAACAGCTTTTTATTTTCTGAAATTTTTAAGATTGAATCCTTCAATTCAGATCCCAATACTTTTCTTTTATCGGTCAATTCTTTTTGCAGAAAAAAATCATACAAATAAAATCCCGTATTCCACCCTTTATAAAGAGCCGTGTCATGTGGATTACAAAGTGAAAAAATTTCTTTCTTTAAATCTTCAATTTCTTTCATAGAATATATCGAATATATTACTTTGGAGCCCCTATAAAAATATTTTAATGCTTCATCAAGAAGGTTCGCTTTTATTGTAGTACTTATTATTTTATAATATTCAGATGATATTCTGCGATCACTCAACAATGTGTCAAATGGCTCAAGTGCTTTTGAAATTGTATCCTTAATTGACTGTATCAAATTAATTTGTTTCGATTTAAGAGATTCAAAAAGTTCGGTTATGGGTACCAGCTTATTGTATGGTTGAAAATTATATTCATTAAAAAGCAAATGGCCATCACTATTATTTCCCTTCATTTGTAGCCATCCATGATGGCTTTCGTCATTCAGACTATCTAGGTTTATTTTGATATCTAATGAATCGTTGGGCTCAAGCAACAGCCATATTGGTTCATATCCAATCTTAAGTGTTACAAAACAGGCAGTATTTAATTCCATGTTGAAGCAAAATTGTCCGCATGAATCTATAGTAATCACATCCCCTTCTCTAATAAGAGTATTGTTAGTAAAGTCATTGACAGGGGCATAAATAACTAGTTTATCAGGAACATCTCCCGTTATCTTACCTGAAATATATACCTGTGCCTCAATATTCAGCCAAGAAAGAAAAAAGACTAAAAATGATCCTATTTTTTTATTTTTCATTATATATTAAATAATATGATAGATTATGTAAGTATTGTTATGTCAGAAAAAAGGAGGTGTAACTTATTTACACCTCCTCTGATTTAGTAGTTATGCTAAGTTAACACAACTTCCCCAGCAGGTTGCATCCTGACTTCTGCAATACGTTATTTTATCTTGATACTCCTCGTGACAAGTTGGAGTTCTTTGCGTGTATGTCCAAGTTCCTATACTTCCAATGCATGTACAACCTCCAAATGCACCGCCTTGAATTCTACTTTGTTCTGCTTTACTCAGTCTTTTGCCGAGGCTTTCAAATTTTTTCATGTTTTAAATTTTTAATTGTTAATAAAATGGTTTCAACTTTCGCTTACAACTGTTTTACTTATTACTCTGTCACCTACGCCTCCCCTACCCATCCAACGTAAAGAAGGACAGGCAGAGGAGTAATAAGTGAATCCATTCATTAGCAAGAGCTGCGCAACCCTTACCTCAGTATGGCTTTGTACAAAGAACTTTATTCCTTTATAGGAATGAATTCGTTTTCGTATTACAGTTTTGATTTTTAACCTTCCAACTCACTTTCTCTGCCATGCTAATACCTGAAAGATTCACTCCCTCTTTGCCTATCTGTGTTTTTTCCCTGAGTGTTTGTAAGGAAATATTTCTTCCATATTGCTTAGCTACCATGCGCAGGCAGGTGGGGCCGCAGTCCATGGTATCCGGTTGTCTAAAGAATTGAAAAAGACTCATTATTTATTACTAGAGCTTTTATTTGTCTATATACCTATTAATTAACCAAACAAGTTTTTGATCTCTTGGTCTTGGTGCATCGAAGCTGATAATTCTTCCATCTTTTCCGATTAATATATACCGTGGAATCAATTTAATATTGTATTTCTTTGCAAATACTGATTGAAAACCCCTTAAAAATAAAAAACTGTTTTTCTCATTCATCAAAAAAGAATTATTTTTCATTACTTTCTCCCAGGCGAATCTATCTTTATCCATTGAAATATAAATAAAGATAATATCCTCATTTCTAGAATATTTTTTTTGCAAGGATAATGAATAGGGCATCTCTTCCATACAAGGGATGCACCAGCTGGCCCAAAAATCCAGGTATATTATTTTGCCTTTTAAACCTTTTAATATGTCATTTAAATTCACTTTATTCGAAGATTGAGAAATCATTTCGTCCATACTCAAATCATTATTACTCAAATCAAATAACAGAGCTTGTCTTTTTATTATTTCAATGTACTTCATTGAACTGCAATTTGAATAGAAATATTCCAAGAATGATTCGAATGAATCACTACTCGAGATGGATTCTTTAGCTATTATAAACAACAAATAGTCTTTTGCAGGTCCGGTGAAATAATTGTTTATTATATTAATTTTCACATTGAGGCTGTCAGCTTGCTTTAAAGCAAGTTTATACAAATACTGATAATAATTATACAGAAATCCACGATACCTGTCTATAACCAACAAACTATCATTATGCTGGTCTTTATTGGAGATTCTAAGCATTCGTTGAAGCTCTCCTGATACATTCATCTTGTTATTGTCATTAGTCAGCCCCAATATCAAACTATTGAGGTAAGAGTAAAAAAAATAATGGTGGATATATGTCTCAAAAAAAGAGGAAATTTTATTTTTCGATCTGAAGGAATCTACAAAAGCTATCCTTTTCAGATAAATATTATACAGCATAGAATCTCTTTCTTTTTCGTGGAGCAGTGCTGCTTTAAAATGTTTTTTAATCCCTTTTAAATATGCAATATCACTCATTCGATATTTAGAATTTGATTTAGAAATATTCTCGATGGAATAAGGACCGTAAATTGGCCCGAGCTTAAGAACAATCTCTCTTAGTAGTTTGAGATCATTTGTACGAACAGGGTTGTTCCTGATCTCTGCTTCGTAAAATTTATGTTTGACTGTTATATATACATTTTCTCCTGGAAGTAAAAGAAAAGGCATATGTAAAGAGTCTGCCTTATAAAACATCGTAGGCTCTGATAAGTTTAAAATCCTTTTTTCAGACCTGCGAACACTAAACATAGATGATGATTCGCCATATCTTGTATTATTGGCGTAAACAATAAACCCTTTATTCGGCTTAGTGTCTGTTACAGTAATGCTGCTGGTATCTGACTGGCTGAACGAAAGGCAATAACTAAATATTCCCAAAAGAAAAAAAAGGCATTTCATTTTTCAAAGTGTTTTTACGCTACGCAAAAAAAATAGTGATAATTCATAGATACCTTCCTGATTCTGGTACAGGATCGTTCTATCTTCATTCTTACTTTTCAGAATCAAAAATCAAGCGTTTTATTGTTCATTAACTCTGATAAATCAAGAGTGTCAAAATAAAAGACACTCTTGTTTGGATATTGCGAAATTTTACGAGTTATGCACATCCATCACTTGGATGACCTTGGCATGAATCACAACACCAGTTTCCTCCACCAGGCCAAGATGCGGCTTTGTCCATTGCATCCTTTTTGGATAAACCACAGCACCATATTTCATTTCCAGGTGCTTCTGAATAATGTGCACAGCAACTTCCACCGCCACCAGGATCAATAAAGCCTCCAATAATGTTTTTTTGTTCTTCTTTGCTAAGCTTTCTGCCTAGCATTTCAAATTTTTTCATTGTTTAAAAGTTTTTTAGTTTTAAAATTTGTTTACTCATCCGGTTCTTACTCCTTTGTGATTACTCTTTCGGCAAATCTCCACTACCTGCCCTTTGGAAAAAGAACAGGCAGGGGAGTAATCACCGAATTTCATTCATCAGTGAGGCTGCGCATCCTCAACCTTTGAATGGCCTGCCCGAATGATCGGTCCAGGCGGGCTTTGTACAAAGAACTTTATTCCTTTACACTGGAATGAATTCGTTTTCAGCAATATGTTGTTGCCCTGTCAAATCATTAGATTGTTCCTTATTTCTTAGCATGGTGTTTAAATCTGATGCCCGGTATTCCCCTGGTAACTGATACTCATTAATAAAAATGGTGGGAGTAAATCTAATTTCGGTTGATTCGCTCCAATCTTCAGTTTTCTTCAAAAAACTACACCACCCTCGATATTATTCATCATATATCTTTTCCCCAATTATTAATTTTAAATTTCGGATTTCTTCTGTTGAATAACCATAGTTTTTATAAACCAGTATTCCTTTTTTGTCAATTATTATTGTCCTGGGCACACCGAGGCCAAAATAATTATCAAAGTTTCCATTGAATACTCCACCAGTAGCTGGCCATACAGTAGCATTTGTAAAAACATGAATCCAATCAAAGAGCTTATTTTTTTTAATGTACTCATTCACTTGAGCTGTATCTTTATTGTCATTAACATTAATTGCAATAATCTCAAGTTTATCTTTGCTGTAGCTCTTCCATATTTCTTGTAAATCTGAATTGGCTTTTAAACAGGGAAAGCAATACAGGCCCCAAAACTCCAGGATCAAAACCTTGCCCTGAAAATTTTTTTTATTCAATGTGTCTTTTGAAGATGTGTTATAGATTTTAAAATCCGGAGCATTTTCATTTAAGAGTATTTTATCAAAAGGGTATTCCGTTCCAATAGCTTTTCGGTATCGCTTATAATAATCATTAAACCTGTAGCCGAATGAACTGTTTTTAACCTTATCAGAAAATTTGGAATAGTATGCATCAACGCTGTCATTGGGTATATAACCGATTCGATAATAAAGTAACTGCAAGCTTACATACGAATCTGGATGTCTCTTAATGTAATTAATATCATTATTCAGTAACCAAAGGGCAATTGGTTGATATTTTTTACTTATCAATTGCTTTTCCTTATCTGCCGTTTTTGCATTTATTAGGCCATTCTTCAATTGACTCTCAATAGTATCTATGATTATGGATAAGTTCATCAATTGAACCTTTTTTTTATGTTGTTGCTTTTTTAAATTTTCGTATTCATTTTGAGATTTTGATCCAGTTATTATGGACTTATCAAGCTCTCCATCATTACACTTAATGTTTATTGTACCCGGCTCAATGAATAGCTGTACAGCGTATTTTTTCCCATTATATTGTGAAGCAGTGTCAGTATCTAATAACACGTAATCAAAACCAGCTATCTCCCCTTTGAATTGAAATGTTCCTGACTTTATTTTTGCAACAATCTTTTCGGAGTTATTATACATATCCCTGAACCATAGTACCGCATATCCACTGTCCTTTCCTTTAATTGTTCCATTCAGTGTAAAGGGCTGGGCATATATATTAAAGCAAATTAAACAGGGTAGTATTACCTTGATTATTTTTGTAAATATGCCTAAAAATTTGAAACACATTTCGAGAAAATCATTTTCAGGTTTGATTAAAAAGAAGTGGCTAAGTCAAGTGTAGAAAAAGCGCCACTTCTTTAAAGATGTCTTTTTAAATTGCTTTCTTTTTCCTAATTATGGATTACACATATAACTTCCATCTTTGGTTTTTCTGCAAGTACAGTCAGTACTTCTTTCATCAATATCAGGGCATTTTTTTCCCTCATAGTCGGCCGTACAAGTTATTATACCCGGACATAGATTTGGAGGGCTAACAAATCCACCTTTAATTTTCTTTTGTTCTGTTTTACTCAGCTTTCTGCCGAGGTTTTCAAATTTTTTCATGTTTTAAAAATTTTGATTGTTTAGAAAATTGATTTCAACTTTCACTTACTACTGCTTTACTTATTACTCTGTCACCTACGCCTCCCCCGCCCATCCCGCCCTTCGGCAGGCTCAGGACGGGACAGAGGAGTAATAAGTGAATCCATTCTTTAGTAAGAGCTGCGCAACTCTTCCCTCAGAATGACTTTGTACAAAGAACTTTATTCCTTTACACAGGAATGAATTCGTTTTCAGCAATATATTTTTCCAGGCGGTCGCCTTCTATCCTTTCAACACTCTGAAACATTATTTTTAAATCATTTGCTTTAAATTGTTTTGGTAATTCATGCCCGTTTATAAAAATGGTTGGCGTAAATTTTATTTCGCTTTCTTCGCTCCACTTCTCTTGTTGCTTTAAAGTTTCGCCAACATCTTGATCCTCGTCTAAAGGATGTTTCCTGCTGAATTTTTCAAAATCCATATCGGCATACCAGTCATGTAGCAGTTTTCTTAAATAAGTGCTCGCTTTATTTTTAGCTAACTGTAAAATGTATTGTACTGCCAGCAACCGTCTTTCTTCCTTATTGTCTGTTTTTATCATAAACCGAACAGTTAGCCCTATATCATTTTTTCGTAGCAGTTTGTCTAATATCTCATGTGTTTTAGCACAGGGTCCGCAATAAGGATTACAGGCAACCATAATTTGCAGGTCAGCATCAGGATTTCCTAACTGCAGGTCATTTTCAAAAGGAGTTGTGTCCACTTTTCTTTGTGTTTGCAACAAGGCATTAAATATTTCCGGGTTATTTTTAAATCGCACTAAAGAAAAATTTTTATCGCTTAGCTCTTTATTGTTTTGCAAAGCAGGCTTTAAGAGCAATAGCCATATTGCAGCTATACTAAAAAAGATAAACAGGGTAAATAAAAAAGCAGTAGCTGAGAACCCCGCAAAAATACCCTCCGCCACTTCGACAAGCTCAGTTCCGGGCTCAGCGCCGAGAAGTAATCCAAACTGAATCCATAGAATCGCAACGGTGGCTAAACACAAGGGACACCATTTCTTTACTATCCTCCATTGGTAATAAATGGAAAACAAGGTGACCGGTAAGCTGAAGGATGCAAGCAGAAAAAAAACAGATACAAAGGATGGCATGGCTCCATAGAATAAGGATATGGTTAATAGTATAAATAAAGAGCCAAAATAAATAATGGTTGCGTCCGATAATCCGATACCTATTGGGTTGAGCCATTGTATCCACTTAGAACCACGGGAACTTCCCGCCTTAGAATGTATCACGGCATGGCAATCCGTATTTTTTCCGGCGGCGCATAACTGTTCGGTAAATTCATTGCTGATTCCCAATTCTTCCTGTACTATCAACACACCGGTGAATGTGCCGGTAACAGCAGTTAACAATAGCGCTGCGAACAGCCAGGAAAAATGATTCCACAATGAAAAGAAGGATAAGGTAATAATGATAATGGTAAAATACAATTGAAGTCTGCTGTCTTTTTTTTCTTTACTAAGTTGCTTTTCATTCTCGCTATTTTCCAATCGCTCCGGTTTTTCTGCCATCACGGCAATTCCATCCCATTGCTTAATAAAATCAGGATGCTTTTTTATATGTTGTTCAATATTCGTTACCAATTCAAATTCTCCACCCCCTATGCCGCTATGCGCCAGGAAGGGAAGGGGAATTTCATTTATTTTTTCTTTTTCTACAGCATAAGCTCCGTTTGGAATATTAAAATTATCCAATGTGTCGGTAATAGATATTAAAGAAGGATAGTCGTGATGAGACTGTAATTGCTGCTTCAAATATGTTTTTGAAACAGGAATTTTCATTGTGCGTAGCCAGCGATAAATAAGGTTTTCAAAACGATTGTTCATAGAAGGTTAAAGTAATTGATAGACTAAAGTTGTGGAAAATAATAATAGCCTGTATAAAAAAAGTGGTTATATTTTATAACCAAAGAATAGTCCACTCTTTAACTCGGCTTTAATGTGAGCTTGTTTTGAATATAAAAAATATTCTCCTTAAATTCGTTTTCTCCTAATCAATCATACCAACCTTATGCTATGTTCACAGGAAATAAACTGCGTTTACTAAGAACCTGGAAAGGCCTTGTACAAAAGCAGGCGGCATCATTGATGAATGTAAGCCAGCCGGCTTATTGTAAAATGGAAAAAATGAGGAAGATAAATGATAAAACTTTAGCGGAAGTAAAGAAAGCATTTAAATGCACTGATGAAGAAATTGAACGATTCCGAAACTTACCCCCCCCCCGCTAAATAACTAATCATCCTTGCAATAATTTATAAGGGAGAACCATATTTTCCTCGTTGCAGATTTACAGAAGGAGAATCTTCAAAGCATGTATTCAGTTGCCAATAAAATTCAATGGACAAATCCGGAATTAGATTCCGGTTTTGCCTGATTCAATCACCTTTCTTTTTCACCTTTTCTTTTCTTTAGAAATTGTAGATTCCCCTGAGTTGTTAAAGACATAAATTCCCGGTTCTTTTCTTAAAAATCAGGAAACCCGATGCAGTCTTCAGTTTAAATTAGCCGGGAATTGAATACCCGTAAAGTAGTATTTCTATTTTTTTGTTTTCCACTTACCTTTCAAAACGACTATGTATTCCATTCCAATCTGGAAAAAGTCACCTTTCCTCCGACTGCTACTCCCATTGATGGCAGGCATTATCCTGCAATGGTATGGGCAGCTCCCGGTTTTGTCATGCTGGTATGTACTTGGGCTCAGCTTTATTGGGTTTGTCACTTTCTTTTTCATTCCTTATTTCAAACGTTACAAACTGATATTCCTCAGTGGAATTTTTGCAACAACTCTTTTTTTATCATTAGGTGCATTGTTGATCTGGCATAGAGATATACGTCATGATGAAAACTGGTTTGGAAATAATTATCACGCAAATGTGGGATTAGTAGCGACAATGGAAGAACCCCTTGTTGAAAAAACTAAATCGTTTAAAGCAAATGCAACTGTAAACTTCATTTTAGAAAATGAAAAGAAAATTCCGGTACATGGGAAAATTATTCTTTATTTTAAAAAGGAAGTTAGCGATGAACACACAGACTCCATTTTGAGTCAGTTGAATTACGGGTCACAAATCATTTTCACAAAATCGTTGCAGGAAATAAAAAATTCAGGTAATCCCGGAGGGTTTGATTATAAACGTTATGCTTTATTCCAGGGTATCACTCACCAGGTTTTCCTGAAGCCGGGAGAATTTGAACTACTTAAAACTAAAAATGAAACCCGGCTGAATACATTTTTATTTTCTGTAAGAGAAAAAGTTATTCATATCATCCGCAATTTTATACCGGGCGAAAAAGAACAGGGGCTCGCAGAAGCATTATTGATTGGGTATAAAGACGACCTGGATCAGAATTTAGTACAGTCTTATACCAACACCGGCGTAGTTCATATCATTGCCATATCAGGAATGCACCTCGCATTAATCTATTGGCTGCTTTCTTTACTTTTAAAACCGCTACAGCAAAAAAGGAAAGTTCGCTGGCTACGTCCGCTCATCATCATTGCAGGTTTGTGGTTTTTCAGCTTGCTTGCCGGTGCACAGGCATCTGTAGTACGTTCTGCAGTAATGTTCACCGCCATTGTAATCGGAGAAAGCCTTTCCCGGAAAGCATCAATATATAATACATTAGCAGCCTCAGCTTTTATTTTACTTTGTTATAATCCTTATTGGCTTTGGGATGTCGGGTTTCAGCTTTCGTATGCGGCGGTTTTGAGCATTGTTATTTTCATGCGGCCCATTTATAATTGGTTTTATATCCGGAATAAAATACTCGACTTTATTTGGAAATTAAATGCAGTGAGTATTGCAGCGCAGGTACTCACCGTGCCATTAAGTATTTTTCATTTCCATCAATTTCCCAATTATTTCATGTTGACCAATTTTATCGCAGTTCCTCTTTCCAGTATCATTCTGCTTGGAGAAATTTTACTTTGTGCTGTTTTCTTCATTCCTTTTGCTGTATTATGGGTTGGTAAAATTTTATCCTGGTTGATAGGAATTATGAATTCTTATATTGAAAAAATTGAACAGCTTCCCTTTTCTTTATGGGATGGTTTACAGATTAATATTGTTCAAACTATTTTGCTGTATATCCTTGCTGCCGGAACAGGATTTTGGTTGCTCGATAAAAATAAGATGGGGTTTAAAATCGCATTACTCGGTTTAGCCGGATTTTTACTCATTCGTTCTTATTCATTTATTGAAGCTAATCGCCAGCAAAAAATAATAGTGTATAACATTCCTCAAAGACAGGCAATTGATTTACTAAAAGGAAGAAACTATCTTTTTAAAGGGGACAGCGATCTGCTGAGAGACGATTTCTTAAGAAATTTTCATTTAAAGCCATCCAGGATTCTGAACAGAATCCCCGTTAATTCTGAATTGAATAATACAAGCGGGGGAAATAATTACTTTGACTGGGATTCAAAAAAGATCCTGCTCATTAATTCATCCGTAAATTTTTCTGAAACTGAAAAGAAGCCGACGGTAGATTTATTAATCATCTCCAAAAATCCTAAAATAAATATCACCAATCTTTCAAAATCATTTGAAATAAAACAAATGGTATTTGACGGCTCGGTACCCCAATGGAAAATTATACTATGGAAGAAAGATTGCGATTCTTTGAAAATCCCTTATTATGATGTATCGGAAAGAGGGGCTTTTGTGATGAAGGTAGATTAGGTATGCCCTGCTTTGGATGTAGGGCATACCGGTATTCCTCCCCGGCTTTTGTAATGAATCTTCCATAAACTTATCTTTGCGCCTTCATTGGATTGCCTGCCTTCCAATCTTTACGTATGAACAAAAAAATCAGCTCTGCACTTATTTCCGTCTTTTATAAAGACGGGCTGGAACCTATTGCAAAATTATTATCCGAACTGAATGTAACTATTTACTCAACCGGAGGTACACAGCAATTCATTGAAAAACTCGGAATAAGAGTTATCCCGGTAGAATCGCTGACTTCTTATCCATCAATTTTAGGAGGGCGGGTGAAAACATTACATCCTTCCGTCTTTGGCGGCATTCTTGGAAAAAGAGATGACGACACTCATGTTCAGGAAATGAAACAGTATCAGATTCCTGAAATAGATCTTGTCATTGTTGACTTATACCCTTTTGAAGAGACTGTCGAGGAACAGAGACGTAAAGCCTCCTCCCACGGTGGAAGTTTAGAGGAGGCTGTGATTATTGAAAAGATTGACATTGGCGGCCCTTCCATGATCCGGGCTGCTGCAAAAAATCATAAAGATATTTTGGTTGTTGCCGATAAAAAGGACTATGCCGGACTGGAAACTATTTTGAAGGAACAAAATGGTGAAACTTCATTAGAACAAAGAAGAGCATTTGCGATTAAGGCTTTTGATGTTTGTTCTGCTTATGATAATGCTATCTCCAACTATTTTCATCAAACTCAATTTGAAACCATTTTTCATAAAGAACAAAGGGTGCTTCGATACGGAGAAAATCCTCATCAGTCCGCTGCGTTTTACGGGAATCTTGACGAATGGTTTGATCAGTTAAATGGAAAGGAGCTTTCCTATAATAATCTGGTGGATGTGGATGCAGCGGTTCAACTAATAAAAGAATTTGTTGAAACAACTTTTGCCATCATTAAACATACCAATGTTTGCGGTATTGCTGAGCGAAAAACGGTGAAAGAAAGTTGGGATGCTGCTTTAGCCGGTGATCCTGAATCAGCATTCGGAGGTGTATTGATCTGCAATCAAACAATTGATAAAGCAACTGCAGAAGCAATTAATGAAATTTTCTTTGAAGTATTGATTGCACCGGAGTTTGAGACGGAAGCATTGGCAATTTTAAAATCGAAGAAGAACAGGATTTTATTAAAGTCAAAAATCATCCCGCAAGGGGCGGGACAAAAATCAAAGGAAGTATATCGTACTGCTTTAAATGGGGTACTGATGCAAAGCGCTGACGAAGGAAACATTTCTGAACCGATTACTGTAGGATGGAAAGAAGTGGGTGGAAGAGAAACAACTGAAGCCGAGAAAGGAGATCTGAAATTTGCTAATCTTGTTTGCAAGCATTTAAAATCAAATGCCATTGCATTGGTTAAAAATAAACAACTGATTGGAAAGGGCTGTGGGCAAACCAGTCGTGTTGATGCTTTACGTCAGGCTATTGAAAAAGCAAAACAATTTCAATTCGATTTTACTGGAGCTGTGTTGGCGAGTGATGCATTTTTCCCATTCAATGATTGTGTAATGCTGGCAAATGAAGCAGGTATTAACGCATTTATTCAACCGGGAGGTTCTGTTCGTGATAAAGATTCGATTGAATACTGTGTACAGAATAACCTGGCGATGGTGATGACGGGAATGAGGTATTTTAAACATTAGAGACTTGACATTAGTCAATTGTGAATGGTGAATTGTTAATTAGGGGTTATATATACAATTAAAATTATTATTGACTATTGCCTATTCAGTATTCACTAACAGATAATACATGAAAAGAAAGTTGATATAAAAAATGTCCCGCTTTGACATCATAAAAATTTTATCCCACACCGGCGATTCTTTCAGGCACTTATCTGTTCTGAATCCCCTGACCATTCATAAAAAGGGAACAAAATCAAAAGCGGTTTTTGCACTGATTATGGTTTGCTTCTTTTGGGGTACTACCTGGCTGGCTTCAGGTATCGGCGTTAAAAGTATGCCGGCTTTGCAGCTGGCCGGTATCCGCCAATTGTTGGCCGGTATTATTTATGTTACCTATTTTTTAATTAAAGGCGCTTCTCTCCCGAAAGGAAAAGAATGGTGGACTGTAATAATACTCAGCATTCTGAACTTTGCATTGAGCAATGGTCTCAGTACCTGGGGTATAAAATATATTTCTGCAGGTTTGGGTGCCATCATTGCTTCTACGTTTCCAATCTGGCTGGTTGTAATCGGACTTTTTTCAGGTTCAAAGATTCCTGTTAAAGCTATAATGGGATTGGTAGTCGGATTTGGTGGCGTTTGTATTATTTTCTATGAACATTTCCATGACTTCTTTAATCCGGGCTTTCGTTTTGGAATCATACTTTCTATTATTGGTACATGGTCCTGGGCTTTCGGTACTCTATATACAAAAAAGCAGGCATCCACTTTTAATCCTTATTTCAGCCTTGGGCTTCAAATGCTGATTACGGGAGCCGGGTTATTGACGCTTACAAAATTTAATGGAACCGCTATTCCGCTTACTGCTATTCCCTGGCAATCCTGGGCAAGCATAAGTTACCTGGTATTATTCGGATCCGTTTTTGCTTTCATTTGTTATATGTATGCACTGCAGCACTTACCAACAGGACAAATTTCAATCTATGCATACATCAATCCAATTGTTGCAGTTTTGTTAGGATGGCTGCTATTAAATGAAAAGATGAGTGTTTTTATCGGTGTCGGCAGCCTCGTTGCATTGTTAGGCGTTTACCTGGTCAACAAAGCATTCAAAGCAGTTCCCGCCAGAGAGCAACCGGAACTGGAGGGTATGTAATCCTTTAAAAAAAAAATTTACTTGCCGGGATATTTTTCTTTCCAAAGCTGGTTAAAAGATTTCTTAGGAAATTCCAATTCACTCCGATGTTCCTTCCAGCCTTTTACCAATGTATTGACAATCCAGTTTTTCATTTTGCTGGTTCCGGTATTCATTAATTTCCGGTGAAGCATTGCCTGCTTCCATCCTTTCCATGCAATTCTTTCTCCGAAAGAACTGAACCCCTTTTCTACAGATTCCTGCCGGTTTTCCAGCAATAAAACATGTAGATTGATTTTCATGGGACATACTTCCGTACAGCTACCGCAAAGAGTAGAAGCATAGCTCAGGTGTTTCCATTCTTCCATGGGTTTCAGATGAGGAGTAATGACAGCACCAATGGGTCCGCTGTAAGTAGTACCATAAGTATGCCCACCTACATTTTTGTAAACAGGACAAACATTCAGGCAAGCGCCGCAGCGGATACAATAAAGACTTTCTCTTACTTTTTCATTTGCCAGTATATTGGTACGTCCATTATCCAGCAATATCACATACATTTCCTCCGGCCCGTCGGATTCATTTTCCTGCCGGGGGCCACTTATTATAGAATTGTAAACTGTTATTTGTTGGCCTGTGCCATAGGTTGCCAGCAAGGGAAGAAATAATGAAAGATCTGATAAAGAAGGAATTATTTTTTCAATACCTACAATAGCAATATGCGTTTTTGGCCAGGCACAACTTAACCGGGCATTGCCTTCATTTTCAGTTACCGCAATAGCCCCTACATCAGCAATAATAAAATTAGCACCGGTCACTCCCACTTCTGCCTGTACATATTTTTCCCTGAGAATGGACCGGGCGACAAGAGTTAGCTGTTCAGGTGTTGCACCCGGTTCAGTACCTAATTTTTCGGCAAACAATTTTGAAACATCTTCCTTGCTTTTATGCATGGCCGGGGTTACAATATGATAAGGCGGTTCATTATCTAATTGCTGAATGTACTCGCCCAGGTCTGTCTCAATACTTTCAATTCCTTTCGTTTTTAAAAAATCATTGAGATGAATTTCCTCGGTCACCATGCTTTTACTCTTCACCAATGTTTTGCAATTTTTTGCTTCACAGATCTTGCCGATTTCTTCTAAAGCCTGCTGAGCAGTTTCCGCCCATATTACTTTAGCGCCACGTCCGGAAATATTTTTCTCAAAGGTCTCCAGGTAATAATCCAGCTTTTCAATTACCCTCCATTTTAGATTTTTAGCCTTTTCTTTAGCTCCATTCAGATCTTCGAATTGCAATTTCCCTTTTATTACGGCTGAACTGTATTTTCCAATATTGAAATTTATTTTTCGTCTATGTTCCCTGTCAGCGGCTTTAATAGTACTCTTTGCAATAAAACTGGAAGCGTTTTCTTTCACTTTCTATTTTTTTGATTCTTCATTCTCCATTGATGCCTGGTGCAACTTTGCAGAAATATCCAATGTATTAAAAAATTCCTCTCCATATTTACGGATCAATGCCTCTTTAAGAAAAACATAAACCGGCATTTTCAGTTTCTTTCCCAATTCACAACCGGGGCTGCATAGAATCTCACGAGGCTCATAATTCACCCGGTCATAATCACCTTGCGTTCCTTTTCTTACCACTATCGGATACAAGTGACAGCTAATTGGTTTTTTCCATGAGATTTCACCATTATTATATGCTTCTTCAAAAGCACATTTTATAATACCGTCTTTATCCTTTCTTCCATATACACAAATTTCCTTATCACTTCCTAAAGTGGGTGTCACCCATCCGAATTCAGGATTAAAAACGATTTTCCCCTTTCTTTCTATTTCCAATATGGCAGGTGCTGAAAGATAAGGTTTAATTTTTTCGTAAACTTCTCCGATAGTAGTTAATTCTTCTTCTGTCAATGGTGCCCCGGCATCTCCCACTTCGCAGCAACCGCCTTTACATTTACTGAGGTCACATACAAACTGCTTTTCAACAACATCATCACTTATCAATATGTTATCTATTACAACCAGGTTGGTATTTTACCGGCAAAAGTAAATCATTTGAGTGGGAGGAGCTTATTTAAAATAGTTTTCAGAATGACTATTTCCATTTAAACGTATTAATAAGGTGCCGGATATCCTGTTTTAAAAAATCATTGACAACACCCAGGGAATCTGCATTAGGAGTGGTATTAAAATATAAAGCTCCTCTCAGGAAATTTTTAGTAGAATCAGTAAGAAAAAACTGGTTGGCAGTTGCGGTATTTCCGGCCAGTGAAAAGTAAATTCCTTCTACCCCGTTAGCCGTTTTCATCAGGCTGTCCGTAATACCGGTTGAAATAAGAGCATGCTGTTTATAAACCATTTTATAAGCATCACCCACCAAAGTATCTAACTTATTTCTTGAGGTTATAACTTTATAACTTAAATAAATCCGGCCTGAAAATTCCGGTATGTCCACGTTGATCCACCATGGATTTTCCGGTCTATCATCAAAAAATGATGTGTCTTTAATTACGCTGGCATAAACGGGATATTCAAAACTATATGGATATCCCGGCTGATCAAACAACCGGTATTTTTTTTCGGGAAAGTCAATTTTAAAATAGCCTTTCTTTTTTCCAACGGTATAGTTACTGTTACATGAAAAAAAGAAATTGCTAAAAGATACAGAGATTAAAACTAGAAAAGCCGTGAAGAATATTTTTTTCAAATTAGTACAGTTTATTCTTTTGATTGAATTGTAATTTTTACGTTTCGGATACGGTTACTATCGGTTTCCAGGATTGTAAACTGAAAATCACCGCAAGGGATTACAGAATTTACTTCCGGAAATTCTCCTGCCAGCTCCAGTATCAATCCTCCCAACGATTCATTGTTGCCCCTTACCTGTTCAAAAGTATCAATGGGTAATTCCATTTTCCGGCACATATCATTTAACATCGTTTTCCCATCAAAAATATAATTATGATTATCCAGTTTCTGATGAATATTTCCTTCTTCATCAAATTCATCACGAATTTCGCCGATTACTTCTTCCATAATATCTTCAACAGTAACGATACCGCTGGTTCCGCCAAATTCATCTACCACTACTGCAAAATGAGCTTGTTTAGACTGGAAGTCTTTCATCAGGTCTTCAATTAATTTTGTTTCCGGAACAAAATAGGGCTGACGCATCAGGACATGCCAATCAAAAGTATTCTCATCATCTAAATGAGAAATCAGATCTTTTGTATTAATAATCCCCACAACCTCATCAAGGCTGTTTTTATATACGGGCAACCGGGAATAATGATACTCGCTGACTTTTGCTATCAATTCGTGAAACGACCAATTAAAATCCACTCCCCGAATATCCAGCCGGCTTCGCATAATCTGCCGAACTGTGATGTTTGCAAACTTTACAATCCCTTTTATAATATTCTTTTCTTCCTGCGTGGCACCTTCCTCTGTTTTTATATCAATAGCTTCATCCAGTTCCTGAATATTTACTACTTCAGATTTATCAGCTCCCAGTCTTTTACCGATATTGTTAGCTAATTTTACAATCCATACACTCACTCTCCGCAAAAGAAGATGAACTGATTCCACAACTGCGGATGCCCCGTATGCAAACCTGAGGTTATTTTGTGTGGCCCAAACCTTGGGAAAAATTTCTCCAAAGAAGAGCAAGACAAATCCGATTGTTGCCACCTTGAAAAGAATCCCTGTCAAATAATTTTCTCTGGGCAGAAAATCAAATTGGTCAATTAGAAAATTGGAAAGAACAATGATGCAGATATTGATAAAAATACTGCCAATCAAAAGTGAAGCATAGACTTCTTGCGGCTCTTCCAGTAAACGCACTATCCGCCTGGCAGCATCATGCTGTTTCGTCTTCAGCATATTAACATCTTTTCGCTTCAATGAAAACAAAGCCACTTCTGCTCCTGAAATTGTAAAGGTGAGCAATAATAATATCAATAATAAAATGATGAGCAAGGTGGGCACCTGTGAATTGGTTGCCAAAAAAACATAGGAAAGCTTTTGTTGCAAAAAGATAATTACAGGGTGACTTTCCAATACAAAGAGTTTTGTGTAATTGATTTAAAAATGCAAAATTAATAATATGCCTGCTAAGAATCAGATTTTCTCATTCTATCATTCATATAAACATTAGAAAGGAAGATTTTCTGATGAATCATCAATAGGAGGCGGGGTATCATTACCACCTATACCTTCCATATTACTACTGCTCTGTGGCGGAGCTGCTCCTGAATCTGTTCGTTTATCCAGCATTATGAGATTATCTCCCACAACTTCTGTTGCAAATTTCCGGTTACCTTCCTTGTCTTCCCAACTGCGGGTTCTCAGGCGACCTTCAATATAAACCAGGCTGCTTTTATGAAGATACTTCTGTGCCAGCTCTGCAAGGCCTCTCCACAAAACTACAGTGTGCCATTCCGTTTGTGATACTAATTTACCGGATCTGTCCTTAAAGGTTTCAGTTGTGGCTAATGGAAATTTTGCAACTGCAATATTCCCATCCAATGTTTGAACTTCCGGATCCTTTCCCAGGTTGCCAATGAGCATAACTCTGTTTACACCTCTCATAAATTATCCTTTTTCGTTAAAAATGTACTGCCAACGAAGAATGCTCTTTAAAATTAAAATTTTTTCAGCGTATTGAGAAAATTATTAAAGTGGGTTTAACAGGCAATTAAAATTTCTGCTTCAGATATTGATTGATGAAAGCCGGAAAAGCGTACTTGTTGAATCCTTTAATGCTGATCCAGGTCCAATCCTTCAATGAAACCGGATTTTGTTTCAGTTTTATTTTAAAAAACCGCCCGGAAATCAACTGATGTGATAGTTTCTGTCTGCAAAGCGAAGAAATGGAAATCAGATCATAACCTCTCTTTTTCAAAACCCCTCTTTTTTCTGCCAATATTAATATCTCATTTCTGCTTTTGCCTGACTTCGTCTCAATCAGTGGAAATTCAAAAAGATATTGCCAGATATCTTTTTCCTTTCGTTGCCGGATAGCAATTTTATTTTTATACTCAAGTATAAAAAAATAAAGCCAACGTTGCCGGATTACAATTCTCTTTTCTTTTACAGGCAGAAGATCAATTTTATTCTGCTGAAATGCGAAACAGATTTTTTGAAAAGGACATTCATCACAAAGAGGGGCAATGGGCTTACAGATGACAGCGCCTAAATCCATTATGGCCTGGTTGTAAATTCCAGGTTGTGTTTTATCTATGAGCTGATCAGCCAGCTGTGTAAAAAAATGTTTTCCTTCGGCTGAATCAATCGGCTTTTTTATTCCAAAGACCCTGGCCAACACCCTGAAAACATTTCCATCTACCACAGCTACAGGATGGTTAAATGCAAAAGAAGCAATGGCAGCAGCAGTGTATGGGCCTATACCCTTTAAAGCTATTATATCTTCAATTTTATTTGGAAATACTCCACCAAGCTCATTTAAAATATAGCGGGATGTAATCAACAGGTTTTTACACCTTGTGTAATAACCCAGGCCTTCCCATATCTTGAATACTTTTTCGTCAGCAGCATGGGCCAATTTTTGAATATCCGGAAAAGCTTTAATAAATTTCTTATAATAATCAAGTCCTTGATTAACCCGGGTTTGCTGAAGAATAATCTCGCTAAGCCAGATTTTATAGGGATCTTTCTCCCCTTTCCAGGGCATTTGCCTTGTGTTTTCATTTTTATCCCATTTTAATAATTGTTCTGAAAATCTTTTATTCCTGGCCCCGATTCCGGTCATTTTATTCTCCATTTTTGGTTTCCGATAGCTAAATTTCCGGCATTTTTTACAATTATTTTTTCCGGATTCAAAAAAAATTATGCCTATCCCTTTGACAATCATATTATTTTATACTAAATTGGCATAATAAACCAACAAAAAATTCTGCAACAATGAGAAAAGCCGACCTGGTTAACCAGATTTCCGAAAAAACAGGGATACCCAAGGTTGACGTCTTGGTAACCCTCGAAACCATGTTTAAAGAAGTAAAAGATACTCTTGCCGGTGGTGAGAATATCTATATCCGTGGTTTTGGCAGCTTTATCACAAAAAAGAGAGCTGCAAAAATTGGTCGTAACATTAAAAAAAATATTGCTGTTCATATCCCTGAACACTATATCCCTGCATTTAAACCTGCTAAAGAATTTTTAGCAGAAGTCAAAAAATTAAAAGAACCCAAGCCCGATTCCGGCCCCGGAGAAGATGCCTGATATGATTTTTTCATAAAGCAAATTCATTTCTTCGTACTACCATTTATATTGTTGGTTTAAGGTAACTTCGCCCGGAAATTTTATTTCTTGAAGAGACCTCATTGGATAACAATTAGTACGGGAGTCGGATTAGTGCTAGCCATTTTTTTATGGGCAAGATTTACTCCTCCAAAGAAGACGGGTGTTGTAAAACCACCTGATGAAAATACTTTTGTTACCTCCATTAATTCTGATAGTATTCTGATTGAGGCAAAAAAAAGAATTTCTCCTGAGCTATTATTGCGTATCAATACATTGGAACATTCCATTTCCAGGGGGGATGTAAAGGATCAGCAAATAAAAATTTACGAGCAATTAGCTCATATATGGGCAGATTCTGCATCTTCTTTTGATCCCTATGCCTGGTATGAGGCAGAATCGGCCAGATTGGAAAATTCACCAAAAAGCCTCAACTTTGCTGCCCATTTGTTTTTAGACAATCTGTCCAGGGGGGATAATGCCGAAAAGAGAAAATGGAGAGCCTTGCAAGCAAAGGACTTATTTGAAAGATCTTTGAAGATTAATCCTGATGATGATTCAGCTTCAGTAGGTTTAGGAGCCTGCTACCTTTTTGGGGGCATATCTTCTGCGCCTATGGAAGGTCTTGCAAAAATTAAAAAAGTGCTGGACAAAGACAGCACTAATGTTTATGCATTAATGACAATTGCAAGAGGATCACTTATTTCCGGACAATATGACAAAGCCATTGATCGTTTAAAAGCAGTGAACCGGATTCAGCCGGAAAATATTGAGGCCATTATAGTATTGGCTGATACATACGAAAGAATAAATGATAAGAAAAATGCATTGGAATGGTATCAGAAAAGTTTAAAGTTCATCAACCGGCAGGATATTAAAACAGAAGTTGAAAAAAGAATTGAAGACCTTAAGAAATAATAACCTTATTTATAATTTATTTAAAACATTAAAAAATTAACTGAGTATGCCTTGTGGTAAAAAAAGGAAGCGTCATAAAATTGCGACGCACAAGCGTAAAAAAAGACTGAGAAAGAACCGTCATAAGAAAAAGAATAAATAGTTCCTTTTCTGTATGAAAAATCCGTTTGTTTATTCGGCAAACGGATTTCAGTTGACTGGTTGTATGACGTATTAATTTGCATCTTCAATTTGCTGCACTTATTTCTACAGATGGAATTCCCGCAATATGTACGAAACCCGCCAGCCAGTATTTACAAAATAAAGGCAGATCAATTATGATTAGCTGTACTGAATGAACAAAGAACTTATTATTAATGCCGCTCCCCAGGGTGTTGAGATTGCATTATTGGAAGATCGCAAACTGGTAGAACTGCACAACGAGAAAAGCGATGCTCGTTTTGCAGTAGGAGATTTATACCTGGGAAAAGTAAAAAAGCTGATTCCCGGACTAAATGCTGCGTTTGTGGATGTGGGATTTGAAAAAGATGCTTTCCTTCATTATACAGATTTAAGTCCCTATGCCCGGTCTTTATTGAAATTCACATCCCTGTGTGTAAACGATAAGAGTGAAGAAGGTCTGGATTTTTCTAATTTTACTTTTGAGCCTGAAATTGTTAAGACCGGAAAGATTAATGAAGTATTGTCCGGCAAGCCCAACATTCTAGTTCAAATTCTGAAAGAGCCAATTGCCGCTAAGGGTCCACGGCTCAGCTGTGAAATATCATTACCCGGCCGTTTTGTTGTCATTACCCCATTCAATAATATTGTTGCAGTATCCCGGAAAATTCATTCTGCTGAAGAACGTAAACGGCTTCAACGGATTATTGAAGCCATAAAACCAAAAAACTTCGGCGTCATTGTCCGAACAGCTGCAGAAGGAAAAAATACGGCCGAGCTTCATGAAGATTTATCTGCACTGGTTGCCACCTGGAAACTTCTTCAAAAAAATATGAAAGGAGCTTCCGTGCCTTCCCGGATTTTAAGTGAGCAAACCAAGACCACCAGCATTTTAAGAGATCTGCTCAACGAAGACTTCAATAAAATCGTTGTAAACGATCGCAATATTTTCAGTGATACAAAGTCTTATATTCAGCGTATTGCACCCAACAAAGCTGATATTGTTTCCTATTATGCCAATGGCGCTGCCATTTTCGATGCGTTCGGAATTACTAAACAGGTGAAATCTTCATTTGGAAAAACTGTCAACCTCAATAGTGGTGCCTATTTAATTATTGAACATACCGAAGCGCTTCATGTCATTGACGTAAACAGTGGATATAAAAGTGTCGGCAATAACCAGGAGCAAAATGCACTGGAAACAAATCTTGAAGCAGCTGAAGAAATTGCCCGGCAACTCAGATTAAGAGACCTCGGTGGAATCATTGTAGTGGATTTTATAGATATGAGACTGCCGGAAAACAAAAGAAAGCTGATGGAAAAAATGGAAGAGTACATGTCTCCCGACCGGGCTAAACATGCGGTACTCCCGATTTCCAAGTTTGGCTTAATGCAAATTACCCGGCAACGGATGAAACCGGAAGTCAATATTAACACACAGGAGGTGTGCCCGAGCTGCAATGGTACCGGAAAAATTTCATCCACACTTTTACTGGAAGACGAAATAGAAAAAGATCTGAGCTATCTCATAACACATAAACACAGTAATCTCAAGTTAGTAGTACATCCTATCCTGTATGCTTACCTGACTAAAGGATGGCCCTGGTCTTCTAAAATAGCTCATTGGAGAAAGAAGCTTAAACAAAAGATTAAACTGGAACAAGACAGCAATTATCACCTGACAGAATATAAATTCTTTGATCCTCAAGACGAAGAAATAAAGCTTTAAATTCAATAATGTTTCTGGATTGCTTCGTTCAAACCAGAAGCACAGGATAAGCTAATAAAAAGGGGCAACTGAAACTGCTGCCCCAAACATTACTTCTTTTACTATTTATTCTTTTTAAATAATGTTGATTCTTTAAATACCCTCTTAACTCCTTTTCCATAAATAGGACAATAATAATCCAGTGCATCCAGTGCCTCGTCATATGTCAACCAATATTCGGTAATGGTCCCGGTAAAGACCAGACGGGAAGTATAATTATAAAGATCCTTTGTACCCGGGTTGCTGAAGTTTCCATATAAAATTGAACTTTCAAAAGGCTTATAACCGCCATAGCTACGAACAATATTATATCCGTAATAGGTTTCCACTACATAATAATTGCAGTAACTATCACTATAAACTACTTCACCCTGTTCTTTGGATAGCCAATAATCTTCCCTGTCACTGATGATAGTGCCATCTCTTAAACAACTACTGAGCCCAAAGAGCAGAACCATTAAAGAAAGAGTGGAGAGTGTAAATATTTTTTTCATAACTGTAAGTTTTAAATGAATAATTATTGATTACAATTAAGATAATGAGAAGACTGTGCCATTTCCCTTAAAACGGAACCGGTCTGTGTTAAAATCTATTAAATAAGAGATCCCGATTTCTAAAAAAAATGTTATGAGAAAAGTGAATAACCGTTTCCTCTGACATCTAATACAATCAGAAACAGAAAGTATAAAAGAATACGTAATGAAATGGAATCACTTTAAAAAGGTAGCTGTGAAATCAGTTCCGGCTACGTCCGTTAGCATAGATCAGGATGTATTGAACGAGAGTGGCAACAGTAGCAAGAGCTGCAACCACATAAGTAGTCGCTGCCCACTTTAATGCATCTTTTGCTTTTGGGAATTCCTGTGAAGTCATTACATTAGTTCTGTTTAACCAGGCTAAAGCTCTCCGGCTGGCATCAAATTCTACCGGCAGCGTAATCAATGTAAATAGTGCAGTAAGAGCAAATAAAATAATACCGGCTAAAAGCAATTGCGGAAATCTGTTTACCATGATTACACCCAGTAACAGTACCCACTGTACAATGCCGGAACTAAATTGTACCATCGGCACCAACCTGCTCCGCATCATAAGCCAGTTATAAGCAGTAGCATGTTGTACAGCATGGCCGCATTCATGAGCAGCAACAGCTGCTGATGCTATGCTATTCCCATTATAAACTTCCGGGCTAAGGTTCACAGTTTTATTTCCGGGGTTATAATGATCTGACAAAAATCCATCAACAGAGTTGACTTTGACATCAAATATCCCGTTCTCTCTGAGCATCTTTTCTGCTACCTCCTTGCCTGTCAACCCATTTGAAAGAGGTATTTTGGAATAGGCATTAAATTTCCCTTTAAGAACCATGGAAACCAGCATACTTATTCCAATGAAAATCAATGAAACAACTAAAATTGAAGGTGTCATTTGTTATACTATTTTTTAATGTCAGATATTGATTACAAATCTGTTACCATTTATGTTTTTTGATATTTTTCAGCCGTTTTGTCATATTGATTTAAAGATTTTCACAATAAATATCAGTTTATTTTTCATTACAGTATTTTTGGCATCTATATTATAACTATATATATATCAGATATTTACAGTACCTACCAGCGATTAATTCTCAGTAATTTATTCAATTAAAAGTTATTAACAGACGCAAAAAATTATTTTGTAATGTGGCTCATATTTGTAACTTAGTGCAAGAATTTAATGGGTTAGTAAGTAAGGGGGTCAGTCGAAAGATTGACCCTTTTTACTTTTCAAAATTCCTGTTAACAAGAGCTTGATTTTTCATTTTTCAAATCAGTTATTTTCTCCGGTTAAAACTTTCATTTTCAGTTTCAAAGTTTTTCATTCTAAACTGAATGATGTTCTACCTTTAATGATATGAGTAAGGTTAAGTCGGCGTTCTTTTGCCAAAATTGCGGATATGAAAGTGTAAAATGGTTAGGCCAATGCCCTTCCTGTGGTCAATGGAATACATTCGTTGAAGAGTTGATTCAAAAGCAAACAAATAAAAACGGAAATGACTGGAAAGAATTCAACGATGAAAAAAGAACCAGCAAAACCATACCACTTAGTGAAATAAAAAGCAGTGAAGAGAAAAGATTGACAACAGCAGATCCGGAATTGAACCGGGTTCTTGGAGGTGGAATTGTGCCGGGAAGTATAGTGCTGGTTGCCGGCGAGCCAGGCATTGGTAAATCCACCCTTTTTTTACAAAATGGATTATGGCTTAAAAATAATATTGTACTGTACATAAGTGGTGAGGAAAGTGAACTGCAGATCAAAATGCGGGCAGATCGATTAAAGCTTCAGAATGAAAATTTTTATTTGTTGACTGAAACTTCAGTTCAAACAATTTTCCAGGAGATCAAAAAACTAAAACCACATTTAGTAATAATTGACTCAATTCAGACTTTGCAAACCCAATACATTGACTCCTCACCCGGAAGCGTTTCACAGATCCGGGAATGCGCTGCAGAATTTCAACGATTTGCCAAAGAAACCGGTACTCCTGTAATCCTGATAGGCCATATCACCAAAGATGGAAGTATTGCCGGACCGAAAATACTGGAACATATGGTGGATACCGTTTTGCAATTTGAAGGAGATCGCCATTATGCTTATCGTATTCTCCGGACTTTAAAAAATCGTTTTGGAAGCACCTCAGAACTTGGAATTTATGAAATGACGGATGCGGGGATGCGGGGAGTAGCCAACCCCAGCGAAATATTGATTACCCAAAAAGAAGAACAGCTAAGCGGTATTGCCATCGCAGCAACAATTGAAGGATTAAGACCGTTGTTAATCGAAGTTCAGGCTTTGGTAACACAATCTGTTTATGGAACTCCACAACGGACAGTCAGCGGATTTGACCTCAGGCGTTTACAATTATTACTGGCTGTTTTGGAGAAAAGAGGAGGATTTCATTTTGGCGTGAAAGACGTTTTTCTGAATATAGCCGGAGGCTTAAAAGTTGAAGATCCTTCAATTGACCTTGCCGTACTTTGTGCATTGTTATCCTCTTACGAAGATTCACCGCTTCCGCAAAATATCTGTTTTGCCGGTGAAATCGGATTGAGTGGTGAAATTCGTGCCGTAAATAAAATTGATCAACGTATTGCAGAAGCAGAGAAACTTGGATTTGAAAAAATATTCGTTTCCAGGTACAACCAAAAAGGTCTTTCCAAACAAAAGTTCGCAATTGAAGTGATCATGATGAGTCGTGTGGAAGAATTATACCGTTATTTATTCCAATAAACAGCAAAAAGCAATTTTCAAGTCTTAATTCAGTTTTATGACCGGGCTTCGGGTTTTAAAAGACTCGTTTCTTCATTTTTTATTCCCCCATATCTGTTCCGGGTGTGGTAGTGACCTGTTGAGCAGTGAAAGTAGCCTATGCTTACGTTGCATGGATGCACTACCTGAAACCAATTTTGAAATTCATCCGGGTAATCCGGTCGAAAAAAAATTTTGGGGAAGATTACCAATCGAAAAAGCTACGGCTCAATATTACTTTACTAAAGAATCGCTGATACAAACCCTGGTACACCGGGTAAAATATAAAAGAGACAAAGATTTGGGATTACAATTAGGAAGATTAATGGGAAGCAGTATCAAAAAATCTGATCGTTTTAGTGTAGATGCGCTAATTCCACTTCCTCTTTTTCCCGCCAAAGAGAAAAGAAGAGGATATAACCAATCACTACTTTTATGCGAAGGCATTTCAGAAATCATGCAAATACCTGTTTTAAATGACGTGATCTCCCGTCCACAGCTTACTGAAACTCAAACCCGGAAAGGCAGAATTGAAAGATGGGTGAATATGGAAGGAAAATTCATTTTACAAAAACCGGAAGCAATTCAAAATAAGCATATACTATTAATAGACGATGTAATCACAACCGGGGCCACCCTGGAATCCTGTGGGGCAGAACTATTAAAAGCAGGAACTATCCGGCTCAGTTTAGCCACGCTGTGTTATGCTTCTCGTTAATGTGAAATAGTTCTATTATTTTTGAGTTCAATGAAGACCCTCGGAATACTGTCAATATCCATTCTCCTTGTTTTCTTTTCCTGCAAGAAAGAATCTTTCATCACTTCATCCGATGCTGTTATCAGCATTACAATAGATACCCTGAAATATGATACGGTTTTTGTAACATCTGGCTCCATTACACAGTCATTTAAAATCATAAATGAAAACAATCAGAAGCTCCGACTGTCATCTGTAAAACTAATGGGAGGAAATACTTCTGCGTATAAAATAAATGTAGATGGCACTCCCGGACCGGAAGCTGACAATCTTGAAATCAATGCTAATGATAGTATCTATGTTTTTGTTCAGGTAAATGTGAATCCTAATTCTGACAACCTCCCTTTTGTAATCAGGGATAGTATCCAAATCAGTTATAACGGGCAATCAAAACTTGTTCAATTAGAAGCCTGGGGCCAGAATGCTCATTTCATGGTCAACAAAGAAATAGCCGCAGATGAAACATGGAATAATGATTTGCCTTATGTGATATTAGGATACCTGCATGTACAATCCAATAAAATTCTGACCATAAATAAAGGTTGCCGGTTTTATGTAAATGCCTCTGCTCCCATTGTCATTGATGGCAGCTTGCAGGTAAACGGTTCAAAAGACAGTGCCGACCGGGTATATTTCCAGGGAGAGCGTCTTGATGATCCTTATAAAGATTTTCCGGCAAGCTGGCCCGGTATTTTTTTTAATACCGGCAGCAGTGATAATATTTTGAATTATGCGGTTATAAAAAATTCATACCAGGCAATAGCTGCTCAGGATCCTTCTACAAATGCATCACCTAAAGTAATCTTGAATCAATGTGTAATAGATAATGCTTATGATGCAGGAATTATCACCATCAACTCCAGTGTCCAGGCAACAAATTGTTTGATCAGTAATTGTGGTAAAAACCTTTACCTGCTCAAAGGTGGCAATTACCAGTTTGTACATTGCACCGTAGCAAGCTTCTCCAATAATTTTATCACTCATAAAGATCCTGTACTTACCGTCACCAATTATATTACTTCAAATAATGTAACAACTTCTTCGGATTTAACGGCATTGTTCCGCAATTGTATTTTTTGGGGAGATGGAGGTGGCTTGACTGATGAAGTAGTTGTTTCTAAAAACGGGAGTACCGTTTTTAATGTAAACTTTGATTATAATTTGTGGAAAGTACAAAATGCTCCGACCGGAATCCCCACTAATGGAATTATTAACAATCAAGATCCATTATTTGACAGTATCAGCACGTCTAAAAACTATTATATTTTCAGGCTAAAGGATAATTCACCTGCAATAAATAAAGGCACAACTACAGGAATTACAATTGATTTGGATGGAAACAACCGGCCTGTCGGACTTCCTGACCTCGGTTGTTTCGAAAAGCAATGAAGCAACTTTGAATAAACTGTGACCGATTAAAGACAGGATTATCTTAATTTCGAAGTCTCAAAAAAATATATCATGAAATCTCTTCTTGTTATGCTTGCTTTATCAGCCACATTAGGCGGCGGTTCTATCTATGATTTTAAAGTTCCCGGACTGGACGGAAATCAAATTGACTTTGCTGCCTTCAAAGGCAAAAAAATATTGATCGTCAATACTGCTTCAATGTGTGGCAATACACCTCAATACGCTGATCTTGAAAAATTATATGAAAAATATAAAGACAAATTAGTAATCGTTGGATTTCCGGCTAACAATTTCGGACAACAGGAACCTGGCACTAATGGAGAGATTAAAGAATTTTGTACAAAAAATTATGGGGTTACTTTCCCAATGGCTGATAAGGTTTCTGTAAAAGGTGATGATATTGACCCGCTATTCAAATGGCTGGTTGACCAATCAAGAGAGCTTGCTAAAAAAGTGCCATCAGATAATTCAAAAGACCTGGCATGGAAAGATTATTTAAGAAACCCTATCACCTGGAACTTCACAAAATTTTTATTGGATGAAAATGGTAACCTGATTGCTGTTTTTCATAATAAAACAAATCCCATGAGCGATGAAGTGCTGAAGTATTTAAATTAAAACCAAAAAATACTTTCTTATTTGTGCGGCTTAAGACTATCAGCCGCTTTTTTATTTCAGGAAAACTTATTTTCGCCAAAGATGCAATTCAAAGATATAATCAACCAGCAGGAAGTAAAGAAGAAATTGACGGAGATGCAGCAGCATAACCGGCTCAGCCATGCATTGCTTTTTTTGAGCAATGAAGGCAGTGGAGCTTTACCCCTGGCTATTGCATTTGCCCAATACCTGGTTTGCGAGAAGGTCAGTAAACCGTCAACCGCCAGGGGTCAACAGTCAGAACCATCACTATTTGGTGAAACTGTTACCGAATCTCCAATACCGAATTCCGAATCTCAAACAGATTCTTGCGGAGTTTGCCCCGGTTGTATTAAAGCGCAGCAACTCATTCATCCGGATATTCATTTTTCGTATCCGGTAGTGAACAAAAAATCGAATACACCTCCTATAAGTACCGATTATATTTCAGAATGGAGAAATTTCATTAAAGAAAACCCATACGGAAATGTTTATGATTGGCTGCAATTTATCGGCGCAGAAAATAAACAGGGAAATATCACTGCCAATGAATGTAATGATATCATCCGTAAACTAACCCTCAAAAGTTTTGAAAGTGAATACAAAATTTTAATTCTTTGGATGCCAGAGTACCTGGGCGCCGAAGGAAATAAATTGCTCAAGCTGATAGAAGAACCTCCGGCTAATACTTTATTCATTTTGGTAGCAGAAAATGAAAATCTGATTCTTCCTACCATTGTAAGCCGCTGCCAACTGATTAAAATTCCTTTACCCGGCATTCAGGATATTGAAGAGGCTTTATTGGAGAGAAATAACCTTTCTCCTGAAACTGCAAGGCAAATTGCCGGTATCAGCGATGGTAATTACCGGGAGGCTTTACAATTAATCGGCAATCAGGACGATAATTGGCAAACTTTACTACGGGACTGGTTGAATTCAATTTTAAAAAACGGCCCGGCGGCACAGACAAAATGGGTAGAAGATGTAAGCCGTTTGGGCAGGGAAAAACAGAAGCAGTTTCTACGCTATTTTAACCACCTGTTGGAACAGTCAATCCGGCTCAGAGTTATTGGTTCGGATAATAAAAACGGAACTGAACGGGATTTTGCCGAAAGATTAAACAAAATTGCAGGTATTGAACAGCAACAGGCAATAGTAGAAGAACTGGAACGGGCTGCCTACTATATTGAGAGGAATGCCAACGCCAAAATTCTCTTTCATGCCCTCACAATTAAACTGTACCATATCTTTCAGGACAAAATTGTATTTTTGGCAGTGTAAACAGGAAAAGCGAAGCGAGCAGAATTCAGGGTGAGACAGAAGTCTTTTCCGGCTGTTAAATTTATTATTTTGTCAATCACTACTTCCGCATATTGCCATGTTTTTAAAAAGCTATCTTTATTGCTGAATTGTATGCATAATTGAATTAATAAGTAGTGTAAAGTTCCTGCACAGGATTAATTCCAATACCGGGACAGACATAATAATACTTCACCTGTACTTCTGCAGCCGGCTTAAATTCATTTTTCCTGATTTTTTGACATTTTTAATCTTTTAAATGAGTTACAATATTATTGAAAGCGGCAAGCCTAAAGGATGTAAAAGCCATGGTGGTTGCAGTTCGGGAGGATGTAATCGCCTGAATACTTTTGATTGGCTTGGTGACCTGCCTGTGGCAGACAAAGAAAGTAGTTGTAATGTGATCGAAGTCAGCTTTAGCCAGGGAAGCCGTAAAGATTTTTTCAGGAATAGCATTTTACTCCCACTTGAAAAAGGTGAATTGGTTACTGTGGAAGGGGTAAGTGGATTTGATTTAGGTGAAGTTTCTTTAACAGGAGAAATAGTCCGGCTGCAAATGAAAAAGAGAGGAGTGAAAGAGGAAAACCCTGAAATGAAAAAAGTGTTACGCCGTTCTAATGATCGTGATATAGATGTTTGGAAACAAAATAAGGGAAGGGAACGGGAAGCATTAGTGCGTAGTCGTGCTATATCCCGGCAATTGAAACTGGAAATGAAAATCAGCCAGGTAGAAATGCAGGCAGATGGCCGCAAGGCCACCTTTTACTACATTGCTGATGGCCGTGTGGATTTTCGTGAGCTTATTAAAGTATATGCATCAGAGTTTCATGTTAAGGTGGAAATGCGGCAAATAGGAGCCCGGCAGGAGGCTGCAAAAGTGGGGGGAATCGGGAGCTGCGGAAGAGAGTTATGCTGCAGCACCTGGCTTACTGATTTTAAATCGGTAACAACCACAGTTGCCCGTTACCAGAATCTATCTATTAATCAAACGAAATTGAGTGGTCAATGTGGCAGACTGAAGTGCTGCCTGAATTATGAACTGGATACGTACTTAGATGCGCTGCAACACTTCCCTGACAACTGTGACATGATACAGGTTTCCAAAGGAACAGCTTCGCTGATTAAAAAAGATATTTTCAAAAATCTGATGTGGTATATTTTACCCGATAGCAATAAACAATACCCGCTGACGATTGAAAGAGTCCGGAAAATTAAATCACTAAATCAACAAGGAGTAATTCCGGATGAACTGGAGGCTGTTGACCTTAGTTCTTCTAAACCCAAAGAAGTGGAACATGAATTTGTAGATGTAGTAGGACATATCAGTTTACGCAGCCTGGAAAAAGCGGATAAGAAAAGAAAACAAAAGGGACAGCAACAGCATTCGCAAGGAAAGCGGGGAGATCAAAATCAGCAGCGGCCGCAACAGAAACAACACCCAAATCAATCTCAGAAAGGGCAGCAACATTCACAACAACCCAAGCGAAACGACCAGAATCAGCAGCGTCCTCCGAGGCAAAGTGGAAGATAAGGGAAGTTTACTGAGAATGAGTTGATGAAATCTTCATTATAATCCCAGGCCCCGGTAAATAGCATCCTGAATCTTTGAACGGACATTCAATTCAGAAAAAGGGATATTGTGCCTGGTAGGATAAACCCTGTTGCTGAGAAATATATACACGATATCATATTTCGGATCCACCCAAACACAAGTGCCGGTGAAACCGGTATGTCCAAAAGTTTCCGGTGAGGCTAATACGGATGGATAAGGTTCTTTTCTTGTAGCATTGTCCTTATCCGGTTTGTCAAATCCATAGCCACGGCGACTCACCTTACTATGATATTCTGAAAAGAATTTTATTGTTTCCTTTTTAATATACCTTTCCCCGTTTATTTCTCCACCATTAGCCAGCATTTGATATAACATTGCCAGGTCATAGGCATCAGAAAATAATCCTGCATGGCCGGCAACGCCGCCAAACATGGCTGCACCTTCATCATGTACATCGCCCTGAATAATTTGATGCCGGAAGTACTTATCTTCTTCCGTAGGCACTACTCTGCTTAATGGAAATCTTTTTCCTGGCAAAAATCCGGTGGTCTCCAATCCTATTTTATTATAAAAAGTTTTTTGCACATACTGATTCAATGGCATACTGGTAACAGTCTCTACAATTTTCCCCAATAAAATAAAATCAAGGTCGCTGTAAACATATTTTCCTTCGGGACCTAATCTGCTTTTTAGTATTCGTTGAAACATAGTATCCTCCCAATCATTGCGCATATAAACATGCTCTGCTACCCGAATGGAAAAACCGGGCTTTGGCTTTTCAGAAAAAACAGCAGGATCGGAAATTCCGGTTGCCGAATCCACCACCTCTTTATAAAAAGAAATAAAGGCAACCAAGCCTGCCTGGTGTAATAAAATATCATGAATCTTCAAAGGGGCTTTGTCGGTTCCTCTTGTCCAGGGTAAGTAATCACCAAGCGTTTTATTCAAATCAATTTTTCCTTCATCATACAATCGCATGATGGAAATAGTAGTGGCAGAAACTTTTGTTACAGAGGCCAGGTCAAAAATACTTTGAAAGCTCATGGCAGGTGACTTCCCATATTCATAATTACCAAAAGCTTTATCGTAAACGATTTTTCCTTTATGAGTTGCCAGTATTACACAACCGGGAAAGGCTTTTTTTGCAATAGCATCTTCAGCAATAGAATCCACTGCTTTGAACTTATATTCTTCCATTGCCGGTTGCGGAAGAACTGCTTTTTGCATAATACCTGCTCCATACCTGTATTGACAAACCGACACCGGCAGGGTTCCTTTAGTTGCAATACTTCCTTCCAACAGATCGGCAGCTACCAACTGCGTGATCTCATCGTCCTGGTAGCAGGCAACAAGGTTTTTTGCTGAACAGAAATCTTTTATAGCTAATACATTTCCAAAAACAAGTGTTATAGGATTCCTGGGTTGTAATTGATTCCATAGTTGCAATACTGTATCTGTAATTCCATAATTATTCATGGGTTTTAAATTATAGCCATGAACACCAATGACCACTGCATCATAGTTTCCGGTATCTATTGCCTCTCTTATAGCGGATGCTTTGGAACTGCTATCAGAATAATTAATAAAATAACAATCTGCATTTCTTTGTTCTCTCAGCCGTTCACTCAAAATGTTGGGTTGGGTAACTCCTATCCCCACATAAGCAATTTTTTTTGCAGATTGGGGAATAATAGATAAACCATTTAATACAGTGATTGTTTTCTTTGCTGCTTCATAACAGATTGCATTAGTTTTTTGATTCAAGTCGCTGACAAGATTGGTAGTGTCAACCGGTTTCCAATGATTTAATCCCAACTCATATTTTGAAAGCAAAACTTTTTTCACTTTGCTGTCAATATCGTTCCAGTTCAATCTTTTTTGACTGATAGCAGTTTTAATAGCAGCAATGGCATCCGGTACGCTTTCCGGCAAACAAAGCATATCATTACCGGCGATTAATGCCTGCACTGCTGCTTCACCGCCGGGCCAATACTTAGCAACGCCTTTCATCTCCAATGCATCAGTAAAAGTGAGCCCCTGGTAACCTAATTTATTTCTCAATAAACCGGTGACATTATTTTTTGAAAGTGATGTGGCCGTATTGGCTGTGCTGTCAATAGCAGGGATATAAAGATGTGCAATCATCACACTACCAACACCGGCTTTGAACAAAGCTTTGAAAGGAACCAACTCCAATGTATCCAATTGAGCCATTGATTTATTGATGACAGGAAGATCCAGGTGTGAATCCACATCCACATCTCCATGACCGGGAAAATGTTTTGCACAAGCCATGATACCGACATCCTGCATTCCTTTCATATAGGCTAAACCAAATTCCGTAACCTTATTTTTGTTTTCACCAAAAGAGCGATAGCCAATCACAGGATTATTGGGATTGTTATTGATATCTACAACCGGGGCAAAATTTACCTGTACTCCGATTCGTTTGCATTGTTCGCCAACAGCGACTCCCATCTGATAAATGAGAGACGGATCTGATAAAGCACCCAATGTAAGCTGATATGGATATTTAGTCACACTATCAAGTCTCATTCCCAATCCCCATTCTCCATCAATGGTTACAAGTAACGGAGTTTTAGCAATACTTTGATAATAATTCGTTGCAGTGGCCTGGCGAATGGGCCCGCTTTGGAAAAAACATAAAGCTCCGACATTATACGTTTTAATAAGGTCAGCTACTTTGCTAATATCTTCCGGCTTGGTAGAAAAAGCACGGATCACAATAAGCTGAGCAATTTTTTCATCATCGCCCAGGCTTTTAAAAACGCTGTCGGTCCAGTTTTGTGCATTGAGATCACTTTTGAATTGAGCCTGTGCCATCAGCTGGGCAAAAGAAACAAGAAACAGGAATAAAAACTTTTTCATATCAAATTATTCAAGTAGCTGCAATTTAACTCAAATTCATATTGGCAAATTGAATTAAATAGTTAGAACAAGCCTTGCAGTATTTTGCGGGACTCTTAATGAATTGCTGCCATTGTTCTCAGCAATTTTGCTGCATTTAAGCTATTGGGGCGACGAGTCCACTATTTTATTTTTTTTAAGAGTTCTGCTTTAATCCGAAATTGATTTCTGATAACTCAAACAAAGGCTTTATTTTTAAAATAAATGTTGTACTTACGGACAACTTCTGTATCTTTGCATTGTGCCTGAAAATCCCAAGCATCGAACCATTATTTTTTATAAGAACTATTTTGAAGAGTTCTTTAGAAAGCAACGTCAAAAGGTAAAAGACAAAATCGTATGGACTTTTGATTTGGTTGAAGAGCTTCAGCAAGTTCCCGAAACTTATCTTAAATACTTGGAAGGCACCGATGGGCTTTATGAGATTCGGGTACAACAAGGGAGCGATATATTCAGAATATTTTGCTTCTTTGACAAAGGCAAATTGATTGTAATAACAAGCGGATTTCAAAAGAAAACTCAAAAAACGCCAAGACAAGAAATTGAAAAGGCGTTAAAAATAAAGGAGGAGTATTATGCTGAAAAAAAGAAAAACATTGACACTTGAGCAGTTCAAAGAAAAACATTATGGCAAAAGAGGAAGCGCCAAAAGAGATAAATTGGAAAAAGGTTACCAGGAGTTTAAGTTAGGTGCATTGATATATGAAGCCAGGCTTGAAAAGGGTTTGACCCAGGAAGAACTTGCAGAGAAATGCGGAACTAATAAGGCTTATATTTCCAGGATAGAGAATGACATAAAAGAAGTCCGTATTTCAACTTTACAAAAAATAGTTGAAGTGGGTTTGGGTGGACAGTTAAACCTCTCAATCAAACTTTAGTACAACCCAAGAAAAATCACAGCTAGTGGGCAAATTTATTTTATTAAGATTAATGAATCGCCGCCATTGTCCTCAGTAATTTTGCTGCCCAGAAATAAATATTGTTGCCCACAATAGATTGCCGCATTTGTTTCATACGGAATTGTTGTTCTTCCAGTGGCATTTCCAATGAAGTTTTTATTGCATCTGCCGTTTTTTCAATATCATATGGGTTTACAATAATTGCTCCCTGCATTTCCTGTGATGCTCCGGCAAACCGGCTGAGAATAAGTACTCCATCTGACTGAGTTCTTGCTGCCACAAATTCTTTTGCCACTAAGTTCATACCATCGTGTAGTGAAGTTACCATGCACATATCGGCAGAGGCATAATAAGGAGCAATTTCTTCATGACTATGATGATGTTTCAAAAGCAAGATGGGTTTCCAGTTTTTAGTTTTAAATTTCCAGTTAATCCGCTCAGCTTCCTTTTCTACAGCATTCACCATATCCGAATAGGTTTTAATCAGCGTCCGGCTCGGAGCTCCGATCTGAACAAACGTAAACCGGCCCTGGTATGCAGGATTTTTTTCAAGGAATCGTTCAATTGCCAGGAACTTTTCAATAATCCCTTTTGTATAATCAATACGATCAACTCCCACACCTATAAGTTCTGCGTTTATATTGTATTTACTTTGTAAGAGATTCGGGTCTTTAAAATTTTCAGCATTATCATAGTCTTTCATCGTAAAAGCTATGCTGATTGGAAATGGTTTTACTAAAGTAGTATGACCTCCCCTGTTTACAGAAAAATTTTCCCACAACACTCTTGATTCAAGAGAATTATTCACCGTTTCCAGGAAATGGTTGCAGTGATATTGCGTATGAAATCCTATAAGATCTGCACCCAACATACCATTCAAAATTTCACGCTGCCAGGGGCAAATGCCAAATGATTCCGGGTTAGGCCAGGGTATGTGCCAGAATAGCGCCACCCGGGCTAACGGTTTTTCTTTCTTTATTAATGCCGGGAGCAATGCAAAATGATAGTCCTGAATAAGGATAAAAGGTTGTTCATCATCAGCTGTTTCTTCAAGAACAGCTCTTGCAAAATTTTCATTTACTTTTTTATAAAAATCCCAATCCACTTTTCTGAAAGTCGGTCTTGTATGTGCAATATGACATAAAGGCCAAAGTCCTTCATTGGAAAATCCATAATAAAAATGATCTTCTTCCTCCTTGCTAAGCCATACCCTTCTCAATGTATAAGAAGGTTCTTCAGGTGGAACTTTCAATTTATCATTTTTATCCACCATTTCTTTATCGGCATCACCGGTTCCGGATGCAATCCACAACCCTCCGCATGCTTTTAGTACCGGCTCCATAGCCGTCACCATTCCGCTGGCCGGCATAATGCAACGAATCTCCTTTCCCGAATGTATATGCATATAAGGCTCCCGGTTGGAAACTACAATCATCTTTTTTCCATCCAGGATATTTTGCATTTCGATCTTTAAACGTTCCGGCGTCCAAATGGATTCTGACTGACTTCTCAATTTTGCTTCTTCCTCGGCAACAGCCTTAGCTTCATGCATCGCTTTGGTAATGTTTACAATTTCTTTGTGGAGTGGCGCCAGGAATTTTGCAGGTGGTTTTCTTTTCAACAATTCAATATTTCCCGTTCTCGCAGCCTTTACCCAATTCAGTATCTTATTCATCGGATTAAAAATTCCCCAACGAATAATTATTATTATTACAAAAGAAATAATCAGCGCCTGGATAAACCAACGGACAAAATTCCGCATCCAGATACTACCAATCATATTCTGGATATACTGAGCATCTGAATAAAAAATAACAACACCGCCGGAGACTGCATTTTTATTAACAGGCCGGATAAACTGGTAAACCCGCCTACCCTTAATTTTAAAAAAATCATCTACTGTTGTATCGGTATTTATAGAGCGGGAAATATAATCCAAAGAATAATTTAAATAGGGGTTCAGAGAAGGAGATGAAACAACAATACTGTCGCTGTTATAATAAACCACAATACCAAGAATATTATACTGACGGCTGATGCTATCAGTAAAATGCTGTACTTTTTCTGAATTATTTGTCTCTATAAATTGTAAACCATTTACATAAAAATCTCTTGCAATTTGCTCCGTTCTTGCTTTGAGGGCATTATTCAGGTTGTCTTTTTCAGTTGAACTTTGAATAATAGTAGATACTAAAGCCACTAAGCCAATAGCAACAATAATTGAGAGTATAAGGGCAAAGTTCAGCTTCATAAGAAAATATTTCCACTAAAAAGATAGCTGGCCGGTTTTTAATTTACCAGTAGTACAAAAGTAATCCGATGGGAATGTTTTTACCTGAAAATCCGATTAGGTTTTCGTTAGAATCTGCCTATAAACTATTGATTTTTCATTATCCGATCAACAAACCTGTTTTTCCCTGTCATTCACTAATGCAATCACAAAAACGATGTTAAAATTTAAATTGTTTAAAAATCTATATTCGTGTTTTCATTAATCCCGGCTTTACTTTTCCGGCGATTGGCAAATACCTTATTTTTGATTCAGGAGAACTGAATTGTGACTGATAAAATTTTATTATTACCGGATCATATTGCCAACCAGATTGCAGCAGGCGAAGTAATTCAGCGCCCCGCAAGTGCTGTAAAAGAATTATTGGAGAATGCAGTGGACGCCAATGCCACATTTATTCAGCTAATTATACAGGATGCAGGAAAATCTTTAATCCAGGTGATTGACAATGGCAGTGGTATGAGTGAAACAGATGCCCGAATGAGTTTTGAGCGGCATGCTACTTCTAAAATTCAAACAATTGAAGATTTATTTCATATTCGTACTATGGGATTCCGGGGTGAGGCGCTGGCCTCCATAGCCGCAGTGGCACAGGTGGAATTAAAAACAAAGAGAGCTGAAGAGGAAACGGGTACCTATATTGAAGTAGAAAATAGTGTGGTAAATAAACAGGAACCGGTAGCCCTGCCGAATGGAACCAATATTTCAATGAAAAATCTTTTTTTTAATGTTCCGGCAAGAAGAAGTTTTTTAAAGAGCAATGCAGCCGAAATGCGACATATCGTTGATGAATTTACAAGAGTTGCATTATCCTTTCCTCAAATTGCATTCTCACTAACGGCAAATGGCCAACAAATATTTCACCTCGATTCCGGAACTCTCAAGCAACGTATTGTTCAGTTATTGGGAAACAATTATAACTCCAGGCTGGTGTCTGTAAAAGAAGAAACAGACTATATGAATATTTCCGGGTTCACCGGAAAACCGGAAACTGCAAAAAAAACCAGGGGCGATCAGTATTTTTTTGTAAATAATCGTTTTATCAAAAGCCCCTACCTCAATCATGCAGTGATGAACGCATACCAGGAAATGATACCCAGGGATAGTTTCCCGATGTATGTATTATTTATTGACCTGGATCCGGCACAGGTGGACGTAAATGTGCATCCTACCAAACAGGAAATAAAATTTGAGGATGAAAAGATTATCTATGCTTTTTTGCAGGCTGCTGTGAAACATGCATTGGCGCAATTCAGTATTACACCGACATTGGACTTTGATCTGGATGCATCCATCCAGCAGCTACCCTCCATTCAGCAACCATTTACAAAACAAAAAGAAGATGCTACTGCTTCAACTCCCATTTTCAAAGGTTTTACCCAAAAGAACCAGGCACATTTTATTGAAAAAAGTGATTCTAAAACTGCCGGTTTAAAACATTGGAAAGATTTTTTTGAAAGTCAGAAAACCGGAATAGCCAACCCGGAAACTCTTAATCAAACAGAAAAACCCTCAATTAATCCCCGCCATCAGGGTTTTGCTTTTATAGATGATATTGTGCCCACTCAGTTGCTGAATACTTACATTATTCTTCCGACAGAGAATAGCTTTCTTTTAATTCATCAGCAGGCCGCACATGAGCGGATTATCTATGAAAGGTTAAGTGAAGCAACAATGGGTAAAGCAATAGCTACGCAAAGAAGCATGTTTCCCCTTACTATCGAACTTTCAGCTTCAGATACAGTGTTGCTGGAAGATCTGATGCCTGATCTGCAAAATCTTGGTTATAGCATCGAATCTTTTGGAAAAAACACCTTTGTAGTGCAGGGTTCACCTGCTGATGTGGAGCAGGGAAATGAAAAAAGAGTAATAGAATCATTGTTGGAACAGTACAAGAATTTCAGCAGTGATATGAAATTTTCTAAACGGGAAAAATTAATCCGTTCTCTTGCATGGCAGCAATCTATTAAGCCCGGAAAAACTCTTACCGAAAAAGAAATGAAAACCCTGGCAGAAGAACTGTTTAAATGTGATGCCCCCAACATTACGCCTAATGGAAATCCAACTTATATGGAATTTAAAAAAGATTACTTAGAGAAAGTATTTAAAGGCTAAGAGCAAAAAGAGATAAAGAGAGTGTAGGAAATTCAACTCTTTTTCTCTCTTACTCTTTTGCCCTCTTAGCTCAATATTTATTTCTTATCCCTTCAATAAACTTTTCCACTGCCCTTCTTACAGATGTAGCTGAGTACCGGTGATTATTGACAAGAATTGAAAAGATCAATAGCTTATTTTTCCTTGTATATAAATATCCGCTTAGCGACACCACTCCTGAAAGTGTTCCTGTCTTGGCAAAAATATAATTGCTGTCGGCTTTATAATAATTGCTCAAAGTGCCTGTACCGCCTGTCGGTAATATAATTTTAATCCTATCCATGCCAAACTCAGCTTTCATTTTACTAAGGATAGAAACAAAATCCTGAGGAGTAAAAAGATTGTATCGGCTTAGCCCGGAACCATCCACCCATTTTGGTTTTTGCGGCAAATCTTTATAGTCCGATTTTAACAGGCTATCAATTACTCTTTCATCACTCATTTGTCCAAGCAAGTGGTTACTTACCATCAACAAAGATTGCTCTGCAAAAAAATTATCGCTACGGTGCATGGTAATTCTGAGCAGAGAATCTGTTAGTTGAGTTTTCAGCGGCCGGAGTTTCAAATTAGTTCGCTGAAAGAATTGTCCAAACTTTTCAGGATTTAACACTTCAATAGTGTTATGAATGGTATCAGGCAGTAATTCCAAAGTAGCTTTTAAACCATTTGTTACAAATGGGATTTCCAACTCTTTATACTTCTCCTTCCCCTGAGTTAGCAAGAAGTCGTTAGCCCCTAATTTTCTTTTTACTGAGAAACTATTATCATTTACAGGATTAAAATCAACTTTCCAATCTACTTCAGGAATTGAATAAACAGAAGCCGGTTCTTTGGCATTAGTGCCATCCTGAATCCATTTTATAATATTACCATACACCGGCATAGGGCTACGTTCAGCCATATAGCTTTCATTATAATCATCCCATGACCAACCCGATCCCAAGGCCTCATCATTCCAGTTATCGTCAGTGGTATAAATTTTCTTTTTAGTGTTTTTTAGAAATTCAGCTACCGGCTGATTTTTAAAATCAGCATGAAGCAGGGTGGGATCGGCTGTAGGTAAAAAATAAACCGAGGTGTCATTTTCAGCTTCTAAAATTCCGATGAGGCTATCACCAAGATGTTTCATGGCAACATAACAGGTAGCCAGTTTTGTATTACTGGCCGGTGTAAAATATTTATCACCCTGGTAATTGAACCAATATTTGTTTTTTGAGGGTTCAAAAATGCTTATGCCGACATGTGCTGTAGCTAATGAAGAATCATTGATTACAAGTTGCTCTGCCAATCCGGAAATTTGTTTTGAAACAGAACAGCTTGTAAGAATGAATAATAAAAAATTAATAATTAATAGTTGTTTAAAGTTTTTTATGTCCTTTCTCATTATTAATTCTGAATTATTAATTACAAAGTAACAACTCGTCCTTCTATTGCACTCTGAAAAGCCATTTCAATAATCCTAATCGTTTTTAATCCGTCTTCCGGTGGAACCGGGTTTTTTCCCATTCCTGTTAAAAATTTATACAAATCGTCAAACAGCTCCATATAATTTCCAGGAGTTGTGGTAATCTCTTTTCTTATCACATTTCCATTAATCTCCGTATGTAAAAGCCCATCGGGTTTAGAATTAGCTATACACCAATTTTGCAATGAAGGTACTGCACCCTCCCGTAATTGTACTTCCTGCAGGTCGGATCGTTTCTGTAAAAAACTTCCTTTCCTGCCTTGTAAGACATATCCCCACATGGGTTCACGACTTATGGAAGTAGCCATTAGTGACACCCTGAGTTTTTTATAATATAAGATGATTTTAAAATAATCCGGCGCAGCAACATCCTCTCTTATTTTCCAGATATCGGCAAACAATGCATCGGGCGGGCCGAAAAGCTGAAGGGCCTGATAAATGAGATGTGGGCCCAGGTCAAAAATAATTCCTGCACCGGGCAAAGCCCCCTCTTTATGCGGCTTGCCTCCATAATTAGGGCGATAGCGGTCGTAACATATATCAACAGTACACAGATCTCCCAGTAATTTTTTTTCGATTACATCTTTCACAGCCCTGTAATCTCCATCATATCGTTTGTTTTGATAGACAGTAATTTTAAGTTTCATTTTTTCTGCAAGAGCTATCAATTCCTCTGCTTCTTTTACCGTGATGGTGAATGGTTTTTCTACTAAAATATTTTTTCCTGCTGATAGAGCAATCTTTGCATGTTCAAAATGCAGGTAGCTGGGAGTATTAACAATGATGAACTCAATTTCTTTATTTGCACATAATTCCTCAACAGACCGGTAAATCGTTGTGCCCGGATATTTTGCCTGAGAATCATTTTTATGTCTTTCAACTATAGCGGTCAGTTCAAATCCCGGGTGAGCTTGAATAAAAGGAGCATGAAATATTTTTCCGCTTAGACCAAAAGAACAGATGCCTGTTTTAAAAGCCCGCATAGTCAGATTTTAATTTGTAAATTTCCTACTCCCCGTAAGGGAGAACTGTGTTTTCATTTATTCGGGAAATAAAATTTTTTGTTGAACAATAAACAGGAATTTGATAATAGTATTAACATATATAACGCAACAATCAACTTGATCTTTAATGATCCCAACTAAAAAATAAAGAATCTACAACCTAAGTTCCTCCGCCTAAGGCGGAGACAGGGGGCTTTACCCTCTCTCCTGTGCTCTCAGCCATCGCTCGGGTATTTCGTTGCTGCTCGCTAATAAATAATCTTTATAACTGCAGGCGATAAATCTTTTATCCGGTAATTGCATCCACCACCTCCCGGTTTTACGGCTTTGAAGGAATGTAGTCTCCACTTCAGCAAAAGCAGTATGATATTCGTTAAACGAATCTTTTTCATCCAGTGCTGCTTCACGCCTTCCACGGCTCCTGCCATCCAGCATATACCAAACCATGTGAGCAATTTGCTTAGCAGTAAGATCATCTTTATCATGTTGTGCATCGTAACCATAAATGCCAACACTACTCACATTCGGACTCAACCCCGCATAGCGCATCAGCACACAAGCTTCCTCACCATTCAAACCATTGGGCGATGCAATACTTGCGGGGGCATATGCATGTGCAATAGCAGAAATGTCAAAACTGAAAAGATTACTATTTCGTATTACCGGCTCCATTTCATCAATATTCTCTTTTACACTTCCGACACGGAAGCAATCGAAACGGAGCTTATCCATTGTTTCCAGCATCCGGGGATGAACATAAAAGCTCTGGAAACCGATATGATTATAGTGGCGGATATAATTCGGCTCACCGGTCAGCATCTCCATTAAAAAATTTTCATGATGAAATAGCGAATTAAGATCCAGGTCAATCAACGCATCCACACAAGATGCTTCAATAGCTTTCTTATTCTCCGCATAAGCATTGTACTGGGCTAAAGTCAGATCATGGGAGCCACCCAGGATAATCACTGTTTTTCCGTCATTAATAAGTTCATGTACCACTGTTTTCAGGGCTGCATATGAATCAGTATAAAGTGATCCCGTTTTAATATTACCAATATCCGCAATTTTGATGTCATGATGCCAATAATAAAGCGAATAAAATTCACGGCGAATTTTGTCGGGGGCATTGCTCTGCCCATGAATCAGCCCACTGCCCCGCTGCTCACCACAACCCAGCAACACCATTTGTATTTCATCCAAATCAGGAAAATCTTCATGATAGGAAGAAATGCTATACCCGATCTGTCCGTCTTTATAGGGCTCATCATGAGAAATAGCACGGATATTAACCGGGATTAAAAAATCAGAAATATTGAGATAGTCTGCCATATACGCAAGATAAGTCAAGAGTGAAAAAGAGAAAAGGAAAAGTTGTTTTCAAATTTCCACCCGGGTTCAAAACAGATGGATGTCCTCAACACGTATCTTTGCCGGTCATGGAGCAGTTATTACAACAGATAGAAACGCATAAAAGAGAAATGGAAGGTTATACCACTGCTAATTTCCAGGTAGCAGAGAACTTTCGTATTAAATATCTCGGCACTAAAGGAATTGTAAAGAGCATGATGGCCGAAATGAAGAACATCCCGGCTGAAAAAAGAAAAGAATTCGGCCAGGTGATGAATGATTTCAAAGTTTTTGCAGAAGCTAAATATGAAACGCTTAAAGAAATAAATAGCAACCAGCAATCCGGATCCGGTATTCAAATGGACCTTTCACTTCCGGGAGATTCATTAATTCCGGGCAGTCGTCATCCGATCACATTAATGAGAAACAGGATTGTTTCTATTTTTCAGCGACTCGGTTTCTCGGTTGCAGACGGACCTGAGATTGAAGATGACTGGCATAACTTTACCGCACTTAATATCTCTGAGCATCATCCTGCCCGGGATATGCAGGATACATTCTATATCCAGGGTCACAATTCAAATTCGACTGAATGGTTATTGCGAACACATACCAGCAATGTTCAGATTCGTGAAATGGAAAAGACCCGGCAGCCTGACGGGAAAGCAAAGTTGCCGATTCGCATTATTTGCCCCGGTCGGGTATTCCGGAATGAAACAGTAAGTGCCCGGTCACACTGTTTTTTTCACCAGGTGGAAGGTTTATATATTGATGAAAATGTCAGCTTTGCAGATCTGAAACAGACACTTTATTTTTTTGCACAGGAAATGTATGGCAAAGACATTAAGCCCCGGTTTCGTCCTTCTTATTTCCCTTTTACCGAGCCTAGTGCCGAAATGGATATTACCTGTTTTATATGCGGTGGAAAGGGTTGCCGTATTTGTAAACAAACCGGTTGGGTAGAAATACTTGGCTGCGGCATGGTTCATCCAAAAGTTTTGGAAAATTGCGGGATTGATTCCAACAAATACACCGGATTTGCATTTGGAATGGGGATTGAACGTCCTGCCATGCTGCTTTATGGAGTCAATGATATCCGGTTGTTCAGTGAAAACGATGTACGATTCCTCAGGCAGTTCACCAGCGTCACCTGATATGATTTTCACTGTTGATTAGATTTCGAAATTGAGCTTGTCCAAATGAGACCAGGCTGACTTCAGTAAAAAGATGTTGGCCCTAACCAGGTTGAAGCTGACATTTATTATTATCAAAATCCAAAAAAAATTATACCCATCTTCTTCAAATGTTAGTAGGTATTATACCTGAGCTAACAAATAAAAACTGATCTCAGATTGATATAATTTAATGAATTGTGATTTTTAAATGCTACTCAACTTCACCTTATTGATTTCTTTCGCCGGTAACTGAAGAATGCTGCTGCCAGAAATGCAATTATTGCAATATAAAACCAGGGGGTAAAGCTCAATTGAAATGCATTCCCCATAGTATCTCCCAGCTTATCCATACCAAGAGCATCCGTTCCTTCTTTGGCTTTTCCTGCAGTTTCTTTTGCAAGTCCTGCATTAAACCATCTTTTTACTTCAAACATCAGGGCTATAAGTGCTCCAGAAGATAAAATTCCCATTATCAAACCTGCCGAGCCGCCGCTTTTTGCACTGCCGAATGAAAACAGCAATCCTAATAGCGCAAGCGCCAATGCAGCAATTGCCAAATATTGAGCATATCCCTCTTTTTCGGAATTGGTTTTAGAAGTTACTTCTTTTGATGTATCACCCAAACCCATATCGTTTGCAGGTTTCCAATCGCTGCCTAAAACAAACCCTACACCTGTCTTACTTGCAAACACAGAGTTGTTACATTTAATTTCAGTAAAGGGGAGTAAGAATAAAAGGATTCCTACAGCAAAAGCAAGAGTAGAAGGAAGTTTGCTTCCGGATTGCCCGGGTGCTGTTGAATAAGGTACGGTTGGATTACCTGTTGGTGGAGGCGGAGTTTGTAGATTGTCCATATACAAATTTTTTTCAAGATAAGGGAATCTTACCAGAAAAAAACTGCCAACCATCAACATACAATATCTTTATGGTATCAAGACAATGAGGTAATGAATAAAATCATTTGTATCTGTGGCGCCGGGACAATGGGCAGCGGTATTGCACAAATAGTGGCACAGTCGGGATTTCAAACCATTCTCTTTGAAGTAAATCCCGGCACTCTTAACAAAGCAATGACTACAATTGAAAAGAATTTATCCGATCGGGTATCAAAAGGAAAAATTTCTGAAGAAGAAAAAAATAAAATTACGGGGCGGATTCGTTTAACCAACGATATCAAAAATTGCATTGCTGATATTGTTATAGAAGCGATTATTGAAAATACGGAAGCCAAGATTGAATTATTGAACCAACTCAGTGAAATTAACCGTGAGGATTGCATTTTTGCAACGAATACTTCCTCATTGTCTGTTACCGGGATTGCTGAAAAAGTAAAGAACCCTGAAAGAGTGGCTGGTATGCATTTTTTCAACCCGGTTCCGAAAATGAAATTGATTGAAGTGGTGAGCACAAAATATACAAATGAGAATACACAACATAACATCTGTGACTTAGCAATACAAATGGGAAAAACTCCGGTGCTTTGTAAAGATGCACCCGGATTTATTGTTAACCGGGTGGCCAGGCCCTATTATATCGAGGCACTGCGCTTGACAGAGAATGGCAGTGCCGGTTTTTTACAGATAGACAATCTGATGGAAGCAACCGGTTTTAAAATGGGCCCATTTCGATTAATGGATTTAATCGGCAATGATGTCAACTTTACGGTGAGCAACTCAGTTTATGAACAATTGGGGCAACCAGAAAGATTAAAGCCTTCAGCTATACAGGAGGAAAAAGTAAAAGAAAAAAAACTGGGAGTAAAAACAGGAGAAGGATATTTTAAATATTAAATTTCAATGGTTTTAGTTACAGGAGGTACCGGATTTGTGGGCTCTTACATTATCAGGGAGCTGGTAGAAAAAAAATATACAGTCCGTGCTATACGTCGTAGCCATAAATCCGGGGGACACCGGGTTCCGTTTTATATTTCAAAAGAAATATGGGATAAAGTAGAATGGGTAGATGCAGACGTTTTGGATATCATTGCACTTGAACAGGCAATGACAGGAATAGATACTGTCATTCACTCTGCGGGTATTGTTTCGTTTATAAAAAAAGAACGAAAAGAAATGTACCGGGTGAATGTAGAGGGGACAGCCAATGTAGTGAACACCGCATTGGAAAAAAATATCCGCCGTTTTGTTCATATCAGCTCGGTGGCAGCCTTAGGCCGCAAAGAAAACAGCGCCAAGGTGAATGAAGAAATAAAATGGGAGGAACACCGATCCAATACGCATTATGCAAAAAGCAAGTATAAAGCAGAACTGGAAGTCTGGCGTGGCATCGGCGAGGGTTTAAATGGTGTTATATTAAATCCTTCTACCGTTCTGGGTTTTGGTGACTGGAATAATTCAAGCTGTGCTATTTTCAAAAAAGTATATGATGAATTTTCATGGTATAGTTCCGGATTAAATGGATTTGTGGATGTTGAAGATGTAGCCAGGGCGGCGGTTTTGATGATGGAAAACAATATCAGCGAAGAGCGGTTTATTGTAAACGGATATTCCTGGCCTTTCAAAAAGCTGCAGGATACCATTGCTGATGGTTTTGGAAAAAAGCGACCTTCACGATCTGTCACACCTTTACTGATGTCAATTGCCTGGCGAATGGAGAAATTGCGTTCTTATTTTACAAAAACAAGACCCCTGCTTACAAAGGAAAGTGCTAAAGTGGCTCAAAGCAAAACTTATTTTGAAAACGCTAAACTACTCGGTAAGCTGGAGGGGTTTTCCTTTACGCCCCTGGAGCAAACCATTCAAAAGGCTTGTAAAAATTACCTTGGCACAATAAATGCCTCTCCTTCGTAGTTACTAAAAACGATCTTTAAAGGCAATCATTGTCTATGAAAGCAATTTACTCAACTTGTTTTTTCTTCTTTGTTTGTTGTTCTTTTGTTGTGCAGGCACAATTTTCTGTTTCAGGTAAAATAATTGATTCCGCTTCAGGAGATCCACTGCCCGGTGCCTCAGTGTATTGTCAAAATACAACTATTGGCACTGCAACTAATAAACAAGGCGAGTTTAGCCTTCAAATGAAAACGGGGGGGTATGACCTGATCATTACCTACACCGGATATCAGACCGGGACAATTCGAATCAGCAGCGACACAGCCGGACTGATCATCCCATTGATAAAGCAGGAAAAAAGTATGGAAGAAGTAGTAGTGCGAAGCAGCAATGAAGTGACAGACGGATGGGAGAAATATGGAACTTTCTTTTTACAAAATTTTATCGGAGCATCACCCAATGCTTCATTATGCAGTATTCAGAATCCGGAGGTTCTGAAATTTTATTTTTATAAAAAAAGCAATAAACTGAAAGTCCTGGCAGATTCTGCATTGATCATCAATAATAATGCTTTAGGGTATAACCTGCGCTACCAGTTAGATTCCTTTGTTTACTATTATAAGACCAACATTAATATATACCGGGGCTATTGTCTCTTTTCCGAAATGGAAGGTACTGATAAAGAAAAGAAAAACTGGACTGTTAACCGGGTCAAAACATATTATGGTTCAAAGCTGCATTTCATGCGTTCTTATTATGACAGTACACTGAAAGAAGATGGTTTTTCTATTGACTTGCTCGATGAGAACAGCGATACTAAATTTATCCCTGTAAAAAATCCTTACGATACTTCTTACTACGGTGCATTAGACAGTACAATGGAAATTGAAATCTGGTATCCGAGAAAAATCAGTGTTTCTTATCTGAAAAAAAGACCGGAATCTGAATACATAAAAAAATTTGGGTTGCCTAAGAATGTTGGTTCACAGATATCTTATATTGACTTGAATGATGCTATCGCTATCAGGCAGAATGGTTATTATTATGACCAAAAGGATTGGATCAACCAGGGTTATTGGAGTTGGAAAAATTTAGCAGATCAATTGCCTTTTGATTATGAACCACCTGAATGATTGGGAATTAATTTTGAATTATTTTTTACTATCTCTTTATTTCTAAGTATGCACTTCGAGTATGGTGTAGCCTAACCCTCTTTCTCATATCATTTACTACTATAGATAGGCTATGATTTTTTCAATTTTAAATTTAAGCTCCAGCCATTCTGAACTTATGCAAAACGATGAATATAGCGACATAACAACTTTATTATAACAGGGTATGAAAACAATATATATTATGCTGATGATTTATCATTTGTATTTACTCCGAATAAATTCTAAAGATTATGTTTTTTTCATTGTATATTTATATAGTAAGCCTATCCGGTTGCAAACCAAAAGTAACTTTTAATTAATAAAAGCCAACATGAGAATTCAAACCCCGCATCTGCTAAGAGAACATAGCCCGCCTCTGTAACAATAAAGCAGCCTTGGATAAGATTATTGTGTCTTTGATTAAATATACCTGTTGTATGAAGCATATATTATTTATTGCCAGGTTTTCTTGTTTACTAATAACTCCCTTATGGTTTAATAGTTGTAAAAAGAGCCATACCCCCTTAAACATTACATTATATGATAAACCGCTTTCTGTAATTCAACAGAATATTCAGGGAAAATGGAAATTGATTTATGGCAAGGGTGGTATTGCCACTGTCACGCAATATTACCATGACAATTTTTGGGAATTTAATGATGAAAGAATAAAAATTGTAGGTAGTGGAAGCGTTGTAGCAGATACAACGATAAATTGGGATTATAATATTGGTACTTACACGAATGGAGATTCTACCTTTTTACTTAACTTTTATGATAAGGTAAATGTTCCTTGGGTTTATGTTGTAGAAAGAATCTACAACGACACATTAATACTACACGACAATTCTTCGGACGCCTTTTTTTATCATTTCATTAAATCAAATTAATCCATCTTAAAATATTTTTATGAAACAAATTTACAGGCTGCGAACAAAAGCAACTTTTAATTAATAAAAACCAACATGAGAATTCAAACCCCGCATCTGCAAAGAGAGCATAGTCCACCGCAACTAATTCCTGCAACGGTTCACTAAAATTATATGTCATCCTATCTGAATACTTGTTATATGAAATCAATGCTTTTGTTATTTATTGGATCAATAGCCATAATAACTATCACTAATTCAGGTTGCACTAAATCAAATGCAAATAATGGTTGTGGTTGCGATTCTCAACCATTGCAAAACATAACAAATATATTGGGCAGTTTGTCATACTCTACCAAAGGCACATCACCATATAATACTACACAAAAACAATATGTAATAACTACCGGTGTACCAGGGCTTCTTTCAGATTATTTTGTATGCGATTCTTCTTTTCTTCAGTTACAATCAATTATTGATACTAACAGAAACATTGTTTATCCGGTCATTTTTTCAGGCGCAGTAAAAAAATTCTGTAGCAGTGATACACTGTTTTACCTGAATTTAAATTATAATATTCAACTAACTAACATACAAAAAAGATAATATGAAAAAGATGATCTGCCCAGTTGCTCTTGCGATAATTGTAGTAATCACAACAAATGTAGGTTGCCATAAATCAAGCGCAAATAAGAATTGTGGCTGTGATTCTCCTACTATTCAAACTGTGGATAGTATAAGTGGGACATTATATTTTGATAGCTCGTTAAAAAAATATTACATAACATCCGGTACGCCCGGGCTTCAAACAAGGTTTACTATATGCGATACCTCTTTTTCTCCATTGCAGGCAATTGTTAGAACTCCGCCAGATCATATTAGTTCAAGTTATTGGATAATTTTTTCCGGCGATGTGAAAAAGTTTTGTATTCCAGACTCAATAGTAGGCTATTTCGATTTTATGAATAATATTCAGTTAGCCAAAATAAAAAAACAATAACATGAAAAAGATAATTTACTCATTGGTGGTATCTTTCTTATTCATCAATGTTTATGCTCAACAACGCTATGCATATTTACCCGAAGGGAAAACATTTTTTCAAACTTCGTATCAAAAATTAATAGTAAAATATAAGAATGAATTAAAAGCTGAACAATTGAAACGATTTGTTACTGATTCATCATTAAACAAGGTGGGGAAACTGCAAAATTGGAACGTTTTTGATGTTAGAAGTAGTTATCGTAATAAGGATTCATTAGTTAGCGTTTTGAAAATTTTACAAAACGATAGCGATATATTATATGCTAATCCGTTTTTGATTTATTCAGACGGAACATTACAGGGCTTAACCAATCAGCTAATAGTCCGGCTTAAAACATCAACGAATATTGATTTCCTGTCTTCAAAATTTAAAAAACTGAAAGTAATAGCTATTGATAAAAATAAATATATTGACAGAGAATATATTCTTACTATTAACACAGGACAGCAGCTTGACGCTTTGGATATTGCTGACACTTTATTTGAAACAGGATTATTTGATTATTGTGAACCTGACTTTGTTAAACTGGGAATGTTTAAAACTACTGACCCTGTTTATAATCTTCAATGGGGAGTTCATAATACCGGGCAATATAATGGAACGCCAAATGCAGACATTAATTTAGTAAATGCATGGAACATTGCAACTGGAACGGGAATAAAAGTTGCAGTTTTAGACGAGGGTGTTGATTTGAATCAGCCTGATTTACAAGCCAATCTTCTTACAGGATATGATGCATTAAGTTTAGGCAGCAACGGTGGCCCTTCTGGTGATGACGCACATGGTACTGCTTGTGCAGGTATTATTGCAGCAGTTGCAAACAATAATATTGGTGTGACAGGTGTTGCTTATTCAAGTAAAATTGTTCCCGTAAGAGTTGGAAGTAATGAAACAATATCTATTACAGCAGCCGTTGCTGGAATAAACTGGGCAGCAAGTTCAACAGGAGGCAATGCAGACATACTAAGTTGTTCATGGGGAGGAGGCGGCAGTTCTTCAGCATCATTAAATACTGCCATTGCGAATGCAATTAGCAATGGGCGTGGTGGAAAAGGTTGTGTAGTGCTTTTTTCTTCCGGCAATAACAATAATTCAAGTATCAGCTATCCTTCAAATCAGCCTAATGTTATTGCAGTAGGGGGCACTAACCCTTGTGATCAAAGATTTGTTATCACCCCCACTACGCCGCCTAATTCTTGCAATTATGATACAAGGCTGAATACAGTTCCTCTAAATGCAGGTAGTAATTATGGCACAGGCTTAGGAGTTGTCGCACCAGGTATAAATATTGCTACAACTGATATTTCCGGTAGTGCAGGTTTCAGTAATCACACCTTCGATGAAGGGTGGATAATGTATAATCAGGATTACGTTGAAAATTTTGATGGAACTTCAGCTGCTTGCCCTTTTACTGCAGGAGTGATGGCATTAATACTTTCTGTTAATCCTAACCTTACTTATAGTCAAGCAACAGTAATATTGGAGTCGACATCGGATAAAGTGGGTGGTTATAATTATTCTACAAATCTTTCAAATGGCACGTGGAATAATGAAATGGGTTATGGTCGTATTAATGCATGTGCTGCGATTAATAAAGCATTATCTACTTTATCTATTTCCGGTGATAACACTGTTTGCACTACTTCAAACAACTACACAATTCCCAACTTACCAACAGGTGCCACAGTTACATGGTCGGCAACTCCTTCTGGAATTGCTACTATAAACTCACCCAACTCCTCACAAACTATGCTTACAAAAATTACCAATGGGAATATAACTCTTACAGCCACTATTTCCAATCTTTGCGGCGGCAATAATATTGTAATCAATAGTCAAATTGGAGTAGGCTATATTCAAATAATGAATATAGGTTATCCCTCCTCTACAGTAGCGCCTAATGAACTGATACCAATGCAAATATTTATAGCTCCTGTTAGCCTGGTTATCGGCAATCAGAAATTGATGATTAAACGAATGGGTGGCGGTTACACCAATACGCTTTATACCGGTGGAGATGGAGCCGTTGAATTCAGCTTCCCGATGACGGGAACTTATACAATAAAAGTCTATACATACAATGATTGCGGATGGTCAACAAATTATTATCCTCTTGTATTTTTCTGTACTAACGACGATATGTTCATGTTGTCACCCAACCCGGCAAATACAGCACTTACGGTGAAACTTAGCGATGAATCAGTGGAGGCAAGCAATGTAAAGAGCAGTAGTACCAGTATAAAAGAAATTCAATTAACGGATAAAATGGGCAATGTGTTGAAACGCTATGTTTATAGCGGAACGGATAAACAGGTTACAATGGATGTGAGTGCACTTAAAGCCGACATTTATTACATAAAAGTGTTTAACGGAAAACAATGGCAGGGGAAATCATTTATTAAACAATAGCACTGCTCTATTGATTTTTTCCGGGACTGACTTCAAAAAAAGTCAGCCTCTTTTTTTCCAAACTGCTTTTTGCGGTTAGAAATTTGCTAAAAATGCAAATAACATTTCAGGCAAAATGGTTATTATTATGACCAAAAGGATTGGATCAACTAGGGATATTGGAGTTGGAAAAACTTAGCAGATCAATTGCCCTACGACTACGAACCGTTGGAATGATCGAAATCAACTTCTGTTATCCATTACTTTCTTCCAGAGCTCCGGAATCCTTTTTATCCATACCAATTCTCTTTTTTTAACAGAAGCATCTTCGGCAGGAGTACCGAAATAAATTTTCCCTGCATCTAATGATGTGCCAACGCCGCTTTGCGCATACACCACAGCATCTTTGCCGATAGTCAATGTTTTACTCACTCCCACCTGCCCCCAGAGTATAACATTATCTTCAATAGTGGTTGCGCCTGCAATAGCTACCTGTGCAGCAAACAAACAATTCTTTCCAATTACTGTGTCATGACCGATATGCACCATGTTATCAATCTTGGTTCCGGCACCAATTACGGTATCACCGCTTACTCCACGGTCAACAGTGCAGCCGGCGCCAATCTCCACCGCATCTTCAATGACTACCCTGCCGCAGCTATTCATCTTTCTATAATAGATATCCCGGTTCGTTTTTTTGTTATAATAAAAGGCATCACTACCTATGACCGTACCGGCCTGGATAATGACATCATTCCCGATTACACAATGGTCCATGATGACAGCATTGGGATGAATAACACAACGACTGCCGACCCGGACATGATTTCCCAGGTATACATTGGGAAAAATAATAGAATCCTCTCCAATGATAGCCGAATCACTTTTCATTTTATTGGATGCAATAAATGGGCGAAAATGATTCACAATAGTTTGATAGGCTTCAAAGGGATCATCCACTATCAACAGTGCTTTGCCTTCGGGGAAATCTGTTTTCTTATTGATGATAATAAAACTGGCAGCAGAATGAATACAATGTTCATAATACTTGGGATGATCCACAAATACGAGATCCCCTTTTTCCACTTTATGTAATTCATTAATCCCGGTAGCAAAGGCATTAGAATCACCGATCACTTCAGCATCGATCAATTGTGAAATAAAATGTAGTGCAACAGGCTGTTCAAAACGCATAGATTGAAGTTTGCATAAAGGTAACAAGTCCCAAACTCCTCAGTTCATTTTCTCCCGGTAAGATTTCATTCAATGGGTTTCATTGGAGCATTCATGTTTGCAGTATCAAAATGAATCAGGAATTGAATGATGGCAATGGAAAAAGTATTTTTCTGACATCAAGCAGTCGTCATAACAAAATGATCCGGGTTCTTATTTTACAAACCTGAATGAAGTCAATAAAACATACCTGAAGCAGCCATTATCCACAATCAAACTTGTGATGTGAATAAAAAATATTAAAAAATTTTTTTTGTTAGCAAAATTTATTTTTAATATTGCGTTGGGAAATTCATTTCCCTGTACTTACTAACCCATCCATATAAATGATCCCTCCGGTAAATCGGGGGGATTTTTATTTCCGGTATTTTCATTTTTCCCAATGAAAATACGCCATGAAAACAGTTTTCATACCAACCGAAGTATTTAAATACCTTTACCGGAATACTTCATTAAAGAAATTACACATGCTGAAATCAATGACCGGATTTGGACGAGCAGAAGGAAATGCAGGTGATAAAACTTTCCTGGCCGATATTAAATCACTTAATGGCAAGCAATTTGAGTTAACATTAAAGCTACCTGCAATCCTGAGACCTTTTGAATTTGAAATCAGGAAATTTCTCTCGGAAAAACTGTGCAGGGGAACAATTGATTGCATCATCAGCCTTAAAGAAACAGGCGCTGCAAAGCCGGTAAGTATAAATACTGATCTGGCTAAAGCGTATTATAAACCGTTAGCAGAACTATCAGCAGCACTGAGCCTGGATCCTTCACATATATTAAGTACGCTGGTTAAACTTCCCGAGGTAATTACACCTACCAGTGAAACACTTACCGATAAAGAATGGAATGATTTCACAGTGATTCTTCTTAATGCATGGGAAGACTTAAATAGTCATCGCCTTGAAGAAGGAAAATCTTTAGAACAGGACCTGCTGCTCCGTATCGGCAATATTGAAAAGCAACAGGAAGAAGTCATGAAACTGGAGCCACACCGCCAGCAATTGATCCGCAAAGACCTTAAAAAATTACTGGAAGAGCATGTTGGAAAAGAAAACTATGATGATAACCGGCTGGAACAAGAGCTTATTTATTATATTGAAAAGATTGATATCAGTGAAGAGCAGGTAAGATTGAAAAACCATTGTGCATATTTTAAGACGGTGATGCAGGAGCCGGAGGAAACAAAAGGTAAGAAATTATCCTTCATCCTTCAGGAAATTGGACGTGAAATCAACACCACCGGATCCAAAGCTTATGATTCTGCCATTCAGAAATGTGTAGTTCTCATGAAGGATGAGCTGGAAAAAGCAAAAGAACAAATACTTAATGTTTTATAACAGCCAATACTGTTAGACTTCGTTTTACTTGTCTGCAGGTTAATATCTTTGCACAATGAAGCAGATAAAAACATCTTTATTCCTAATAACTACTACAGTTTTATTTTTTGTATCCTGTACTACTATTGACTTGTATGAAAAAGATGTAAACCTACCTCAACATCAATGGAAAAGCAGCTTCAAACCGGTTTTTACTTTTGATATTAAAGACACAACAGTTCCTTACCGGTTTTTCCTGGTGCTGAGACATACAGAAAAATACAGCTTCACTAATATTTATCTAAACCTGTATATTAAAGCTCCGGGATCAGACAGTACTATTAAAATCCGGCAATCACTGATGCTTGCTGATAATAATGGCTGGATGGGAAGCGGCATGGATGATATTTATGAACACAGGATACCGTTAGGAGATCCTCAATTACTGAAAGCGGGAATATATACTTTTACCCTGGAGCAAATAATGAGGGAGGATCCGCTGGAACACGTTTTAAATGTGGGACTTCGTATTGAAAAGAAAAAATAATCCGGGGGTTACTATTATGCCAGACGCAGGGAGGAAAAGATTAAAAAGTATTGCTATCATTTATTGGTCCCTCCTTTTATACATCATCGCAGCGCTGGTTTGGTGGTTCATATCCCTTGAAAAGCAGAATAGCATGATGGAGGGATATAAAGTCCATCAATTAAGAAATACCATTGACAGTTTACAATATCCTCAGCAGTACCGGTCAGAACTTTCTTCCATTCGGCTCGAACACGGTAAAAACAGAACAAAATACATTGGTGAAGGAAGTATTTTCTTTTTATTTATCATAATCGGAGCGGTCTTTATATACCGTTCTATCCGGCGCCAGTTTAAAATGCAACAGCAACAGCAAAATTTCATGATGGCTGTAACTCATGAATTAAAAACACCTATTTCCGTTGCCCGGTTAAACCTGGAAACACTTCAGAAACACTCACTCGATCCGGAAAAACAGAAAAAAATAATACGGATGACACTTGAAGAAACTGCCAGATTGAATTTTCTTACAAATAACATTCTCGTATCCTCTCAACTGGAAGGTGGCGGCTATCAGTCTTCACATGAAGATTTGGATTTTTCCGCCCTGCTTAAGGATTGCATCCTGGATTTCAGGAAACGATTTCCCGAAAGAAAATTTACAGAACAGATACAACCGGATATGGAAGTAAAAGGAGACCTCCTCTTGTTGCAGATTCTCATTAATAACCTGCTTGAAAATGCTTTAAAGTACTCACCACGGGAATGTCCGGTTAAGTCAATTTTAAGAGAAGAAAACAACCATGTTCAACTTCAGATCATTGATGAAGGGCCGGGTATTGCTGAAAATGAAAAGAAGAAAATATTCGCAAAATTTTACCGTATTGGCAATGAATCTACCCGGACTACACAAGGCACCGGCCTGGGTCTGTACCTTTGCAGTAAAATTGCCCGGGATCATAAGGCGGACATTCGGGTGACAAACAATATTCCACATGGCGCTAATTTTACAGTAACCTTTTATGACTGACTATGAACACTGAAAATAAAAAATTATCCATCCTGCTGGTAGAAGATGAAGAGAATCTGCATGAAGCATTGAAATTGAACCTTGAGTTAGAAGGATACGAAGTAACATCTGCTTTTGATGGTGCTGCCGCAATAAAATCATTGCAAGCCGAATATTTTGATCTCATCATTCTTGATGTTATGTTGCCTGAAATTGACGGTATTAACGTTACTGAAACTATTCGACTGAATAATAATGAAGTACCCATCCTGATTGTCAGTGCAAAAAACAGCAGTGCAGACAGAGTATTAGGTTTAAAAAAGGGAGCAGACGATTATCTCACAAAACCTTTTAATCTTGAAGAGTTATTATTGAGAGTACAAAAGTTAATTGAGAAGAATAAAAAGCTACAGGACAAGTCCACTGTTGCTGAAACCTACACTTTTGGCAGCAACCTGATTGATTTTAAAGCACAGGAAGCAGTAACAAAAGGTGGAAAGAAACTTCAGCTTAGTAAAAAAGAAACCATGTTGCTGAAATTACTTATAGAAAATAAAAACGAAGTAGTACCCAGGGAAAAAATATTGCAATCGGTATGGGGCTATAATGTATATCCTACTACAAGAACAATAGACAATTTCATCCTGAATTTTCGTAAATATTTTGAAGAGGACAGCCGCAATCCCAAATATTTTCATTCGGTGAGAGGTGTCGGGTATAAATACAGTGAGTAGTTCATTGAAGTAAGAATAAAGAACAAGGAACGTTGAATGAAGAATGAAAACCTATTATTTCGTTATTCGAAATTCTTTATTCGCTATTCTAAATTCTACACGTCTCCTAATTGCGGCCGCATTACAATTTCTTCAACACATGCCTGTGGGGAAAGTTGGGATGAAGCATAAATCATTTTAGCAATATCTGATGCTTCCATAAACCTGTTTCTGTCAATGCCACTGGAAGACCATGAATCCGTGTAAGCAGCACCGGCAATAACAGTTGTAACTTTTATACCATGAGGTTTCAATTCCTCCCTGAGGTTTCTTGAAAAACCCAGCAATGCAAATTTGCTGATGCTATATGATCCGCCATTCCTGTACGCCTGCAAGGAAGCAACCGAGCACATATTAAAAATATGACCGCTTTTCTGTTTCATCAATTTTGGCAAAATCGTCCGGGTCAGATGATAAGCACTGTATAAATTCGTCTCCAGCTGGCTTTCCAGTATTCCCTCTTTTTCGTTATAAACATTTCCGGGCAGGAAAGATCCTGCATTATTAAAAACTACATCTACCGGAATGTCTAAACTCACTATCCAGTCACCCATTGCAATAGCATTTTCTTTCTTACTCAAATCATATGGCCGGGCTTTGATTGTTACATCAGGAAATTTGAGCATCAGCTCCTCCATTGCTTTATACAATGCAGTTTCGTTTCGGGAACTGAGGTACAGGTGATGTCCGTTTGCAGCAAACAGTTCTGCCGTCGCCCTGCCGATTCCCCGGGATGCTCCTGTGATTACAATGTTCATAAAGTGAAGGCCTGTTATAAATTCTCAGGTATCTGCAAGTTACTTCTCAAAATTGTAAATCCTGCTTCTTAAATTGTAAATTGCAGCGATGAAGTACCGACATTTATTCTTTGATCTCGATCATACTCTCTGGGATTTTGAAGCAAATGCCACTGCAACTCTTGCCGAACTCTATACCTCGCTGGAATTGGAAAAAAGAGGAATAACCGACTTCAATCAGTTTCATAAAAACTACCTGTTGCACAATGAAAAACTCTGGGAGCGCTATCGCAATGGATTTATCAGGCAGGAAGAGTTAAGAGTAAAAAGAATGTCACTGGCATTACTGGATTTCAAAATTGCAGATGAAGACCTTGCCCGGGAAATGAGTGTCCGTTTTCTCGATCTCCTGCCCACACGAACGATTCTTTTTCCTCATACCCTTGACCTGCTCCGCTATTTGCAAAACAAAAATTATGAATTACACCTGATCACCAACGGATTTGAAAAAACACAACATAGTAAATTAAAACATTCCGGCCTGAGTGATTTTTTTAAGGAAATTATTACTTCCGAAGGTTCTAACAGTTTAAAGCCACACAAGGAAATTTTTGATTTTGCCCTTGAAAAAACCAAAGCTTCAAAAAATGAAAGCATCATGATCGGTGATAATATTGAAGCAGATATTATTGGCGCAATGAATGCAGGTATAGACCAGGTTTTTGTCAATCACCTGAAAATTTCTATAAATATCAGGCCCACATTTACCGTACATTCTCTGAAGGAAATGGAAACAATTTTTTAAAAGGAAAATCGGAGAACCGGGAAATTACCAGTTTGCAATTACAGTTACACCCCCTTTAACTTTATCACCAATCTTAACCTGGATTTTGGTATCTAAAGGCAGTAAGAGATCCACCCGTGACCCTAATTTTATAAATCCCATCTCGGCAGTTTGTTCCACTTTTTGACCGGCTTGCAGGTAGTTGACTATCCGTTTTGCCATAGCACCGGCAATTTGCTTTACTAAAATCTCTTTTCCGCTGCAACTGTAAACAACAGAATGTCTTTCATTCTCAGTAGAAGATTTCGGATGCCAGGCCACCAGGTATTTCCCTTTGTGATACCGGCTATACATTATATTTCCACTTACGGGATTGCGATTCAGATGTACATTCAACGGGCTCATAAAAACAGAAACCTGTATTCTTTTATCCTTAAAATACTCATCTTCCTGTATTTCTTCAATCACTACTACTTTACCATCGGCCGGCGCTATGATCGAATCTGCCTTTATAGTCAACATTCTTTTGGGAACCCTGAAAAAAGAAATCATAAACAGCAACAGTACCAGCGTAACAATAAAAATGATCCAGGAAATAACCGGGAAATTGAGGCTGAGCACATAAAAAGAGAAAAGATTGATAATGCCAAAAACGAGAACTGTCCAGGCAATAGTTTTATATCCTTCCTTATGAATAGTCATTATCACATTTTAGGTTGTAAAGGTAGTGAATGGGAAAAATCAGGAAGTAAAATAAATTTACCGCATGAAAAGATAAATATATAACCAAACAGCAGGGACTGCCAGTAACAATGAATCAAAGCGGTCAAGAAAACCGCCATGTCCCGGCATGATGTGTCCGCTGTCTTTCACTCCTGCCATTCTTTTAAGCTTAGACTCCAGCAAATCTCCAAATGTACCCGTAATTGATGTTATTGCTGCAATGATTATAATATGTTTTGTAATGGGATGAAACCTGTCGCTCAGATATGCAACGATGCCGGAAACAGCCATGCATAATAATATGCCGCCGCCTGTTCCCTCCCAGGTTTTTTTAGGCGACACTCTCGATAAAGGAGTTTTCCCTATCAGGGATCCTACAATATAAGCCATGGTATCATTTATCCAGATCATGGCAATGATCCACAAATAAATCCAAAACCCGTCATTATCATAGCTGTTGCTGATGACATCATAATGAATATCTCCAGAGTAGATATCAATAAAAAGTCCCCAGCTCAGCGATAGGTACAATAAACCGAGAGCTGCCGTTACAAAAGCTTTTAACGAAATTCTTTTAACCAACATCACCCCGGCCACTAACAACACAGCTCCGGCAATAGAAACAGGAAAAGAAAAATTTTCTTTAATACTATAATTATTTATCCGGTACACCGGTGCACAAAACCATAGCATAATTGCAAAACCGGTCAGCATAAATCCCATCCGGATATAACGATGGAAAAAAGTTCTATGAATTTTTTCCAAAAGATTTAAATATTCCCACCAGCAGCCAAAATGAATGACCGAAAATAGAACGAGGAAGCTCCAGTGATTCCAAAGTAACCCAGTCAGCATGACCAGTACAAAAACAGCAGCAGTCAGTGACCTTGTCCGGAATGTTTGCCAGTTAAATGCCATACAGCTTATTAATAATTATGAAAACTGATCACCGGAAATTTCAGGAGGAGGAGGGGTTGGCGGAAAAGGTTCGGGTACTTTTTTATATCTCCGGGAGACATTTCTCAGCCAAATAAATAACAAGATTACAATGGGTAATGCGAAAATACCCCAATAACTATCCGAATCATCATTAATTGCATCTTTCAGGGATTTTCCATTCAAAACATAAATATAAATAACGGTGATAGCAATTCCATTGTTCAGGAAATGTCCCAGTATATTCAGCCAGATTTTGCCGGAATAGTGATAAAGCAAGCCCAGCATGATTCCAAGAAATAACCGGGATAAAAAGCCGTAATAAGACCAATGAGCCAGGCTGAAAATTATACTGACAATAATGATGGAAAACCATGGCTTATTGGTGGAACGGGTAAGAAAATTTTGAAACCCGCCTCTGAATAAAACCTCTTCACATATGGCAGGTAACACGGCTAATATTAATAATGCAACCAGGTAACCGGTAAAACTTGACAGATCAATAATTGATTCCACCCCGCTATTATAATCATCTTCCATTTTATTGAAAGAAGCTTCCCATCCTGCAGGTACGGGAAGATGACTGTTAAAATATGCAAATCCGGAAGAAACCATAATTCCGAAAAATGCGATAAGAAACATGATGAGAATCTGAATCCCGGTGGGCCAGCCTGTAAAACCAATTAGTTTCATTGGTTTTTTATTCAGCAAAACCGCAACAAGCCATGCCGGTAGAAAAAAACCGACTATTGCCGTAATTGCCTGGATAACCCGAAGTGCATCGGAATAAGCCGGGTTACCCAATTCGGTTGTCATCTTTTCAAAACCGGTTCCGGTCATACTTGTCCAAACGGGAATGCTCAGTAAGCCGGCCAGGATCACGCCTGCAACAACGAAAGCAATCAGAATAAAAAACCCCGCAGTGTATGAAATTCCTCTTGAGTTGCTATCGTACATATTTCTTGATTTTAAATGGTAAATTTGCAGGTTCAAATGTAATTAGCAATTAATAATTTTTTATTAATAATTGTTAATCCGGACAATCAATTCGATGGTTAAGATAGGAAATATTACTCTACCTGGTTTCACCTTGCTTTTGGCGCCAATGGAAGACGTCAGCGATCCCCCTTTTCGTGCTGTTTGCAAAGCTAATGGCGCCGATCTGATGTTTACCGAATTTATTTCTTCCGAAGGATTGATCCGTGATGCCATTAAAAGTAAACAAAAATTAGACATCTTCGATTACGAACGACCGGTGGGCATACAGATTTTCGGTGGTGATGAAGAAGCTATGGCATTAAGTGCAAAAATTGTTGATGCTGTTCAGCCGGATCTCGTTGATATCAACTTTGGCTGCCCGGTAAAAAAAGTTGTGTTTAAAGGAGCAGGGGCCGCAGTATTGAAAGATGTAGATCTGATGGTGAGATTGACTGATGCAGTTGTTCGTTCTACTTCTTTGCCGGTGACAGTAAAAACAAGATTGGGATGGGATGATGCTTCTATTAATATTATGGAAGTGGCGGAACGGTTACAGGATGTAGGAATAAAAGCCTTGTCTATTCATGGACGCACAAGAAGCCAGATGTATAAAGGTGAAGCCGACTGGACATGGATTGGAAAAGTGAAAGAGAATCCACGAATTCAAATTCCGATTTTTGGCAATGGTGATATTGATTCGCCGGAAAAAGCATTGGAATATAAAAATCGTTATGGAGTGGATGGTATCATGATCGGTCGTGCTGCTATAGGTTATCCCTGGATATTTAATGAAATAAAATATTTTCTAAACACCGGTCAGCATCTTTCACCACCTACTATAGAACAAAGAGTTGAAGTGATTCGTCAGCATCTGTTACGTTCAGTTGAATGGAAAGGACTGATTCCCGGCATCAATGAAATGAGAAGGCATTATACCAATTACCTCAAGGGACTTCCTAATATCAAAGAATATCGTTTGAAACTGGTAACCGTAAAATCAGTAGAAGAAATAAATGACATTCTGAATGAGATTATAAAGATTTATTCGGGTTATCAATTTGAAAGAAGGATGGTGGAAATGAATGACCTGGAATACAGCTGCGGGTAGATCATTTCTGAAATCTATCTGGATCTATTTTGCAAACTCTTATAAATCCATAGACAGAAACCAGTGTCCAGATTCCTTCGAGAATAACAAAAGGCAAATAATTTATTAGAAAAGAAGCATAGCAAGCTAATCCTGCCCCTATAGTATTCATTACATAAAACAATTTTCCATTCACCATAATTACTTTGGCTGTATTGAGAAAATAAGCAATCAGGATAAGGGCTACTCCAATTGTACCGATAAAATCATTATAATTCATGAGAAATGTTTTTCTGGAAAATTAATTACCTCCGATTGCCGTAAGTACATCTTTACTCAATGGTGAAATGGACGATCCGAAATAATTGGTCAGCATTCCATCTTCATTCACTAAGTATTTACAAAAATTCCAGGAAGGGAGCTTACTGTTCCAGCCGTTCTTCGCCGGGTCGGTCAGCCATTGAAACACTTCATTCTGCTGGTTATTTTTTATTACTACTGATTTTTTCATTAAGGGAAAGCTGACTCCGTAATTCAGTTTGCAAAACGATGCTATCTCTTCATCCGTCCCTTTTTCCTGCTCTTTAAAATCATTGGAAGGAAAAGCAATAATCACCAGGCTTTTATCATATTTCTCATACAGTTTTTGCAAATCTTCATACTGATCAGTGTATCCGCAATCACTGGCTGTATTTACCAATAAAACATTTTTACCTTTCAACGAAGCAAAATCCAGTTCTTTGCCATTGTTAAGCGTTGCTTTCAATGTATAAAATGAAATGGGAGGCTGAATGGTTTTATTGAAAAGTTCCGTTCTATTAATTCCCCTTAATCGGCTCCACCACATCCATGCGGGGTAAACCGCTTTCAATACTTTTTGCCGGTAGCTCATTTGTTTTGAATTAATATTTGCCATTTCCACATAGCCGAAAAAAACAATACAAAATATCAATAAAAGAATCCCCGTTTTTTTCAGCCAGCGGTATCTTCCCGGTGTACTCATTCAAAAGACAACTTATAAAATTATTTATCGTATAATTTTTTTATACCATTTCAGCATCCCTTTAAACGGTGGATACTTCAAATTCGGGTCAAACCATGTTGGTGTTTTCATCACTGCTTTTTTATGGCTGAAAGTATCAAAAGAATATTTCCCGTGATAGTTACCCATGCCACTGAATCCTCTGCCACCGAATGGTAAATGATGATTCGTTAAATGCCAGCTTGAATTATTGATACAGGCTCCACCGCTGGGAATTGCATTCAACCATTCTATTCCCCTTTTCCTGCTTGAAGTGTAAACATAAAATGCTAACGGGTTCGGATTTTGCTGAATGATTTGTTTGGCTTCGTCCATTGTTTCAAAAGTAATTACCGGCAGTATCGGACCAAAAACTTCATCTTTCATCACCTGAGTATCTAAAGAAACATTTTCTAAAATAGTCGGTTCAATAAATAATTTTCCTCTGTCGGTTCTGCCTCCATGTACAATTTTTCCGCTGTTCAAATAACCGGTCAGACGGTCAAACTGTTTTTCATTTATTATCCTGCAATAATTATAATCTTCTTCCGGCTTGTTACTGAAAAAACTCAATAAGGCCCCCCGAAGCGATTCAATAAATTTTTCTTTCACCGACTGTTGCACCAAAACATAATCCGGCGCCACACACATTTGTCCCGCATTTGAAAATTTGGTCATTGCAATCCTTCGTGCAGCAACTTTTATATTGGCATCTACTTCTACTACGCAGGGGCTTTTGCCACCCAATTCCAAAGTCACCGGGACTAAGTGTTCTGCCGCCATTTTATAAACGATCTTCCCAACCGCAGTACTTCCTGTGTAAAAAACAAAATCAAACCTGAAATAATTCATAAGCTGAGGCACTATCAGCGCCCCTTCACCCTGCATGTATAAAATATATTCTTTGGGAAATATTTCCTCAATCATCTTTTTCATTACTGAATCTGTAGCCGGTGCAAATTCACTTGCCTTTAGAACAACACAATTACCTGCGGCAATAGCGCCAACCAATGGATTGATGAGTAATTGAAAGGGATAATTCCAGGGACCGATAATCAGCGCCACTCCCATCGGCTCATTCATAACATAACTGGAAGAAGGAAAATTTAATAAGTTGGTACCTGCTTTTTGAGGTTTCATCCAGCGATGCAGGCTTTTTAGTGCGGCATTGATTTCTGCTGTCACCATTCCCAGCTCTGTCACCCAGCATTCTTCCGGGCTTTTTTTCAAATCAGAATACAAGGCAGCATACAACTCTTTTTCATACTTTACAATAGCCTGCTTCAGTTTTTTCAACTGTTCTTTTCTGAAAGAAAAACTTTGCGTAGCGCCGGATTCATAATACCGGCGCATATAGTTTAAAGGCTCTAACAACATAAAACCGAATGATGAATGTAATTTACAAAACCTATGAGAATCGGTTATTTCGCCTTTGAAATTTCCATTTTCACAATCTCTATGTTCTTTCCCCATTGTAAATGGGCAAAATGGAAAATAAAATAAAATTAGGTTTATAAATCTATTGTGTATTATGTATATTTATTATGTTGACTGCTACCCATACGAAATCAATTTTCGAATGTCAGATGCATGGAGAACAATTTCACCATACCGCAATCAGCACTGATCAAAGACATCGTATGCTCCTTGTGGCAGGTACACCGGCACAATGAACCTTCCCTGAGAGAAACCATCATCCCCAAAGGCCTGATTGAAATTATTTTCAGTTTTGAAACATCAAAGCTCCAGGTACTCTTCAATAACCAAATACAAACTATTCCCCGTTGTTTTATTCAAGGCTTTCATACCAGCCCTGTTCAATTAAACATTCCCGATACGCATACATTTTTTGGCATAATATTAAATGCTGCTTCCATTAAGCACATTTTTCACTTTCACCCGGCAGAGTTTAGTAACCAATTATTGGATTTAACATTGGTTGATGCTTCCTTTTACTCACTTTGGCATCAACTGGGCGAACAAAATAGTTTGAAAGAACGGGTGAATATATTTACAAACTGGCTCCTGCAACGGCTTCCTATGCTTACTGAAAGGGAAAAAGCCTTTGATGTTTTTTTAAAAACTCATACCCACACAAATTTATCTGTTACAGATATTGCCGGCCAATTTTGTTATTCTACCAAACAACTTACCAGGAAACTATATGAACTTACCGGCATGAACACGGAGCAAACATTACTTTACAAGAAATATTTACAGGCTGTTCATCTCATTCACACATCAAAACTTTCACTCACTGAAATTGCTTACAGTTGCCATTTTTCCGACCAATCGCATTTTATTAAAACATTTAAAGGTTTGAGCCGGCTTACACCCAATAATTACCGGCAAAGAAAAGGAAGCCTTGAAGGACATATTTTTGAAATTGTCCCTTAAATACAATTTTGAAGATTCACGAAGTTTCAGATTTGTGCTTAAAAAACCACAATTATGAAACAAGCAAGCCAACTCTTTATGTTCCTGGCCATATTCTGCTGGGCGGGTATTGTAGGTGCTGTCTTATATGCACATATTTCGCCACTTCGTGCATTGTTATTATATCTTCCTGAATCAAGCATTTTGGAAAATGGCCCTTTCCCTTTAAAAGATGAATTATTTTGGAAAATGATTCACCCGGTTGCAATTGTATTTACTGTATTAGCGTTGGTTACCAACTGGGGAAATAAGAATAGACGAAAATACATAGCTTATGCAGCAGGTATCTATGCTGTAGCATTGATTTTTACCTTTACATACTTTGTTCCTGAAATTAAAGAGTTTGCAAATAGTAATCACAACACTTCCATACCTGCTACCGAATGGCATGCACGAGGACAAAGATGGTATCAGTTAAGCTGGATAAGAGGAGTTTCTATGTTCATTGGGTTTATTTTTATGTTACTTGCGTTGACAAAAACAGATTTAAGTAAACAAAACAAAAAATAATCTTCAGATAAAAATTTACTGTTATGATTTACAAATTCTCTCTCATTGAAAAAATACTCTTATCGAACGACATCATTCCTCATCCGTTTGCAGACGCATCTTCCTCGGTAGGCTTAGGTTTTGCATTGGGTAGTGCCGTTAAACTAAAAATTGCAGACCAGCTTACGATGGAGTTTAAAGATGTTAAGAGTATTGCAAAAGGAGCAAATGTGAGCGAAGTGGGTGCTGAATTAATACTCGACTGTTTAGATGCCCTTGGGTATGTACAGAAAAAGGAAGCTAAGTATGCGTTTACTAAAAGAGGGTTCAAAAATTTATCTGAACAATCACCGAGTAATTTTCGATATTTTATTTTATTCTGCGACTATTTGTATAAAGGATATATCCATTTAGATGAAACCATCCGATTGGGAAAAAGACCACAATCGAACATGCTGGAAGAAATGACTGATTATGAATGGGAGTTGTTTTCACGGGCTATGATTGACATTTCAAGAACAAACTTCAAGGAGGTAGCAAAAAAAATACCTGTTGCTAAAACACATACTAAATTGCTCGACCTTGGTGGTTCGCATGGTTTATATAGCATTGAACTTTGCGAGCGAAATCCCCATTTGAAAGCGACCATCGTTGACCTGCCACCAGTGAAAAAATATGCTGATGAGTGCATTGCAAAATACAATGCTGCAAAAAATGTTTCATTTCTTCCTGCCGACTTTATGAAAGATGAACTCCCAAAAGCTGTTGACATAATCCTTGCATTTAATATTATACACGGACTAAATCCATCTGAAAATGAAACATTGGCAAAAAAAGCTTTCAACTCACTCAATCCCGGCGGAATGTATGTAATCCTCGACCAGATAAAGGGCATTGGCGGAAGCTCACAAATGTCAAAGGCAACTACTTCTTTTATGGCATTAAACCTGCTTCATCAGGCAGGAGGTAAAACATACTCAAAATCCGAAATAGATACATTTACAAATAAAGCAGGTTTTAAAAGGACAGAATTAAAAAAATTAAATGCTCCCGGATTTGGCGTAGTAATTTGCCACAAGTAAACACTCTTCTTAACACTTTTGAAATGTAGCCCTGCGCATAACATGTGTAGCAATTACACGACTCGATATTTTGAGTTGAATTCCGGTTTTGCTTTAAGATTTGTCTCGCATAAAAGCGATTTAGAACACCTTGCCTTTGACCGGTGTTTGTATTAGCTTTGATAAAAAGTAAGACAAGCGTCACCAGCTAAATACGACCCGAAACAAACCCATTCTTTGAAGTTATTTCAAAATTTTGAATATAGAGGCAATTCGAAATATTTAGTGTGGTAGTCGAGTTTTTTATTGATTACTTATAAAAATATTTATACCATAAAATACGGATTTTCTTAAAAACACTAATTATTTAATTTTATTAAAAGAAGTAAAATGAGATTCTTATTTTTTGTCGTTATTTACTTATGCAGTCAAAGTTTAATAGCACAACAACTTATACGCTTTAAAGGCACCAATGGAAAATTTGGATTTAAAGACAATACTGGTAAAGTAATTGTACAGCCAAAATACGACGATGCTGGCTATATGAACAATGGTACTGCTTTGGTAGTAAACGGAGGAAAGAAAGCACTCATTGACATTAGTGGAAAAGAAATCACGCCGTTTAAATACGACCATATCTTTAACTTTAAAGAAGATTTGGCAGCCGTAAACATTGGTGGCTACTCTGACGATATTGATGATGATGTATTGGGCGGAAAATGGGGGTACATCAATAAGAAAGGTATTGAAATTACACCTATAAAATATGATTACGCTTATGGTTTTGTGAGTGGATTGGCAAAAGTAGAAATTAACAATTCTATTTTATTTATTGATAAAACAGGAAAAGAAGTGAGTAATCCATTGCAAATAAAAACGGAACAAGATAATGTTGTTTATACACCAACAATACCATTAGCCAAACCAATAGGAAAATTAATAAAATATCAAGACAATAATAAAAAGTATGGATTAAAAGATAGTAAAGGCACTATCATCATTGCTCCAAAATTTGATTATGTAAATGAATTTGAAAATGGTTTAGCCAGAGTACGTATTGGAGTAAATTACGAAACTTGGAAATATGGTTACATTGACTCCTTGGGCAATGAAGTAATACCCATAAAATATCATTCACTTAGTGCTTTCGAGGAAGGTTTAATTTGTGCAGGATTAGATCATAAATATGGTTTTTTTGATAAAACTGGCAAGACCATAATACCTTTTAAATATAAATATGCTAACTCATTTAAAGATGGTTTGGCAGTAGTTGTCTTAGAAAATAATTTGTATGGCTATATAGACAGATATGATAAATTAATTATACCAGCAATATACAATTACGGATATAATTTTAAAGATGGAATGGCATTGGTTAGTTTAAAAGATAAATGGGGATTTATCAATAAATCCGGTAAAGTAGTGATTCCAATTATATATGACAATGCGTTTGAATTTGATGAAGGATTAGCTGCCGTTAATAAAGGAGGTGTCAAATCTGGGAATACACTTACCGGTGGAAAATATGGATTTATTAATACTTCTGGCGAAGTTGTTGTTCCACTTATTTACGATCAAGTGCTATCGTTTTCTGAAGGTTTGGCTTGTGTAACCCAAAACAACAAATCGGGTTTTATTGACAAAACGGGAAAAGTCATTATTCCGTTGCAATATGAATATAGAACCAGCTTTGATTACGGAAAAGCGTATGTTACTTTAAATGGAAAAGATTTTTATATAGATAAAACAGGTAAAGAAACTACACCATCTAAACGGATAACTTACACTAATGGATATTATGTTGGAGAATTCAAAGATGAAACCATCAGAAATGGAAAAGGAAAAATGGTTTGGGAGAGTGGCGATATCTACGAAGGAGAATGGCTGAATGATGAAATACATGGAAAAGGAAAAATTACCTACGCTAATGGAAACATTTACGAAGGAGATTTTGTAAATGGAAAATTAGTAAACCAAACAAATAAGAATACAACTCAAGTCAAAACAAACTACTCACCTATACAATTATACGCTACAATAGCCTCACCAGAACCAGCCGAAAGTAATTTTAACAATGCTATCGCAAAGACAACTACTTCTTTAGAGCGTGGAATAGTATTAAATGAATTTATTAATGCTGTAATGACATTAAACTATACTGACCAAGAAAAAGCAGGCTTAATTGCCGACAAATACGCATCTGTAATGAATATAGATTTCCATGGTGTTTTTAATTCACTTATGAAAGTAGATTCAAAATATGTAACATTTTTAACAAAAAACGTATATGCGGTTTTGCCTCTAAATCAGGTAAAAGCATTAAAAGATATGGCGAATTATGTTGTAACTAAATATACCAATAAAACCAATCCACCAGCTTGGCCAAGTAATGTTCCAAAAGAAGGCGAAGGCTGGAAATATTAATTCTGCATATTGAATGTTATAGTTGAAATTCAAGCTCAGATCTTACTCAAACATTCTGTAAATATTTATAATGAAAGCAGACCACATGCTTTCTGCTCTGTGAAGTCTCTGACTTCACAGGCTCTATGTTCTTACCCGATTATTATCGGGCAATCTTTAATGAATAATTTCATTTTAAATACCGGCGATTGTATTATTTAATTTTTAGCGAATTGAAACAAAAAAGGATACCATTTTCAGGCATCCTTTTCTATTATAATATCACTTAGATAATTAATTTTTTGTCTTGGCAGGCTGCTTTGTTGCAGGTTGCTTCACCGCATCTGGATCGTCGCCAACGTACAACAAGTCCTGCGGCAATTGAGTCAGCTTGAGTTCTTTGGCAACAGAAATAAATATATTATCAATGGGAAATCCCATCTCGTAGGCATTCGGCTTCAGGATCAGACTATATTTTTTCTTTGCTAATATCTTTTTATAAGCATCCGCAACCTGCGTATATAAAGGCTGTGATAATTGTCCTCTTTTATTGTTGGATTTGTTCTGGGAGATTTGTTGCCAATACACCAGGTTCAATGCCATTTTTTGGCGATCTGCAGATACCATATCCAGTTGCACTTTTGATTTTTTCCCTTCGGCTACCGAAACTGAGTCTGATTTAAATGTACTGTCCAGTCGTTGATATTCACTCATATAATATTTGTACTCTTCTGCAAGAGAGTCCTGCTCATAAATCTGAACCAGGCTGTCCACCGCCCGGTAGCCCGGCATAGCCTGAACCATCAGATCAAGATCGAAAACCCCCACTTTCAGTTGCTGGGCATTCAGGTTGCTGCCAAAAAAAATCAACCCGCCTGAGAAAATAAAACACAAGAGAACTTTTTTCATAAATACACAATTGATTTAAAAATTAGTTTAAAGACCCCGCTACCCCGCATAATGCCAGGCAAAATTTCGGGGCGGTAAATATAGGACATATTCTCTCATTAAAGGTTGTATTTAATAGCTGATTTACCCATAAAAAAATTAACTTCGGCATAGCATGACCGACGAATACTTTATGATGCAGGCCATTAAAGAGGCCAAAAAAGCCCTGGAGGATGGTGAAGTTCCTATTGGAGCAGTAGTGGTCATGAATGAAAAAGTGATAGCAAGAGGTCATAATATGGTCGAAAAGCTGAATGACCCCACAGCACATGCTGAAATGATTGCCCTCACATCGGCCTTTAACATGCTGGGGGCAAAATATATCCCCGAATCAATCTTATATATCACAGTGGAGCCCTGCTTAATGTGTGCCGGTGCCATTTTTTGGAGCCAGGTGAAAAAAGTAGTGTATGGTGCCGATGATGAAAAAAACGGGTATAAAAAAACGGCAGGGGCAAACTGGCCCTTTCATCCCAAAACGGAATTGATCCGGGGTGTCTTAAAAGATGATTGCAGCGCTTTGGTTAAAAATTTTTTTAGAAACAAAAGATAAATTATTTTAAACTCAAAATATAAAATATGCGTATTGATGGTGAACAGGAAAGCACTAATGTAGACGATCGCAGAGGTATGTCTACCGGGAAAGGTCTTGCCATTGGTGGCGGAGCAATTGGTATTATTTTTCTCATCCTTAAATTATTGATGGGCGGCAATAGTGAAGGCAATGATCCTTTTAATCAGCAGCTGTCATTACCCGGCACCACAACAGAAATGACTGCCGAAGAAAAAGCTGCTGATGACGAAAGAGCACATTTTGTAAAAGTTGTATTGCGCTACACAGAAGACGTCTGGGATAACCTCTTTGCAAAACAGGGAAAACAATATGTACACCCGACATTGGTTTTATTTCGTGGTCAGGTAGAGTCTGCCTGTGGTTATGCCAGCGCAGCCTCCGGCCCTTTTTATTGTCCCGGCGATCAGCAATTATACATTGATCTTTCATTTTACCAGGAATTAAAAGACCGGTTTCAGTCACCCGGTGATTTTGCCATGGCCTATGTAGTGGCGCATGAAGTGGGTCACCACATTCAAAAATTATTGGGTACTGCAGATAAGATGGAACGGATACGGCAGCAGGTCAGCAAAGAAGAGTACAATAAATATTCTGTGATGTTGGAATTGCAGGCTGACTTTTATGCCGGAGTATGGGCCAATCATGCACAGGAAATGAAAAATGTTCTGGATCCCGGGGATATAGATGAAGCATTGAACGCCGCCAATGCTATCGGTGATGACCGCTTGCAAAAAGAAGCGCAGGGATATGTAGTTCCCGAATCATTTACACATGGTACATCCGCCCAGCGAATGTTTTGGTTTAAAAAAGGATTTAAAACCGGTGATATGAGACAAGGTGATACCTTTAATGATCCTTCTCTGCAATAAAAGACAAAGCGTATTTTTTCGAAATAAGGAACTAATCCCTTTTATGAAGTTTTAGTAAACTTCATCTTCTTAATTTTGTTATCCTTTCAGAAAATATATTAATCATCTAAAAAATTATTTTTATGTCATTTACATTACCATCGCTTCCTTATGCTCATGATGCTCTGGAGCCTTATATAGATACGCTGACCATGCAGATACACCATGGAAAACATCACCAGGCTTATGTGGACAATCTGAATAAAGCAATCGCCGGCACTCCTAATGAAGGAAAATCATTGGCAGATTTAGTGGCAAATGCAGGGAAAATTTCTGCAGGAGTACGTAATAACGGAGGCGGACACTGGAATCATAGTTTCTTCTGGGAAAGCCTTGCAAAAAATGCAGGTGGATCCCCTTCTGGAAAATTGGCTGATGCCATCAATACTGTATTTGGTTCTTTTGATTCATTCAAAGAGAAATTCAATGCTGCCGGAGCTACACGGTTCGGAAGCGGATGGGCCTGGCTGATTGTAAAAGATGGAAAATTAGAAGTTACCTCCACTCCCAACCAGGATAATCCATTGATGGATGTAGCAGAAACGAAAGGAACTCCCTTACTCGGGGTGGATGTATGGGAACATGCTTACTACCTGAAATACCAAAATCGCAGGGCAGAATATCTTGGTGCTTTCTGGAATGTGGTAAATTGGAAAAAAGTGGAAGAACGTTTTGCAGCAGCTAAATAATTCTTTTTCGTAATGGTTTGTCACCCTTCGGCAAGTTCAGGGTGACAAATTTTTATAACCCTCTTCATTCATGTACGAGCTGATCTTAAAAAACATTTCCCGCTTCATTAAATTGACAGAAGCTGATGAAAGTTTTTTTATTTCACTTCTTAAAGTTAAAAAGCTTCGTAAAAAACAGGTGCTGCAACAGGAAGGTCAGATTGCCCGGTACCAGTATTTTATTAACAAAGGATGTCTGCGTACCTATATGATTGATGATAAGGCCCAGGAACATATCATTCAGTTTGCTATTGAAGACTGGTGGGCCGGTGATTTATACAGCTTTCTTACACAAACACCGGCAAAATTAAATATCGGGGCTGTTGAAACTACTGAACTGTTATGCATTGATAACCCGGCTTTGGAAATGCTCTACCAGAAAGTGCCTAAGTTTGAGCGGTTCTTCAGGTTGTTAATTCAAAATGCATATATAGCTAATCAAAGCCGCATTATAGAATCCATGAGCCTCACTGCCGATGAACGGTACTGTAAATTCATAGAGCGATATCCTGCAATGGAACGCCGGTTACCTTTAAAACATATCGCTTCTTACCTGGGCATTACCCCCGAATCATTAAGCCGTATCCGGAGTCAGTATAAAAAACGATAACGCTGCTTAAGCTACCATTTTCACGGAACGGGATCATACCCACTTCCCCCCCAGGGATGGCATCGTGAAATTCTTTTTATCGCAAGCCACAGCCCTTTGAATACACCATGCTTCTTCAATGCTTCTGCTGCATAATGAGAACAGGTGGGAGTGAAACGGCATTTAGGTCCCAGCCAGGGCGAAATTATCCATTGATATAATTTGATCAATGCGATAAAAGGAAGGCTAAGTATGCGAAGAAAAATTTTCATCAGCAATCTTCTCCAGTTTTTTTAAAGCTACAGCTACTTTTTCTTTAACATCTGCAAAAACAGGAATCCCTTTTCCCGTATAAATAAAAAAGATATTTAACTGCATATTTTTCTTTTTCAACAGGTCTTGCAACGGGATTTTTTGCAAACGATAGGCTTCTCTCGTTAATCTCTTAATCCGGTTTCTATCCACCGCTTTTTTGAAATTCTTTGCAGAAACGGCCACACCAAACTGAACAGCACTTATACTCATTTCAGACACCGGCCCGAACAAAAAATAAATATAAAATGGTGAGGCCGTAATTTTTTTTCCTTCGGCAAACAATTGCTGAATCTGCTTACGGCTTTTTAATCGTTCGCTTTTTCCTAAAGTGAATTGTCGGGGCATCCTGCAAAATTAAAATAGTCCTGCCTTAAGCAGGACCATTTAATTAACTAACCCATCCCTTCTTTTCAAAGGGAGAATTATTTCAATTTTCTTTCATCGGAGATCGTCAGTTTTTTACGACCTTTTTTGCGACGGCTGGCCAGCACTTTGCGTCCGTTAGCCGTTTGCATACGCTTACGAAAACCGTGAACGGTTTTACGGCGGCGGCGATGAGGTTGAAATGTACGTTTCATATTATTATTTTTTCACTTTTTGAAATGAGCCCGGGAGAACGGACCAGGTTTCAATTTTTACAACAGGTCACCACACCTGGTGTTTGTGAAAGGATGGCAAAGGTAAGAGATGCTGCTTAGAATGAAGCGTTTCCGGGATTGTTTTTTAAAATATCGTTTAGAGATTTCCGAAAGATGCCAACTTCCTATAAATCAATGTGGTTAGCTGAAATTTTTTCTCCAAAAAATTTGGCTGCATGATTATTGAAATCCTCAGCAGAATCAGTGGTATAAAATAATCGTCTTTTATTTTTACTGCATTGATTTTCAATTTCGGTATGCCGCTGCAGGTAATCCTTCAGGCTATCCGCCACTATTTCTCCCTGCGATAATAAAGTAACCCCAACCGGTAAATGCTCTTCAATCTTTTCTTTTAATAAAGGATAATGGGTACAGGCCAGAAGTATTACGTCAATATTTTCCCCTTTTTCGAAAATATTCTTAATGTTTTTTTTGATAAAAAAATCAGCACCATGGCTTTGGTATTCGTTATTCTCCACTAACGGAACCCACATAGGGCATGCTTCCTGGTAAACTTTTAATTCGGGAAAAAATTTTTCAATCTCAATAGGATACGAATTGGAAGAAACGGTTCCGTTAGTTGCCAGTATTCCTACACTTTTAGTTTCAGAATATTTCCCGATCATTTCTGTAGTAGGTCGTATCACTCCCAACACTCTTTTATCCGGGGCCATTACGGGAAGATCTTTTTGCTGGATTGTCCTTAATGCTTTTGCCGATGCTGTATTACAGGCTAAAATAACCAATGAACAGTTTTGACTAAAAAACCATCGTATGCATTCAAGTGTATAGCGGTATACCGTTTCATAAGAACGGTTTCCATAGGGAGCCCTGGCATTGTCTCCCAGGTAAATATAATCGTATTGAGGGAGCGTTTTGACAATCTCTTTTAATACTGTCAATCCACCATAACCTGAATCGAAAACACCGATAGGACCCTGAGTTTGCATATGCAAAAATAAGAATGCCTCCAATGCTTTTGGCCGGAGGCAATCATAATTTTTAAAATCAATTAGTTTCTAATTTTCGTTGGGCTTAACTACCGGGTTACTCAAACCCTGATGAACCTGCGGTGGTAGTGTTACCTTGAGTTTTTGAGCTACTAAAGGTAATATGTCATCTGCATCAGGAGCTACCAGGAAAACTTCCTTATTAAAGACATGCGTATATCCTTTTTCTTTAGACACTTCTTTTATAGCATCAATAACCTTTTTATAGATCGGGGCTAATAATTCGCTTTGTTTATTCTCCATGGCCTGCTGAGCAATAGCCTGCCAGTTTTGCAATTCATAAGCGCTGTTTTGCATTTCACGGCGAATCTGTTCACGAACAGCAGCCGGAGTTTTGAGAGAATCTTTTCCATTCACAATACTGTCTTTACGCATGTATTCTGACAGCGTATAAGTATACCTTGGTTGTAATGAATCTACCTGGAAATGCTGAATTAAGGTGTCCGCTTTTGCTGTTTCCGGCATGATGCCTACCATATTATCAAGGCTGATATAACCGATTTTATTCTGGGCACAAAGAGAGCCGGCTATCAATAAGCCTGATATAATCATTAATAATTTCATCTTTTTCATGAGTGTTTTTCTTTTGTTTAACTGATTTAAAGAATTAAAAGATTTCTATAATTCTATTTAAGATTGTCTCAGAAGAGGATTTGTTGCTTAGTTATTAAATTTAACAAGTTTTAATTTTTAACGCCTAGTTCTCTCAATACATCCTCACTCTTATCCAATTTAGGGTCGGCAAATATAACCGTTATTCCCTCACTTTTGTCCAACACAAAATCATAACCCCTCTGGGTGGCAATCTTTTGAACCGCATTATAAACTTTGTCTTGAATGGGTTTAATTAATTCCTGCCGTTTTTTAAACAAATCGCCTTCAAATCCAAAACGTTTACGTTGAAGATCCCTGAGATCTTTTTCTTTTTGAAAAAGCTGATCCTCTCTTTTTTTCCGGAGTTCATCACTCAGCATTACCTGCTCAGCATCATAATCCTTGTACATTTTATCAAGCTCTGCCTGTCTGGTATCAATTTCTTTTTGCCAATCAGCTGCAATACCATCCAGTTGCTTCTGAGACTGTGCATATTCCGGAACCTTATCCAGGATATAGCGGGTGTCTATGATCGCATACTTCTGGGCAGAAACCGAAAAAGCAGTTACAAGTAAACAACCCGTTGCCAGCAATAATTTTTTCATAACTATTTTTTTGAAAGATGAATAATTTTTTCTGAACCTGTTATTTCCGTAAAAAAAGCATTCGCAATTTATTTTAGAATCTTCATATAGTTTATTCCGGCTCATATCCCAACATAAAGGTAAATCGTGATGCATCTTTAAGCCTCGTTCCGGGAGTAAGACGGTCAAACCCTATACCATAATCAAATCCGAGCAAGCCAAACATAGGCAGAAAGAATCTCATTCCGATTCCTGCGCTTCTCCGGAGCCGGAACGGATTGTAATCTTTGAAATCAAACCAGCCATTAGCGGCTTCAAAAAATGCCAGTCCGTAAATTGTGCTACCCGGATTTGTAACCAGGGGATAACGCATCTCCAATGTGTATTTATTAAATATGGTAAAGAATTGGGAGGCGTTTTGCTGATCCGGATTTATTGTGGGATCTGAAGTTTGATAAACAGGATATCCTCGTTGCGAAATAATATCATAACCCAGCAAACCATAATTATTGGTTAGCCCGGCATCTCCAAGTTGAAAACGTTCAAATGGTGAAAAATCGAGTTTCCGGTTATACCTTCCCATGAAGCCATATTTTGCTGCCACTTTCAAAACAAACTGCCGGCTCTTGTCTGCCCCCAATGGCTTACCAATAGGAACATACCATTCGGCATTAAAACGCCATTTATGGTATTCAGGAAATTTATATGGATTCCGAGAATCAATCAGGTTTGGATTTAATAAAGAATAAGGTGGAGTCACTTGTAAACTGGCCAGGAAATTAGATCCATTAGTAGGATAAATAGGACTCGGTCCTGCAGATGACCGTTGCAAAGCGATCCGTAAATTAAAGTTATTGGACACTCCGTTACTCAGATTCTGAAATATCGGGTAATTCTTCAGTTTGTATTGTGTAAAGTTGAGTGTATAAACAAGGCTGAAATAATCATCAGGCCATTTTAGCTGTTTGCCCAATGAAAACGTAAAACTGTTTGCTTTTAAATAGTTAGAATCAGACAGCGCTTTACTGATTGTCCCGGTAAACGGATCAAATGCATTTGAATATTTACTGTTGTTGTAAGCAATGGTCAGGGAATTTCTTTTCTTTCGTCCGAGCTTAGGTTCAGTGAATG
>JAFDYJ010000008.1 GCA_018267515.1 Bacteroidota bacterium | reverse complement strand
AAAGTTTAGGAAACTTCTATTCTATCCATTGAACTACGGGACCGGGAATCAATCAACTTTGTATCAAACTCCCAATTGCTACCGGGCCTTTTCGTTACATCAACTGTATAATGTTTACTGAATACAGAACCGGTGGACAGCAAATATAGGAAAGAATCCAGCCTCAAGTAAACAGGGAAATTTTTAATTTTGAAATCAACTTTTTCAAATTTTATTTAGGGTTGCAGACGGTAATTGAAATGATAATTGATTATACAAAAAATATAACGCCATCTTAGCTCAGTTGGTCAGAGCGGTTGTTTCGTAAACAACAGGTCTGGGGTTCAACTCCCCAAGATGGCTCATTTTCTTTTTCTGAGTTTGTGCACACTCTCTTTACCTGTTGAATTAAAGTAATTTAAATTTTATAAATGCTACGCTTTCATTATAAACCCGAACCGACCTTATCTTTTTTTATCCGGTTATTTAATTTTTTTTTCTGACGTCTGCATATTATGTAAGTTTAAATATCCAAAACAATACGAAATGAAAAAATCAATTCTGCTCATCTTTCTTTCTGCAGCTTCTTTTATTATTTCAGCACAGAAGATTTCGCTGGATCAGTTTAAAACTTTAAAGCCCCGCAATATCGGACCTTCCGGCATGAGCGGGAGGATCACGGCAATTGATGTCGTCTTAAGTAATCCCAACACCATTTATCTCGGCGCTGCATCCGGAGGTGTTTGGAAAACAGAAAACAGTGGTAATTCCTGGACTCCGGTTTTTGACGATCAGCCGATACAAAATATCGGTTCAATTGCCATTCAGCAAAGCAATCCTGATGTAGTGTGGGTGGGAACTGGCGAAGGAAATCCGAGAAACTCAATAAACATCGGAGATGGCATTTTTAAAAGTATGGATGCCGGCAAAACCTGGAAACGAATGGGATTGGAAAAAACTAAAGATATTCATCGCATCATCATTGACCCTACCAATCCGAATACGGTGTATGTAGCTGCCATTGGAAATCCGTTTGCAGCACATCCGGAAAGAGGGGTATATAAAACAACCGATGGCGGTGAGACATGGTCAAAAATTTTATCAACTAATGATACAACAGGCTGTGGCGACCTGGTGATGGATCCATCAAATCCCAATAAATTAATTGCCGGTTTATGGCAGCATTTTCGTACGCCCTGGAGTTTTAAGAGTGGTGGTCCCGGTAGTGGTATATACTTGACAATTGACGGAGGCAAAAACTGGAAAAAATTAGGAAAGGAAAATGGATTACCTGCCGGAGAATTAGGAAGAACCGGTCTTGCCTTTTCAACCAATGAGCCTTCTATAATATATGCTATGGTGGAAGCAACCAAAAACGGTTTATACAGGAGCGAGGATGGTGGTTATAAATGGGAGCTGGTAAACAGTGATCCGAGATGGGTGACGAATCGTCCTTTTTATTTTCAGGACATAAGGGTAGATCCTAAAAACGAAAACCGAATATATAATATACATGACCAGGTGGAAGTAAGTGAAGATGGTGGTAAAACATTTAAAACATTGATTCCTTATTCAGGCATTCACCCTGATCACCATGCCTGGTGGATAGATCCGGCAAATCCCGACTATATGCTTGACGGAAATGATGGCGGAATAGGCATCACCCGTGATCGTGGCAAGAACTGGACTTTTGATGAAAAACTTCCGGTTGGCCAATTCTATCACATCAATGTAGATAATGAAACTCCTTATAATGTTATGGGTGGATTGCAGGACAATGGCAGCTGGGTTGGCCCCGCTTATACATGGATCAATGCCGGCATCCGGAATTTTTACTGGATGAATGTCGGAGGAGGTGATGGATTTGATGTTATGCCCGATCCCGATGGAGGAGGTTGGATTTACAGTATGAGCCAGGGAGGATCAGTTATGCGTCAGAATTACCTGACGGGAGAAAGTATGTTTATCCGACCACCGAAAATGAAATTGGGTGATAGCAATAACTTACGTTTCAACTGGAACTCAGCCATTGCACAGGATCCTTTTGATAAAAGCACAATTTATTTCGGAGGTCAATTTGTTTTTAAGAGTACAAATAAGGGTAGCGGATGGGAAATTATATCCCCTGACCTCACAACGAACGACACTGCAAAAATTGACCAGAAGAATAATGGTGGCTTGACAATAGACATCACAGGAGCTGAAAATTATTGCACGATAATGGCTATTGAGCCTTCGGCCAAAGAGAAAGGCGTTATTTGGGTGGGTACTGATGACGGCAATGTGCAACTGACAAGAGACGGAGGAAAAACATGGACTAATTTCCGTGGAAAAATTCCGGGAATGCCTTTGGGCAGTTGGATACCTCAGATCAGAGCTTCCCGTTACAATGCCGGAGAAGCTTTTGTAGTCTGCAATGATTATCGTCGTGGAGATCTTAAACCCTATATTTTCAGGACCACCGACTATGGAAAAACATGGACAAGGATGGTGGACGATAAAAAGGTGACAGGTTATGCACTATGCATGATCCAGGATCCGGTTGAACCGAATTTAATTTTCGTTGGAACGGAACAGGGATTTTGGGTAAGCTTGGACAATGGGAATTCTTTTGAACAATGGAAAAATAATTATCCCTCTGTTTCTACATACGATTTTGCTATCCAGGAAAAAGAAGCAGACCTGGCAATTGCCACATTTGGCCGTGCAATCTGGATATTAGATGACATCCGTCCTTTGCGAGCGGCAGCAGCCAATTCAGGAAAATCATTTGCCAAAAATGTTACTGTATTTTCTGCTCCTGAATCTTTCCAGGCACAGTATCGTGAGGCGCCGGGTTATGATTGGAGTGTGGATGGTTTATGGGATGCACCTAACAGAACCAGAGGTGCAGAAATTTCATTTTTTGTAAACAAACTTTCTAAAAAAAGAAGTCCACGCCAACCGGATGCCAATGCGACAGGGCAACCCGCAATGGGGATGGGCCAATTTTTTGGCGGAAGGTTTGGCGGTGGTGGTTTTGGTATGGCTATAACAGGTGATTCTGCAGTAGTAAAAATTTACAACGACAAAAACGAACAGGTTCGAACTCTTCTATGGAACGCCGACAGTGGTCTTAATCGAAACTACTGGGGAATGGAAGAAAAAGGATATCGCCAGCCCGGATCTCCAAAACCAAAACCGGGAGCACCAGAACCAAGAGGAAATCAGGTATTGCCGGGAACTTATAAGGTAGTTATTTCTGTAGGTAAAGACAGTGACTCCACTTTTGTAACTGTAAAAGATGATCCGAGATTAGGTAATCGTAATAGTATAAAATTGGCGCAGCAAAAAATGTATGATCGTCTTCGTCAAAGCACTGACAAGCTTATTGCCGGAATGGATCAGTTGACAGAAGCGGAAGAAGTGGTTAATAAGATCAGCACAGTGATAAAAGATATGACAGGAAAAGATGTTGATTCATTGCAAAAATCTTCACGCAGCACACTGGAATCTATCAAAGAAATTCGTGAGTTCATAAGCGGTAAAACTTCACAACGGCAGGGATTGAGCAGATCTCCGGGAGAAACCGTAATGAGTGTTATTCAAAATGCATCTCAAACAATAGGAGGAAAAATGGTAGCTCCGGGAGCACAGGAAGAAAAACTGGTACAGAATGCTGAGTATATGATAAAACAAGCCGTGGATCAGATCAATGCATTCTTTGAAAACAAATGGAAAGCATTTCGCCGGCAAACAGATGAAACGAAAGTCACGCTGTTTAAAGATTATACTCCGATACAATAAAAATAAATTGTATAGATTTTAAAAGGCTGTCTTATTTTGACAGCCTTTTTGATTTTCAGCACTAATCATACAACAATCTGATTAATGTATCATGCAGTCTCCCTCATTACCATTACATTTGCGACAATAGTTCGTTACCCTTATTAACTGAATGAATAAATTGATTGTGATGAAACTTTCCCATCTTTCTGAAACACTAATCGGCTCAGAAATTGTAAAACTGGGCGGCGAAATAAGAGAAAAAATCCGGCAGGGCGAACGTATTTATAATTTTACCGTCGGCGATTTTGATCCTTCCATTTTTCCAATTCCAAAGGAACTGGAAGATGCTATTGTTGATGCGTACCGGAAACATTTCACCAACTATCCGGCAGCAGAAGGAAATCTGGATTTGCGTGAAGCCATTCATTCCTTTGTTAAAGCTGAAGAAGGCCTGGATTATGGAACAACAGAAATCCTGGTAGCTTCCGGCGGTCGTCCACTCATTTACGCCACGTATCGTGCTATTTGTGATAAAGGAGAAAAAATTATTTATGCAGTGCCTTCCTGGAACAATAATCATTACACCCATTTTGTAGAAGGAGAACATGCTGTTATTGAAGCAAAGGCTGAAAATAATTTCATGCCCACTGCCGCTGAAATGAAACCGCATATTAAAGATGCCGTTTTAATTTCACTTTGCTCACCACAAAATCCGACAGGTACCACTTTCAGGAAAAAGCAATTAGAAGATATCTGTGACATGGTATTGGAAGAAAATGCAAGACGTAGCGGTCAGGAAAAGAAACTTTATCTCATGTTTGACCAGATGTACTGGCATCTCACATTCGGAAAAATTGAACATTACAACCCGGTATCACTCCGTTCCGCCATGCGTGACTACACTATTTTTATTGATGCAATAAGTAAAATTTTTGCGTCCACCGGTGTAAGAGTGGGTTGGGGTATGGGTCCGGCAACAGTAATCAGTAAAATGAAGGCCATACTAACGCATATTGGTGCCTGGGCCCCCATGGCAGAGCAAAAAGCGGTGGCTTATTTCCTCGGCCGTAAAGAAGAAATAAAAAAATTCCTGGATCATTTTAAAAGCGAACTGGAAGAAAGACTCACCCGCATCTACCGGGGCTTTATGAATTTAAAAGAACAGGGATTACCCGTTGATGCCTTTGCTCCTGAAGCTGCCATTTACCTTCCCATTAAAATTGATCTTATTGGTAAAAAGACTTCAGAAGGAAATAAACTGGAAACACAAGGTGATGTAACTGCCTATATTTTAAATGAAGCAAAGTTGGCCATTGTTCCCTTTTATGCATTCGGCTCTTCCCGAAGCAGTGCCTGGTACCGGCTCAGTGTAGGTACTTGTAAAAAGGAACAGATTGAGGAAATGATTTCTAAATTAAAAGAAGCGCTGATGAAGCTTTCCTGAAAATTTTATTCATAAATCACTTTCTTCAAATAATACATATCGGGATCAATTATTGGCATCGTAGTGCTGGAAATCTCAGTTCCCGTTTCGCCTGTCATTATTTTTTGTTTTCCTTTATCGGTAACAATATCGAGCGGAAGTGAACCCTGAAAATTGTCGAGTTGAATTTCGTACTTATTTCCTTGCCGGGCTGTCACATGCACCTCCAGTTTCTTTGTAGTACGCAGGTAAAAATCAAAAAGAGGCTTCAGGCTTTTACCATAAGCATTGCTGAAAAGTTGTTCTACATCATCTGTGTTCACTAAATTGTCATAGGTGTATTGCGGTGCAGTTGCCAGTTTTTTTAAAGCAGGAAAAAAGATATTATCACCAATCACATAGCGTAATGTGTGCATGAAAAAGGATCCTTTAGAATAAATATCACCAATATAAGCAGTTTCCTCGTCAATATCTTTTCCCTGTACAATCGGCTTTTCATTTGCAATTCCGTAAGCATTTTTTTTGAAGTAATCGATATATGCCGCTTCTCCTTCTTTGTCCAGAACATATAACGCATCTCCAAAACTTCCGATTCCTTCATGAATCCAGAAATCCGCCCAGTCCTTTGCCGTCACTTTATTTCCCCACCATTCATGACCGAATTCATGATTCATCAGCCAGTCAAAATCTTCTCCGCCCACATTCGTATAGTTGAAATTATTTCCATAAGCATTCATGCTTTGATGCTCCATACCCAGGTGCGGAGTCTCTGCAATTCCGATTTTTTCTTTTGCCCAGGGATATTCACCAAAATACTTTTCCTTCACCTTTGCCATTTTTTCCAGTAAATCCAGATGATGAGAAGCTTTGGCTGCATGATACTTTAAAACGAAAAACTGCATCGGTACTTTATTCCCATCTACTGTAGTGTACATTTTGCTTACTACATCATAAGCACCAATATTAAAAACGATATTGTAATTATTGGTCGTGGAATTTGTTTTCCAGTAAAAGGTGGCAGTATTTTTTTTCTTAGATACTTTTTGAAGAAGACCTGGGCCGGCCACCACTAAATCTTTTGGAACCGTGATAATCAAATCCACACCTTCATTCGGCTCATCGGAAGGATGATCTTTACAGGGGAAATATATTTTACCTCCCGTACCTTCTGCAGTAATGGCAACCCAGGGTTTACCGGTAGAGTCTGTAGTCCAGGTAAATCCGTCTTCCCAGGGTGGACGAATGGCTATATGCGGTTTTCCTGAATATTGAACTTTTACAATTGTTTTTCCGGCCGGCATATTATCGGCAGAATTGATAGTGACAAGATTATTCTCATGTATAAAAGGGGTTACCTTTCCATTAACCCAGACTTTTTCAACATTCAGTTCATTCATCAGGTCAAATAACAAAGTATGAGTTGCCTGTGCCAGGATGAGGTCAATTACTGTATTGCCGCTTATACTTTTTTGTGGAATATCTACATTCAAAGCAATCGTGTAATGCCGGATGTCCATATTTGCCTGCTCCGGTTTTATTTTACCGCCATAAGTAAGTCTTTGAGTCTGTCCCTGAAAAGCAATGAACAAGAGCAGGAGAGTAAGAAGCTTTCCCATAAAATAGATTTTACTAAAAGTAGGGCTTTCAGTGCAGATATTAATGGAGAAACCTTATAAAGTAGTTTTGAAAAACTAAATCCCGGAGATCAGTTCTTACCAATCAAAAAATGAAAAGCTTTTAAATCGGGTTTTGCTGCAGCCTTCAGAATTTTTTTAAACCGGGTAGTGATTCGGTTACGGCATGCCAGTTCGTGTGTATAACAAAAAACCTGGAGTGAATCGGTAAGTTGTAAAATAGCATTCAAATTTGCCAGTTCCCGGTTCCATTCACAATCGCTCATGATTTCATGCCTGACTAAAACCAAAAGATTTCTATGAGGATTGTACATAGTTTTTCATTTTAAAAGCCAGTCATTCCTTTCTCACTCGGGCAGCCACAATTACGTCCTCCCTTACCTTTGCCGGAATAATAATTACGATTACAACTCATGGCAAAAATCATTCCTGCCAGTAACAGAAAAATTGCTATTTTATTCCATCTTTTCATAAACTTGGATATTCTAAATTAAAACTATTTTATTTTAAAAATAGTATGTAGAGCGATCGATAAAAGGAAAAATTGTCATGGATCCTGCTTTTTTTGAAAAAAAACGACGTAAACCCCGCATATTGGTAGCTCCATTGGATTGGGGGCTGGGCCATGCCACCCGATGCATTCCAATCATCCGTGAGTTGCTGAAACAAGATTGTGAAGTTCTGATAGCTGCTGAGGGCGCCCAGGAAATTCTTTTAAAAAAAGAATTTCAACACCTCGGTTTTTTGCCCCTGAAAGGTTATCGTATCCGTTATTCAAAATCCCGCAGCAGATTGTTTTGGCGCATGATTATTCAAATACCCCAAATCAATAAAATAATCCGGTATGAACAACAGTGGCTGATAGAAGCAGTAAAAAAATATCAGCTGGATGCAGTCATCAGTGATAACCGTTATGGATTAATTCATAAAAATATACGTACTGTTTTCATAACTCACCAGCTTCTGATTAAAACATATTGGGGCGGCTGGACCGAAAGAATTCTTCAGAAAAAAAACTACAGGCTAATTAATCGCTTTTCCGAATGCTGGATCCCTGACCGGGAAGATGAAAATAATCTTGCCGGTCTCCTGTCCCATCCCGGAAAGAAACCGGATATTCCTTTTCAATATATCGGATGGCTAACAAGATTAGAGAAAAAAACTTGTGCCCCTGAAAAAAACCATTTATTAATCTTACTATCCGGGCCTGAACCTCAACGAACCATTTTTGAGCACATTATTATCAGGCAAGTTGTTCATTATAATGGAACTGCCACTATCGTTAGGGGACTTCCGGGTTCACTATCGCTGATTCCATCTACCAACACAATTAAATTCTATAATCATTTACCGGCAGAAGATCTGGAGAAAGAGATGGGAAGAGCCGATTTCGTAATAGCACGAAGCGGATACAGTACGATAATGGATATAATGGCATTGCAGAAAAAAAGTATTTTGATCCCTACACCCGGTCAAACAGAACAGGGATACCTGGCCGGATACCTTTCAAGAAAAGGAATGGCCATAAGCTGCAGTCAAAAAGAATTTTTATTAACAGATATACTGGCCAATGCCCAAAATTTTCCATACCGGTTTTCTAACACAGCGATAGAAAATCCGCTTGTTGCTGTAGTTTCAAATTTTATAAGTTCGGTTCAGCAGGCCGGCACTTAGTCTTTTTCCGAAGTACAATTACTTAGCCAGACAAACAGGAGCTTCTAAGTATTATTTCTCTTCCTTCCTAATCAGAGAAAATCTATTTTGTTAAGGTAAAATCCAAAATCATGAAAGCCAAAAGCCTACTTACATTTTCTATCATTTTATCTTCACTGTTTTTCTTTTGCCGTTGTACACCTACACCCAACCAGGAATTTATTTCATCTACAGATGAAATGTTAACCCGTAGTAACTGGAGTATAGATTATTTTTATGACTCACAGAATGTCACTTTGGATTTTGGAGGATTCAAACTTTTATTCAGCGGTACCGGTGCTGCAATAGCTCAAAAAAACAATGAATCCATACAGGGAAACTGGAATATTTCGAAAGACCGGGACAATCACGAAATAATGGCTATCAACTTTACTACTTCAGACATTACAATCAGCAAATTCAATAATCAATGGAAATTAACCGGTAAAACCAATTCCGTTTTAGAGTTTGAAGAAAGTAGTCATTCCAGCAACACTGTTTTACTCAGAATCAAAAAGCAATAATCTTTTCCGGATTTCAGGCAGCTGGATAATCGAAGAATCCAAATTTCTTTTTGGCAACTTTAAAATCTGACCAGTGAATAATTTGAGCATGTACTGCATATATGCCGCAGGTAGGAATGGAATCAATCCGTACTTCAGTAAGTTCATTTGCAAATTCAGTTATACCGGGATTATGGGAAAAGAGGCAAATGCAATTCAACTCATCACTTGTTTTCCTTACAATATCAAAAAAAATTTCAGCCGGCGCCAGATATAATTCTGTTTTATAAACAATATCCTCTTTTTCTATTCCAAATTCTCCGGCAAAAATTTTAGCGGTCTTTGCTGCCCTTTTTGCCGGACTTGAAATAAATGCATTTATCTGAAAATCCTTATCCAAGAGCCGCTTTGCCATTTTCAGAGCATCCCTTTTGCCCCTGTCGTTTAGCGGCCGGTCAAAATCATTCATAGTTTTATCATCCCAACTGCTTTTTGCATGACGGATAAGAAGAAGTGATTTCAAAACATCAGTATTTATCTAAAATTACAGATTGTGGAAATGAGATGTAAAAAATACTTTAAACCGGAATAATAGAAAAACGCTGAATCCGGGACTTAAAAATTTACTCAATAGCTCCTGATATTTTTACCCTCCATATAATTCATGAAAGCTTTATTCACTACCCTGTTACCTCCCGGAGTCGGATAATTGCCGGTGAAATACCAGTCACCAAGATTATTGGGACATGATTGGTGTAAGGTTTCAATACTTTGAAAAATCACTTTTACAGGAATAGTGATTTCAGGCGGAGTAATAAGCCGGGCAATTTTCTCAGAAATTTCTTCATTGGTAAACTGTTTGTAAAGCTGTCTTACCACATTCTCAGAATGCAATTGATTATTTCGTTGAAGCTCTTTGCATTTTTGCAGAAGATCATTTAAACATTCCTCCTTGCCTCTTTCTTTCATCAGTTCGATAGCTGCATTGAAGGCGATAAAGTCACCCATCTTACTCATATCAATTCCATAACAATCCGGATAACGTATCTGGGGTGATGAAGAAACAACGATGATACGCCTGGGATTCAACCGGGCAAGCATCCGGATAATACTTTCTTTCAAGGTGGTTCCTCTTACAATGGAATCATCAATCACTACCAAAGTATCCTGTTTGGGCCGGACAGTTCCATAGGTTATATCGTACACATGTTGTACCATTTCATTCCTTCCCGCATCTTCGGTGATGAAGGTTCGCATCTTCACATCTTTGATTGCGATTTTTTCCACCCTGATACGGCGGTTAATCATTTCACTGAGCTTTTCTTCATCATACTCATTTTTCCAGCTTGCAATCCTTTCGATCTTGATTTTATTCAAATAATCTTCCATCCCTTTTAATAATCCATAAAAAGCAACTTCTGCTGTATTGGGAATAAAAGAAAAAATGGTATTCTTCAAATCATGATCAATAATATTGAGTACCTGCTCACTCAGGTTGTATCCTAATGCAATACGCTCTCTGTAAATTTTTTCATCGCTGCCACGGGAAAAATAAATGCGTTCAAAGCTGCAGGCTTTTCTTTCATTGGGCTCAAGTACCTGAACAATCTCCGGCTCTGCTTTTTCATTTACAATCAGGGCCTGTCCCGGCATCAGTTCTTTTACTTCATTTTCTGCAACATTAAATGCAGTTCGGATTGCTGCTCTTTCCGAAGAGGCTACCACTACTTCATCATTAATATAATAATAGGAAGGCCGGATGCCATGTGCGTCTCTGAAGACAAAGCCCATACCGTTACCTGTCAAACCACCAACATGAAAACCCCCGTCAAATAATGCCAGTGCCTTCTTTAATACAGAAATTATATCCAGGCGATCAGGAGAAGCTTCATCTGCTTTTGTAAGGAAATGATAAATCACTTCCATCATTGCTGCCAGGTCGCTTTGTCGCTGAAATGTTCCCGGATCAATATTCACCAATGAAAAAAGTTCTTCTGTGTTGACTAAATTGAAATTTCCGGCTAAAGCCAGGTTACGGGCAGGAATAGTGTGACGCTTCACAAACGGATGGCAGAACTCTACATTATTTTTCCCTTGTGTTCCATAGCGCAAATGGCCCAGCAATAATTCACCCATGAAAGAAAGATGGCCTTTCATGAGACCCGGATGTTTTTTTATATCCGGATTGAATTTTTCCAATTCATTTACTTCATCACCAATTTGTTTGAAAATATCAGCTATGGAATGAACGGAACTACTGCGGATCCGATGTAAAAAAGGATACCCCGGTTCAACATCTGCTTTCACCACAGCTACACCGGCTCCATCCTGCCCCCGGTTATGCTGTTTTTCCATCAGCAGGTAGAGTTTGTTCAAACCCCACATTACGGTGCCATACCTTTTTTGGTAGTGAGAAAACGGCTTTCTGAGCCGGATAAATGCTAATCCACATTCGTGTTTGATCGGGTCACTCATGAAAAATGAAGGAGCCGCAAAGGTACGGGATGAAGAGCAAATGAATCTCTCCGTTTTCAAATGGCTTGGTTCAATTTGACCTGAGTCATTAATTCATAATGATCTTATGGCAGATTTTAAAAAGCTTTTTTATCCCCAACAGCAAGTTGCTGAAGATTGGGACATTCCTTTTTTTCCTGCTCATCAATCATAATGTAATAGGTAGGAACTTTGGCTTCCAGCCATTTTTGAAGCGTTTCATTTTTTTTCTGCTCTAACGCCATTTGGGATATTTTGCTGTAATCATCATGCAGGTTCATCCGGTGTGGCTCGGAACGTGATTTCAGGTAAACAATCCGGACACCTTTTTTTGTTGGATCCGCACTAAAAGCTACCGGTTGAGAATATTCACCTACTTTCAATTTACTGATAGTAGCCACCATGTCTTTATCCAACTGGTCAATAGTCACATAAGGGGCTCCGTCACGGTTTAAAATAAAAGGACCGCTAAACTTGGCCTGCTCATCCTCTGTATATTTCCCTGCGGCTTCATTGAATCCGACAGTACCTGCAATAATTTTAGAACGGACGGTATCTAGTTTTGCAATTGCTTCATTGATTTCTACATCAGTGACGGGAGGAATCATCAGGATATGGCGAATGACGGCATCATCTCCGTTTCGTTCCACCATTTGAATAAGATGATACCCGAATTTTGATTTTACCGGCGGCGAAATCTCTCCATCTTTCAAACGAAAAGCAGCTGAAAGAAAACTCGGATCCCATATTTTATCATTCCGGTTGAGTTGAAGCTGGCCGCCCTGATCTTTGGTTCCGGGATCCTGTGATACTCTCTTTGCCAGTTCCGCAAAAGTGATTACCCTGGTTTCTACCTGCTTTTTATAATTATTCAGTTCATCAATAATATATTTCTCCATATCCCTCGAAGCTTTGGGATAAAGAACAATCTGGCCGATCTCTAACTCAGACTCAAAAAAGGGTAAACTGTCTTTGGGAATTTTATCGAAAAAATCTTTTACTTCGTTCGGAGTTATTTTAACATTCTCCACTATTTTATTCCGCATGGCGGTAGAAAGCTTATTCTCTTTGACCGATTCTCTCGCATCGTCTTTGATCTGGTAAATGGTTTTACCGGCCACTTCTTCCAGTAGCTGTTGATTACCTCCCATCTGGTTGATAAAATACCGGATTCGCTGATCCAGTTCGGCTTCCACTTCTTCATCAGTAACGGGCAATGAATCCTTTTCGGCCTGAAGCATCATCACTTTTGACACTACTGCCTGCTCTGATAAAATACATTCTGCATTCGGTGGCACACTTCCGCCCTGGCGAGCAATATCAGCAATAGAGTTTTTAATATCGGATTGAAGTATAATCCGGTCGCCAACAACAGCCAGGATTTTATCTGCCACTACTTTTTTCGGTTGGCTTTGAGCAACAAAGACGCAGGTGAAAAGTGGCAAACACGCAATAAAAAATATCTTCAGGAACTTCATAATTTCAAAAGTACTTTTCATCATAAATATTAAAATACCTGTCCCGGTATTTAACAAAAATTTCGGCCAGCCTGGCCTGAAAAGCAAACCCGGCCCTTTTAAAGAGTCCTTTTTATCTCTTCTTCTTCATAAGCTTCCACCACATCGCCAACTTTTAAATCAGAATAATTTTTAATAGTAAGTCCACATTCCATACCTGACTGAACTTCTTTTGCATCATCTTTAAATCGTTTAAGAGATCCGAGTTCGGCACTGGCTCCCTCACCGGTAGGATAAATCACAATTCCATCACGTATCAGGCGCACTTTAGAATCCCTCTTAATTTTTCCATCACGAACATAACAGCCTGCTACTACAGCTTTATCAAATTTGAATACTTCTCTTATTTCTACGTTGGCAACAATTTTCTCCTGAATGGTTGGCTCCAACATACCTTCCATAGCGCTTTTCACTTCTTCAATAGCATTATAGATGATAGAATAGGTTCTGATCTGAATACCAGCATTGTCGGCTATTTTAGAAGCCTGTAATGAAGGACGAACATTGAAGCCAATGATAATTGCATCAGATGCTTCGGCAAGAACTACATCGCTTTCATTGATCTGGCCCACACCTTTATGAATCACACTAACTAATATTTCCGGGGTAGATAATTTTTGCAATGAATCACTCAATGCTTCTACTGAACCATCTACATCGCCTTTGATAATGATTTTAAGTTCCTTGAAATTACCCAATGCCAGGCGACGGCCAATTTCATCCAGGGTAATATGCTTCCTGGCCCGCATTCCCTGCTCTCTCAGAATCTGTGCACGGCGATTTGCAATTTCTTTTGCTTCTGACTCGTGAGCATAAACTTTGAATTTTTCACCTGCCTGGGGAGCACCATTTAATCCCAGTATCAACACAGGACTTGATGGGCCTGCTTCATCTTCTTTTTTATTTCGTTCATTGAACATGGCTTTAACACGACCGTAGTGCTGTCCGCTGACAATAAGGTCACCGGTATGCAATGTCCCGTTTTCCACTAAAACAGTGGCAACATATCCCCGGCCTTTGTCCAATGATGCTTCTATTATAGTTCCTGTTGCTTCTCTTTTTGGGTTGGCTTTCAAATCCAGCAACTCAGCTTCAAGTAAAACTTTTTCCAGTAATTGATCCACATTCAAACCCTTTTTGGCTGAAAGTTCCTGGCTCTGGTATTTACCGCCCCATTCTTCCACCAATAAATTCATTTGAGAAAGCTGTTCATATATTTTTTGGGGATTGGCACCGTCTTTATCAATTTTATTAATAGCAAATATCATTGGAACTCCGGCTGCCTGTGCATGGCTGATTGCTTCCCTGGTTTGTGGCATCACAGCATCATCGGCTGCAATTACTATAACGGCAATATCCGTAATCTTGGCGCCCCGGGCCCGCATAGCTGTAAAAGCCTCATGTCCCGGGGTATCTAAAAATGTAATTTCTTTTCCGTTATTTATGCTTACACGATAAGCGCCTATATGTTGTGTAATCCCACCGGCTTCACCTGCCACTACGTTGGCCCTTCTGATATAATCCAGCAAGGAAGTTTTACCATGATCTACGTGACCCATGATGGTAACAATGGGAGGCCGGTGCTGAAGATCTTCGTCATCATCTTCCTCTTCCTCTTCTTCCATCTCCAATTGCTTTTCCATATCAATAAACTCCACATCGAAACCAAATTCCCCGGCAACCAATTCTATCACTTCAGCATCCAATCTTTGATTGATGGATACCATGATTCCAAGGCTCATACACTTGCTGATAACTTCTGCAAAACTGACGTCCATTAGGTTGGCCAGTTCACTAACGCTGATAAATTCAGTAACCTGAAGTTTATGTTCGGTTTCCGCTTCACCCATTGCTTCGGCCATTTCCTGTCTTTTTTCTCTACGCATTTTGGCTTTTAAATTCTTTCCCCGGCCGGATCCACCTGCCAGTTTAGCCTGCGTTTCCCGTATCTTTTCCTGAATTTCTTTTTCGTCAATTTGTTTGTCTTCTCTTTGCCGGTGATCTCTTCTGCCGCCGCCGCCGCCAGGTCGCCTGTCTCTTCGATCATCTCTTTGAAAACCACCGCCACCTTGTCGCTTATCCCTTTCCTTAAATAAATTCTCTTTTTTAACTTCTTTTTTCTCAATGGGGATCCTTTTTCTTTTTCTTTTTTCTTCCTTTTTGGGCCTTGTGTCACTATCCACCGGCAGCTCAATTTTACCGAGGATTTTCGGACCCGTCAGTTTTTCAACTTCAATATTTTCAATGACAGGTGGTAATTCTTCCTGTACCGGCTCTTCCTTCTTAACAACCTCCTTTATTTCTTCTTTTACCGGTTCTTCTTCTTTCTTTGTTTTCTTCTTTGTTGTTTTTGATGTGGTTTCAGAAGGTTCTTCTTCCTTTTTTTTCTTCGCTGTTTTTTTAGGTCTTGTTGAAGTATCAATGGCAGTAAGATCAATTTTATCTATAACCTTAGGCTTTTCAAGCTCCGGCGCTTCTAATTTGATAACTTCTTCTTTTGGAGGTTCTTCTTTGGGGGGCTTTGCTTTTGCGGGTTTTTCTTCTTTTACCGGCTCCTCTTTTTGTACTGTCTTTTTTTCTTCTTTTTTAAAAATAATTTCCTGCTCTTCTTTTTTCTTTTTGGCTTCCGCCTGGGTGCCCTTGGGCAGATCTACCTGATCACTCTTCATCTTTGCCACTTTATCACTCTGAAACTCCATTTGCAAAGCATGATACATTTTCTCAGTAAGCTTGGAAGTGGGTTTCAACTCTTCTTTCGGAAATCCGTTTTCGATCAAAAAGTCAATAAGGGTATCCTGGCCAATGTTGAATTCTTTGGCCGCTGCTAATAATCTCGGAAGTTTTATTTCTGCCATTCAGTATTTATTAGTAAACAGAGAATAGTGAACAGGGAAAGTGAAAAACGATTCAGATTGTCATTCACTAATTCGCCATTCACTTTTATTTATTCTTTTTCGAATTCTTCTTTCAGCACTTTTCTCACCTCTTCAATAGTTTCCTTTTCAAGATCCGTACGACGTTCCAACTCTTCAGAAGTGAGATCTAATACACTTCTTGCCGTATCACATCCGATGCGTTTCAGTTCATCTATCACCCAGGTTTCTATTTCATCACTAAATTCATCCAGGTCAATATCAAACTCTTCCACTTCACCTTCATTATCCCGGTAAACGTCCAGTTCATACCCGGTTAATTCACAGGCCAGTTTAATATTGACACCACGACGACCTATTGCCAGTGAAACCTGGTCGGGCTTCAGGTATACATTTGCATGTTTGTTTTCCTGATCCAGATCCATACTGGTAATCTTAGCAGGAGTGAGGGATCGCTGTATTAATAATTGAGTATTATTGGTCCAGTTGATTACATCAATATTTTCATTCTTTAATTCCCGAACAATTCCATGAATACGGCTTCCTTTCATTCCCACACAAGCACCCACCGGATCAATCCGATCATCATAGGATTCAACAGCCACCTTAGCTCTTTCGCCCGGATCCCTGACAATTTTCTTAATTACAATTAAACCATCGAAAATTTCAGGTACTTCAATTTCAAGCAATTTAGCAAGAAAGTCCGGTGAGGTACGTGAAAGAATAATGACCGGTGAATTATTCTTCATATCCACTTTTTTCACGACGGCTCTTATACTCTCTCCCTTTTTAAAATAGTCTTGCGGTATTTGTTCGCTTTTTGGCAATATCAGTTCATTTCCTTCCTCATCCAGCAATAAAATTTCCTTTTTCCATACCTGGTACACTTCGGCGCTGATAATTTCTCCGATCCTGTCACCATATTTTTTGGCTAAGACATTTTTCTTCAGGTCATTGATACGGCTGGCCAGGGTTTGCTTGGCAGCCAGGATAGCCCTGCGGCCAAAATCAAATAAGTCAATTTCCTGGTGCAGCTCTTCCCCGACTTCATAATCCGGTTCAATCTTAATAGCGTCGGTATAAGCTACCTGGGCCAACGGGTCTTCCACTTGCCCGTCTTCCACAATAACCCGATGCCGGATTATTTCAAGGTCTCCTTTTTCAGCATTTACAATTACATCAAAGTTGTCATCACTGCCGTATTTTTTACGAAGCAATGTTTTAAAGACGTCTTCCACCACTTTCATCATAGTGGGACGATCAATATTTTCTGCATCTTTGAATTCCTGGAACGCTTCAATCAAATTAATACTTGCCATAGTTCGATATTTTGAAAGCAGGCTCTACATTTTTAACCCGCAATTAAAACTTAATTTGAATTTTTGTTGATTTAATATTTTCAAAGGGTATGTTATGTTCTACATACTCTTTCTTCTTGTTTTTTCCCTGCCCGACTTCATTTCTTTTATTATTGCCGGTCAGGCGGGCTTTTTCTTCTTCAATCAGTACCGAAGTTTCATTTACAGCTTTTAGTTTTCCTTCGGTTTTAATTCCATCCTTTCTTAACACTTCTACATTTTTCCCGATATTCTTAAAATATTGCCGCTGTATTTTAAGCGGCTCGTCCAACCCCGGCGAAGAGACTTCCAATGAAAAATTATTCCCCGGAAAAACGCCGGTTTCAACAATTTTTTTATACAAATTCCGGTTGATCTGGACCAATTCTTCAATGGTAATACCCTGATCAGCATCTAAAAAAATCCTTACCTGGCTTGAAAGACTGATCTTTATTTCTACAAGAAATACGCCGGGCTTGTCTTTAATCAGTTCTTCTGTAAGTGATTCTAAAACCTGTATTTGTGACGTTTCGTTCATAGATCTTAAAAGAAGAAGGGAACGGTCCTCGTTCCCTTCTATCATCTATTGCCGCTGCAAATTTAGGGGAATAGGGCTATTGGTTCCAAATCAAATCCTTATTTCATATTTGACCGTATTTTAACAACCTTTCACCGTTTTGAGAAACAGTAATTATTGAACAGCCCTACCTTTGTTATATGATACTCCGGTTATTGTTATATGCATTCCTGATTTACCTACTTTATAAGATTGTATTTAATTTTATCATCCCTGTTTACAAAACTTCACGCCAAATAAAAAAAGGATTCAGGGATGTGCATCAGCGAATGTCAGAACAAATGAATTCAAAAAAGCAATATCCGGCATCCCCAGAGCCAAAAGCGGCAAATCCTAAATCTAAGGCTGAGGATTATATTGATTTTGAAGAAATCAAATAGCTGGCTTCTCCTTTTATTTTTTTACTTTTGCGGCTTCCTGAATTAACGGCATGAGGATAATGTTTAGGTAATGACGACTGATCCAAAGTTCTTAATATATTGAAAAAATATTTTGACTATAATAATAGTCAGAACCCTTAGCTCAGACGGTTAGAGCATCCCGACACAGTCGGGAGGGTCATTGGTTCTTTAGTTCTTTTTATATGTGAAAAAATATTTTGACTATAATAATAGTCAGGACCCTTAGCTCAGACGGTTAGAGCATCCCGACACAGTCGGGAGGGTCATTGGTTCTTTAGTTCTTTGTTATATGTGAAAAAATATTTTGACTATAATAATAGTCAGGACCCTTAGCTCAGACGGTTAGAGCACCTGACTCATAATCAGGGGGTCGTTGGTTCGATCCCAACAGGGTCCACAAAAAATTGGCAAAAGCGGAATTTGGTTCCGCTTTTTATATATCGTTTCCGGGAAAGTTTCTTTAACCTTTTGTTAACCCTGAGGAAAATATTTTTGTCTCTTACATTTCTATTTATGAAGAAAATAACACTGTCTGCCTTAATGTTGTTGTTTGTGGTTTCAATATTTGCGCAGGAAAATCCACCTGTAAAAAAGAAAAAATCTAATTTTGATCTGAGTGGCCGGGCCAATGACCATTTCATGATCCAATTGGGCAGTTATGGCTGGCCGGGTATCCCGGATTCTATCAAAACAAAAGGGTTTTCAAAAAGTATTAATGCTTATTTTTTATTTGACTTTCCTTTTAAGACCAATCCCCGTTTCAGTGTTGCCGTCGGTGCCGGTTTCGGAGGGGATATGATATATTTTGATAAAACCTATGTAGGGATCAAAGATAATAGCTCTACGATTCCATTCACAAATCAGTCAGACACCAGTCATTTCAAAAAAAACAAGTTAAGTATGACGTGGATAGAAGCGCCGGTCGAATTGCGTTATACTTTTGATCCGGAACACAATGGTAAAAGTCTGAAGCTTGCGCTTGGTGTTAAAGTTGGAGCCCTGCTGAATGCACATACCCGGAACAAAGATTTTGTAAACAAATCCGGAGGAATGATATACCAGTATACTCAGAAAGAATCCAGTAAAAAATTTTTTAATGGCAACCGTGTTTCCATAACCGCCAGGGCCGGCATGGGGCATTTTAGTCTATTTTACACTTACCAGGTCAGCAGCTTATTTAAAGAAAACCGGGGACCTGATGTGAATCCCTTTTCATTCGGCTTAAACATAAGCGGACTTTAAAAGATTTGTAATCACCTGGAATCTTCTTATTTAAAATCATCTCCATTTATTTTTCTCAGGCCTTTCCCGGGGATTGAGTATTTTTTAATTTTGTTATTCTTCCCCCGGAAGAAATGTTATTACACATGCTGAATAAGAAAACTATTTTTCAAAAAGAAGAAAGAGCCATGTTGGTAGGGCTGGTGCATAAAGACCAAACAGAATTACAGGTGCAGGAATACCTGGATGAATTGGCTTTTCTTGCAGAAACTGCGGGAGCCCTGGCAGTAAAAAGATTCACTCAAAAGCTTCCACATCCTGACAGCAAAACATTTATTGGCAAGGGAAAACTGGAAGAGATAAGAAAATATGTTCAGGGAAAAAATATCCGCATCGTAATCTTTGATGATGAACTCAGTGGTTCGCAAATCACCAATATAGAAAAAGCATTGGACGTAAAAACAATTGACCGCTCCGACCTGATACTGGACATTTTTGCCCGCAGGGCAAAAACGGCACAAGCTAAAACACAGGTAGAGCTGGCACAATATCAATATTTGTTACCCAGATTGCGGGGAATGTGGAAACACCTTGAACGACTGGGAGGTGGTATTGGAACCCGTGGACCGGGAGAAACAGAAATCGAAACAGACCGTCGTATTGTACGGGATAAAATTTCGTTGCTGCGCAGAAAACTGGCAGAAATAGATAAACAGTCACTCACTCAACGAAAAGAAAGAGGCGAATTTATTCGTGTAGCATTGGTGGGATATACGAATGTAGGCAAGTCCACGATTATGAACCTGCTCAGCAAAAGTGATGTGTTTGCAGAAAATAAATTATTTGCCACACTGGATACAACAACCCGGAAAGTTGTTTTTGAAAGCACTCCCTTTCTTTTGAGTGATACAGTAGGATTCATTCGTAAACTGCCGCACCACCTGGTGGAAAGTTTTAAGAGTACACTTGATGAAGTCCGAGAAGCTGATGTTCTATTGCATGTAGTGGATATTTCCCATCCCAACTATGAAGAACAGATGGGTGTCGTGAATCATACACTCCGGGAGATTGGTGCAGCTGAAAAGCCGGTATTAACCCTTTTCAACAAAATGGATTTATACGAAAAACAAACTTTTGACGAATGGCTGGAGGAAAGTACAAAAAAGGAGATCCTTGAAGATCTGTTTGAAAAATGGGAACGGGAGACCCAGGGTAATGTTGTTTTCATTGCTGCCCTCGAAAAAAGAAATATACGGCAGTTGCGCCAGGTCCTTCTTCATAAAATCAAAGAGTTTTACAGAATCCGATACCCGTATAAATCTGAATTTATATTTTAATGGCTGAGGAGAAATATACCTGGCATAAGGTAGCCGGTCATACCAATGAAATTGAATGGCAGGAGAATAATATTGCCGTGGTGGAATTAAAAGGAAAGAAGATTTGTCTTGCAATGTTCAACAATTCTGTTTTTGCATTCGCCTTTAAATGTCCTCATGCCGGCGGCCTGTTAGCTGATGGTTATATTGATGCAATTGGAAACATTGTTTGCCCGGTACATCGTTATAAATACAATATTAGTAATGGACGCAATGTAAGTGGAGAGGGATATTATCTAAAGCATTGGCCGGTTGAACTGAGAGAGGATGGGGTATATGTGGGAATGGAAAGAGGAAAGGGGGTTTTTGATTGGCTTAAATAAGTATAAATTATTCTTTCGTTGATAAGAGAAAAAATCTATTAAGAAGAAGGATCAATTCTTTATGTTTTTCAGCTGAATTATTTCAGGAGGCTTTCCCCAATGTGGCGGTACATTTTCGGAAATAAGCAATGGCATTGATGAACTGATGCCGCCCAGGTAATCTACCCGGTGCAGAAACACCACTTTCTTAATTTTGTAAAACCTGATTGCATAAGAACACATAATACAGGGCTCATGTGTGGTAAACAAAGTACAATCGGATAAATCCTGTGATTTTATTTTTTGAATCGCCAATCGCATAGCTTCTATTTCTGCATGGCAGGTAACATCATTTTTGCTTTTGACCGCTTCTTCGGCTTCAACGATTACTTCTCCGTTTTTTATAATGACAGCCCCAACCGGCGAATTCCCCTTTTTTGAAGCAGCTTCTCCCAATATTTCACACAACTGCATATAATAAATATCATCCCGCATTTTAAAACTCCTTTTTATGTGAAGATATTTCTATAAATATAATGATTATAACAGCCGGCTTATACCGGCTTGCACTGGGTTGGTTATAAAAAATCAAATAATACTTATCAATGTAAGAGGTTTGTTTTGTTGCTCCTGCTGCCCCGATTTAATCGGGGCGACCCGTTTTAGCCTAATGAAAAAAATAAAAAAGGCTTCAATCTCTTGAAACCCTTTGTTGTTGCTCCTGCTGCCCCGATTTAATCGGGGCGACCCGTTTGTCCTAATGAAAAAAATAAAAAAAGGCTTCAATCTCTTGAAACCCTTTATTATTGCTCCTGCTGCCCCGATTTAATCGGGGCGACCCGTTTGTCCTAATGAAAAAAATAAAAAAAGGCTTCAATCTCTTGAAACCCTTTATTATTGCTCCTGCTGCTGGACTTGAACCAGCGACCCTCTGATTAACA
>JAFDYJ010000007.1:37381-100192 GCA_018267515.1 Bacteroidota bacterium | reverse complement strand
CCGGTTTCTTTTTCTCCGTTTATTATTGCCCAATTGATTGGCGCTGCTCCACGGTATTGTGGTAACAGCGAAGCATGAACATTTATGGTTCCCAACGGCGGCATATTCCAAACGACTTCGGGTAACATCCTGAATGCAACTACAATTTGCAAATCGGCATTCAATGATTTAAGTTCAGTGAGGAATGCAGGATTTTGTAATTTCTCCGGTTGTAAAACTTTGATATGATGCCGTACTGCAAATTTTTTTACGGGGCTTTCCTGCAATTTCATTCCCCTTCCTGCAGGTTTATCGGGAGAGGTTACAACTGCAACTATATTATACTTTGCTTTTAACAACACTTCCAATGAAGCAACCGCAAAATCTGGAGTGCCCATATATATTATCCGCAAATCTTTAAACCTGTCGCTCATCAATAATTAACAATTATCAATTAATAATTCATAATTACTCAAAATCTTCGTAGAGTAAATATTTTTTCCGGATTGTCTTGAAAGCATTCAGGCCCGGATTCCAGCTTTTCCTGATTTCGGCTTCACTTTTTCCATCTTTAATTTGTTGCATCAGGATATCATTTCCCGCTAAACGGTTAAATGAATTTGTTTTCAGGAAAAAAGTATCCTTGCCGGGAAATAATTTATAGGCTTCCATCAGCCATTTCAATTGTACCTGGTTGTTTACTTCTTTTAAAACTTTTTCGATGTTGCCCGAAAGGTTCCATCCGTAACAGGTTTCATAATAATGCTTGGAACTTTTTGCTCCTTCATTGGGTTTGGGAATAAATGAGTATAAATTTTTGGGATATAGCGGATGTCCGAAAACCTGGAAAGGCTTATTGGTTCCTCTTCCTTCACTCAGCACGGTTCCTTCAAACAGGCAGGTGGAAGGATAAAGATAAACGGATTGCATATCCGGAAGATTGGGAGAAGGACGAACCGGTAAACTGTATTTGCTTTTATGTGTGTAATTCAGGCATTTGATCACCATGAAGTGAAAAGGGGTGTCAACTGTTGGCCTGGTTGAAATATTATAAGTATTTATTTCATTTGCTTTGGCAGACAACCATTTTTCTCCTAGCAACATACTGGCATATTCACCCATTGTCATTCCATACACAATCGGTATGGGCTGCTGGCCAACGCCACTTTTAAATTTCAAATCCAGTACCGGGCCATCCACATAAAAACCATTGGGATTCGGCCTGTCAAGGAGAAGCAATGGCTTGTGATTTTCCAGGGCAGTTTCCAAAAAATCCTGCATGGAATTTATATATGTATAAAAGCGGCAACCGACATCCTGTAAATCGAAAACGAGAATATCGACATCTTTCAGGTCATTGGAATTGGGTTTCCTTTTGGAGCCATAAAGGGATACTACCGGTATTCCAGTTTTTTCGTCAATATAGTTTCCTACTTTTTCTCCGGCATCCGCTGTGCCTCTGAAACCATGTTCAGGTCCAAAGATCACTTTGATGGTAACTCCTGACTTTCGTAGCGTATCTATAAGGTGGGTACGTCCCACTACTGAAGTCTGATTGGCAAAAATGCCTACCCGTTTTCCTTTGAGATATGGAAGATAAATATCCATTCTTTCTGCGCCGGTAAGAATCTCTTGTGCACCTGGGGTCGTTGACGATGATTGTTGGGCAGCACAACTCGCCAACCAGAGAGACATAAGTACAAGCATTACATTTTTCATGAACATAATAATTGAGTATTTTTCAGTAAGTAAATTTCAGTAAAATAATACAAACATTCACAGGAAGAATCTTTAATCCTCTTGAAATTTTGAGTTACCTTGCCGGAGTTTATAAAAATTTTAAAATATTCAATATGCAAAAAGTTAAAAGTGGAGACAAGGTTAAGGTCCATTATCATGGAAAACTCACCAATGGTGAAACATTTGACAGTTCAACGGGCCGGGCCCCCCTGGAATTTGAAGTAGGCAGCGGGATGGTGATAAAAGGTTTTGATAATGGTGTTACCGGAATGAGTGTGGGGGAGAAGAGAACGGTGAACATTCCATTTAGTGAAGCCTATGGTCCCCGGAATGCCGAAATGATTGTGGATGTTCCCAAAGAACAGTTCCCAAAGGATATGCAACTGGAAATAGGTATGCCCTTAATGATGAGTGATAATTCGGGACAGAATATGGAAGTAATTGTTTCCCAGATAAAGGAAAATTCTGTGGTATTGGATGCAAATCATCCTTTGGCAGGACAGGATTTGATTTTTGATATTGAGTTAGTGGAAATAGTAGGAGGGAGTCCTTTAATAATCATACCATAGAAAAATAATTTTTTTGAAAATAAAGTTCAGGTTAAAATAGGCTGAACTTTTTTTATAGCCCTGCGGGCAATTTTTTGTATCACTTGAATGCTGATTAAGATTGCCTTTTTAAGTCGTATATTCGATGCCCTTAAATAGCAATATGTTTCAGAAGTACCAGTTCACTGCGGCGGAAAGATTCTTGCGCTATGTTCAGATAGATACCCAAAGCGACCCGCTTTCATCTACATATCCGACAACGGAAAAGCAAAAGAACCTCGGCAAATTGCTGGTGGAAGAATTGAAACAAATCGGAATTGCCAATGCCCATATGGATGAATGGGGATATGTGTACGCCACAATTCCTTCAAACAGTTCAAAAAAAGTTCCTGTCATTTGTTTTTGTTCTCATGTGGACACAGCACCGGATTGCAGTGGAACGGATGTAAAACCAATTCTTCATTCCAATTACCAGGGACAGGATATTGTATTACCTGATGATCCTTCGCAGGTATTACGAATGAGCGAATATCCTTATTTGCAAAACAAAATCGGGGATGATATTATTACTGCATCGGGAAAAACATTATTAGGTGCAGATGATAAGGCAGGTGTGGCTGAGATTATGGACTTCGCAAATTTTATTGTTAAACACCCGGACATAAAACATGGAGAAATAAAAATTCTTTTTACACCCGATGAAGAAGTAGGTAAAGGGACTGCTAAAGTGGACCTGGAAAAACTGGGGGCTGATTTTGGATATACGTTGGATGGCGGTGAAGCCGGTTCCCTGGAAGATGAAACATTCAGTGCCGATGCTGTGGAAGTTGTAATTCATGGCGTCATTGCACACCCGGGTTATGCCAAAGGGAAAATGGTAAATGCAATGAAAATTGCCGGCGAAATTTTGGCAGCGCTTCCAAAAGATCGTTTGTCTCCTGAATCTACCGAAGGCCGCCGGGGTTTTATTCACCCGGTTCGGGTAGAAGGCATAGCAGAAAAATGTACAATTGATTTTATCATTCGTGATTTTGAAACCGCAGGACTGAAAAAGAAAGAAGATTATTTAAGGACACAGATAGAAGAACTGCTGCGCACCTATCCCAGGTCATCATTTGAATTCAATGTGACTGAGCAATACAGGAACATGAAAGAAGTACTGGACTTGCACCCCCAGGTAGTGGAATATGCAAAAGAAGCCATTGCAAAAGCGGGATTGGAATTAAAAATGGAAAGCATCCGTGGAGGTACAGATGGAAGCCGCCTTTCCTTTATGGGATTACCCAGTCCTAATTTGTTTGCCGGGATGCAGGCGATACATTCCAGGTTGGAATTTATCAGTGTGCAGGATATGAATAAAGCAGTGGAGACGATGCTGTATTTGGTTACTATTTGGGAGGAGAAAAGCGAAATTTAATATTACATAACAATAGTATTTATCTTATCATTTAAAATTTAAAAATTGAAATATGCAGAATTTGTTTGCACAATACTGGTGGGTGTTAATTGTCCTCGTAATTTTCCTGGGATTCTTTTTTACCGTCAACCAGGGCTTTATTGGAGTCATTACAATGTTTGGCAAATACCGTCGTATTGCACACCCCGGGTTAAATATGAAAATCCCGATTCTTGAAAGTGTCTTTCGGAAAATTTCATACCAAAACCGTTCGGTGGAACTGGAATTCCAGGCTATCACAGCAGACCAGGCTAATGTGTATTTTAAATCCATGTTGCTTTATTCGGTTTTTGATCAACAGGAAGAAACCATCAAAAAAGTGGCATTCAAATTTGTAAGTGATAAAGATATGATGCAGGCATTGATACGCACCATTGAAGGCAGCATCCGGGCATTTGTCGCTTCTAAAAAACAAGCTGAAATATTAGGGTTGAGAAAAGAAATTGTAGAATATGTAAAGGAAGGTGTGGACCATGTGCTGGCTGAATGGGGTTATCATTTGCAGGATCTGCAGATCAATGATATCACCTTTGATAAAGTGATTCTGGATTCCATGAGTAAAGTGGTGGCATCAAACAACCTGAAAGCAGCAGCCGAAAATGAAGGTCAGGCCTTGCTGATAACAAAGACAAAGTCTGCCGAAGCTGAAGGCAATGCGATTAAGATATCTGCCGAAGCTGAAAAAGAAGCAGCCCGGTTACGGGGACAAGGTGTGGCTTTATTCCGGCAGGAAGTGGCCAGGGGAATGACGGAAGCAGCAGAGCAAATGAAACAGGCAAACCTCGACACAAACGTAATCCTGTTCAGTATGTGGACTGAGGCTATTAAAAATTTTGCTGAGTTTGGAAAAGGGAATGTGATCTTTTTGGATGGCAGTGCAGAGGGTATGGAAGCAACTATGAAACAGATTCAGGCCTTGATGCTGAAACAAGCCGGTACAACGGATACTTTAAAATGATATTTAGTAAAGCTGTTAAAGAAATCTGAAACTTTAACAGGTTGTACAACGTAGCATTCTTTTTCACGTTCATTGAAACATTGTTGATAAAACGGGTAAGTTGTTTTATCCTGATATATTACATTTGCGCACATAAAGAAGTTACTTATGTTTCACCTTTTACAGATTGCTGATTCCTTAAATAAATCAATGCAGGGCATACAAGCCGGCACCGGCGGCGAATCGTTAAGCTTCTTTGACCTGGTAGCCAAAGGGGGCTGGATCATGATTCCGCTTGGGTTGATGTTACTGATGACGGTTTATTTTTTTGTGGAAAGATATATTGCCATCCGGCATGCAGCCCGTATTGATAATAATTTTATGAATATTATCCGGGATCACATTATCAGCGGAAATGTTGTAGCTGCAAGGAGCTTCGCCAAGAATACCAATAACCCGGTAGCACATATTATTGATAAAGGAATTCAGCGTATCGGAAAACCGATTGACAGTATTGAAAAAAGCATGGATAATGTGGGGCAACTGGAAATGTATAACCTTGAAAAGAACCTGGCTGTATTGTCCTTTATTTCCAAAGCAGCTCCCATATTCGGTTTCGTAGGTACCCTGATCGGATTGATGCAATTATTTTCTGATATTCACCAGGCCAATGAAGTGGAGATTGGAGTTATATCACAGGGAATTTATACCAAGCTGATCACTTCTATATCAGGATTGGTAATTGGATTGATAGCTTACCTGGCTTACAGTTATCTCAATACACAAATTGATAAAACGGCTAACAAAATGGAAGCGGCTTCAGCCGACTTCCTCGACGTGTTACAGGAACCTACCCGGTAATTCAAAATTGAATATTGAATGAAGTTTCGGAAAAAAAATAGAGAGCAATCAGAAGTATTTACAGATTCACTGAATGATATCCTGTTCATTCTGCTGATGTTCTTTCTGATCACTACCACGATGGCGAATCCCAATGTGGTGAAGGTGGGTTTGCCGAAAGGTACAAGGGATACCAAAGCCAAGCAAAACATTGTTATCAGTATTGATAAAAATCAGAATTATTTCCTGGGCCAGAAAATGATTGACAAAAACAATGTGGATTCATTTCTTTCCGCTGAAATCCGCAAAATGAAAGCTGTGGTAGATACTCCTACAGTGGTAATCAATGCAGATACATCTGCTTTTTACGGCGAGGTTTTCCGGATTATGCGTATTGCAAAGAGAGACACTGCCAAGGTGGTGGCGAATGTGAAATAATTTTTTTTACACTATTTGTTTTATTTTCCCCCCATTATTTTATAAGCTATAAGAGTGATTACTATGGCACAAACAAGTAGCATTGCTACTATCCCAAGGGCTTTTAAGAAAGATTCTAAATAGCTTTTATCATCGAAAAACTGTTTCTGCGCCCAGCCCATAAAGAGAAGGTTAAACAGAATAGCGCTGCCCGTGATCAATATACCCGGAAGTGGATTTCCCGATTGTATCAGCACCCAATTAATAAAAAGAACCAGCAGTTCAAATAACATGAATTGCCCTCTTATATAACAGTGAAAGGTAAATAACTCAAAAAAATTGTAAGGCTTGCCGGGATAAAATATTGGAGTGAAGGCAGCAGCCAATGGGATAAAAACAAAGACTACAAGTTTAGGATAGTATTCGTACATAAAATCTGCGATGATCTTATTTGTATCAGGTGTAGTGACATGAGGGTATTTAACTAAAACGCTTCTCAGGATAAAATATACTACTGAGATAATGGCAATATAAGTGAGAGGATGAGAGTACCTTTTTCTTTTTCCTTCCAGAAATTTTTTAATGGTGATGCCCGGCCGTAACAGGACTTCTTTTAAAGTAAAAATAATTCCATGATCAATGTTCAGAATTTCATTTTCAATGCTTTTAAGGATGAATTTTCCGTCAACCCTTTTGGTATTTGCTGACTGTCCGCAGTCAGTGCAATATTTTCCATCGAAGACCTTTCCGCAATTTTTACAGACGATCATAACGATAAGAAATTTCTTTGTTAAACAGTAGCTGTATTAATCTGTCATTACTTGTCAGGCAATTAGTAACGGGTTAGAAAATGAAATTCAAATTTAATGTACAAAAGTTTTTTCAAATATTCCGGATTGCTTTTACCATGCGATTTTTGCCCTGCATATCTTTTTTTATTATGGCTTCATAATCTTTGCTTTGGAATAATTTCAAAACTGCATCTCCGAGATCTTCATTGATTTCCACATAAATTGCGCCACCGGGATTTAATTTCTTTTTTCCGAAATCTGCAATGGCTCTGTAAAAGAGTAATGAATCAGTGTCCGGAACAAAAAGTGCAGTACCCGGCTCGAAGTGAAGTACATTAGGTGCAATTTGTGTTTTATCATTTTCCGGAATGTAAGGTGGGTTGCTTACGATAATGTCAAATGATTGTAGCCGGTTTCGCTCCATTTCATTTAAAATATCCATTTGAAAAAAATGTATTTCTGCACCCAGGTTTTTTGCATTTCTTTCTGCAACAGCCAGCGCAGATTCACTGAGGTCACAGGCCCAAACGTCTGCTTTACGTAATTTTCTTTTTAAAAAAATAGAAATACAACCGCTTCCACAGCCTATATCAAGCAAAGAAAGTTGTTGTATTGGAAATTTACAATCAGAAATAACCCAGTCAGCAAGTTCTTCAGTTTCCGGGCGGGGTATCAATACATTCTGATCTACATAAAATTTCATTCCTCCAAACCATGCTTCCTTCAAAACATACTGAATTGGTTCCTGATTCAATAACCGGGAAATCCAGCTGTTCAGGGTATCGGTTTGCTCTGTTGTCAGCTTTTTTTCTTTATTAATAATTCTATCTGCCTTTTTTGCCCCGGTCAGTTTTTCTAGAAGCCAGTCTGCAATTGTAATTGCCTCTCTATTGTCATAGGCTCTCTCTAATTCTTTTTTGATATGGATAGCAGCTTCTGTAATTGTCATAACGACAAACTTAACTCATTTATCTTTGAAGCTAACATGCAGGAAGATTATTATTATACGGTTGAGAAAAATTCCCTGGCAGAATTTAAGGACAGGGGTAGTAAATTTATTGCATATGTATTTCCCGTTACTTCTGTCAATGAATTCAAAAAAAAATTAGCTGAGACAAAAAAGGAGCATCCGAAAGCAACCCATCATTGCTTTGCATACCGGATCGGCACTGATGGAAATTTGTTCCGTACTGCTGACGATGGTGAACCCTCCGGCACAGCCGGCAAACCGATTCTCGGTCAGTTGGATAGTAAGCAAGTAACAAACGTTTTAATAATCGTAGTACGGTATTTCGGAGGCACACTGCTGGGAGTACCCGGATTGATTCATGCATATAAAACGGCTGCAGCAATGGCCCTGCAATTAACCCCAATTGTTCGAAAACCTGTAATGATGCATTACCACCTGCAATTTGATTATACAAAAATGAATGAGATAATGCGGATCATCAAAAAATTCAATTGTATAATTACTAAACAAGAAGCACAGTTATTTTGCATTCTGGAAATCGATGTACCACTCATCAATGTAAAAGAGGTAATAGCTAGACTGGAAGAGATTGAAGGAATTGAGTTAACCTGAAATCATTTTTTGATTTTTCTCCGTAGTGTTGAGTGAAAAGGATAAACTTTCCCTTCGAAATTAAAGCAGGTGTAATACTACCCGGATTTTTTAAAATGAGTCAGACTTGTTGTATAATCGGAATACCTAAATGATCCTACTGAAATTGCGGGCTCACAACGAGTTCTTTGCTTCCAGCAGTATATATATAAAATCCTTCACCACTTTTTACTCCCAATTTCCCGGCTGTTACCATGTTTACCAATAAAGGACAAGGAGCATATTTGGGGTTTCCAAAGCCATCATATAATACTTTTAAAATTGAAAGACAGACATCCAGCCCGATAAAGTCTGCTAATTGTAAAGGCCCCATCGGGTGCGCCATACCGAGTTTCATCACAGTGTCAATTTCATGAACACCACCTACATTCTCAAATAAACTGCAGATGGCTTCATTGATCATCGGCATTAATATACGATTGGCAATAAACCCCGGGTAATCATTCACTACACAGGGAATTTTCCCCAATTGATTGCTCAGGTCAACAATAGAATCAGATACTTCTTTAGTTGTAGAATAACCGTTAATAACTTCCACCAGTTTCATTACCGGTACAGGATTCATGAAATGCATTCCGATCACTTTACCTGCTCTTCCGGTAACGGATGCAATTTTTGTAATTGAAATGGAAGAAGTATTGCTTGCAAGGATTGTACTCTTGGGTGCATACTGATCCAGTTCTTTGAAAATTTTCAACTTTAAATCTGTGTTTTCCGTTGCAGCTTCTATCACCAGTTCGGCATTCTTCACTCCGGCAACCAGTGTAGATTCAACTTTGATATTTGCCAGCGCTGATTTTTTCTGATCTTCTGTAACAATTCCTTTTGCAATCTGCCTGTCAAAGTTTTTACTGATGTTTAGTAATGCCCTGTCTAATTGCGTAAGAGATACATCCACTAATGTCACTTTAAAGCCGTTTTGTGCAAAAACATGCGCAATGCCATTGCCCATAGTGCCGGCCCCGATAACAGAAATGCTGCTTCCAGGAGAAATCATTATGGTAGAAATTTTTCTTCACCCCGAAAGGAAGTTTTGAAAGCTTTTTCAGGGAAAAGAGTTAAAAAATAGTATTATATGGCAAATGTAAGAAGTTAGAATTTTATTATTCTTATAGCAATGAATGCCATGATAGAGGCTGAATACTTGCTGGATTTAACTCTTCAACAGAAGACTGCGGCAGCCATGAGGTTGGCAGCACAATCAGTCAACTTACATTCCGTTGTGTCTTTATAGTAAAATGAATTTTAAACTTAAGTTCACTATTGTGGAAAATGGAGCTGCTATTGTTTTTTAAAATCGCCACGCTTCCATGCCTGGATAAAATCAGCCCAGGCAGCAGGACTGAAAATATTCATCGGAGGGGTTTGTCCATAATAATAAGCCTGGTTTGCCATTTTCTGAAATTGCATGCGGGTAGCTTCAGAACCGCTGACAGGAATAGTTCGCATTAAAATTTTTCGTTTTGCAGCGTCTGTATTTTTACGGGCAATCTCAATATCGTCATCCGGTACTTTTGTATTGACAAAATCTCTTGCAAATTCTTCAGGAGAAGGCCGGGGCCGGATGATGGTTACCGGTAAATACACGGTATCGGCTACCAGCAACTGAACAATGCTGTATTGGTTCCCATCCAGGTTCCGGGGAATGGTTATCGTTTTTGGTTTATAGCTGATATGGCTGAATTCCACCTGATCACCTTTTAGAACCACAATAGAAAATACGCCCTGGTTATTCGTAATGGTACCACGATTTTGACCTTTTACTAAAACACTGACTGCCGGAATACCACGGAGGCTGTCGGCAGTCATTATTACTCCATATAACTGGACGACTGAGTCGCGGGCTGTTTCAAATTGAGCTTTTGCAGTTAATGGAAACAAAAGTGAAACTGTAATAATGTGTTGTAAAATTTTTCTCACAATATAAAGTTAGTAACAAGTTGCTTAATTCGTAAGGCAAATTACCGTCATCAATGGTTAACTTTGCAACTCTGATTCTTTATTTTAACATAAGCTTTTAAAATGACAAAAGAAAAAGTACTCGATGCTTTGAGGAATGTTCAGGATCCTGATCTCGGAAGAGATATTGTTACACTGAATATGGTTAAAGACCTTAAAATTGATGGAAATACTGTTTCATTCACTCTTCAACTGACTACACCGGCCTGTCCTTTGAAAGAGCAGATGAAAAACGCAAGCGTAAACGCTATTAAAATGCTGGTAAGCAAAGAAGCCGTAGTCAATATTAATTTTGATGCTAATACCACTTCAAAAAGAACTGATAACAGGGCAATGTTACCTAAAGTAAAAAATATTATTGCAGTGGTTAGCGGCAAGGGTGGAGTCGGAAAGTCAACGGTAGCTGCAAATCTTGCCCTTGCTTTAGGTATGGGAAATGCGAAAGTGGGTTTAATGGATGCTGATATTTACGGACCCAGCGTTCCCATTATGTTTGGTGTAAGAGGACAGCGGCCGATGATGGTAGACACCGGAACCGGAAAGCCCATGATGGCTCCGTTGGAAAAATATGGAATTAAATTAATGAGTATCGGGCTGCTGGTGGATGAAAAAAATGCAGTGGTATGGAGAGGCCCAATGGCCAGCAGCGCTATCCGCCAGTTCGTAACTGATGTGTATTGGGATGAATTGGATTACCTGGTTGTAGATATGCCGCCAGGAACCGGTGATATTCATCTTACCCTTGTTCAAACAGTACCGGTAACAGGTGTAATCATCGTCACCACTCCGCAAAATGTCGCTTTAGCTGATGCAAGAAAAGGAATAGCCATGTTTGGCCAGGCACAAATAAATGTTCCTCTTATCGGGTTAGTTGAAAACATGAGTTATTTCACCCCGGCTGAACTTCCGGACAACAAATATTTCATTTTTGGAAAGGATGGCGGCAAGCGACTGGCAGATGAATATGATATTCCTTTTCTCGGGCAAATACCATTGGTGCAAAGTATTTGTGATGGAGGAGATGCCGGTAAGCCGGTGATGATAAGTGGTGATGAAATCAGTAAAAGGGCATTTGAATCTTTTGCATCCCAGGTTGTACGCAGTGTAGCTATGAGAAATGCCAATATGGCTACTACAAAAATTGTAGAGGTCGTTTAGCCTTTACGGGGTTCTGGCATCTGCATTTTAATTCAAAAGCTTACTCAGGCTCATACTGACTTTTGATAAGAGTATTTTATATGTACAACAGGTCCTATTTCAAAGAACAAGACAGCGAAAGAGTGATTGAGTTTATGCGCAATCATCCTTTTATTATTTTAGCCGGCGCAGATAAAGAGGGAAGAATCGAAGCTACACAGGTACCCGTAATGATAGAGGAAAAAGAAGGACGAGTATATCTGACAGGACATCTAGAAAAGAAATCAGGCCATCATAAAGCATTTGAAGAAAATCCCGGGGCTATTGCATTGTTTACCGGCCCGCATTCTTATGTTAGCGCCACCTGGTATTCCGGTAATCCACACCAGGCTTCTACCTGGAATTATATCACAGTTCATGCAAGGGGAGTTATAAAATTTCTTAATGATGATCGCCTGACTGAACATCTGAAGCAGCTATCTCTTTATTACGAAAAAGATGATCCGGGTTCATCAACCGTTTATGATAATCTCCCGGCCGAATATGTTGAAAGGCTCAAGAAGGCAATTATTGCTTTTGAAATAGAAATAACGGAACTGGAAAACGTTTTTAAACTGAGCCAAAACCGGGATGAAAAAAGTTATGACAACATAGTTGCGGAGCTAAAGAAGCAAGATGCAGATGCAAAAGTTATCGGAGAGATGATGGAAGAAAGAAAAGAAAAACTTTTTTAATAGCAAACAGCCATGAATCTTTCGCTGGAAGGAAAATATGCAGTCATTTGCGGCAGCACACAGGGCATCGGGCTTGCCATTGCTGAAGAGTTGGCTCTGCAGGGAGCTCATTGCACTTTGATGGCCAGAAATGAAGCTTCATTACAATCTGTAATCGGTATTCTTGATAGTTCTCTTCGCCAGCAACACAATTATCTTGTCGCAGATTTCAGCAAGCCGGACGAAGTGAAAAATGTAATTGAACTTCATGTAAAAGATCACCCGGTTCATATATTGGTTAACAATACCGGTGGCCCACCGGCCGGCCCGGCAATGGAAGTATCGGAAAATGATTTTCTGAAAGCAATGAACCAGCATCTCATTTGCAATCATATTTTGGCCAGGGCAGTTATTCCATCCATGAAAAAGGAAGGAAATGGGAGGATCATTAATATTATTTCTTCATCTGTGCGGATTCCCATTCACAACCTGATGGTGTCGAATACTACCAGGGCGGCAGTAGCGTCCTGGGCAAAAACCTTATCTAATGAAGTGGGTCAATTTAATATTACCGTAAATAGCATTCTTCCGGGATTTATTTCAACCGGTAGGTTGGATCAGCTTATTGAAGGAAATGCTAAGCGAAGAAATAGTTCCAGGGATAAAATCATTGAAGAAATGATTACCACTATACCCTTAAAAAGATTTGGCGATCCCTCAGAGATTGGAGCAATTGTGGCATTTTTAGCTTCACCTGCTGCTTCGTATATCAATGGAGTTAGCATCCCGGTGGATGGCGGAAAGACCGGAACTATTTAATTCCATTCGTAAATTTACGAATGAAGCTGTAATTTGCTTTTATGGAATTTGAAAACAGCTTATCCTTTGCCCGGCAACTGGATCAAAATGATGATTTAAAACGATTCAGGTTCAGGTTTTATATACCCACGGAAGAAGGAAAAGAACTTATTTATTTCCTGGGAAATTCATTAGGCCTGCAGCCCCGCACAGCTCAATCTTATATCAAGCATGTATTGGATCAATGGACCCGGTATGGAGTGGAGGGATTTGTAAAAGGAAAATTGCCCTGGTTGAATTATCATGATCACCTCATCCAACCTCTCGCCAAAATAGTGGGTGCATTACCGCAGGAAGTTGTGGTGATGAACCAGCTTACTGTAAACCTGCACCTGATGATGGTAAGTTTCTATCAACCTTCAGGAAAAAGAAATAAGATTATTTGCGAATCCAAAGCATTCCCCAGCGATCAGTATATGTTTGAATCGCATCTCAGGTATTGTGGATTGAAACCGGAAGATGTAATCGTAGAAATTTCACCCAGGGAGGGTGAAGAATTAATAAGGACGGAAGATATTCTTGCTGCAATTCAGGAGAACAAAGATGAACTGGCATTGGTGTTATGGGGTGGGATTAATTATTACACCGGTCAGCTTTTCGATATCGGGGTTATTACAAAAGCGGCACAGGCTGCAGGAGCAAAAGCGGGTTTTGACCTGGCACATGCTGCCGGAAATGTTATATTGCAATTACACAATTGGAATGTTGATTTTGCCTGCTGGTGCAGTTATAAATATTTGAATTCCGGTCCCGGTACTGTGGGTGGTGTTTATATTCACGAAAAGTATCATAATGATTCTTCCGTACAGAGATTAGCAGGCTGGTGGGGCTATGATAAAGCCACCCGTTTTCAAATGAAGAAAGGCTTTAAGCCGGTATTAACTGCGGAGGGATGGCAGGTTAGCTCACCCTCACCGGTATTATATGCAGCACATAAGGCTGCCCTTGAAATTTTCGAAGAAGCCGGTATGGATGCTCTTATCAAGAAGAGCCGGTTGCTTTCTGATTATTTGTTTTTCATTTTGAAAAAGGTGAATGAGTCATATGGTGGAAATTGCCTAAAAATTATTACTCCCGGAAATGCTAAAGAAAGAGGATGCCAGGTTTCCATGCTGATGCTGAAAAACGGGAAAAAGATATATGAACAGCTTTCATCTCATGGAATATTTGCCGATTGGCGTGAGCCGGATGTTATCCGGGTGGCACCGGTTCCATTATACAATACATTTGAGGAAGTATGGAGCTTTGGCGATACACTTCAAAAGATTTTATCTTCGCATTCATGACCCGCTCTCAACTCATTGACCAGATTTTTCAAAAGCAAACCTATCTCTGTGTCGGATTAGACACTGATATAAATAAAATTCCAAAACATCTTTTATCCTCACCTGATCCGGTTTATGAATTTAACAAACAGATTATAGAGGCCACTAAAGATTACTGTGTTAGTTACAAAATCAACACTGCATTTTATGAAGCAAGAGGAGTAAAAGGATGGGAATCCCTGGAAAAAACGGTGAATTATATTCCTGATACTCATTTTAAAATTGCTGATGCCAAGCGGGGTGACATTGGAAATACATCTTCTCAGTATGCTAGAGCATTTTTTGAGACTTTAAATTTTGACGCTATCACAGTAGCTCCGTATATGGGCGAGGATAGTGTGAAACCATTTTTAGAATATAAAAACAAATGGGCCATTGTTCTGGGCCTGACTTCCAACCGGGGTGCAAAAGACTTCGAAATGCAGAAAACAGGAAATGAATTTCTTTACGAAAAAGTTTTAAGAACGGTTTCAGAATGGGGAAATGACGAAAACCTGATGTTTGTAGTCGGCGCTACACAAGCTGATGAATTTTTAAATATCAGGAAAATCATTCCCGGGCATTTTCTACTTGTTCCCGGCGTAGGAACGCAGGGTGGAAGCCTGAAAGATATTTCTGAAAAAGCAATGATAAAAGACGCTTCAAATAACTTGCAGTGTGGCTTATTGGTCAATGTTAGCCGTGCTGTCATTTATGCTTCAGATAAAGAAGATTTTGCAGAACAATCAAAATTGGAAGCTATAAAATACAGGGATGAGATGAAAAATTATCTGGCACACTAAAAGTGGAAGTAGCTTTATTTCCTATTCCTGCTGCCCAGCCACTCACCGGTAAAATACCCGAAAGGAATTGCCAGCAAAATTAACCAGGAGGAAAGATCGCCTTCTTTAATTATTCCTCCGCCGGAAATAAAAAAATACAGAGCCAATGCTACCATAGAGCTGATTATGATATGACTCATCTCATTTTTTCCTGCAATGGTAATGCAAGCTAATCCTCCAACGAGTGATGATGCAAATAGCCAGATGCCAAACCCGGTCAGTAATTTTATTTTATCATTAGCATGAGTGGTGGTAAGACTAAACAGGTCAATATGAAAAAACCTGTGAAGAATCAGGTGTATCAGGTATCCTGCGGCCATTGAAGCCAATACACCACCCAGCACTGCAACGAAATGTCTGAAGAAGTTTTGATCAGTTTGAGAACTCATTTAGAATTTTTTACTTAGCCGGGAAATAATTTCCGGTTTCAGCTGACGGTGGAAGCATTTTCAAATTTATGATTTCCTGATAAACCCGCATTGCCTGTTATGAAAAATTTTGTTCAAAACCTGGTTCACGAAGTTGTAATTTTTTTAAGAAATACTTTGTCCTTACTGAGCCATCAAAACCTTCTCTTCTATCCTTACCTTTGTTGAGCTTTAATTTAAAATCAAAAATCGAAAACCTTAAGTGCATGGCAGCCCGAACAGACCTTTTTCAGAGTCCTGACTATTACCAGGTAGATGAATTGCTTTCCGAAGTGCAAAAACACATTCGTGAAGCAGTTCGCAATTATGTAAAAAGGGAAATTTCTCCTGTTATTGAAGAGTATGCTCAACGGGCAGAGTTTCCTCAACAGATCGTAAAGCAATTAGGGGAACTGGGATGTTTTGGCCCAACCGTTCCTGTGGAATATGGCGGTGGTGGTCTGGATTATATTTCATATGGTTTGATGATGCAGGAATTAGAACGTGGCGATAGCGGAGTACGATCTACCGCATCAGTGCAGGGTTCATTGGTTATGTTTCCTATTTATGCTTATGGAAGTGAAGCACAGAAAAAAAAGTTTTTACCCAAACTGGCAAGCGGCGAATGGTTAGGCTGTTTCGGGTTGACAGAACCCAATCATGGCAGCGATCCTTCTCATATGCTCTCTAATTTCAAAGATGCAGGAGATCACGTGATACTAAATGGTTCTAAAATGTGGATCAGCAATGCTCCGTATTCACAAGTAGCTGTAGTATGGGCAAAAGATGAAAATGGAAAAGTTTATGGTTTGATTGTGGAGAGAGGAATGGAAGGATTTTCTACGCCAACCACTCACGGAAAATGGAGTTTAAGAGCTTCTGCTACCGGCGAATTGGTTTTTGACAATGTGAAAGTACCTAAAGAAAATATTTTACCGAATGTTAGTGGTTTAAAAGGACCATTGAGTTGCCTATCAAAAGCAAGATACGGGATTGCCTGGGGTGTGATAGGTGCCGCAATGGATTGTTACGATACTGCTCTACAATACTCAAAAGAAAGAATTCAGTTTGATAAACCAATAGGATCCTTCCAACTGCAACAGAAGAAACTGGCAGAGATGATCACAGAGATTACAAAAGCCCAGTTGCTGAACTGGCGGTTGGGAACATTGATGAATGAAAACAGGGCAACGCCGGCACAGGTGAGCATGGCGAAAAGAAATTCCTGCGAAGTGGCTACGAATATTTGTCGTGATGCAAGACAAATGCTGGGTGGTATGGGAATTACGGGTGAATACCCGGTGATGCGGCACATGATGAACCTGGAAAGTGTGATTACTTATGAAGGCACACATGATATTCATTTGCTGATAACAGGTATGGATGTAACCGGGTTTAATGCATTTAAATAAAGAAATGTGCTGATTTGCCTGTGCTTTTATTAATTAAAAACAGCAAATTGACTCAATACTTAATTGGCACATTATGAAAATATTCCTCATCGGATTTATGGGTTCCGGTAAAACATATTTGGGTAAGTTATTAGGAGAAAAACTGGGTATCCCGTTTATTGATCTTGATGAGCACATTGTTTCACAGGAAGGAAAACCGATCACCGGAATATTTGCATCAGAAGGGGAGGAATATTTCCGGTTAAAAGAAAAAGAAATGCTGTATTCCCTCACGGAAAATCATAAAAGTTTTGTTATGGCATGCGGCGGCGGCACTCCCTGCTTTTTCAACAATATTGAATACATGAATCAAGCCGGGATTACTGTATGGCTGAATACACCTACAGACATTTTATTTGCACGGCTGATTCGTGAAAAAGATCACAGGCCGCTGATCAGTCAACTTCCGGATGAACAACTGAAATCGTATATACAAAAGAAATTTGCAGATAGAAAAATATACTTTGAACAGGCCAAGGTTACTGTTGAGGAAGAACCTGTTCAACTGGATTCTTTAGTACAAACTCTTTTCCATGCATAAACCTTTTTTAATTTCAGGTGCTCTATTCGGATTACTTTCAATAGTCCTGGGTGCATTTGGCGCCCATTCATTAAAGGAAATTATAACGGATGAAAAATTATTACAGAGTTTTCAGACCGGTGCTCAATACCAGATGTATCATGCGTTAGCTTTGTTAGCAACAGGAATCCTTTATGAGAAGTTTCCGAATAAACTTCTCCGATGGGCCGGAAATTTTTTTATTTCAGGAATCATAATGTTTTCAGGCTCTCTCTATGCGCTGGCAGCATTAAATGGAAATTATCAAAATGTTGCCCGGTTCCTTGGACCCATCACTCCCATTGGAGGAGCGCTGTTTATTTCGGGATGGATTTGCCTCTTGATAGTCTTTGTTAACAAGAAACAATCAAAGAGGTAGTTCAAATGTTATTAAAGTTCCGCCAACATTTTCAATTTTGAATGTGCCACCGGCACTTTCCATTCTACGTGCCATATTTTTCAATCCGTTTCCAAATTTCCTGAGATGATTCACATCTATCCCTTTCCCATTGTCGTGAATTTTTAAAGAAAGGTTTTTGTTAAGAGCAATGTCAATTTTTACTTTCGTGGCATTGGAATGTTTTAAAATATTGTTCAGTGCTTCTTTTACTGACAGAAATGTATTTCTGCGTTTAATGCCTGTAACCGGTTGCGGTGGGATTTCTGTGGCTACATTGACTTCACAGTGGACAGGAGTGTTTTCAAAATACTCCAGGGAGTAGGCACGGATATAATAAACCAGGCTGTCCAGTGAATCATTGTCATTGTTCAAACTCCAGATAATAGCATTCATTTTATTCAAAACTTCGTTGGCAGCCAATGAAATTTTTTCAATTTCAACCGGAATTTGACCCGGCATTTTACTTTTTGCTATTTCGCTCATAAGACGTATCACTGTTATACCTGAACCCAGCTCATCATGCATATCTGCTGAAATGCGATCTCTTTCTTCCTGCTGCGCTTTCAACACCGCCAGTTCTTTTTCATAACTGATCAATTTATTGGCCGCAATCAGTCTTTCCTTTTCTTTGGTTTCCTCTATCAGTTGCCGGCGATTTTTATAACTCAGGCCCAGCAGGAAAAGAATCAATTCCAGGGTAATCCCTATTTCATAATAGAAAATACTGGAGCCCAGCATCCCCGGAATATTTGAAAATTCTGATCGTAAAAAAATAGCGAATTGAGAAAAGAGAGAGAATACAAACATGCACAGGTTTCCCCAAAAAAGATAATTCAATAAACGGTCTTGCCTTCGCCGGAAACTATAGACCAGGAAAACAATTACCATGAGAAGTAAGAGCAGTTTGGTCAGTGTTTCTATATTGTATTGAAACGGGTAATTATCTGTATAAAAATAGGAGTAACTGTATAAAGCAAGTGATACCGCGAGCATGATTATTCCTCCCGAATAGAAATGGTATAAAAACCGGTATTTTGTTTTTGTCTCCAAAAACTTTTGCATGAAGACCATATAAAAAATTATTCCGGTTCCCTGCATGATAAAGTCCAGGTAGCTTTCCATAAACAAACTAAATGAGGTGGTTTGCACTTCAAGGTAAGTTTTAAGAAAAAGCATCAGTCCCAGAAAAAATGCATAGCCGGAATAGTAGAGGAATTCAGGGTTGCTTCCCAGGAAAAAATTTGCCATTGAATAGATAATCATCAGCAATAGCAGCCCACAGAAAATGTAAGTGATCATATTTTCATCTGCGGTAGCATTGTATTGCACAGCAACATATGAACTCAAAAACCGGGGAGCTATCAAACGGGGTCGTACGGAATTGATATAAGTTTTTAACGGCAGCAATTCTACCAGTACAGTCAGTGACTCATGTGCCGGCAGACTGATTTCTTTGTATGATGAAATTGTTTTGTCTTCAGGAGAAATTGATGGAAGTTCAGTTAAATCATTTCCCTGAATGCTGTACAGAATAATCTCTTTGAAAAAAAGACCCGGGAAAAACCATGTTGAAGCGGTAGTGTCAGAAGAGTTGGTTAAATGAAATTTTAATAATAATCTTTTGGTGACATAGTTATTGGAAATGGGAGCATCCCAGATTACTCCGGGAGTGAAGTACAAAGAAGATAACTTATCACCGGGGGATTCGTTCTTGTTTATAAAAGCAGAGGAAATTTCGTTTTTAAGATATTTTGATAAATTGATTTTGCTGATGTCAATATAATACCCGTTAACTGTATCCTGGCCTTTCGTGGAGAGAGGAAGTACTCCGATTCCGATGAATATCAGGAGCAGGAATGCACTGGAAAGGGATCTCATACAGGTTTTGATATATACTCTTCAAATGTAATCATTGATTCTTGCTTTTGCTAACCCGGCCGGATGCAGAGTTTGAGAAATCAGAGTTTGCGGCTAAAGCACTAAGATTAAACTATATTATCTTTGTTCTCATGGCTACGAAGCGGAAAAAGACTTCTAAAAAGAGTCCTAAGAAAAAACCAAAGAAAGGACATCCGTTGACTCTGAAAGCTGATAAGCAGGAAAGAGTTACCTGGAAAGAAATTATTAATGATGAGCGTACCTGGAAAATTTTTGGCTCCCTGTCATTTGTTATTGCATTATTTCTATTTATTGCGTTCGTTTCTTACTTTTTTACCTGGAAGGCTGATCAGGCGAATGTGAGAATCGGTTCTTCAATTCTCTTTGACAGCAAAATTCATGTGAAAAATTTGTTGGGTAAGTTGGGAGCTTTGTCAGCCGATTTCTTTATCTGGAAAGCTTTTGGAATTGCCTCTTTACTGATTTGTACATTCTTTTTTGTTATAGGAGTAAACCTCGTTTTCAATAAACAGGTCTTTTCACTCAGACGGAATCTGAAATATGTAACTGCCGGATTATTGGTTCTATCCGTCACACTGGCTTTTATTTTCTCCGGAAGCGGTTTCCGGTTTGGTGGCGGTGTGGGGAACATGCTTTCCCATTGGCTGTCAGAAATATTAGGTACAATCGGTACTGCAGCTTTGTTGGCTGTTTTATGGCTGGGGTATTTCATCTGGCAATTTAACCCTGCATTTAACTTACCCAGCAAAAGAAAAAATTCTTTGCCGGAAGCGGAGGATAGCATAGCAGCCGGAGAAGGGATTGCGACCGAAGAAATCCCGGTATCCCAATCTGCTATAACCGGAAAAACGATTAATGATCTGTATGCGGACTCAAATCCTATTCAACAGGGAGATGGATCACTCAATGGATCCGGCATTTCAAATGCATTACCTGAGCTAAAACTGATCGAAAAAGAAGAACTCACTCCTGAAGAAATAGACAGGTTGGAGGAGCAACAACCAACTGTTGAAAATGAAGTATTGAAAGAAATGCTTCATCAAAATGATATTGGCGTAGAAAATGAACTTCCTGTTACTGATGAAAAACCGGTTGCAAAAAAAGAGAAGAATCTTCCCGGAGAATTGCAGTTAGAAATCCGGACAGGAATGGATACTCCCGGGGATGAAAAGACTTATGAAAATCTGCCGCCTTATGAACCGACTTTGGATCTCCGGGATTATAAGTATCCTACGCTCAGCCTGCTGGATACTCATGGCAGCGAAAAAATTGTTCAGGATGCGAATGAACTGGAAAATAATAAGAACCAGATCATTTCTACATTGCGTAATTACGATATAGAAATACAAAAGATCAGTGCTACAGTGGGCCCTACTGTAACACTTTATGAAATTGTACCCTCTGCCGGAGTGAGAATATCCAGGATAAAAAACCTTGAAGATGATATTGCATTAAGCCTTGCAGCTTTGGGAATCCGCATTATTGCGCCGATCCCGGGAAAAGGAACTATAGGAATTGAGGTACCTAATGTGAAGAAGTCGCTGGTTAGTATGAAGACTTTATTGTCTTCGGAAAAATTTCAGCATAATAATTACAGTTTACCCATTGCCCTGGGTAAAAGAATTGATAATGATAATTATATTGTTGATCTTACTTCCATGCCCCACCTGCTGATGGCCGGAGCCACCGGCCAGGGAAAATCAGTTGGTATCAATGCTATCCTGGTTTCCTTGCTTTATAAAAAACATCCTTCACAACTGAAGTTTGTACTCATTGACCCTAAGAAAGTGGAGCTGAATATCTTTCGCTATATTGAAAAACACTTCCTGGCTAAACTCCCCGGTGAGGAAGAAGCAATTATCACTGACACTAAGAAGGTGGTACATACGTTGAATGCACTTTGCATCGAGATGGATAATCGCTATGATCTTTTAAAAGAAGCCGGTGCCAGGAATATTAAAGAGTACAACGAGAAATTTGTAAAACGAAGACTCAATCCTCAGAAAGGACATCAATACCTGCCTTTTATTGTTTTGGTAATTGATGAATTTGCCGACCTGATTATGTCGGCGGGTAAAGAAATTGAATTGCCGATTGCCCGCCTGGCACAATTAGCCCGTGCAGTGGGTATTCATCTTATCATTGCCACACAACGACCTTCAGTAAACATCATCACCGGCACTATTAAAGCAAACTTCCCTTGCCGGATTGCATTCAAAGTGACATCAAAGATTGATTCCCGCACTATCCTTGATACGGGTGGCGCCGATCAGCTTATCGGGAAAGGCGATATGTTGATTTCCTATCATGGTGAAATAACCCGTTTGCAATGTGTATTTGTGGACACTCCGGAGGTAGAACGTGTAGTTGAATTTATTGGTGAGCAAAGAGGATATCCGCAGGCTTTCTTATTACCCGAATATGTGGATGAAAAGGAATTGGAAGGAAAAGATTTTGATCTTGGCGACCGGGATTCATTATTTGAAGATGCTGCAAGGCTTATTGTACAGAACCAGATTGGATCTACTTCTTTGCTTCAACGTCGTATGAAGCTGGGATATAATCGTGCCGGGCGGTTGATGGATCAACTGGAATCTGCAGGAATTGTTGGCCCCAGCCAGGGAAGCAAGGCCCGTGATGTATTAATAAAATCTGAAATAGAATTACAGCAACATCTGAATGCGTTAGGTTAGAATCCTGTTAAGAAACAGGAGTTTGCAACCGAAAAATGCTTAATTCCATCCTATTTAAGCAATTAGATTATATTTGCCCCCCGGTTTCATAAAAAAATTAATGATGAAGTTTATTTACTCTTTTAGCCTTTTGTTGATTTTAGGAGTTGCAGCTAATGCTCAGAAAAATGATCCTGAGGCTAAAAAAATATTAGATGAAGTCAGCTCTAAATTTAAATCATTCAAAACCGTTCAGGCCAATTTTGTTTATAGCGTTGAAAATGCCGATGGTAAAACGTTGAGCAGCAAAAAGGGTTCGGTTAGCATGAAAGGAACAAAATACAGGGTAAGTTTTAACGGCCAGGAAATCTTCTGCAATGGTAGTACGGTATGGAATTACGATAAAGCTACTAATGAAGTGACGGTAAGCAAGTTAGATGCGGCAGCCGGAACCATAACCCCTCAAAAACTATTTACAAATTTTTACGATAAAGATTTTTTATATACGCTGAATGGTGTAAAAAAGCAGGGCAATAAGACATTACAGGAAGTACAAATGACACCTACCGATAAAAGTAAACCTTTTCATACCGTTTACCTGCTCATTGATAAAATTGCTAAAACTATTTATAGTACAAAAGTGCTTGAAAAAACCGGTGATAGGTATAGCTATTCTGTAGTCAGCCTCAAACCAAACAAGCCTATGGATGATAAATTATTTGTCTTTGATAAGAACAGCTATCCGGGAGTGGAGGTGGTGGACCTCCAGTAAAATTATTTATAAAATCGCCTTTCTTATTTTTATCAATTTCTCAAGTAAACTTTCCAGGAGATCAAGTCGTAACATGTTGGCCCCATCGCTCAAAGCCCGGGATGGATCAGGATGGGTTTCAATAAACAGTCCGTCAGCGCCTGCTGCAATTGCTGCTTTGGAAATTGTCTCTATCATCTGGGGATTTCCACCTGTAACTCCCGAACCCTGGTTGGGTTGCTGTAAAGAATGTGTTACATCCATTATCACCGGAACGCCATGTGACTTCATAATAGGTATGTTCCGGTAATCCACAACGAGATCCTGGTATCCGAATGTGGTACCTCTTTCTGTCAGCATAACCTTTTTATTACCGGCATTATAAATTTTTTCTACAGCAAACTTCATTGCTTCACCACTTACAAACTGCCCCTTTTTTACATTCACAATCTTACCTGTCCTGGCAGCCGCATTCAGTAATTCAGTCTGCCGGCAAAGGAATGCAGGAATCTGCAATACATCTACATATCTTGCTGCCATAGCTGCCTCAGGCTCTGAATGAATATCTGTTACCACCGGTACTGTATATTTCTTAGAAGTAGATTGCAGCAATTGCAAGGCTGATTCATCTCCAATACCGGTGAATGAACCCGAACTGGTACGGTTAGCTTTTTTATAAGAAGATTTAAAAATATACGGGATACCCAGTTTTCTGCAACTTGCCGATACGCTGCCGGCAACCTGCAAAAGCAACTCTTCATTTTCTACAACACAAGGCCCTGCAATCAGGAAAAAGTTTTTTTCATCGTATTGCTGACCGGTAAATATATTTTTAAGAAATGCCTCCATGTCGCAAAGATAAATTCAAAGTTTGAAGTATTGGGGCTTAAGTTCTGATACCTGTGTTTGATTTCAAGTTAAATGATTCGTGGAATATTTTCTGAATTTTTAGCCGGATATCAGTTTTATGTTTCCCGTGGTATTGGAAGAATCCTATCAACCTGTTGATAGGTTATTTTAATTTCCCGGACGTCAATTATATTTTACGAAATGTAAAAAATAATTGTCTAAATGTAAAACATACTTTACATTTGTAAAAAATTTAAAAGATTATGTCAAGCAAATTATTATTACCGGCAAAGTTCAAATTGGCAGGTTGGTGTATTCTTATACCTGCAACAATTTTTGGAGTTATTTTAATCTCCGTTGGTTTTGAAGAAATCCGGGTTCATGCTAAGGTATTTGCCATTTTCAGTGATCAGATTTTTGGCGAAAGCCAGTCGTTCAGTTTTATTGAAACTAATATAACAAATACAGTTGCAGGAGTATTGTTTATTTTGGGTGCTGTATTTGTTGGATTCTCAAAAGAAAAGAGGGAAGATGAATTTATAGCTAAACTCAGAATGTCGTCATTGCTCTGGGCAGTATGGGTAAATTATAGCTTGTTGCTTTTGTCATTTCTCTTTGTCTATGGTACAGCTTTTCTGACCGTCATGCTGTATAATATGTTTACGGTTCTTATTATTTTCATTGTAAGATTTAATTATCTTTTATATAAAAACTCCAAAATGTTGTCAGATGAAAAATAATATTAAAGTAGAACGGGCTATAAAAAATCTGACACAGGAGGAACTGGCAAATAAAGTGTCGGTTAGCAGACAAACAATCAATGCAATGGAAGCCAATAAGTATGTTCCGTCCACTGTTTTAGCGTTGAAAATTGCGAAGGTCTTTAATAAGCCTGTTGAAGAAATTTTTACACTTGAGAAGACTGATTAATTATCCTGAAAGGAAATAGCTAACAGTATCATTGCTGTGATTAGCTTATCTTTCTGTTCAAATTACTAATTGCTTTTATGACAAAAGAGAAAATTCTCATTATCGGTGCATCCGGCCAGATAGGTGTGGAGTTGACGCTTGCCCTCCGTAAAATCTATGGGAATAGTAATGTGATTGCATCAGATCTCAGGGAGGAAAATGAATTACTCAGGGGCACTGGCCCTTATGTGAGCCTGGATGTCATGAACCGGGAAATGTTGCATGTACAAGTCATCCGGCAAAATGTAACTCAGATCTATTTACTCGCAGCCATACTTTCAGCAACCGGTGAAAAGAATCCCAATCTTGCCTGGCATTTGAATATGCAGGGCTTGCTGAATGTATTGGAACTGGCCCGGGAAGAAAAACTTCATAAAGTGTATTGGCCATCATCCATTGCCGTATTTGGGCCTACATCACCGAAAAGAAATTGCCCCCAGCAAACCATTATCGAACCCACCACAGTATATGGTATCAGTAAATATGCGGGGGAGTTCTGGTGTAATTATTATCATCACCGTTATGGAGTAGATATCCGGAGCCTTCGTTACCCCGGGTTGATCTCTTATAAATCAGCTCCGGGTGGCGGAACGACAGATTATGCTGTAGAAATTTTTCATGAAGCCTTGGAAAATAAGAAGTATGAATGTTTTTTAAAGGAAGATACCTACCTGCCCATGATGTATATGCCGGATGCTATCCGGGCTACTATTGAGCTGATGGAAGCTCCGGTTGAAAAGATCTCAGTCCATACTTCTTATAATTTATCGGGTATGAGTTTTTCTCCAAAGGAAATTGCAAGGGAAATCCAAACTCATATTCCCGGATTTTCGATGTCGTACAAACCGGATTATCGCCAGGTTATAGCTGAAAGCTGGCCTCAAAGCATTGATGATTCTGTAGCCAGAAAAGATTGGGGTTGGAAAGAAGAATATAATCTTGCTTCCATGACAAAAGATATGCTGCAGAATTTGAGAATAGGTGAAACCTTTTACACAGGATAGTATCATCCAATGAAATAACAATATATTGTTTGTTTCATTTTTCTCATCCGCATTTCTGCTGATTATTCCTGTTAGTTAAGCATTATAAGTATGAAATTCAATTTCTACTTTTTTTTCTTGTCATAAAAGGTGAATCTTAAATAAATCAGGATCTTCTGAAAAGAATGAAACCGGATTTTTTATAATGAGGTGTGATGAATTCTAAAGGCTCATTTTTTTTTGAGAATAAAATCAGAAAACGGGGAAGATTAATGAGCATTCGTACATAATAAACACAACGAAGCATTTAAATTAATTCTCAATTAAAAAGTTGATTTTAGAGATAGTAGGATTTGTGATTAAAAGAATTTGGCGTAATTATTGATTCTCTGGAACCTCCGTCAGTCGTGGGTTTTGCAGGATTTTTTTACTGGCGTGGATAGATGCGAAAAAGCTGTGTGTAATTTTTACGTCCAATCACTATGATTTTACGATTTTGAATAGTATTTTTGCAGACGGTCGAGGACGGTAAATTAATACTTTTAGCAATTAACTATCCATTTGCAACTTTCTGCAAACAAAGACTGGTATTTATTCGTTGGTAATTAAACAATACAATTTATGCGGCAGCTTAAAATTGCCACCCAGATTACGAACAGAGATTCGCAGGCAGTTGAGAAATATTTGCAGGAAATCTCCAAAATCTCAATGATTACTCCTGAAGAGGAGACTACGCTGGCTCAGCGTATCAAAATGGGGGATCAGCGGGCATTGGACAAATTAGTACAAGCCAATCTAAGGTTCGTGGTATCTGTTGCTAAGCAATACCAGCATCAGGGTTTATCTCTTAGCGACCTGATCAACGAGGGCAACCTCGGTTTGATAAAAGCGGCACAACGCTTCGATGAAACCAAGGGTTTCAAATTCATTTCATACGCTGTATGGTGGATTCGCCAGTCCATCCTGCAGGCGTTGGCAGAACAGGGCAGGTTAGTCCGGCTGCCTCAAAATAAAATTGGCACTTACAACAAGGCAAACAAAGCTTATATGGCTTTTGAACAGGAGTATGAGAGGGAGCCATCTACTGAAGAGTTAGCAGAGTTGCTGGAGATGAGTGAAACGGAAATCAATAACATTTTTCAGAGTAATACCCGTCATACATCCCTGGATGCCCCGGTACATGAAGCAGAAGACGTAGCTATGGGTGACTTACTGGAAGGGGGTGATGATACGGATGATGATGTGATGAAGGATTCTTTGAGAAATGAAATCCGCAGGGTGTTAAAATCGCTTTCTCCCAGGGAGGCTGAAATCGTGAATGCCTATTTCGGACTGGATGGTGAAAATGGTGTTACCATTGAACAAATTGGTCAGAAATATGACCTGACCAAAGAACGCATCCGGCAGATCAAAGAAAGGGCAATTAAGCGTTTACAAAAAGCCCGCTACAGCAATTCCTTAAAAGCATATTTGGGTTAATAGTTTAAACTCCTCTTTGAAAAAAGAGGATGATTTGACAAACAATTAAAACAGCTCCGTAAATAAATTACGGAGCTGTTTATTTTTTGGTACTCGTATTACGAATTTTGCTTACGGGAAAAATTGAACCACCAATCCTTTAATTTTGCAATTTAATTTTTGAATGTTCCAAAAAGACTGATTTTTGATTTGGATATTGAATGGAATTCATCCGGAAGATCTAGGTTTAACTTTTATCAAGAGCTATGAGAAATTTTTTTGAGAAAAAAGTTGTCAGGAAAATACTGGGAAGAGGTTTCATCATTATTGGATTTCTTTTTGAATGCCATTTTCCGGTTTTTTCACAAGGTATTTCTGACAGTATATTAAAAGAAGCTTCTTTATCGAATATAATTCAGTACGCATTAAAAAGACAGCCGGTTATACAACAGGCATTGATGGATGAAGCCATCACCGAATTACAAATAAAATCCAAATTAGCTGATTGGTATCCCCAGGTTAATTTAAACTATCTTTTTCAGCATAACTTCCAGGTACAGACGAGTATTATCGGCGGCAACCCGGTACGATTGGGGGTTAATAATACATCAGCTTTTCAATTGACAGCTTCTCAAAATTTAATCAACCGGGATATATTATTGGCAAGCCAGACTAAGAATTACATCCGGCAGCAAGCATCGCAACAAACTGAGAACAGTAAAATTTCACTGGTTGCAAATGTGTCAAAAGCATTTTATGATGTATTGGCCACCCGGCAACAGATTAAAGTAGCAAATGAAACAATATTACGCTTACAAAGAAGCCTGGCAGATGCCCGGGCACAATACGATGCCGGCATTGTTGATAAAACCGATTATCAAAGAGCCACCATTGCCCTGAATAATTCAGTAGCTGCTCAAAAAACGACTGAAGAAATGTTGAAAGCAAAAACGGAATTATTGAAAGCAATGATTAATTATCCGGTGAATGAAACTCTGAATATTGAAGCGGATAGCATTGCCCTGGAAAATGAAATTTTGTTGGATACTACATCAGCTGTTGATTATAAAAAGAGAATTGAATATAAAATTCTTGAAACTCAGATCCGGTTACAGGAAGCCAATGTCAGGTATAACAAATGGAGTTTTATACCGTCTCTCTCTGCAAACGGTGCTTATAATCTCAATTATCTTAATAACAGTTTTGATAAATTATACAGCCAGTCGTTTCCCAATTCGTATGCAGGTTTAACACTGGCATTTCCAATTTTCCAGGGGAATAAGAGAAAATATAATATCCGTGGAGCGGAATGGCAGCTCAAACGTACCCAACTTGACATAGAAAATCTTAAAAGCCAGGTGCACTCTGAGTATAGTATAGCCCTGGCAAGTTATAAGGCAAATCTTACTGACTATTTTACAATGAAGGCAAACGTAAAGCTGGCGCAGGAGGTGTATGACATCATCCAACTACAGTATCGCTCAGGTGTAAAAGCGTATCTGAATGTAATTTCTGCAGAAACCGATTTGCGTACAGCTCAAATTAATTATTTTAATTCATTGTACCAGGTCATCAGCAGTAAAATTGATGTGCAAAAGAGCGAAGGTCTTATTAAGTATTAATTAAAAATGATTTCAAAGATTAATAACTATGATATTTCAAACTATTAAAAGATCTTTTTTGTTTGTTTTGCCGGTATTAGTCATTGCCTGCAAAGAAAAACAACAAACACAGGGTCCACCGCCGGCTGTGGCAATAACCGTGGATACAGTCTGGGATTCCCATATTACTTATCATGATGAATACCCGGGTACTTTGGTAGCCTTGGATCAAATTGAATTGCGACCGCAGGTGACAGGTTACATTACTCATATTTATTTTAAGGACGGTCAGAAAGTTGTAAAAGGGCAGAAATTATATTCTATTGATCAAAACCTGTATAATGCCAATTACCAGCAGGCTGTTGCTAATTTACAAGTTCAGCAGTCAAACCTGGATAAAGCACAAAAGGATGCCGACCGTTATCATGAATTGGAAAAGCATGATGCGATTGCAAAACAACAGGTGGATTATGCAGAGGCGGCTTTGCAGGTTGCCAAAAAACAAGTGTCTGCAGCACAAGCCAATGTTGATGCTGTAAAAACAACTCTTGGATTTTCTTTAATAAATGCTCCTTTCTCGGGTACTATAGGTATATCGCAAGTTCGTGTTGGCACTTCTGTAGTGGCAGGACAAACTGTACTAAATACCGTATCAACAGATAATCCAATGGCAGTTGATTTTGCAGTGGATCAAGGAGAAATTTACCGCTTTTCAAAAATGATGAAAGAAGGATTAAAAGGAAATGATTCCACTTTTACAATTGCGTTTGGCGGAGAATTGTATCCGCAATCCGGTCATATCAGTTTATTAGACCGTGCCGTTGATCCACAAACCGGAACTATTAAGACAAGATTAGTTTTTCCAAATGATAAGAGTGTTCTTAAATCAGGGATGAGCACTACAGTTCGGGTTTTGAATAATCCATCCGAAATGCAGGTTGCGATTCCATATAAATCGGTTACTGAACTGTTGGGTGAATATTTCGTATATGTTTTAGGTGATAGTAGTAAAGTGACACAACGAAAAGTGGTATTGGGTCGCCAGGTGGGTGGAGATGTGTTAATTAAAGACGGGTTACAAAAAGGTGATGTCATTGCAGTGCAGGGTGTCCAGAATTTAAAAGAAGGTTCGCTGATTTCTATATCGAAATCAAATAATAATTCCCATTAAATGCAGTGTCAAAAAAAAGATTTTGATTTAAGTTGAAAAAAATGATTTACGTAATGAAATTATGATAGCAGAAACTTTTATAAAACGGCCGGTGACAGCAATGGTGATTTCAATTGTCATTGTACTGGTCGGAATAATTTCACTGATCAGTCTCCCGGTGGCACAGTTCCCGGAAATTTCTCCGCCTACGGTTTCTATTTCAGGAATGTTTGTAGGGGCGGATGCGCAAACGGTGGAACAAACTACCACAACTGCCATCGAAACCCAGGTAAACGGAACACCTGGAATGACTTTCATGACGAGCAACAGTACCAGTAGTGGCCAAAGCAGTATTACTGTAAATTTTGAAGTAGGCACCAATATTGACATTGCGACACTGGATGTTCAAAACAGGGTAAGTGTAGCCGAGCCAACTTTGCCGGATGCTGTCAAACGTTTAGGTCTTACCGTCCGGAAACGGAATCCGAGTATGATGATGGTGTTGGCATTTTATTCACCTAACGGCACTCACGACAGAAAGTTTATCGGCAACTACGTAAACATATACGTTAAAGATGCTTTGCTCCGTGTAAAAGGTGTCGGTGATGTAATGGCAAGAGGGGATGATTTTGGTATGCGTATCTGGTTAAATCCGGAAAAACTGGCTGCTTTGAAAATGACACCTGCGGAAGTAAATGCAGCTTTACAGGAACAGAATATACAGGTGGCAGCAGGAACTGTGGGGGGTAATCCTCAACCCGGTGAACAGGCTTTTGAATATAGTGTGCTAACTAATAGCCGTATAAATACCGAGGAGCAGTTTAAAAATATTATTGTACGGTCTAATCCCTCTTCCGGCAGTATTGTGTACTTAAAAGATGTAGCCCGGGTAGAACTGGGGCGGTTTGATTACAGCAATAATGCTTTTGCCAATGGTAAACCGGCTTCATTTCTCCTGATTTACCAGGCTCCGGGTGCCAATGCATTGGATACTTACAAGGGTATTATGAATGCACTGAATGAATTGAAAAAATCATTTCCTAAAGATGTGGATTTTCTTATTCCATCAGAGTCGGTGTCTGTGGTTGAAGCATCCATCAATGAAGTGGTTCATACTTTAATAGTTGCGCTTTTATTGGTTGTATTGGTGGTTTATTTGTTTTTGCAAAGCTGGAGAGCTACCATCATACCGGTGCTGGCAATCCCGGTTTCAATAATTGGAACATTTATCATGTTCCAAACATTGGGTTTCACAGTTAATACACTTACCTTATTTGCCTTTGCACTGGCGATAGGGATTGTAGTGGATGATGCTATAGTAGTGATTGAAGCAGTACAGCATAATATTGATTTTGAAAAAATGTCGCCACGGGAAGCAACACAAAAAGCAATGAAGGATATTTCAGGACCTGTTATTGCCATTGCTTTGATATTGGTAGCCGTTTTTGTGCCGGTAGGATTTATTCCCGGAATTGTGGGCCGGCTGTATCAACAATTTGCAATTACCATTGCGGTATCAGTAGTCATCTCCGCATTTGTAGCACTTTCACTTACTCCTGCATTATGTACTTTAATACTTAAACCTTCAAATACAGATAAGAAAAAAACTAATTTATTTGAAAAATTCTTTGCTCTATTTAACAGGGGATTTGGAAGCATATCAAATGGCTATACAAAAGGGGTAAATAAATGGATTAAGAGGACACCTTATGTACTTGTGATGATGGTGGCATTGGCTGCGGGTTTATTTATCCTGTTTAAAAACAAGCCTACTGCGTTTCTTCCTACTGAGGATGAAGGACGATTGTACCTGACTTATGAAATGCCACAAGCGTCTTCTACGACGAGAAGTGTTGAATTATTAAAGATTATTGCAGAAAGGGTAAGACAGATTCCGGAAGTTAAAGTAGTTGGAGGCCTTGCAGGATTGAACATTGCTAACTTCTCAAGTAAGTCTAATTCAGGAACATTATTTATTCAGTTGAAGCCATGGGATGAACGTAAAGGGAAAGGGCAGAAGGCCGAAGATGTGGCCAATAAAATAAGAGCTGCCACCTCAGATATTAAAGAAGCAAGAGTACTGGTATTGTCTCCTCCTTCAATACCCGGATTGGGAACCACTTCAGGATTTACATTTGAATTACAGCAAACCAGCAGCACCGATGATATTTTCCAATTTGAAAATGTGGCTCATGCATTCCTGGCAAAATTGAATCAACGTCCGGAAATCGGAGCTGCCTATACATTTTTTACTTCGCATACCCCGAGTTACCAGATTGATGTAGATAAAGAACAGGCAAAAAAGCTGGGGGTGATGGTGACGGATGTTTTCAGTACTTTATCTACCTTTTTAGGTAGCAGCTATGTCAATGATTTTAATTTATATGGCAGAAATTTCAGGGTGGTAACCCAGGCAGACACCAGTTATCGAAGTTCATTAAATGGTATTGATAAATTTTATGTTCGCAATAACCAGGGAAATATGATTCCGCTGGGATCATTAATTACAACAAAGGTTATCGAAACTCCTTCTGTGATTTCACATTATAATATTTACCGTGCTATTGAAATAACCGGAACGGCGAGGCAGGGATTTAGCAGTGGCCAGGCTATTGAAGCATTAAAAGAAGTGGCAGCATCCTTACCGGAGGGATATGGTTATGAATTTTCAGGAATGAGCCGGGAAGAAATAGCAGCAGGAAATCAGCAAAATAAAATATTTTTTATTTCCGTTGTCTTTGTGTTTCTCTTTCTGGCAGCATTGTATGAAAGTTGGGCAGTTCCGTTTTCAGTATTATTTGCTGTACCCATCGGCGCATTTGGCTCTATTCTTACTTTAACGCTTTTGCCAGGCTTGTCCAATAATGTATATGCTCAGATCGGTTTAATAACCTTGATTGGGCTGGCAGCTAAGAATGCCATTCTTATTGTAGAATATGCCAAGCAAAGAGTGGACAGAGGGATTGATGTAGTAGCAGCTACGTTGCAGGCGGTACACCTGCGGTTCCGGCCAATTATAATGACATCGCTGGCGTTTATGTTTGGCGTATTGCCATTAGCTTTAGCTACCGGTGCAGCAGCGGAAAGCCGTAAAACCATCGGATGGACAGTAATTGGAGGAATGTTTGCAGTTACAACGCTGGCCATCTTTGTGGTACCGGTCTTATTTGTACTGATAACAAAATTATCGTACGGAAAAAAGTTGAAAAAAATCGAGGAAGAACAGAAAAAGCAAAGCGAAATTGATAGAGAGATTATTGAAAACAGGTTAGGATAGAATTTCCGGATATGAAAAATTATTTTTTAGCAGGTTGTATTATTTCGGTTGTATGTTTTTATAGTTGTGAGAAAGATATTACCTTCCGATTAAAATCCACTGCTCCTAAGCTGGTGGTAGAAGCCACCATTGAAAACGGGTTGCCTCCCTTAGTATATCTTTCACAGAGTTTGAATTTTTTTTCAAAAATAACACCCGGGGTTTTAGAAAAGAGCTTTGTTCATAACGCTTCCGTCTTTATTTCCAACGGAACATTAACTCACCGGCTAAAAGAATATGAAATACCCATCAATAGCAGCGATACTTTCTATTATTACTCTATTGATTCATCCAGCCTGCAAACATCATTTACAGGACAATTGGACACTGAATATTCTTTACGTATTGATTGGGAAGGGAAAACATATAACGCTGTAACGGGCATTCCAAAGACTACTAAAAAGATAGATTCCCTATACTGGCAACCGGCTCCTCAAATTGCCGGGGCAGACAAGATAGCTCTAATGATAAAAGTAAGTGACCCGTCGGGATATGGAGACTATATCCGGTATTTTACAAAAAGAAACAGTGAAGCCTTTTACCCTGGTTTAGCTTCCGTTTATGATGACCAGGTTATTGACGGTACAACCTACATTATCCGGATTGACCGTGGTGTAGATCGCAATGCCAGTCGTCCGGAAGGTTTCATGTATTTTAATAAAGGAGATACCATTACGCTAAAGCTATGTAATATTGATAAAGCTACATTTGATTTTTGGAGAACTATGGAATACAGTTATGCCAGTACCGGAAATCCGTTTTCTTCCCCTACTCATGTCCTGAGTAATATTGAAGGAGATGCGTTAGGATCTTTTGGTGGATATGCTGCTCAATACCGGACTATTATTGTGCCCAAATAAAAAATTTGATTTTTTAAAGAATTATTATCTCAGCATTTAAATTGCTTTAATCAATTTATTTTTGTGGAATTTTAATTGAAAGAAGAATGGCGACAACAGCAAGTGAAAAAATACATTGCCTGATCATTGGTTCAGGTCCTGCAGGCTATACAGCAGCAATATATGCTGCAAGAGCTAATTTAAAACCGGTATTATACCAGGGCATTCAGCCCGGTGGTCAGTTGACAATTACCACGGATGTGGAAAATTATCCCGGTTATCCGGAAGGAATTCAAGGTCCTGAAATGATGGTGGATTTTGAAAAACAAGCAGTCCGTATGGGTGCCGATATTCGGTATGGCATCGCTACCAAAGTAGATTTTTCAACCTCACCACACAAAGTTTGGATTGACGATGATAAAATGATCGAATCGGATGCTGTGATCATTGCCACCGGAGCTTCCGCTAAATGGCTGGGACTGGAAAGTGAGAAACGATTGAATGGTTTTGGTGTCAGTGCCTGTGCAGTTTGCGATGGATTTTTTTTCAGAGGAAAAGAAGTGGCAATAGTGGGTGCCGGTGATACTGCTGCAGAGGAGGCTTTATATTTATCTAAACTATGCACTACTGTTCATATGTTCATCCGCCGGGATCAAATGAGGGCCAGCAAAGTGATGCAGGAAAGAGTTTTAAATACACCGAATATCAAAATTTACTGGAATACAGATACTGATGAAGTGCTGGGTGATAAGCAGGTCACAGGTGTACGGATAAAGAATAATAGAACCGGAGAAGTTCAGACCATACCGGTGAATGGATTTTTTGTTGCTATCGGACATCAGCCTAATTCTGATATTTTCAAAGGCTGGGTGAATATGGATGAAGCCGGTTATATTAAAACAGTACCCGGAACTGCTGCGACAAATGTGGAAGGTGTGTTTGCGGCAGGAGATGTGCAGGATAAAATATATCGCCAGGCGGTGACAGCAGCGGGCAGCGGTTGTATGGCTGCATTGGATGCAGAAAGATGGTTGGGCTCAAAAGGGATTCACTAATTTATTTTCCGGGTTAATAAAATGATCACTATCCAATTAAACAGACTTCACTTTTTTGCTTATCATGGCTTATATCCCGAAGAGAAAAAGATAGGAGCTGAGTTTGATGTAAATCTTCTTGTTTCTTTTCAGCCAACAAGTGTAGTTGCTGAATTGCACGAAACAATCAATTATGAAAAATTGTATTTTCTGCTGAAGGAGGAAATGAATAATCCGAGAGAGCTGCTTGAAACATTCGTAATGGAAACAGCCGGTAAGATTCAAAAAACCTTTCCCTACATAAAAAAAATAGAAATTTCCATTACCAAACTCCAGGTGCCTATTGCCGGGTTTGCGGGCACTGTTTCTGCAGTGTTTTCAAAAGAATTTTAATTGTAATTTCTTTATAGTAAAAACAGGATATGCTATCCCGGATGTTTACAACAGAGAAATGTGTCTATTCTAACCGTTTTGCACTAGAGTTCGTATTTCATTGGCAGCTTTCAGATAATTTTTCCTTTCCATCTGCCACTTCTTATATAAAGGAAGGAAAGTAAAAACATACAGAGCCAATATATCCACTCACTCATCCAACCATAGGTTATATGCAGAAAATATTTTTCCAGAACTACATAAACATAAACGCAATACAATAGGATTGCAATCAGTTCAATCAGGAAAGTGATTTTACTGTTCCCGGTACCTGTGACAGCATTGAGCCAAATAGCTGCGAATGACATTAAAATCATAGCACAGGTAACAATTCTTACTACCGGCACTCCCTCAAGAATAAAGGCCTCATCCTGGCCGAAGATTGAAAGCAATGGCCCCGGGAAAATATTGATTAGTATGCCAAGTACAATAGCAATACCGGTGCTGATTCTTACAATTTTCCGGATGAGAAATGGAACTTCATCTTTTTTTCCCTGGCCAATGATATTGCTTACCATGGCAGCGCTGGTGGCGGCGAAAGCCCATATAAAACTTCCGGTCACGCCGAAAATATTCCGCATCACGCTGGAAACGGCGAGTGCCTGTTGTCCATGATGCTCTACCAGAATATAAAAGTACTCCCAGCTTATAATGCTGATGGCTAATTGAAAAATCAAGGGCAAAGAAAGTGAAAGGATTGTTTTTGCATAGGAAGCGTTCCAGCGAAGATGTCCGAATAATGAAAACCTTTTAGTGATTCCTTTAAAATGAATGACTATAAAAATAACTGCCATTCCTGTGAATTCAGAAATGATAGACGCAATGGCAGCCCCATTCAGTCCCAATTCCGGAAAACCCCAATGGCCGAAAATGAATAGATAGTCAAATAAAACATTAGCAACTGTTTCAGCTAATGTGCCGCTGACAAGATATTTGCTGTTGTTAGTACCCACAAGCAAAGCATTGCGCATCTGGTAAATGTATAAGAAGGGTAATCCCCAAATTCTTATTTTCAGAAATACGATGGCATCGGCTGCTATTTCAGGAGAGTGAATTGAGCTTTTCAGAATAGGAGGTGCTGCAAACCAGGTTATCAGGATACCGGCAACTGCAATTAGTAATGAAATGAAAATACCCTGGCCGAAAATTTTTCCGATTTCATCCGGCCGGTTTTCTCCTGCACGCCTTGCTATCAGCATTTGCAATCCATTATTGAGGCCAAAACCAATCATTGCAAAAATCAGGTAATACACACCGGTGATGCTGGCAGTAGCTAAAGAATGTTGATTATAATGCCCCAGGAAAATATTATTGATAATGAAATTTACCTGTGGTACAAGTATTGCCAGGCTGATGGGCAATGCAATTTTTAAAATCTGCCGGTTGCTGACTTCTACCTGTAAATCGTTATGGGATGTGGCGGATGACATAAATAAAAGTCGGCAAACCTACAATAATTAAATTTTGTCTATTATTGCACGCAATCAAGCATAAGAATTGAAAAAATTATTTCATTTATTGGAACAGGTGCCGCCCTGGAAAGGAGAGGAAATTCTTGTTTTAAAAGTGGGTAGCCGGTATTGTTGCTTTGCGGTAACGTCAAAAGAGGGCAGCCAGCTGTATGAACTTGCCTATTATGAAGCTGTCGAAATAAGTGATACTATTTTAAATCAATTGTTAATCCTTCATCCTGAATTGAATCAACCTTTTCTAAAGGTTATTATCGGTTACGATTTTTCTCCTGCTGTGATTTTGCCCGGTTCTTATTTAAATCCGGAAAAGACTTTTACATTGTTAAATTCAATGTATGGAACAGATAAAAAATCTGTAGCAGTAACGGATCCTGTTTTGCCGGGTTCTGAATTTTCTGTATATGCGGTACCTTATGAAGTGCAGGGTTGGTTCAAGTCTGAATATCCTGATGCAAAATACTTTCATATTAGCCTGCCGGGTATTCTCTCGATACCCAACGATAACATCAATGGTACTATCCGTGTTGATTTTAGCACCGGTCATTTTATTCTTACAGTTTCAAATGAGGGTCGTTTACTGCTGGCACATACCGTTTCTTATTCTACCCCGGATGATGTGATTTATTATTTACTGAAAGCCTGCCGGCAATTTTCAATTTCTGTATTAGATGTACAACTCGTTATATCCGGGCTGATTGAAAAACAGTCGGCCTTATTTCATGAATTATACCAATATTTTATAAACATTGACTTTAAAAATGCAGGCTGGTCATTCCCGGGAGAAAACCCGTATCCCCTGCATTTCTTCACTGTTTTAAATGAGATGCAACAATGCGAATCATAAGCGGGGAATTAGGAGGTAGAAAATTTAATCCTCCTTCCAAAATGCCATATACAAGGCCTACTACCGATATCGCAAAAGAAGGTCTGTTTAATATTATTGAAAACAACCTTGATATTTCTGATTTGAAGACACTGGATCTTTTTGGCGGCACCGGAAGTATCAGTTATGAACTGGCGTCAAGAGGTGCAAAAGATCTTACTATTGTGGAAAAAGATCAGGCCATGTACGAATACATTAAAAAGACAGCTGCCGAACTAAAGCTGGAGAATTTTAGAGTCATCCGGTCAGATGTATTCCGGTTTATTCAGCAATGCCACGAACGGTTTGATTTTATTTTTGCGGGCCCGCCCTATGCATTGTCTGATATTGATGCTTTACCTGAATGTGTTTTTGGTAAGCAGTTATTAAATCCACATGGATGGTTTGTTTTGGAACATACTCCGGCAAACGATTATAAAAAATCATCATACTTTAGGTCAGAGCGGAATTATGGCACTACGGTTTTCTCTATTTTTATTCAACCCGGAGATGCAACCTGAGAAAAGACTTTCAGGCATCTCATCTTTGTATATTATTTTTGTTCATGCTTTCTGACAGCTTCCTGAAATCTTTCCGGGTATTGCTTTTGCCATTTTCTTTTATCTATTGGGCGGTTATTTTTATACGGAATTGGATGTATGACAAAAAGATTCTTAGTTCTGCCTCTTTTGGCCTCCCTGTTATCTGTATAGGTAATCTATCCGTGGGAGGAACCGGAAAATCACCTATGGTTGAATATCTCTTAAAGCATTTAAAGAGTCAGTTTCAGGTAGCCACATTAAGCCGTGGTTATATGCGAAAAACTACCGGTTACGCTTTGGCTGATGAGCAATCAACTGCTCTTGAGATTGGAGATGAGCCCATGCAGTTTCATCTGAAATTTCCGGAAATACCGGTTGCTGTCGGAGAAGAAAGAGTGGCAGCAATTCCACAATTATTGCATGATAAGCCCGGTATCCAGGTGATTATCCTGGATGATGCTTTTCAACACAGAGCTATTAAAGCCGGGTTTAATATTTTACTGACGGATTATAATAATGTATTCACCCGTGATTTTTACTTGCCGGCAGGTGATCTGAGGGACCTTAAATCCGGCTATAAGAGAGCAGATGTTATTGTGGTAACAAAATGTCCGGCCGGACTTTCTATAAATGAAAAAAATAAAATCATTAACGAAATAAAACCGCTTTCTCATCAGCAGGTTTTTTTTACAGCCCTTGAATATGGGATTCCTTACCATATTATTTCAAAGAAACAAACAGAACTTTCCGGCAAACAGGTGTTGTTGGTCTCAGGTATTGCTAATCCCGGTGCATTGAAAAAGTACCTGGAAGCAAAGACCGGTTATTATGAAGCACTGATGTTTCCGGATCATCATATTTTTTCCATTGACGACTGGAATGAGATCTGTAAGAGGTATGAAAAGATGAATGCCGGGAATAAAATAATTCTTTCTACTGAAAAAGATGCTGTCCGGTTGTCTAAGTTTAATTATGAAATTGGGGACACTCCGGTCTATATCATTCCGGTACAACATCGCTTTTTATTTGAGGAAGGGGGACAGTTTAATAACAGGATCACAGATTTCATCAGGGAATTTAAGTAACGAAAAACAACAAGATGGGCAGAAAAAATTCAAAGAAACAAAAGAAGAAGCATCATTCATCCGCCGATAAATTAATTAAAGGAACCATTGAAATAACCCGTTCCGGGATGGGGTTTGTTTCCAATGAAAATATGGAAGCAGATATTTTGATTCGTCCTTCCGACCTGAATTCTGCATTACATGGCGACACTGTCCGGGTGCAGATCAAAGAAGGAAAAGGACGGCGCCTCATGGGTGTTGTTCAGGATGTTATTGTAAGAAAGAGGACAGAGTTTATCGGTCATCTTGAAATGAATAAGGGTTTTGCCTTTTTCATTCCGGAAACAGATAAGCCCATGCCGGATATTTTTATTCCCTTACCTGCAATCAATAATGCTAAGGATAATGACAGGGTAGTCGTTCGTATCACAGATTGGGCGAAAGAGGGTAAAAAGCCATTAGGTGAAGTAGTCAGTGTTTTAGATGCAGAAAATACGAATGATATAGCCATGAAAGAGATTCTGCTGGAATTTGGTTTTCCACTCAGGTTTCCAGATGATGCATTAGAAGTGGCTGCAAGAATTCCTGATAGTATTTCAAAGAGTGATTTAAAAAACAGGAAAGACCTCAGACCCATTCTGACCTTTACTATTGATCCGGCAGATGCCAAAGATTTTGATGATGCTATTTCATTTACCAGGCTGGGTAACGGCAATTATGAAATAGGAGTTCATATTGCAGATGTGAGTCATTATCTGGAACCGGACACCGCTTTGGATAAAACGGCTTATCAAAAAGCAACTTCTGTATATTTTCCGGACCGGGTAAATCCTATGTTGCCGGAGCATATATCGAATGTTTTATGCTCCTTGCGGCCGGATGAAGACAAACTCACTTTTTCGGCAAATTTTGAAATAACACCCGGGGCAGAAATAAAACATTTCTGGCTGGGTAAAACCATTATTCATTCCAATCATCGTTTTACTTATGAAGAAGTGCAGGAGACCATTGAATCGAAAGAGGGAGTATATAGCAATGAAATTCTTATCCTGAATGATCTGGCTCAAAAAATGCGCAGGCAAAGATTCGAAAAGGGGGCAATTAATTTTTCTTCACAGGAAGTGCGGTTTCAACTGGATGATAAAGGAAATCCTGTCGGCATTATGATTAAAGAAAGTAAGGAAGCCCACCAGTTGGTAGAAGAGTTTATGTTGCTGGCTAACCGTGTAGTTGCAGAGTTCTTATCAAAAGCAAAGGTGAATAATAAACCTGTTCCTTTCCCTTACCGTATTCATGATGATCCTGATAAAGAAAAATTAATCCCATTTATGGCTTTTGCCAATAAATTCGGATATAGTTTTGATACCACATCTCCGGAATCTATTGCTGCTTCTTTCAATCGTATGTTAAAAGAAGTGCAGGGCAAAGCTGAGCAGCATGTGCTTGAGCAATTAGGTATCCGCACTATGGCCAAGGCAAAGTATTCCACTCAAAATGTAGGTCATTATGGCTTGGGGTTTGAATATTATTGTCATTTTACATCTCCGATACGGCGATATCCGGATATTCAGGTTCATCGGATATTGGAAGAGGTGTTGTATAAAAAAGTTTCACCGGATAGTAAACTGGAGGAAAAATGCGTACACTGCAGTGAAAGAGAAAGGGCGGCAATGGAAGCAGAACGGTCGGCTAATAAGTACAAGCAGGTGCAGTATATGAAAAACTTTTTAGGAGATGAATTTGATGGAGTGATCAGCGGTGTTGCATCCTTTGGCTTTTGGGTGGAAACGATTGAACATAAATGTGAAGGACTTGTAAGCCTGAACAGTCTATTGGAATATGATGAATTCCGTCATATAGATGAGGAGTACTGTTTGGAAGGATTACGAACGGGCCACAGATTCAGGATGGGGGATATAGTGCGAATTAAAGTCGTATCTGCTAATTTATCGAGGAAACAATTGGATTATGAATGGGTCATGGCTGGAGGTTCGCAAAAAGAAAGGATAAAAAAGTCAGGAGATCGGGCTACAGGAAAAAAAATGAGAAATAAATAGGGTTTCTTCTTATTTTGCCATATGCAAAGCTTTGAATTACTATCGCAGAAATTTGCACTGCATTTTGAAAAATCACATTTCCCGGCACAGCCGGCATCTCTGTATGAGCCCAATGAATATTTTTTAAAAATGGGTGGAAAACGGATCCGCCCGGTTTTGTGCCTGATGGGAAATGAGCTGGTGGATGAAATTAATCCTGATGCCTGGCATGTAGCAACTGCAATTGAATTGTTTCACAATTTTACACTTATTCATGATGATATAATGGATAAAGCTCCTATTCGCAGGGGCTTTCAAACCATGCATAGAAAATATGGAGAAAACACTGCTTTACTGGCAGGAGATGTTATGCTGGTGACAGCCTATGATTATCTGAATAAGATTGACAGTTTATATCTTCACCCGATTCTTCAATTGTTCAATCAAACTGCAAGGCTGGTTTGCGAAGGGCAACAAACAGATATGGACTTTGAGAAAAGTGAAGTTGTAAGCCTGGATGAATATCTTCACATGATCGGACAAAAAACTTCTGTACTGCTGGCAGCCAGTTTGAAAATGGGGACTATTTTAGGTGGAGCAGGTGAGAGGAATCAAAATTTAATGTATGAATTTGGAAAAAAGTTAGGGTTAGCTTTCCAGGTGCAGGATGATTATCTGGATGCTTTTGGTGATCCGGGTAAATTTGGTAAGAAGACAGGAGGCGATATACTGGCTAATAAAAAAACATTTTTACTGATTCATGCTTTAGAAGTGGTATCAGCTTCAGAACGGGAGGAATTGCTTTCATTATTGCAAACAAATCCGGCAGATAAAGTCGAAAGAGTATTAAAGATATTCAAAAGTGCCAGGGTAGATAACTGGGCATTACAATTGGAAAACCGTTTTTTGGAAGAGGCATTAGCCCACCTGGAAGATGTAGCGGTAATATCTAAAAGAAAAGAGCCGCTCAAAGAGCTGGCTCGGTTCCTTACAAAAAGAGAGTTTTAATGGGTTAATAAAATACGGAACTACTGTTAAACCCGATTATAAAGCAACTGATAATAATCAAGACATCTATCAATACACTCAGAAAAAAGATGGGTATCGTAATTCGGGTAGGCAAGGCTGCCAGGTAACTGATAACTGACATTGCAAAGGAAACAATAGCAATCAGCCATAAAATAAAATGATTTCCTGAAAAAATTATAGCCAGCAATGTGATCAATGAAATAATGCAACCATGACCCAGAATTGCAAGAGCTGTCCACATTAAACGATTTTCTTCCTGGCCGGCTGACCAGTTGAGAAACCGTTTCCATTTAGAAAGATGAACTAATGAAGAATCTGCAATCATGTTTTTATCCGATGTTTCCATGTCATTGATTTTAGTTAAACAATTAATTTTTAAAGTTACTACCAGTTCATGGTTTTCAAAAAAGAGTCCGCCAGTAAAGAAAGAATCAGGCAAATTTCCTGAAAAGAAAGATAACCTGATCAATAATTGATCATTTTTCTCTATTTTGAACAAAAATAAACAACTGAATAATGGCAAACCAGCTTTTTCGTAAAAAATCAGTTCCGGATATTCTGAGAGAAGCTCAATCGGGAATGGGTGATGGTCATGGATCAGGACTCAAAAGAGTTCTGGGCGTAAGAGACCTAACTTTTTTTGGGATAGCAGCTGTTGTGGGTGCCGGAATTTTCAGTGGTGTCGGAGTGGCGGCATCTGCCGGTGGCCCCGGTGTTGTTTTTCTTTTTGTTTTTACAGCAATCGCTTGCGGATTTGCAGCATTATGCTATGCTGAATTTGCTTCTACAGTTCCGGTTTCAGGAAGTGCTTACACTTATTCTTATGTTGCGTTTGGCGAATTGATTGCATGGATTATTGGTTGGGATTTATTGATGGAATATGCAATCGGTAATATTGCCGTTGCCATTTCATGGAGCGACTATTTTACAAATTTGATGACCAAAGCAGGATTGCATATACCCGATTGGCTTACGATGGATTATATGACTGCCAAACATGGATTTGCAGAAGGAGCGGCAAGCCAGGTGGCGGCATGGACCGATGCCCCCCAGATTTTTGGATTTCGGGTTATTATGGATCTGCCTGCATTGTTCATCGTTGCTTTGATTACCTATGTCATATTTATTGGAATCCGGGAATCCCGTTCAATTAGCAATATAATGGTAATAATAAAACTGGCAGTTATCTTCTTTGTGATTGTATTGGGTGCTTATTATGTCAACCCGGACAATTGGTCGCCCTTTACACCTACCGGTTTTTCAGGAATTATGAAAGGTGTATCAGCCGTCTTCTTTGCCTATATCGGATTTGATGCTATTTCTACTACAGCCGAAGAATGTAAAAATCCACAGCGGGATCTTCCGAGAGGTATGATTTATTCATTGATCATCTGCACTGTCATTTATGTGTTGCTGGCGCTGGTGTTAACAGGTATGGTACATTATTCTGAACTGAATGTTGGTGATCCTATGGCTATGGTTTTTGATGCACATGGTTTGAAATTTATTTCAGGTGTTGTGGCTATCAGCGCAATTGTTGCTACAGCAAGTGTATTATTGGTTTTTCAATTAGGACAACCGAGAATCTGGATGAGCATGAGCCGGGATGGATTACTGCCTAAGGTATTTTCAAAGATCCATCCAAAGTATGGCACTCCTTCTTTCTCAACTATTCTCACCGGACTGGTAGTAGCTATTCCGGCTTTGTTTTTGAATTTAAACCAGGTGTTATCACTAACGAGTATCGGCACCTTATTCGCATTTGTCTTGGTGTGTGGCGGCGTGCTGGTATTACAAACTAAAAAGGACAGGCCTGAGAGCAAGTTTAAAGTTCCTTATATCAATGGCCAATATATTGTCCCGGTTCTTTTCTTAGTTGCAGTTGCTTTGATATTTTGGAAAGTTCCGGAACATTTTACTGAATATATCTGGACGAAGGAAACCAGGCCAATGGTCGTATTCTGGATGATTGTACTGGTTATGACTGTTCTTTCCTATTTAAAAAAGTTTTCTTTATTTCCTGTGCTAGGGATGATAAGTTGTTTTTATCTTATGGCACAGGAAACGCATATTGTTTGGATGAGGTTTCTGATTTGGTTGGTGATAGGGCTCACTATCTATTTTCTGTACAGCCATAGTCACAGTAAACTTGCAAAAAGCCGGCAAAGCACTCAGTAAATTTTTTGATCGCATTGGCAAAAGATTTTTGAAAAGCATTCCAATCCAGCTATTGATTTGCCAGTCTTCATTGTACCGGAATATTATTCAGTTTCAATGAAGAGTTAAAAAAATAAACACATATGCTTTCGGATTTAATACTATCTAAGAATTGAAATCTTTTCAACGGTAAATTTGCAATATGAAATTCCAGGTCGGGGATAGAGTTTTAGTGCTTCATTCCGGTGAAGAAGGAGAAGTGGTGGATATAATCAATGATCAGATGGTATCGGTAAATGTAGAAGGAGTAATTTTCCCGGCCTATATTGATCAATTGGATTTTCCCTATTACAAACAGTTTACAGAAAAAAATAAGGAAACTCTTCCTGCTGAAAAAAAATATATTGATGCAATAAAGAAAGAGTTGCCGGAGTCATTGGCAAAAAATGAAAGTGGAGTATGGCTTTCATTTTTACCGGTGTTGAAAATGAATGAATCCGGTGAAGAGGTGGTAGAATTACTGAAAATTCATTTGCTGAATCAAACTTACGGGAGTTTTGATTTTATTTATGAGTTGCATTTTTTTGGTGAACCGGATTTTGATTTGAAAAATGAATTACACCCATTCGAAGATTTTTATCTGCATGATATCCTGTTTGATGCCATGAACGACAGTCCCTCATTTGAATTTAAATTTATGCTGAAATCTCCCGGGAAGGATAAAGCTGAATATTATGAAACTTCTTTCCGGCTGAAACCGAAGCAGCTTTTTTTAAAATTGCAGGAGCTTAAAGATAAAAGCGAAGCCTCATTTTCATTTAGATTATTTGAGAGGTATCCTGATAAGGCGGTTGACCCGGCTTTATATTTCCCTGAGGAGAAAAAACTGAAATCTTATGATTTGTCAAAAGCTAAACAGCAATGGGAGCCGGCCCGTTCGGTTATTGATTTGCATATAGAGCAACTCATCGGAAGCCCGGCCGGGCTCAGCAATTTTGATATACTTACCATTCAGCTTAAGACTTTTGAAAAATATTATGACCTGGCAGTCTTGCATATGCAGCCTTCCTTAATTGTTATTCATGGTGTGGGCAGTGGAAAATTGAAGAGTGAAATTCATGCCCTGCTCCCGGGCAGGAAAGAAATAAAATCATGGAATGATCAATATCATCCGTTATATGGTTATGGTGCAACAGAAATCCTTTTTCAATATTGATTCCCGGTTCTGTTTTTTGAACACCCGATGATGTTGAGATTGAGACAATCGAGGGGATTTGACAACATTAGTTAATAAATAAAAAAGGCAGCCTTAAAGCTGCCTCTCTCAAGTCTAATTTTTCGTTTCAACTACTTTCCCGCATTTGAGCATTGAAGAACCGTAATAGGGATTTTTAATTTCTTTTTCCATACTAAGCCAATACGCTTTTTTCATGGGGCAATACTGGTAAAACACTTCCTGGTTTAATGAGCCGGAAGCTTTAACTATTTTCCATAATGTTGTTGAAACATCCGTAAAAGCTACTCTTTGTTTGTCCAGGTCCTGTTCTTTGGCCAATGCATTAACAGCTGTAAGCAAAGCATCTTTTTGATCAAATGAGGCTTCCTTTTTTAAGTTCTTTTGTAAATCGGCCGAAGCTTTTGCAGCAGTTTGAGCATCACTGCTAACCAAAGCATCTTTAACGCTGATATAATTGCTCACCAGTTGATTTGTATTTTGTGCAGATACAATGCTACCTGCCATCAGGACTGCAAAAGCAAAAAACATTTTTTTCATTTAGAAATTTATTTAAAGGTTTAAAAATTATTTTTCAGTACGGTTTCAGGACGCAAGGTACTATCTTCCTGACACTCAGGAAAGAATTATCCGGTGAAAGTTTATACCTGTTTTTTTAATTAACAATCTCTTGAGTATGATTCAATTATTTGCCGTTAATTAAAAGGCCCTTACACCGGAAAACATAGTTGGATGGTGAGAACTGTGATCTCAACAGGTAAATCCGGGATACCAGCGATTTCAGTTTTATTTCTTCCACTTCAATCGCAGGCTGTTACTTACAACACTCACACTGCTTAATGCCATTGCCGCTCCGGCAATCATTGGGTTCAGTAAATATCCGTTAACAGGAAAAAGAATTCCTGCTGCTATAGGTATGCCTATGAGATTGTATATAAATGCCCAAAACAGATTCTGCCGGATAGTGGACACTGTTTGTTTCGACAAGTTTATGGCTTGCGGAATTTTCCGGAGATCGGATGAAATAATTGTCATTTTAGCAACGTCCATTGCAATATCGCTTCCTTTTCCCATTGCAATACTTACATCAGCTGTTGCCAGCGCCGTACTGTCATTAATTCCATCACCTACCATGGCAACTGTTTTCCCGCTTCCTTGCAATTGTTTTATAAAATCAGCTTTTTGCTGTGGTAAAACTTCAGCTTTGTAATGAAGAATGCCTGCCTGGTTTGCAATAGCTTTTGCAGTGGCCTCATTATCTCCTGTGAGCATATAAACATCAATACTCATCTGCTTTAATTGCTGAACAGCTTCTATTGAACTTTCCTTGATCTTGTCGGCAATTACCAGCACAGCCAATGCCTGTTGACTGTCGGCAAACCAGATTACAGTCCCGGATTCCCGGCTCCATTCTTCTGCATATTTCTGTAAGCTTTCAGAAATTGCAATATTGTTCTCGATTAAAAGTCTTTTATTGCCTGCAAAGTATTTTTCATTATCGTGATATGCAGTGGCTCCTTTACCGGTTAAACTTTCGAATGCAGAAATGGCAATATCCTGTGTATCCGGGAAATAACGAACGATGGCTTCGGCTAAAGGATGCTCAGAATGTTTTTCGAGAGCGGCAAGAATATTTTTTTTGCTGCTATCGTCATTTAGCCATTGGATCCCGTTAACTGCAGGTTTTCCCTCTGTAATAGTTCCTGTTTTGTCAAGTACAACGGTATTTATTTTTTTTGATAGCTCAAGACTTTCAGCATCTTTAATCAGAATACCTTTTAGTGCACCTTTACCAACACCTACCATAATCGCTGTTGGCGTAGCAAGTCCTAAAGCGCAAGGGCAGGCAATTACCAAAACTGTGACAACTGCCAATAGTCCATAAACGATTCCCGTATTCCCGCCAAACAGGATCCAAAGAAGTAAGCTGAGCAAGGCAATTCCTATTACTACCGGAACAAAAATCCCTGAAATTTTATCAACCAGTTTTTGTACCGGTGCTTTACTACCTTGTGCATCCTGAACGGCTTTGATGATATGTGCAAGCAGTGTTTCTTTTCCCACACTGACAGCCTTAAACTGAAAACTGCCTTTCTGATTGATTGTCCCTGCAAATACTTTTTCATTTTCCTGTTTCATAACAGGTACCGGCTCGCCACTTAGCATACTTTCGTCAACATAGGAATTCCCGGAAATAACAATTCCATCTACAGCAATTTTTTCCCCGGGCTTTACCAGGATTATGTTACCCGGAGTTACTTCTTCTATTTCGGTTTGCCGGAAGGATCCATCGGGCTGCATCACCGAAACTGTTTTGGGCTGCAAGCTCATTAATCTTTTTATGGCAGCGGATGTACTGCTTTTGGCTTTTTCTTCTAAAAGTTTTCCTAACAGGATAAAAGCAATTACAACTGAAGCGGCTTCAAAATAAACATGCGGCTCAATTCCTCTCGCTTGCCAGAAAGAAGGAAAGAGCATATTGAATACGCTGAACAGGTAAGCAGTGCCGGTGCTCAGCGCCACCAGTGTATCCATATTGGCGGAACGATGTTTTGCCTGCTTCCATGCATTGATAAAAAAATCACGACCCAGCCACAAAACAACCGGTGTGGAAAATAACCACATGATTTCATTGGCAAAAGGAATGTTCATAAAAACCATTCCTATGAGCAGTACCGGAATTGATAATAATATAGCCCAAAAAGTTTTCATTTTCAGTTGCAACAATTTTTTCTGATGTATTTCTTCCAGGGCTTCCTGTTGCGTTGCTTTTTTTTCAATCAATAAATCATAGCCTATAGATTGCAGCGATTTTTGTAATTCCGTTGGGTTGGTCATATTTGGCAAATACTCCACAGTAAGGGATGAAGTGGCATAGTTGACAGAAGCATTAATTACTCCATCCACTGACTTAACAATGCTTTCTGCACTCACAGCACAGGATGCACATGTCATATTCAAAACCGGAAAATCTGATTTCACCGTGGTTACACCATAACCCAGGTCTTTGATAGCTTTGACAGCTTCTGCAGCAACACCCTCAGCTTTTACGGTTATTACGGCCCGGTTGTTATTTAACTCTACTTTGTGGCTTTCAATCCCATTTATCTGCCCCAGCTTTTTATCAACAATCAGAGCACAATGTTCACTTTCTACATCTTCCAGCGGAAGGTATATTGTATCGTTTTGAGTTATTGCCATAACATAAATATTTTGTATCAGCAAATTTCGGAACAGGAAGAATAAATACTGTTGTAGTATTCTGTATTTGATTTGTAGGATTTACACCTGGTCCAGCGGTTTCCTCTTTTCCTCTTTTATTTGCTTGAAATGGCTGGGAGTAAGGCCGGTTACTCTTTTGAATTGATTGCTGAGGTAAGCTACGCTGGAATAGTTAAGGCGAAAGGCAATTTCACTTAATGAAAGTTCGTCATATACCAGTAATTCTTTCACCCTTTCGATTTTTTGAGCGATAAAATATTTTTCTATTGTTGTGCCTTCAACTTCTGAAAACAGGTTTGACAGGTAATTATAATCATGGTGCAAAGAACTGCTTAAGATTTCCGACAAGTTGGTTTTGGAATGGTTGTCCCGGTTTTGCACCAGGTCAATAATAGTTGTTTTGATTTTTTCAATGATCCTGCTTTTCCTGTCATCAATCAACTCAAAGCCGAGTGCTTCCAGGGAATCAGAAACTGGTTTTACCTGTTCGGGAGCTAATTCTTTTTCAAGTAGTACTTCACCTAATGCAATATGTTTGACTTTTAATCCCTGTTTTTCCAGTTCCTGCCGTACTACCAGGATACAGCGGTTGCACACCATATTTTTAATAAAGAGAGTATTCATGTTTTCGCCCCTGCAAAGATATAAAAACAGGAGACCGGTACATCCAGGGATGTATCAATCCATATATAAACTCATTTTGTTGTAAAAAGAAATGGCAGCTCAATGAGCTTGCTCAAGCCTTGAGATTTACATTTTAATTGTATCCGAATGCTGCATCCAACTCTTTGAGTAAGTATAATTTTTTATCGCCGAAATACTCCCAAAACATAGCTCCGGCTAACTTATGTTTCCTGATGTAGCGGCATTTACTTTTTACTGATTCCTCATCATCGTAGGTGATAAATATTTTTTTCTCGGCATTAAAAAGGTAAGGGGCTGCGGATTCCTTGTCCCAGTATCTTACATATCCTTTTCGGTTTACCAGGCTGTCTTTTAAATAGGAATAACCGCCACCGAACATAGGCCGCACCGGTATCTGATATAGGCCGTTATTTTCTGTGCTTGCCACAACTTTTCCTTTTCCATAGAAGCCGATACCCAAAACTATTTTTGAAGGATCCACACCTACCTTTTTTAAATTTTGAATACAAACATCTACTGAATAAATGTATGGCATGTGCTCAGGTGAATACAAATTAGAATGATGGCTTGACATATTATCATAGGTCCCATCAAAATCATAGCTCATCAGATTAATATAATCGAGATAATGTTGCGCAATTTCCATTTGAGTATGCTGGAGAAATTCTCTTGAACCGCCAATGGCAGTGGTCACCAGGTATTTTTTGTTTGTTTGCTGACCTAACGCATCCAGTTTTTCGCGGAGATTTTTAAAAAGATTTGTATAGCCCGTTCTGTCCTGGGGGCGAAAAACATTGCTATCACCAATCATGCCCGGGTATTCCCAGTCTATATCCACGCCGTCAAGACCATATTTCGAAACGATATCAACAGCGCTTTGAGCAAAATTTTGCGTGGATGTGTCTGTGAGCACTGCATCAGAAAAATGTTTACTCCAGGTCCATCCGCCCACTGAAATCAGAATCTTTAAATCGGGATTACTATTTTTTAATTCATTTAGCTTTCTGAAATTGACAGTATCTGTTTTTTCGTTGTGAAGCCAGGCCCGGTTATCTTTAATATCAACGAATGCATAATTGATATGGGAAAGCCGGTTAGCTTCTATCAGCGAAGTTTGTACAATATTCCCGTTGTAGCCGCCAACATAGCCGATGATTACTTTCTTTTTATTTTTCTGAGCCCCTAAAAAATTACTGCTGAAAAGAAATAAAAGACAGAGCGGGGCAATAAGGTTAAATTTGAGTGGACGCATGGTAAAGGTTATTTTAATTTGAATGAAGATAAAAAACATGTTTTATATTCATACTTTACTATAATACCGTTCATGTAAAAAATTTGCAGAAACAGGTTGCCGGTAATAAATTCATGCGTTGATCAAAACTTTACCCTTAACACAACCATTAAAATGAAAAGATTAATTATTCCTGCATTTTGCTTTTTTTGCTGGTGCAATGTCTCAGTGGCACAAATAGATCCTCAACTGATGAATGATATCCGGACAACAGGCTATGTTCATAGTCCATTACCCCTAGATTACAGCAAAGCGTTTGAAACCTTCGGACTTACCAAAAAGGTTTTGTCTTCAGAGATGCTTTGTGATATGGAAACCATGGATGGATGGTCGCATAAAGGTTTTGGAGGCATTCGCCTTTCATCCGAAAGAAGTAAATCTGGTAAAAGCAGTTTGAAACTGGTAGCTCAGACCACCAATCCCACTTTTTTAAATTGGGGCATAGGCCTGGGAACTTCAAAAGCTACATATGAAATCGGAGGAGCTAATTGGGAAAAATATAATAGACTTCATTTTTATATATATCCCGATTGCGAAGGTGCCAGAAGTATTTATCTCAACCTGATAATAGAAAATGAGGGAAAAGTGAAAGTGCCTGATAAATATGAACGGGAAGGAATTCATGAAATAAACCTGGTAAATGGTAAATGGAATGAATGTTTTGTAGAAATGACTGAGTTGCCCCGTGATAAAGTAGCCAGGATATCCTTTGCTATTGAAATTTTCGGAAAAGAGCGAACTATGGGAGATTCTTTGAAGTTTGATATTGATGCAGTGAGTTTGCAATCGGTAGAAAATCCGGAAGCTGTGACCGGATGGACGCCTGCTGAAAACAGAATTATATATTCAACCTCCGGGTATGGTGTTCAAAGTCAGAAAACAGCAATTGTAAGAGTGAAGAATAATCCCGGGAAATTCCAGTTAGTGGATAACAAAACCAGGAAAGTCGTTTATGAAGGAAAAGTCAACTCCGGTAAGACCAGCATTGGAAATTTTGAAACAATAGATTTTAGCAGTTTCAAAAAAGAGGGTCAATATTTTATCAGGGTCGGATCCGTCACAACCCTTCCCTTTTATATAAATAATAATGTCTGGGACAATTCAGCATGGAGGATGCTGAATTTCATTTTTTGTGAACGGTGTGGTTACCCGATTCCGGGAAAACATGGCGCCTGCCATAGTGATTTGCATGCAGTTTATAATGGCAAGGAGTTCCCGTTCAATGGCGGATGGCATGATGCGGCAGATATGTCGCAACAAGTGTTACAGTCAGGCGAGATTATTTTCTCTTTACTTGAAATGGCTAACCGGGCTAAAGAAAAAAAGAACGAACCTTTATTCCTGAGATTGCAGGAAGAAGCGGAGTGGGGTATTGATTGCATTCTGAAATCAAGGCTTGGAAATGGATTCAGGGCTCAAACATGGGGTACCAATTTGTGGACAGATGGATTTGTTGGCACCAAGGATGATTCTTCAAGGCGGCGCCGGGTAAATGTTCACAACCGTGCTTTTGAAAATTTTCTCTTTGCAGGCATTGAAGCCTATGCCTCCATGAGTATTCAGGATGATGCCATGCTTAAAGAAAATTTACGAAAAGTTGCTATTGAAGATTATGCTTATGCAAAGAGACGATTCGATAGTCTCGGCTTTAATGATTTGAGCAGCATTGGCGGAGGTGGAGACCACGCTGCCATGGCTTCAAACAGTCAGTATTCAGCAAATATTTCTTTTGCAGCTAGCCTGATGTATCAGTTGACAGGAAATAAATTTTATGCAGAGGAAGCGGCAAAAGCAATTCAATACACGCTGCAATGTCAACGGACAGAACCGTTAAAGGACAAAGATAAATTGAGAGGATTCTTTTACCGGGATTTGAATAAGAAGTCAATTGTACATTACACACACCAATCCAGAGACCAGGTGTATATGCAGGCGCTGACAGCACTTTGCAAAACTCAACCCAACCACCCGGACTATAAGAATTGGGAAACGGCTATTAAAATGTATGGAAATTATCTGAAGACCATTATGCAGTATGTGCAGCCTTATGGTCTTGTACCCAGTGGTGTTTATCATATTGATGAGGTAAAAGATTCCGTAAACTTTTATAAAGTGCAGGTGGGAATTTTCAGGGGTGCCGAAAAAGATTACAGGGAGCAATTGGAAAACGGAGTGAAGCTTGATGATGAACATTACCTGCGTGTCTTTCCTGTCTGGTTTTCGTTCAGAGGAAATGCAGCCGTTCAGCTTTCAACTGGAAAGGCAGCAGCACTTTGCGGAAAATTTCTTCATGATAAAGAATTGACAAATATTGCAGAACAACAACTTTTTTGGATTGTCGGAAAAAATCCTTTTGGCCAATCAATTATTTGGGGTGAAGGAAGCAATTATCCCCAACTTTATACCGCATTGCCCGGTGAAACGGTAGGTGGAATTCCGGTAGGAATGCAATCCCGTTTTAATGACGACAAACCCTATTGGCCGCAGTTCAATACAGCAACTTACAAGGAATTATGGGGAGCACCGGCAGCCAGGTGGTTTTCGTTAATATCAGAATTTTAGAAGAATATATCAAGCTGTAACTGTTCGAAAAGATCAGGGGTTTGTTGGGAGTTCTAAGTAATTTATTAAATATTGCAAGTGTCAATCACTCCAATTACCTTTATGCAAGTACTGAGCTCAGAATAAATTAACTTTGGAGTTCGCTTTTTTAAGACGATAATTAATTCTTTGAAATATTTAGCTACAAGCCTTGCTATCGTTCTGTTTTAATTTTATTGAAACGGAGAGGAAAGTCCGGACAGCACAGAGCAATGTACCCCGAGAATATCGGGGCTCCCGGCTTGCCGGGAAGAGACAGTGCCACAGAAAATAACCTCACCACTTACTCAATTACTGCTTTAGCAGTAGGGGAAAGAGGTGAAAGGGTGAAAATGTGAGGTAAGAGCTCACGGGTCCGACAAGTAATTGTCGGTACGGGTAAACCTTGCATGCTGAAATGCCACATAAACCATGAAATGCAGTGGCTCGCTGCGTCTTTTTATGCATTTGCATTGAAAGATCATGATGGGTAGGCAGATGGATCCCGGTGAGCAATTTCCGGGACAGATAAATGATAGCTGTTTTCGACTTTGCTATTGCAAAAGCGAAAAAACAGAATCCGGCTTACGGGCTTGTAGCTTTTTTCATTCATCCATTTACAATGGTTATCGGAACAAATTTCCCAGGTAGCCGCCGGCTTCCATCATCCAGGCGATACCGAGATGAACCACCAGCCCGCCAATCATAGACCTTGTATTGTAAACAATGATTCCCAATATAATTCCACCGAAATAAGAGCTGATACACTCACCGAAAGGTTTTCCAAAATGAATGGCACAGTAAAAGCAAGCCATCGGTAATATGCTGTCCTTGCCAAACCATTTAAGAAAACCAAGCACCAGGAAACCACGAAAGAATAATTCTATTGTGATAAAATCGCTTCCATAAGAGAGCTCGAATAATAATTTATGCCACCAGCTGAATTCCTGTTGATATTCGGTGCCGGTAATTAATTTCAGCTTAGGATACATTTCCTGAAAGTCCGGTTGTGTAGTTGCCAAAGCAATCAATGGAATCATGAATGCAAGCATGAGCAGGTAAGGCTTCCATTTGAAATTCCTGATTGTGAATCCATAAAACGACTCCTTAACTGGAAATTTTTTCCATACGAAAAAAAGAATGAGAGCTGTGCAGCCGAGCAATAGAGGCCAGTATAAAATAGAATTCCAGTAATGATTCAAGGTTCCATTATCAGAAAGGTGGAAATTGAAATTGACAGCCATTTTCAGTGAAAAGACAGCCGGCGCCAGAAAAAGAAGGAACCCAGATTTTGATTCGAATTGAAATACTCCTTTCTTGAGTATAATAAAAATAAGATAAGGGATAAGAAAAGCAATCAGAAAAATACAATAACGGGAAAGGAAAGTCGGGAAAAATGTAAGGCTGTTTATCCGGTCATTAATGTTAAAATAATAGTTATGAAATATAAGTATGCCGGTAAAGAGACTGCAAAGTGCCAGCAGCCTTTTATCAATTGAGATGAAGTAATGAACGATATAATGGATAAGTATTTTCATCACTGGAGAACAATTAAAGTTATCGTTCTTATTTTAGGAAGTAAAATGGATTTGCCGGCCGGAGTTTAAATATTAGAGCAATGAGCCCAGGGCAAATTTCATTCGTAAAAAGCTTTGGAAAAGGCAAAAGAATTGATATCGGAAAAAACAGATCTTACCTGTGGCGTTGGTATAGCAACGTTAATTTAAAAGCGTTTTGGCCAGGTTAAGAATCTGCGGGTGAAGATTAGATTATTCGAAATGAAAGCTGACAAGTGTTGAAACCTTTTGCAATTGAACTACACGGCTGCCCATTGGCGCTTTTTCCTGGGAGTATTTTACAACTCCAATCCCCGGTTTGAAATAAATCTCATCTTTTCTGAAAGATCTTGCATTCTTTTCAAACTGGATACAATCTTTGAACGCTCCGGCCGGTGTGCTAATAATGCTTTCAAGTTTAAAAGATTTTCCCTGGGCAGCGTTGTCTTCAAAGTGAGTAAGATAATTGGCTGTTTCTCCTGAAAACAGGAAATATTCTTTCCGGGCATCCCAAACAGGTTTATCGTAGTCAAACATTCTTTGCTCAATACTGAATATGCTGGAATCGCTGGAATATAAAAAGTCGGGTAAACCAACTTCGATGTTTGCCTGCCACCAGATCAGGTTATCTGAAAGTGATTTATATGTTTTTTCAAAACGTAAAGTATCATATTGAATATTTCTGAAAACACCATTATCGAAAATGGAATCCTGGTAAATCCAATAATTGTTTTTGCTAAGTGGGAGTAACCCGCAATTTTTACCGTTATAATTTACTGCTAATATGGAATCAGCTGAATAACTCCGGGAAACGGGATTGTCGGTTTGCAATAAACAGGTTTCTACCGGTGGTTGAAATGCTATTTTTTTGCAGGAATAAAATAAGAAGATTCCGAAACTCAGAAATAAGTATAATTTTTTCAAGGGTGTTGATTTTTGTCCTAAACGGGGAACTAAAATAGAAACTACTTTCGGAAATTCATAGTTTTTGCAAGTAATTCTTCTAAGTAAATTTTACGTTATAAGTACAGGAACTCAGTAAAAATACTGATAGTAAGGCGGTTATAAATAGAATGCTGAAGTAAAAAAATGAATAACCATTATTTGAAAATGGTACTGAAAAAAGCTTTCATGTCGCTCCAGGAGGCGGAATCGGCTTTTGGATTATATTCAACCGGCATATTAAATTTTTTCCCGAGAGCTGTGGCTTCGGGATTGGTAAAAGCATGGGTGGCACCCGGGTATTGCTTAAAAATATATTCAGCACCAATTGAATCCAGTTGTTTTTTGAAAAGTGCTATATCTTCTTTTGTGATAAATTGATCTGACTGGCCATTGCACACCAGTATTTTTGATTTCAAAAGATCTTTTTTAGCCGGTACCCCGATGAGATCTCCATGAAAACTGACAACTCCTTTCAAATCTTCACCTAATCTTGCGGCATTCAGTACTATTCCGCCACCGAAACAATAACCAATAGCTGCTAAATCTGATGAATCGGTTTGGGAATAGGTTTTTAGTTTGGATTTAGCTGCATCCAACCGGTCTTTGGCTAATTGCGGGTTTTGGTAAAATGGGGTGGCAAGGTTTTGAGCCTGCTCGGGGTTATCTGCGATTTGTCCGTTTCCAAAAATATCAACAGCCATTGCAATGTAGCCGAGGGCGGCGAGTTTCCGGGCTCTCATTTTGGTATAGTCATTCAGCCCCCACCATTCAGGAACAACTAAAATGCCGGGTCTTTTATTAACATGGCTTGAGTCATAAACAACAAAGCAGTTTAGTGCTATACTTTTTTGATTTATGGTTACATTTTCTTCTTTCAATTTCGGTTCAATTGGGTCTGTTGATTCAGAGGTCTTATTATTGCAGGCAGAAAAAAATATAAGGACTGTCAACCAACTGATGCGTACGATCGTCATTGCTTTTGTTATATCGTAAACGGGAAATTATTTGACAGACAAAGGTTATAAAAATTTTTTGAAATATTAATTTTAAGTAATTTGCGATGCTGCCGCTGCTATCTGCTCAAATAGGGTTTCATTTTTTTTAATCTTTTAATTTTTAAGTATGTCAAAGAATTTCTTTGTTCCAAAAGTGTCTTTCTTAGCAGCGCTTGTTTTATATTTTGGAAGCGCTTTTGCTCAACAGGATTGTAAGGTTGCAAAAGAATCATTGCAGGGTACCTATACAGGTGACTGCAAAAAAGGTAAAGCTAATGGTAAAGGTAAAGCCGTAGGTACTGATACCTATGAAGGAGAATTTAAGTCCGGTTTGCCCGATGGGGAAGGCACCTATACCTGGAAAGACGGGAGTGTATATACAGGTCATTTTTCTAAAGGCATGATGGATGGCAAAGGGAATCTTGTTGTAAAAAGGCCTGAGCATTCCGATAGTATAGTTGACGGTTATTGGAAAAAAGATTCTTATATAGGCAAGAATGAGTACCCGTATAAAGTATATAGCAAGACGGGTGGTATATATGAGATGGAATTTGATTACAAGAGAGACGATGTTAGCCAGATAATTTTCAATATTAGTAATACGGCAGCTGGTGGCGCCACTTTTCAAAGCGGATCCAGATCATTGAAAGTGGATGATATACAAATGTATATGGGTAGTATCGGGAGAATGGATATTACCGGCAGCAGCCCTAAGAGAGTGCAGACAACCGTTTATAATGTTAACTATCCTGCCCGGATGAAAGTAGTCGTCGGAGGTGATGATTTTGATGTGGAATTCAGGGAACCGGGTAAGTACACAGTGAATGTGAATGTCAATCGCTAGGAACTCATTTTACAATTGATCAGATTGCAGAAGATATTTTTTTTCTTACTCTGCTCAACGTTTCCAGGGTTATACCCAGGAAGGAGGCAATGTATTTTAGAGGAACCCTGTTTGCCAGGTGCCCGTGATTTTTTAAAAAATACAGGTATTTGGTTTCGGCCTTAGAAAGTCTTGCTATGAAAGCTCTTCCTTCTGCATCCTTATAATATTTCTGCAAGAGCTTCCTTGCTACAATATTAAAAACGGGAAACTTCGAATAGAGATCTTCAAGATCCCTGTTGGTGATAGCCCATGCACTGCAATTTTCAACAGACTGCATATTTTCTTCGCTGACATTGCTGTTGCCCAGCCCGGATATGGAGGTTACCATTTCATTTTCAGCCGTGATCCATGTTGTAATATCTTTTTTTCCTTCTTTTACATAACCTCTTACAATACCTTTTTTAATAAAATATAAATGATTGCAGATTTCACCCGATTTTAGCAGCAATTCTCCCTTTTTAAAAGAAACAGGTTTAGCGATTTTCAGCAGGTAGTCTGCTTCTTCAGTATTTAAAGGATGAAAAAAGTTTAATGTTGTAATAAAAGCTGTAAAATCTAATTGTGATGAAGCATTGGAAGGCAGTTGAAAATTATAAACTGATTGTGTCATTCAAAAGTTATTGCGGCGAATTTACTGAAATCCGCTAAAACCTTTCCTGACTTATGCCCGGGTAGTGCTATTTCAATAAATTAGAATTGATTGGTACTAATGCAACATCCAATTTATCAATTGTGTAGTTATTAAATTAGAAGCAAACCAGCAAATCAAAAGCGCTATAATGCTTTTAATAATAACCAGCCAATTATTGGAATTATTAAAAAAACTGAGATTAGTCCAGGTCATATAGCCTGCCATTAATGGTATTTCGATAAAGTACGTTTCAAATTTGTGAGGGAAAAGATCAATTATGTTGGTAAAAATGATCAACAGTAATAGTATGGAAAGTGTATAAGTGAGCAGAACCAGCGATTCTGCATAGTTAAAATTCTTACTTTGGAATGCCAGCCAGAAAACCAATGTATAAAAAGGAATCATTGCAGATTGGAATAGTACAAAGTAGTGCCTGTAAAAGTGTTCCCTCATTTCATCAAATGTCGTTGCTCCCGCATGAGCCGGAGTATTGATCAGGTAAATCGCCAATCCTGAAAGAGTAGCACAAACAAAAAATGTAGAAAATGGTTTTTGATGCTTACTTCTCTGTCCGGCCAGGTATTTTCTTTGCATAACACCCGGGTGTAGTAATAATTGTTTCAGTGTATAGCCAAATCCTTTTTCAAAATGAGTAAACAAGTGGATGACTTCATGAAGTATGGAAGATACAGTAACTCTCTTAACCTGGTAGGGTTGTCCACATTCAGAGCAGTACTTTCCAGTCCCTTCATGTTCGCAATTCATACAAATTGGCATGGGGCAAATCTAAGAGGAATAATAATAAATGACCTCTGTCAATCTGCATCAATTAATTTCCAATGCATCTTTGGAAGGTAATTTCGGAAAAACCTGGTGCGGTTCTGTTTGATACCAATAAACAACTGAGCTGATATCTGATTGCTGCACCAGGTACCTGCCGCCACTTCGCCATCCCAGGTCCTGGATAGTAACTTTTAAATTTTTTTCAAACCGGATGGGATCCATAATGTGCCAGCGGTACATTCCAAACCGTTGCATTACATTGTAGTGGCCGTCACCCCGAATCACTTGTGGAAGGCCGGCATATGCTGTGGAGAACTCTGTATAGTTTATTTCATCTATACCAGATTTATTTTTTGACTTTGTATCAAAATCGTAGGATCCACAAAAATAATCTTCAGTTCCTGTCCCGTTAATTGTTGGAAATTTTGTATCGCCATCTATATAAAATTTTATTTCGCCTTCCCCCCACCATCCGTTATTATGAACTCCCCAGGCAAGGTAGGTACCTACATATTGTCCTTTACCTTTGATATTATCCACAAGAGTGTCAATTCCTTCCTTTACGGGATTGTGTCTTCTGAACTGTGCATGAAAATAGGCAGCGTCTTCAGGAACTGAAGTGAGTGTATAGTCCACCTGGTAAAAGAGTACCATGTTTTCAGTATTAATATTTGACATTGTTATCCTGCATTTTTTTCTGAAAGGCATTACCCAATAACAATTAAATGCAGATCCCGGATTTATTGTAACCGCCAAAGAATTTAAATGAGTGTAAGAACCCCAGCCGGCTCCGAAGAAATCACCAACCGGAACTTCTATTGATGGTTCGGCTTCATCATCCCAATAAAACCGAAGTATAGAGAAACGCCAATTTCCTGTTGGCGTCATCCAAATATGTTGAATGGCGCCGGATCCTGTGATCTCAGCCATAGTGTAAGTTTCTCCGGGCTTGATAATGACATAAGGATTTACTTTCCATCCTTGACCGAGTTCCCGTGCATTATTCCGGGCACTTCCATTTTCTAAAGTTGCCATTCCGCCTTTACCGGGTTCTCCGGTTGGATTTTCCGGACTGATGGATCTTGTTTTTGCATCGCTTAAGCGGTATAAATTTCCAAGGTTCATATTGAGACCATTGAATGATCCCGGGTTTTGTGCGGAGGCAAGTGATGATGATGTGAGCATCAATACGTAAAACAATTTTCTCATAATTGATAGCTTCGGTTGAATAGAAAGTTAAGAATTTTCCGGGAAGGAATAAGAAGCCGGCTGTCATTTGCCACACACATTTCAGTTATATTTGCACCTGCTATGACACAAGAACAGATAAAAGATTTGAGGTCCCGTGTTTCCGGGATAAGGAGGTTTCTTTGACGTCGAGAACAAACAATACAAAATTTCCGAAGAGAAACAATTGTCGCTGAGCCCCGGTTTTTGGGATGACAGCAAAAGGGCGGCTGATATTCTTAAAAATATTAAGCAAAACGAATATTGGGTTAAACTGTACGAACAGGTGGAAACTGCTGTTGAGGATTTTGCTGTATTATTCGATTTCTGGAAATCGGGTGATGCTACAGAAGAGGAAACGAAAATTGCATTTGAAAAAGCACAGCAGTCTATTGATGATGCGGAATTCAAATGCACATTAAATCAACCTGAAGATGAGTTGCCTGCCGTTTTACAGATTAATTCGGGTGCCGGTGGAACTGAAAGCCAGGACTGGGCTGAAATGCTGGCAAGGATGTATCGCATGTATGGTGAAAAACAAGATTGGAAAGTAGCAGAGTTAGACTGGCAATGGGGAGATGGTGCCGGCATTAAAACCTGTACACTGCAATTTGATGGCCCCTTTGCCTATGGATTTTTAAAAGCTGAAAGCGGAGTACATCGCTTAGTTCGCATTTCACCCTTTGACAGTAATGCAAGAAGGCATACCTCATTTGCTTCCGTTTTTGTTTACCCTTTAGTGGATGAAAGCATTGAAGTGAATGTTAATACTGCAGATCTTGAATGGGAATTTTATCGTAGCGGTGGTAAAGGAGGGCAGAATGTAAATAAAGTGGAAACAGCAGTCAGGCTGAAACATATTCCTTCCGGAATTATTGTAGAATGTCAGCAGGCCCGAACGCAGGGAGAAAACCGGGAGAAAGCTTTAAAGATGCTCAAGAGTAAATTGTATGAAGAAGAATTACGCAGAAGAGAAGAACTGAAAAATGCAGCTAACTCCAGTAAAAGAAAAATTGAGTGGGGCAGCCAGATCCGAAGCTATGTGTTGCATCCTTATAAAATGATTAAAGATCACCGAACTGATTTTGAAACAGCAAATGTGCAACCAGTTTTGGATGGTGAGCTTGACGGATTTATAAAAGCATATCTTATGCAAGCAAAAGAGGTTGACAATTAGGCTCCTTCCGGTGATTTGATCTTTACTAACTTTGCATTTTAATAAATAATTAAAATAGTTTTCATATGAGTATTGGAACGTTCTCATACCCGATGCCAGTCAATGAACCCGTTCTTTCTTACGCCCCCGGTTCACCTGAGAAAAAAAGACTGAAAGAAGTCTTGGCAGAATTAAAAACGCAACAGGTTGATGTGCCCATGTATATAGGTGCAAAAGAAGTGCGGACAAATAAAAAAACAGTTATACATCCACCACATGAAATTCATCATACACTTGGATATTTTAATGCCGGTGAGGAAAAGCATGTTCAGCAGGCCATTGAGGCAGCGTTGGCGGCAAAAGAAGAATGGTCAAATATGAGTTGGGAAAACCGGGCAAATATTTTTTTGAAAGCTGCTGACCTGATGGCGACAAAGTATCGGCCCTACATAAATGCTACTACTATGTTGGGACAAAGTAAAAATGCATTCCAGGCAGAAATAGATTCTGCATGTGAGCTGATTGACTTTTTAAGATTCAACGTTCATTTTTTAAGTGAAATATATAAACAACAACCCATTAGCAG
>JAFDYJ010000007.1:0-37373 GCA_018267515.1 Bacteroidota bacterium | reverse complement strand
ATATCGTCCACTTGAAGGATTTGTTCTGGCAATAACTCCTTTTAATTTTACGGCAATTGGCGGTAACCTTCCTACCAGTGCTGCTATGTGTGGAAATGTTGTGATCTGGAAATGCGCTAATACGCAGGTATATTCTGCCCAGATGTTTATGCGAATTTTAAAAGAAGCCGGATTGCCTGATGGCGTGATAAACTTAATCTATGTTGACGGCCCCACTATTGGGAAAGTTTGTTTTAATCATCGTGACTTTGCAGGTGTTCATTTCACAGGCTCCACTGGTGTATTTAATAATATGTGGGAAACCATTGGTAAAAATATGGCGATGTACAAATCTTATCCCCGTATTGTTGGCGAAACAGGAGGAAAAGATTTTGTGATTGCACATAAAAGTGCTGATGTAGATGTTTTGGTAACGGCATTGCTTCGTGGTGCTTTTGAATTCCAGGGACAGAAATGTTCCGCTGCTTCAAGAGCCTATATTCCTTCCAATTTGGCAGAAGAAGTAAAAAAGAAACTGGTTGCAGGCGTAAAGAGTTTTAAAATGGGAAGCCCTGAAGATTTTACCAACTTTATTAATGCAGTAATTGACGAAAAAAGTTTTGAAAATATCAAGCGGTATATTGACCAGGCAAAAAAGGATCCGAAAGCTCAGGTTTGGGTGGGAGGTAAATGTGATAAAAAGGAAGGCTATTTTATTCAGCCTACAGTAATTGAAGCAAAGGATCCGAAATATGTCAGCATGTGTGAAGAGATTTTCGGCCCGGTGTTGACGGTTTATATTTATCCTGCAAACCGTTTTGAACAAACTTTAGAATTAGTGAATACGACTTCTCCTTATGCATTAACCGGTTCAATAATTTCAAAGAATCGTGATGCAGTAGAATTAGCAACCCAAAAACTCAGGAATGCTGCCGGCAATTTTTATATCAATGATAAACCAACAGGTGCCGTAGTAGGACAACAACCTTTTGGAGGAGCCAGGGCCAGCGGTACCAATGACAAGGCCGGGAGTATCCTGAATTTATATCGTTGGCTAAGTGCAAGAACTATCAAGGAAACATTCAACTCTCCCACTGAATATTCTTATCCATTTATGCAGGAAGAATAGTTTGAGTAAATTGATTGTGAATTACTTAATTGATTATTAATTTCAATTGAAAATCAATTTATTTTACTCATTTTATAATCTTATTAACTGATTTACTATGATTTATAAAATTTGTTTTCTATGTTTGTGTCAAACTTAAACTATTTAACAATGAAAAGAATCCTATTTTCCCTGCTGCTTACATCGTTTGTAATTGCAGCTCAAGCACAATTTGGTGTTCATGCCGGTATTAACGTTTCATCGCTTCGTGGTGAAGATTTATCTGGATTTAAGAGTAAACTGGGAGCGCATTTTGGCGTATCTTATCAAATTCCGGTTTCAAATGGCATAGCCGTTCAAACGGAGGCTACTTATTCTTCTGAAGGAGCAAAGTATACAGGAGGTGGAGATGGAGATTATGATGTAAAATATAACTTTAATTACCTTAACCTGGCAGCTTTATTCCGTTACAATTTTGAAGGTGGATTTAATTTAGCAACTGGGCCGCAATATGGTTTTATAACAAGCGCTAAATTAAAATCTGAGGGCGAAAGCATGGATTTTAAAGATGAATTAAAAAGCGGCAATTTCAGTTGGGCATTTGCAGCCGGTTATGATTTGCCGATGGGTTTTGGATTGTATGCCAGGTATAATTTAGGTCTTTCCAGTATTGAGAAAGAGTCTGAAGGCGAACATGTAAAAGCCAGCACTTTCCAATTTGGTGTTCGTTATTCAATCAAGACCGGCTCCAAGAAATAATTATTTTTTTTATTATTTATAAAAAGGCTGCCGCACCGGCAGCTTTTTTTGTTTCCCATCCTATTCGTAATTCAACCGGCCTTCTTACTTTTATACAAAATCAGTAGTTTGAAAGCTATACTCAATAAGCAACAATTAGAAATTACTATTAAACGGCTGGCTCACCAGATACTGGAAAATCATATCAGCCTGGAGGATACAGTAATCATCGGCATTCAGCCGCGGGGTATCTATTTATCCGATCAGATTGTTTCAGAGATCAAAAAGGAACTTCATCTTAAAAAGATTAAATACGGGAAACTGGATATCACATTTTACCGGGATGATATCCGCAAACAACTACATGTAGCCAATCAAACGGATATACTGTTTTCTATTGAAGGTAAAAAAGTTGTTCTGATAGATGATGTATTATACACCGGCCGCACCATTCGTGCTGCTTTAGACGCATTGATGGACTTTGGCCGCCCGGAAAAAGTGGAACTATGTGTGCTGATTGACCGGAGGTTTAGCCGGCAGCTTCCTATCCAGCCGGATTATACAGGGAAAGCTATTGATTCCATTGTTTCACAAAAGGTAAAGGTCAACTGGACAAAAAGTGAAGTTGTCTTGTATTAGTTTTAATGTGGCAGGTATTGTATTCCTGTAAAACCCGGTGATGGCAAGATTCCTGTTACGAAAATAAAAATCCCCTATCTTTGATCTTTAATGCAACTATCTACACGACACTTACTCGGCATTAAAGAGCTCTCTGCAAAAGATATTTCTACTATTTTATCTACTGCCACTCAATTCAAAGAAGTTTTGCAACGGCCCATCAAAAAAGTTCCGTCCTTACGTGATGTGACTATCATCAATCTTTTTTTTGAGAACTCAACAAGAACACGCATTTCTTTTGAACTAGCCGAAAAGCGCCTGAGTGCTGATGTGCTCAACTTTACAGCGTCTGCATCTTCCGTTTCAAAAGGTGAAACCCTGTTAGATACCGTAAACAATATTTTGTCCATGAAAGTGGATATGGTGGTGATGAGGCACAGCGCCAGCGGAGCTCCGCATTTTTTATCTCAGCATATTCCGGCTGCTATTGTCAATGCCGGAGATGGAATTAACGAACATCCCACACAGGCATTGCTGGATGCATTTTCGATCAATGAAAAAACAGGTAAGCTCAAAGGCACAAAAGTGGCAATTATAGGCGACATCATGCATAGCCGGGTGGCCCTGAGTAACATTTATTTATTGAAAAAAGTGGGTGCCGAAGTTGTTGTTTGTGGTCCGCCCACTCTCATTCCGAAATATATCGGAAACGCCTTAAATGTTGAGGTGAGCTATAATTTACGAGAAACCTTAGAGTGGTGTGATGTAGCAAATGTTTTACGAATTCAATTGGAACGGCAGAACCAGGTTTTGTTTTCTTCACTCCGGGAGTATAGTCTTGCTTACGGGATTAACAGGCAATTACTTGATGATTTGAAAAAGGAGATTATAATCATGCATCCCGGGCCCATCAATAGGGGTGTGGAATTAGACAGTGACGTAGCAGACAGCAAGCAGTCTATCATTCTTCAGCAAGTGGAGAACGGAGTAGCCGTAAGAATGGCTGTCTTATATCTTTTGTCAGGAAGAAATCCTGCCAGGGAGTAAAGAAATCAATTTATAAGTATTAGCTTTCAAAGACAATAAACTATCATGAAGAGAATTTGTTTATTCCCCGGCACATTTGACCCGGTTACATTAGGCCACGTAGATATTATCAACAGGGCTTTACCTTTATTTGATAAAATCATTGTAGGTATCGGATTAAATGCTGCAAAGGAACCGATGTTTTCTCCTGAACAGCGGAAAAGCTGGATCCATGAAATTTACAAAGATGAGCCGAAGGTGGAAGGAGCCATCTATGAAGGTCTTACCGTTGATTTTTGTAAAAAAATAAATGCGGGGTTCATATTAAGGGGCATTCGTTATGTCAGTGATTTTGAGTATGAAAAAACGATTGCTGATGCAAACCGGACACTAGATCGTTCTATCGAAACTATTTTCTTAACAGGTGAACCTAAATATACATCTGTTGCATCCACTATTGTACGTGATATTATCCGGAATGGGGGAGACGCCAGCCATTTCCTCCCTGAAGCAGTTATAAAAACGCTGAAGAAATAAATTCATATGTCCATCTGGTATGATAAAGAACTTACTCTTGAGAAATTGAAGGCATTTTTCCCGGATAAAATGGCCCGGCATGTAGGCATAGAATGGGTAGAAATAGGAGATGATTTTTTAAGGGCGAAGATGCCGGTGGATCACAGGACCCAACAGCCTTATGGTTTTTTGCATGGAGGCGCTTCATGTGTCTTAGCTGAAACAACAGGCAGTGTTGCATCCGCATTAGTGATTGATCAATCCCGGTTTTATTGCGTGGGTCTTGAGATTAACGCAAATCATATCCGAAGCGCAACAAAGGGATTTGTTACTGGTACAGCAAGACCTTTACATCTTGGCTCTTCCACCCATGTTTGGGATATCAGGATCTGTGATGAAAGTGACAGGTTGATTTGTGTGAGCCGTCTTACAGTAGCTATTTTACCGAGAAAAAGCTAAGCCATCTTAAAAGCAGTTTTCAAAACATCTGCAACGGAAGAAAAACTGTTTAATAAATAAACAGGTATTTCCTTTTTATTTGACCAGCGGATTTCAATGATATCTTCTTCTGCCTGTGGCAAAAGCGGTTCACTGCTTTTGGTTTTCATCAGGAACCAGTGCGTTTCTTTAAGAATAAAACGGGTACCTTCATGATAGGTATGATAGGTTAGCGTAAGAAGTTTATTCAATTTAATTTTTTGCAATCCTGTTTCTTCCTGCACTTCCCGGATGGCACAATCCTCTATAGATTCACCCGGATCCAGTTTTCCTTTTGGTAAATCCCATTTTCCTCTTCTGTAGATCAGTAAAAGTTCATTTTTTTCGTTGAACACCAACCCACCCGCAGCAATAACGAGTGAGAATTTTTTGAATAACGCCTTCTTCAGCTCATCAAGGTTTTTATGAAAGAAAACCCCGGAAGAAATATTGGGTTGCTGCATTTCATGAATAATAGTCTTGATGGTATGAGCATTGAGCTCGTCTATAAAAATGACATCATCTCGGTGAATCAGGGGCTGCATCTTTTCATCAATCGAGTCACACAGAAAAAGCGGCTTGGTGTCAAAAAAAATTTTGATATACATAATTAATTTCCGGTTTTCAGATTTAAGTTACAATTTCGCCGCATGACAGATGCCAGAATTGTAGCCGAAAAACTGCTTCAAGTTAATGCAGTTCAGTTAAATCCCGAGCAACCTTTTACCTGGGCCAGCGGCTGGAAAAGCCCGATCTATTGTGACAACCGCCGGGTATTATCTTTTCCCTATTCAAGGGACTTTATAAAATCAGAGTTGTGCAACCTTGTTTTTGAAAAATTTCCTGATGCAGAATTGCTTGCGGGTTTGGCTACTGCAGGCATCGCCTGGGGTGCTATGACTGCTGACCAGTTGAAACTGCCTTATATCTATGTTCGGCCAAAACCAAAAGAACATGGGTTGGGTAATCAAATTGAAGGTCACTATCAAAAAGGATGTAAGACCGTGGTTGTTGAAGACCTGGTGTCAACCGGTAAGAGCAGTTTGCAGGTGGTTGATGTATTAAAAAGAGAAGGCCTTGAAGTGATAGGTATGGTATCCATTTTTAATTACGGGTTTCCTGTATCCCTTGAGGCATTTTCAAAAAATCAATTAGCCTATTATTCACTTACCGACTATACAGCTTTAATCCAGTCAGCTATTGAAAAGGGTATTGTATCTTCCGGCCAGCAGGAAATTTTGTTAAAATGGAGGGATGATCCTGCAAATTGGAAAGGAGTTCAGTAATTTACCTGCAGAAAAATTTCAGCTATGAAAATACTGCTTGCTTCAGTTGTCATTACTTTATTTTCTTTAAACAGTTTGGCACAGGTAAAGCCTGCCCTTACTGCAAAGATCAAAACACCGAATGCCCGTTGTGAAGAGTGCAAAACAAAGATTGAGACTTACCTGAAACGATATGATGGAATAATAAGTATTAATGTAAATTTCCGTAAGGGAGAAACAACGGTAAAATATGTGACTGACCGGATCAATATTGAAGAAATCAAAACAGCAATTGCAAATGTAGGTTTTGATGCAGATGATGTACCTGCAAATCCTGATTTTTATAAACTGTTACCAAAATGTTGCAAGAAGCCTGAAGACGGAGGCCTTCCTCCTGTAAAATCTTCCGGCCCGGCCGGTAAATAAAAATCATTGCAATAGTTTTGAAAGATCCTGCTTTCCTTCATAGCGGATAGGATAATTAATAAAAATCCCGCTTTTACCGATTCTGGCTTTTCCTTCAATTTTAAAACTTACAACAGGCTTGAACAACAGGGTAGCTGCATTCTTCATTGCATTTTTCATATCCACATCCAGCATAACCGGTATTATAAAATCGGATAGCCCGGAAATTTTTATTGAGGTATCCATATTAAATCGTCCTAAAAAAGAATTATCTATCCATACATCACCCGTTGCGTCTTTTAAACGCAGGCCCGAACGATTCGGATTAAAGTAATTCAGATGGACGATCAACCGGGGTTGATTCAGGCTAATACCATTTACTTTCAGTTCATCAATTCCTTTAAGGACCGGCTCCTTAATTGCGGAACATGAGAAAAAGATTGTGGCTGAAAGCAATACAAACAGGTATTTACAGCTATTGATATGCGGTTGAATAATTTGATTGATAAAATGAGTATTTACTGTGATGAAAAATTGAGGATGAAATTTGAATTATGTTTCCCGTATTCGTTGCAGGAAAATATTTCTGAAAAACAACCGTACCTGACTCTTTGATACGTCTTCTTCACGATAAGTGGTATTAAATTTCCAACCTTTCTAATACCATTAGTGTTTCCATTAATTTGGCCCATGCTTTTTGCCATTCTTCTTTAGCCTGGTGGAGTTTTTCGTGATCTTCCGGATTTAATGACTGTTTCTTTGAGTTTAAATAGGCATCCAGCTTTTCAAGTGATTCTTTATTCAGCTCTTGTAATTTTTCTTTTTGTTCCATGGTACTTCTTTTTTAAATGGTAATTATGCCGGGTACAAAGTTAATCACACATTTTTATAAGTAATTTTTCCGGTGAAATTTAACTTATCGGGATCCGTATTTATTTTTTACAGGGGCTGGCAATTTCAGCATCTGTACGGGGAGATAAAATCCATGACACAAAAAAGGCTGACTCCCCGGTCAGCCTTTTTGTGAGATACTGTCTGATTTATTGTTTTGTACTTGTTTTTGGCTTGTTGACATTATAACGCATATCCGGAGTGCCATCTTTTTTGAGCGGACCTTTAGAAGTTTTATTTTCTTTAAATCTCTTGTCCGGTGTACCATCCGCTTTCAAATGTGTCGTGGTGGTTTTTGTGGAAGTTAAATTTTTTGTTGATGTAGTGGTGCTTTTTTTAGGGGATGTGATCGTTTTTGAAGTTGCTGTCGTCTCCGTTTTTGCTGAGGTGGTTGTTATTTTTGCTGATTTGTGAGACCTGGCAATGGAAGAAGTTTTTTCACTCTTCGCTTTTGTTTTTGGGGCTGTGGTGGTTTGTGCAAACATCAAACCGCTGCAGGCTAACATGAGCCCGGAAAGAATAATTAGTTTTTTCATTTTTTTAAATTTTTAAGTGATGATTGAATAGCTTTCAGGGTGCAAATCACATGCAAGAAATCTGAACTTTTAAATTTTCTGGTGCCGATTGCAATTAGTTAACATCAGTACAGAAGCTCTTAACAATTGAGCCTTGTTGCCATTAAATAAGAATAAGTAATGCTGTATTATACTCATTGATACCAGAAATAGTAACTGGCGGAAAACGATTAGCTTTATAGCTTAAATAAAAGAATATTGAGATGGCAAAGAAAAGTTCTGTTACTACTGTTTTTACAGATATCGGGGGTGTCTTATTAACCAATGGCTGGGATCGGGGCAGCCGGAGGAGGGCTGTCGATCTGTTCAGGTTAGATCCTGAAGAGACCGAGGAAAGACATCATCTCACTTTTGATACCTACGAAGCCGGGAAGCTATCATTGGATGAATACCTGAACAGGGTAGTGTTTTATAAAAAACGGTCGTTTAGCCGGAAAGAATTCCGGCAGTTTATGTTTAATCAATCAAAGCCTTATCCGGATATGCTCAGGTTACTGTCAGTAATTAAAAAGAAGTATAACTGCAAAATAGCTGTGGTCAGTAATGAAGGCCGGGAGCTTGCAGAATACCGAATACGGGAATTCCGGCTAAATGATTTTGCTGATTTTTTTATTGTATCCAGTTTTGTTCATTTCAGAAAACCGGATCTTGATATTTTCAAAGTTGCATTGGATACGGCACAGGTAAAACCGGCCGAAGTTGTATATATTGAAGACCGGCCCATGTTTGTACAGGTAGCCGAAACACTCAGCATTAACGGGCTTCGTCATTTTGATTATAATTCCACTGTGAGACACCTGGGAAAATTGGGATTAACTGTCTAAAGCAGTTTCCGGGCTCATCGCTATAAGCGATGAAATAAGTTTTTGAATCTGGAAGATTCGAAGAGTATGAGATTTGAAGAGGATGTTATCGGCAAGCATTCATCCTGTTGGTTTATGAAATGGAGATAAGGAGCTAAGCCAAACTGGAAGTACTTGATTTTTATTTCAAATACTTCCGGTTCGATGGTACTTCATTTCTTTTCCTGTTTAATGTGTTACTACAGGTGTCTAGCATAATCAACCATACCTTGAAAATCTATTACGACAACGGGTTCATTGCCCACAGTCCAGGCATCATGCCCTGATGGCAGCAATGATATATCTCCGGGCCTGAGATCGAACTCTGTCCCGTCATCCATTACTACATGCAGGATACCGGATACATGATACTGAAAATGGGGAGCTTCACAACTGTGCGTCTTAACAATTGGCTGCACAGATGTGGCCCATCGCCAACCGGGCTCAAAAATGCCCCGGCCAATAATGGCTCCGCCAACTTTCAAAAGCTCTAGCCGTCCTTTCGGGAATTCCCGGATTTCATCTGGTTTTCCAAAGTTTTTCCATTCTGCAATTTTTGAAAGATTTGTTACTGTTTCCATTGTAGTATATTTTAAGATACAAAGAGAAGCAGCTATGATGAAGCTAAATTGTAAATTTCTCGGAATGAAATGTATAATTCAGAGTTTTCTCCGAAGTTCCTGCGGTGATAGTCCGGTCCTCTTTTTTATGAAGTTTGTAAAATGTGGCGGATCATCAAATTTTAGGTAATAAGCAATTTCAGAGATTGTTTTATCGGTTGCTTTTAACTGGACTTTTGATTCAAGCAATAAAATGTCATGGATAATTTGCAATGGTGAACGGCTGAATATTTCGTTTACCACTTCTGAAAGATGTCTGGGTGAAATGCAAAGCTGCTTTGCATACTCATTTACTGCCCTGGTTTCAATAAAGTTTTTTTCCACTAATAATTTGAAGCTATTGGCAAGTTGCTCCTGCCTGTTTAAACTCTTCTTTTGTTCTTTAATTCTTGATTTGTAAAATTCACGTACCCGCAATAAAAGAATAAGAATGAGGTTGCAAAGCAAAGCGTTTTTTTCGGAAGAGGAACGATTGTATTCGTCAATAATATTTTTAAAAGACTCCTGGATTAATTCACTTTCATCCGGGTTAAGATTAATGATATGTGGCGCATCAAAATGGAAATAAGGAAACTCATCCGTAAGTGACTTCACATGTAGGGATTTCAAAAATTCAGATTTGAAATGAATACAATACCCCCGGCAGTTTTTTATATGATCACTGGCATAAAGGGTATTTTCCGGAACAATAACCAGGTCATTCGGGTTTAACTGTAAATGATCAGCACCGAGTTTTACATCATGTTCACCTTCTAACAATAAATATATTAAGTTAAACTGTCTTCTTAGTGCCGGGATAGATTGGCAGTTTTTGTGTTTGTCTTCAAGGGTACCGGGCATAACCATCATGTCAAATGCATATTGTTTGAAATCCAGGTTGATCAATCGTTCAAACATTTCAAGTGTAGCAATGTTCAGAATTTCTTTTTTCCTGCTTGCAGATGGTGTATGCCTGGACATGGTTTGTTGTTAGATGAAGATAATGCCCAACTTTTCAATGTTCAATTTGGTCTAGCCGTATATCCCGTAGCAATCCCCTGTTTTAATAAAGCATTTACTTTTGTAAATCTACTAATAAAGAGATTAACACTCTTTTATTCATAAAGGGATTGTTCAGGAATTTTTTTGGGAAGATGAAATACACTTACTGATCATTGATTTTTAAACATTGGCATGTACTTTATGTATTTTGAAATTCTCTTTGACATTGCCCGGCTCTGCGAAACGTTTTGTTTTGCAGCATTATGTAATCGCTTGAAACAATGAAATAGACTTTCGAAACTATAGGTTTCGAAGAGCAAGAAAAATTGGGATTAACTGTCTAAAGCAGTTTCCAGGCTTATCGCTATAAGCGATGAAATAAGCTTTCGAATCTGGAAGATTCGAGGAGCATGGTGAATAAGGTATTCTCTTTACAACTCAAGCCAGGAATCTGGTTCAAAACGGAAACTAACAATTGTTATCTTTGCTCTCTTAATTATAATTCATGAAAGAAGTTTTTATCATCTCGGCAGTTCGTACGCCGATTGGAAGTTTTGGAGGATCATTGAAAAGTTTATCCGCAACACAATTGGGAGCTATTGCTATTAAAGAAGCATTGAAGAGAGCAGGAATTGACCCTTCGTCAGGTTCAGAGTCAGTACAAGATGTTTTGATGGGTTGTGTATTGCAGGCAAACCTGGGACAGGCTCCGGCAAGACAGGCAGCAAAATTTGCCGGGTTACCCAATGAAGTGAACTGTACCACAGTGAACAAAGTTTGCGCCAGCGGAATGAAAGCAATTGCACAGGCAACACAAAGCATTTTATTGGGTGATGCCGATATAGTAGTGGCAGGTGGCATGGAAAGCATGAGCAATACACCTTTTTATAGTGATAGTATCCGCTGGGGAAATAAATACGGAAATGTTTCTTTGATTGATGGAGTTGCTAAAGACGGACTTACCGATGTATATGATGGAAAAGCGATGGGCAATGCTGCAGAACTTTGTGCAAAGGAGTGCGGAGTCAGTCGCCAGGAGCAGGATGCATTTGCAATAGAAAGTTATAGAAGAAGCCAATCAGCATGGGAGAGTGGCAAGTTTACAAATGAAGTCGTGCCGGTGGCTATTCCTCAACGCAAGGGCGATCCGGTTGTGATAAGCAAAGACGAAGAACCTTATAATGTAAAGTTTGATAAAATTCCTTCACTGAATCCTGTATTTCAAAAAGACGGAACGGTGACTGCCGCTAATGCCAGTACGATGAATGATGGTGCTGCAGCATTGGTAGTGATGAGTGGGGAAAAAATTAAAGAACTCGGATTAAAACCTATTGCAAAAATTCTTTCTTATGCGGATGCAGAGCAGGCGCCGGAGTGGTTTACTACTACGCCATCACTTGCAGTTCCAAAGGCAGTGACCAAAGCAGGATTGAAGATGAGTGATATTGATTATTGGGAATTAAATGAAGCATTCGCAGTAGTGGGAATTGAAAACACAAAGAGAATGAAACTGGATCCTGCAAAAGTGAATGTTCATGGCGGCGCAGTATCAATTGGTCATCCGTTGGGATGCAGTGGGGCAAGAATAATAGTTACATTAATTAATGTACTTAAAACTAATAATGCAAAGTATGGCGCAGCAGGTATCTGTAATGGTGGTGGCGGAGCCAGCGCTATGGTGATTGAGAATATTCAATAGTTGATTTAACCGGGGATAGGTACCTGTGAAAAAAAATCCACTTTCGTTTTGGAAAAGTGGATCTTTCAATTTCTTTTTTGAAATCCGGTTTTTACTGCACAACGTTTACACAAGATAATTAAACAGAATTTCATCTTTATTTAATTCCGTATAATTTATGCGATGATGATTTAAGCTGTCTAACAGGAGACTGTAATTTTCTTTGCTGGTCAGTTCAATGCCCACTAATGCAGGTCCTGCTTCCTTGTTTGACTTTTGCATATATTCAAAACGGGTGATATCGTCGGTAGGTCCTAATACATTATTGACAAATTCTTTCAATGCACCGGGACGCTGTGCAAAATTCACCAGGAAATAATGTTTTAATCCTTCATATTGAAGGCTTCTCTCCTTGATTTCCTGCATGCGTTCAATATCATTATTGCTGCCGCTGATTATGCAAACCACATTTTTCCCTTTTATTTCGTCTGCAAATTGATCCAATACGGCAATGGATAATGCACCGGCAGGTTCTACAACGATAGCATCTTCATTGTATAATTTCAAAATCGTTGAGCAAACTTTTCCTTCCGGTACCAAACGCATATTATCTAAAACGTCTTTGCAGATTGAAAAAGTAAGATCACCCACACGTTTTACGGCAGCTCCGTCCACAAAGCTATCAATGGAATCCAATAAAACAGGGTGGCCGGATTTTAATGCCTGTGTCATTGAAGGTGCACCTTCGGGCTCTACACCAATGATCTTTGTGCCGGGTGAATAAGTTTTAAAGTATGTCCCGACACCGGCACTCAGTCCGCCACCACCCACAGGAACAAATAAATAGTCAATGCCGGGCTGTTCTTCCAGTATCTCCACAGCCATCGTCCCTTGTCCTTCGATGATCCGGAGATCATCGAAGGGAGGAATGAAAATCATATTATTTTCTTCAGTGAATTTTTTGGCTGCAACGGCACAATCATCAAAAGTATCTCCGGATAATTTTATAGTTACCCGGTCATCTCCGAACATTTTAGTCTGGTGAATCTTCTGCAATGGTGTAATCACCGGCATAAATACAACTCCGTTTACTCCCAACTTTTTACAACTGTATGCGAAGCCCTGTGCATGGTTGCCGGCGCTGGCACATACCACTCCTTTTGCCAATTGATCCTTTGATAAAGAGCTCATCATATTATAAGCGCCACGGATCTTGTAAGACCGGACGACCTGCAAATCTTCTCTTTTCAAAAAAACATTACAATGATATTTTTTGGAAAGAGTATGGTTAAAAGTCAGTGGAGTTCGGCGCACCACTTTTTTTAAACGCTCAATTGCATCTTCAAATGATAGCCTTTGTTTTTCTGTTGTTATAGTATTCATCTTTATTTTTTTATCCTACACTTTCAGGATTTCCTACCATTTTTTTTAAAAGCTCGGCTGTCTTTGAATCTTTTTGTGCTGCCGTGTCATCCGCCTTTTGATTTTCCGGTCTCAGGCTTCTTACCGTTTTACCAGCCTGCCATAATTCACTTTCACGAAGCGCTTTCAGTTCTTCTTCCAGTTTTTCACGATAATCAGCCTGTGAATTGGAATCAATGGAACGTTGAGATTCTTTTCCGGCAGCTACACTTTCATAGAGTTCAGTAAAAACGGGCTTTGTGACATCACGGAATTTCTTCCACCAATCCAGGGCGCCACGCTGAGCAGTAGTGGAACAGTTGGCATACATCCAGTCCATACCGTTTTCTGCCACCAATGGCATCAGCGATTGAGTTAATTCTTCCACTGTTTCATTAAAAGCTTCTGAGGGAGTATGACCTTTGGCCCGCAACACTTCATATTGTGCGGCAAAAATTCCCTGGATGGCGCCCATCAGTGTGCCTCTTTCACCGGTAAGATCAGAATATACTTCTTTCTTAAAATCTGTTTCGAATAAATAACCACTTCCGATTGCAATTCCCAGAGCCACCACCCTGTCAAATGCTTTGCCGGTAGCATCCTGGTAAATAGCATAAGAACTATTCAGGCCCCGTCCCTGTAAGAACATCCGGCGAAGTGAAGTGCCGGAACCTTTTGGTGCTACCAGGAATACATCTACATCTTTGGGAGGAATAATTCCTGTTTGCTCATTGAATGTAATTCCAAAGCCATGAGAAAAATACAAGGCTTTGCCTTTTGTGAGATGCTTCTTAACTGTGGGCCACATTTTTATTTGTGCAGCATCACTCAGTAAATAACAAATGATAGTGCCGATTTGCAGCGCTTCTTCAATTTCAAATAATGTTTCACCGGGTACAAACCCATCCCGGATGGCTTTTTCCCAGCTCTTTGAATTTTTTCTTTGGCCAACGATTACATTGATCCCGTTTTCTTTTTGGTTTAATGCTTGTCCCGGACCCTGAACGCCATAACCTATAACTGCTACGGTTTCATTTTTCAACACTTGTTGAGCTTTACTGAGCGGAAACTCTTCACGGGTTACCACGTTTTCAGTAACGCCGCCGAAATTTAATTGTGCCATAATTGGTTTGTTTTATTTTGAAATTTAAATTTTAAATGAATTTAGAGTTCTTGGGTTTGAATTATTTTTTACAAAGTGAAAATTTCATCTTGCTTGCCAAGAAATTCATTTTCGATGACTTCTTCTCCCGGCTCTCTTTGTTCAAACTCCTTCAGCCGTTCATGAAAATCATGACTGCCTTTCAGGATGGCTACTCTTGCACTCCTCACAAATTCAATAAGGCCGTGGGGCTCCAGTTCTTTAATGAGTTTATCTGTCTCTTCACGATGTCCTGTGGTTTCAAAAACCGTGTAATCCTTCCGGATGGCAACGGCCCGGGCACCAAATTGCCTCAGCAGTCTTTCCACTTTTACTCTTTCCGCAATGGCATCAGTGCTGACTTTATATAAGGCCAATTCCTGCCATACGATTTCTTCTTCCGTATTGTAATAGGCCTTGAGCACTTCAACCTGTTTTTCAATCTGGCGGCAGAGCTTACCTACCACTTCTTCGGTTTCATTGATTACAATGGTAAAGCGATGAACGCTTTCCACTTCAGTCGGCGAAGTATTCAGACTTTCGATATTTATTTTTCTTCTTGAAAACATGGTGGCAATTCGATTTAGAATGCCGATTTGGTTTTCTGTGTACACAGTAAGTGTAAATTCTTTTTTATGCATAAAATTTATTTTAAACGTATTTCACTGACACTGCATCCCTGTGGCACCATCGGGAATACATTATTTTCTTTTCCAACCATTACTTCTAATAAATAACTTCCTTTGTGAGTGAGCATTTCACTGACAGCATCTTTCAATTCAGAACGTTGAGAAACACTCTTTCCTTCAATACCATAAGCTTTAGCCACCTTTACAAAATCAGGGCTTTCAATGTCAACAAAGGAATATCGCCTGTCATTAAAGAGTTGCTGCCATTGACGAACCATGCCTAAAAATTTATTATTCAGTATCAGGATTTTGATGTCAATTTTACTTTGCATGATGGTCCCGAGTTCCTGGATGGTCATTTGAAAACCACCATCACCTATAACAGCAATAACAGAACGGTCAGGAGCTCCGAATTTGGCACCGATTGCAGCCGGCAATCCAAAGCCCATGGTACCCAAACCTCCTGATGTAATATTACTTTTTGAATGGTTGAGTTTGGAATACCGGCAGGATACCATCTGATGCTGGCCTACGTCGGTTACAAGAATTGAATCTCCTTTTCCGAATTCATTTAAGAGCTTAATGACTTCTCCCATTGTGAGGATATCACCGGTTGGATTCAACTCGGGAGTAATACATTCCTTTTCTTCTTCCTTTTGATATTCCCTGAATTTCTGCACCCATTCCGGATGAGTTTTTTTATTTACTAATTCAGTTAATAGCGGTAAGGTTTCCTTACAATCGCCCCAGACGGCTACAGTTGTTTTTACATTTTTATCTATTTCTGCAGGGTCAATATCGAAGTGAATGACTTTAGCCTGCTTTGCATATTTATCTAACCGACCTGTAACCCGGTCGTCAAAACGCATTCCGATGGCAATGAGTACATCGCATTCATTGGTCAGTACATTGGGACCATAGTTTCCATGCATTCCCAGCATACCCGTTGCTAATGGATGACTGGTAGGGATAGCACCCATTCCTAAAATAGTCCAGGCGGCTGGTATTCCTGATTTCTCAAGGAAGGTTTTAAATTCTGTTTCTGCTTTTCCCAATATTACTCCCTGGCCAAAAACTACAAACGGTTTTTTTGCTTCATTGATTAAACGGGCTGCCTGTTCTATATATTCTTTTCTTACAATCGGCTTGGGGCGGTAACTCCGTATGTGGTTACATTTTTCATAGCCTGCAAAGTCAAATTTCTGTACCTGAGCATTTTTTGTGATATCAATCAATACGGGACCCGGTCTTCCGCTTTTGGCAATGTAAAATGCTTTTGCAAGCACAGATGGAATTTCGTTGGCATCAGTGACCTGGTAATTCCATTTTGTAACCGGGGTAGTGATGTTGATCACATCCGTTTCCTGGAATGCATCTGTTCCCAGTAAGTGGGCAAACACCTGGCCTGTAATACAAACAACGGGAGTGGAATCAATCATTGCATCTGCAAGCCCTGTGACAAGATTAGTAGCGCCGGGCCCGCTGGTTGCAAACACAACACCGGTGCGCCCTGAGGCTCTTGCATAACCCTGTGCAGCATGAATGGATCCTTGTTCATGACGGGCTAAAATATGTTTGATCTTGTCGTCATAATCATAAATCGCATCATAGATAGGCATGATGGCGCCGCCGGGATAACCGAATATCGTATCTACATTTTCTGCAATCAATGCATGTAATACGGCTTCACTTCCCGTAATATTCCCTTTGTTTCCGGGAGGAAGTGTGTTCGGGTTTTTGTTAGCACGGCCATTTTCTTTTTTTAATTCAAGGGTTTGCATAGCATTTTATATTTAATGATTAAAGTAATTCGTCAGTCACGCAACCATCAGCTGCTGATTTCACCTGTTTTGCATATTTATACAAAACTCCTTTGGTAGCTTTCAGTTCAGGTTGTTTCCAGTTTGCTTTTCTTTTATTCAATTCAACGGTATCTACTTTTAACATGATCGTATTTTTCGTGATGTCAATTTCAATGATGTCATCATCTTTTACCAATGCAATCAGTCCACCATCGTAAGCTTCAGGAGCAATATGGCCTACTACGAATCCATGAGTGCCGCCGCTGAATCGTCCATCCGTGATAAGAGCTACCGATTTTCCCAATCCTGCGCCGATTAAGGCGGAAGTGGGTTTAAGCATTTCCGGCATTCCGGGGGCGCCTTTCGGGCCTACATAACGGATTACCACTACATCGCCGGCTTTAACTTTTTTATTTTGAATTCCTGCGATCAATTCAAACTCACCATCGAATACTCTTGCAGTTCCGGTAAATTTCTCTCCTTCTTTTCCTGATATTTTTGCTACACTGCCGCATTCGGCAAGATTGCCATATAGTATTTGTAAGTGTCCTGATGTTTTTATCGGGTTTTCCAATGGGTAAATGATATCCTGTTTTTTAAAATCCAGGTCGGGAACATTCTCCAGGTTTTCTCTTATGGTTTTGCAGGTTACGGTAAGACAATCACCATGAAGCAGATTATTTTTCAGCAGGTACTTCATAACAGCGGGAATGCCTCCATGTTCATGTAAATCCTGCATCAGGTATTTTCCGCTTGGTTTAAAGTCTGCTAACACAGGAATCCTGTTACTGATATTTTGAATATCATCCTGTGTCAGTTTGATGTTTACACTTTTTGCCATTGCTATCAGGTGCAACACGGCATTGGTACTTCCACCCAATGCAATTACAATGGTGATAGCATTTTCAAATGCTTTACGTGTCATGATATCCGAAGGCTTGATATCTTTTTCCAGCATCAGGCGAATGGCTTTGCCTGCAGCTAAACATTCGTCGTGCTTTTCTTTACTCAAAGCCGGGTTGGAAGAGGAGAAGGGCAAACTCATTCCCATCGCTTCAATGGCGCTTGCCATTGTGTTCGCAGTGTACATACCGCCACAGGCACCGGCGCCAGGGCAGCTATTCATTACTATACCTTTAAAATCTCCGTCTGAAAGCTGGCCTGCAATTTTTTTACCCAGCGCTTCAAATGCTGAAACAATATTTAACGCTTCACCTTTATAATGACCGGGTGCTATCGTTCCTCCATATACCATAATAGCCGGGCGGTTTAATCTTCCCATTGCAATCAATGATCCCGGCATATTTTTATCACATCCGGGAATGGCAATCAGCCCATCATAATATTGTGCTCCGCAAACGGTTTCTATTGAATCGGCAATAATATCACGGCTTACCAGGGAGTATCTCATTCCCTCAGTCCCGTTGCTGATACCATCACTGACACCGATCGTATTAAAAATCAAACCCACTAAATCGCTATCCCATACTCCTTTTTTGACAAGCCTGGCAAGATCATTCAGATGCATATTGCAGGTATTCCCATCGTAGCCCATGCTTACAATGCCAACCTGTGCTTTTTTTAAATCATCATCTGTAAGCCCGATTCCATACAACATGGCTTGCGCAGCCGGTTGTGTAGGATCTTGTGTAATCGTTTTGCTGTATTTATTCAGCCCCATCCCAGCCTTCCCCGCAGGGGAAGGAGTGTGGTCGTTTGTATTTGAAATTCTTTTTGACATTTGATTTTTTATTACGCCATTTTCTCTTCTACATTCTGAGTTCTGTTTTTATAAGCTTCACCTGTTTTATGAAATGTATCGGGGACTTCTTTTTCTATTACTAAATGTTTATAAGCGTCCCGGATTTGTTTTGACACTGTCTTATTCCAGTCAGAAGGAAATTTTGTGTCATCCAAACTCCCGATACCAATAACTTCTGCTGCTGTGCCACAAAAAAAAGCGGCATCTGCTTTTTTCAATTCATCCACCGAAAAAAATTTCTCTGTTACCACTATGCCCGATTTATTACATATTTCCAATACGGTTGCTCTTGTGATGCCCGGAAGTATGTTGCCCGGGGGAGGGGTGAAGAGCTTACCGTCTTTCTCATAGAATAGATTGGCTCCCGGAGCTTCGGCAACATTATTGTTCATATCGAGCAATAGTGCTTCATCATATCCGTTTGCCTTTGCTTCCTGGCTGGCAAGAATAGAGTTTACATAATGACCGGTTGCTTTGGCATTTATTTTAAATCCTTTTGGATTGGGCCGCTGAAAAGAAGACGTCATCACTCTCAATAGTTTTTCTCCTAAAAAAGGATCCATCTCCCAGGCTTCAATAACAAGAAAGGATTCATGGTTTTTGTCAAACTTCATATTGGCTGGTGCATAAACTACGGGCCGTATATAGGCATTCTGCAAATTATTTTTCCGTAACAGTTCATAAGTAATTTCAATGAGCTCGCCGGTATTCCAGGTATAAGGCATATTCAGCGCAAGAGCAGATTTTTGCAAACGGTCGTAATGATCCACAGGTTTGAAAATTTTTGTCTCTGCTGCTGAAGTACTGTAAGAACGAATACCTTCAAAAACGGCATAGCCGTAATGAAACGACTGGCTGTAGAAATCCATTTTTGCTTCTGTAGCTTTAACAAAAGCTCCGTTTAGCCAAAGCACTGTATTGCTGTTATAATAGGATCCCATCTTGATTAGCTTTTTGTAGAATAAAAAAACCCGCCTTTTTGGAGGCGGGTTACTATTTTGATTTTATTTTTTTATAATCATGCACCACCTCCTGATGAAGAAAATATAATAATCACAACCACAATAATAATTACGTGAATCGGGGTGATGATACTATTTATAAATTTCTTCAACATGAAGGATGTATGTTGGACAAATATACACCCGCCGTTTCTAAAAAAAGAACTCAGCAAGCAATTTTTTCGAAAAATATTTTACGAACTGTTGTTTGTTACAGAATAAGCCGGATCAAATGATCGTTGACTTTCTCAGTTCGATATTATCTTTTTTAATTGAGTCCGGAATTTTTTCACTTATATAATCACAGATCAGTTCACCAATGGTGGAAGTGAAATAAAAATTCACTGACTCAAGATCTTTCGTTACAAATCCATTCTGCAATGTCCATTTAACCGCATCCCGTACCAGTTGGGCTTCCTCATTCATTCCGAGATATTCCAGCATCATGGCAGCAGACAAAACAGAACCGATAGGGTTTGCAATATCCTTGCCCGCAGCCTGCGGGTATGAACCATGTATAGGTTCGAATAAGATAGTCGCTTTCCCGACAGATGCTGAAGGCAATAGGCCAAGGGATCCGCTTAATACGCTGGCTTCATCACTTAAAATGTCACCAAACATATTTTCGGTGAGCACCACATCAAATTGCTTTGGGTTCAGCATAATCTGCATGGCAGCATTATCCACAAACATATAATCCACATTCACATCCGGGTATCGGGAGGCCATTTCTTTCACCGTCTTTCTCCAAAGTCTTGATGTTTCTAATACATTCGCTTTATCTATAAGAGTTAGTTTTTTCCTTCGTCCGGGTTTTTGGGCAAATTGAAATGCGAGGTCTGCTATTCGTTCAATTTCAGGTTGGGTGTAGGTACATTCATCACTGGCCTTTGTTCCGTCATCACTCAGTTTCTTATCTCCAAAATATATACCGCCGGTAAGTTCACGGAAAATAATAAAATCAACTCCTTCAAGGTTTTTATTTTTCAGAGGCGAAAGATGGTGAAGGGAAGGGTAGGTGTTAACCGGCCGGATATTGGCAAAGAGTTGCAATGATTTTCTCAGCTTCAATAGACCTTGTTCGGGTCTTATTTTGGCTGAAGGATCGTTATCGTATTTCGGATGACCGATGGCCCCTAATAATACGGCATCACTGTTCAGGCAGGCTTCTATGGTTTCATCCGGCAGGGGGTTCCCGGTTTTATCAATTGCACAGGCACCCATCAGGCAATGTGTAAAATTGAATTCATGTCCTGATTTGTCAGCAATCGTTTTTAACACTCTTACAGATTGCCGGGTTACTTCCGGACCAATACCATCTCCTTCTATTACTACAATGTTCTTTTTCATAAAATGATTTAAGCCATCCTTGCTTTAATAAGTTTTAACCAATTCGAATTTTTCAATATCTTCTTTTATGCTGAGTAAAAAATCTATATCATCATAGCCATTCAGTAAACAGGTTTTTTTATAAGCATTGATTTCAAATGCCTCTTCTTCACCGGTATTGCAAATAGTGATCTTTTGTTTTTCAAGATCAATTGCCAGTTCCGCATCTGCTTCCTGTGCAAATATTTTTTGCAAAAAACCTTCACTCACCTGCACCGGCAATACGCCGTTGTTCAGGGCATTGTTTTTAAAAATATCGGCAAAGAAGCTGGATACGACAGCATGGAAACCATAATCCAGGATGGCCCAGGCCGCATGTTCTCTTGAAGATCCGCAACCGAAATTCTTTTCTGCCACCAGGATACTGCCTTTGTAAGCAGGATTATTAAGAACAAAACCTTTTTTCGGTTTTGATTCATCATTATTCTCATACCTCCAGTCACGAAATAAGTTTTTTCCAAACCCGTCTTTGGTTGTGGCTTTTAAGAAACGGGCAGGAATGATCTGGTCTGTATCCACATTTTCGATGGGAAGAGGAACAAAACAACTCTTTATATTTTTTATAGCTCTCATTTGATTAATTCAAAAAAAGATAGACGTTTAATTTTTGAATTATTAATTTAAAAGTTCTCTTACATCTGTCACTACTCCTGTAATTGCCGCTGCAGCAGCCGTCAACGGGCTAGCTAATAATGTTCTGGCACCGGCTCCCTGTCTTCCTTCAAAATTTCTGTTGGAAGTAGAGATGCAATATTTTCCTGCCGGGATTTTATCTTCATTCATTCCCAAACATGCAGAACATCCCGGTTGACGCAACTGAAAACCGGCATCAGCCAGAATTTTATCAATGCCTTCTTCAACTGCTTGTTTTTCCACCTGCTTACTTCCCGGAACAATCCAAACCTCAACACCATTTGCTTTCTTTTTTCCTTTTACAAATGATGCTACCATTCTCAGGTCTTCAATTCTTGAATTGGTGCAGCTGCCGATAAATACATAATCTATTTTCTGACCTTTTATCGGCGCACCTTCCTGCAGCCCCATATAGGTCAGAGATTTTTGTAAACCGGATTTATCATTTTCATTGATGGTCTCAACTGTTGGAATTTTTTGTGTTACGCCAATACCCATTCCCGGGTTGGTGCCGTAAGTAATCATGGGCTCTATTTCTGCAGCATCTATAAATAATTCTTTGTCAAACAGCGCATCGCCATCACTGTACAGGGTTTTCCAATAATTAAGTTTTTGTTCCCATTCTGCACCCTGTGGAGCAAACATTTTTCCTTTGATGTAATTAAATGTAGTTTCATCCGGCGCAATCATTCCGCCTCTTGCTCCCATTTCAATACTCATATTGCAAATGGTCATCCGGGCTTCCATACTCAGGGAACGAATAGCTGAGCCTGAGTATTCAACAAAATGACCGGTTGCACCGCTTGCAGAAATTTTTGAGATGATGTAGAGTATAATATCTTTTGAAACGACGGCTTTATTCAATTCACCTTCAATGTTGATGCGCATCAGTTTTGGTTTGCTTTGCATTACGCATTGAGTTGCCAAAACCATTTCCACTTCGCTGGTACCGATTCCAAATGCAATAGCTCCAAAAGCACCGTGAGTGGAAGTATGACTATCACCGCAAACAATGGTCATTCCGGGTTGAGTGATTCCTAATTCGGGCCCGATAACATGAACGATACCCTGGAAAGGATGACCGAGTCCGTATAACTCCACGCCATGCTCTGCACAATTTTTTATCAATGCTTCTACCTGCAGGCGGCTCAATTCTTCTTTTATAGGTAAATGTTGATTTAGAGTTGGAACATTATGGTCGGCTGTCGCAACAGTTTGTGTCGGACGAAAAACTTTAATGCCTCTTTTATTCAAACCGGTAAATGCCTGCGGGCTGGTGACTTCGTGAATGAAATGCTTATCTATATATAAAACCGATGGACCACCGTCAACCTGTTTTACAATATGTTTTTCCCAAATCTTTTCAAATAATGTTTTACCCATAACCCTTTACACGGTTGCGGTCGTTGTTTGATGTTGTTGAGCTAAGCTAACCAGGTCTGCATCTTCCACTTCTTTTTTCCGGTCGGCTACCAAAAGAAAATGAGTATACAATTCATCTATATCATTCCTGTCAAATTGAAAACCGAGTTTCTGAAACCGGTAGGCTAATGCACTTCTTCCGCTTCTTGCAGTCAAAACGATTTTTGAACTGTCTGCCCCCACTTCTTCCGGATTTATAATTTCATAGGTCAACGCATTTTTCAAAAAACCATCCTGGTGGATGCCGGATGAATGCGAAAAAGCATTACTGCCGACGATGGCTTTATTTGGTTGAACGGGCATTCTCATGGTATCAGATACCATACGGCTCATAGGATTAAGTTGATCCGTTTTAATATCAGTATAATAACCGAGATGCTTATGCTGTTTAATGATCATCACTACTTCTTCCAGGGAAGTATTGCCTGCTCTTTCACCCAATCCATTAATGGTACATTCAATTTGCCGGGCACCGGCTATAACACCAGTAATAGAATTGGCAGTGGCTAATCCCAGGTCATTATGACAATGACAAGAGATAACCGCTTTGTCAATGTTGGGAACATTATTGACGAGGTAAGCAATTTTTTCACCATATTGATAAGGCAGACAATAACCAGTAGTATCCGGGATGTTTACCACGGTTGCGCCTGCAGCAATGACGGCTTCAACCACTTTGGCGAGATAATCATTGTCAGTTCTTCCAGCGTCTTCAGCATAAAACTCTACATCATCAGTATAATTTCTTGCCCATTTGACACATTGAACTGCTCTCTGCAAAATATCTTCACGGGTAGAGTTGAATTTGGATTTGATATGATAATCCGAAGTGCCGATGCCGGTATGAATTCTCGGCTTAGCCGCATCCTTTAATGCCTGCGCAGCTGTCTCAATGTCTTTTTGAACAGCACGGCTCAATCCACATACGGTTGCATTTTTTATAGCTTTTGCAATTTGACTTACCGAGTCAAAATCGCCGGGCGAAGAAATCGGGAAACCGGCTTCAATAATATCTACGCCCAGGTTTTCCAGTTGCAAGGCTAATTCCAGTTTTTCTTTTGTATTCAACTTACAGCCGGGAACTTGTTCACCATCCCTGAGAGTAGTGTCAAAAATGAAAACTTTGTCTTTTGCCATAATTAGTTGAAAAATTACGGTGGAAAAATAGCAGGCTGCTTATTTTTGTGTTGCTTGCTAATGACACAAAAGTGTAAACAACCTGCTCTGCTAAGGTACCCGCTGGAAAGGGGGGACTAAAAACAAAATTCGGCCTGTTTTACACTTTGCAAAAAGCTTAGATATCGCTGAAACGTAGTACAGCAAAGGGTTTTAGATAAAAAGAATTACAATGTCCAACCGATCTGCAGATGCACTCTTTTTATTGGTAAAATCGCTTGAAAAGTCTGAAAAAAGGAATTTCAAGCTTTTTGCCAGGCGAAACTCTTCGTCTGACAACCTGAAGACGATCCGGTTGTTTGATGCATTGGACAAAATGAATGAATATGATGAAGCTTCACTTCTTAAGAAAAACCGGGAGATTAAGAAGCAACAACTTTCCAATTTAAAAGCCAGTTTATACAAGCAAATCCTCTACAGCTTACGCCTGATACGGGATGAAAATAATATTGACATACGTCTTCATGAGCAAATGGATTATGCCCGTATCCTGTATAACAAAGGTCTTTATCTCCAAAGCCTGAAGCAATTGGAACGTATGAAGGAAATGGCCCGGTCTTTTCAGCAGCTTACTTATATGCAGCAAGCCTTATTTTTTGAAAAAAAGATCGAAGCATTATACATTACTCATAGTATGCAGGACAGGGCTGATCAGCTTTCTGTCGAATCGGATCTCGTAAACCATGAACTTTCACAGGTGAATAAACTATCCAATCTATCACTTTTATTATATGGATGGTTTATCAAACACGGGCATGCAAGAAACAAGGAAGACCTTAACGACATTCATTCTTTTTTTGAAAAGAATATGCCTTCCGGTACTTACCAGGCTTCCGGTTTTTATGAAAAATTATATTTCTATCAGAGTTATTGCTGGTATGCATCTATTCGCAGAAATTTTTTACAGTACTACAGGTATTCACAGAAATGGGTGGATCTTTTCCGGGAACACCCGGAAATGCTTCCTATTGAAACTGCTGCTTATATCAAAGGCATGCACAACCTGATGAATGCGCTTTTTTTCCTGATGGACCGGCAAAAGCTACAAAAAGTGATTACCGGTTTTGAACAATTTGCACGTACAAAAACGGTAGAACAAAACGAGAACAACCGTATTCTAACCTATGCTTATCTCTACACTGCCCGGATTAATTTGTATTTCTTAAAAGGAACTTTTACAAAAGGATTGCGGTTAGTTCCTTTTCTTGAGGATATGCTGAAGAAATATGGAATTTACCTGGATGAACACAGGGTATTGGTGTTTTATTACAAGATAGCCTGCCTGTATTTTGGCAGCGGTGAAAATGAAAAGGCTATTGAATATCTTAATAAGATTATCAATTTAAAAAGCGATTTGTGGACCGATCTGCAATGTTATGCCCGCCTCCTGCACCTGATTGCTCATTATGAGCTTGGTAATTTTGATTTGCTGGAATACCTGACCAAGTCTGTTTATCGCTATATGGCAAAAATGAAAAATCTGAGTAAGGTGGAAGAAGAGATGTTTGCCTTTTTACGAAGATCGTTTCATGTGGGTGCTCATGCGCTACGGCCGGAATTTGAAAAATTATTGGCAAGTTTAAAAAAATATGAAGGAAATCCACTTGAGACCAGGGCCTTTGCCTATCTCGATGTCATCTCCTGGCTGGAAAGCAAGGTCAATAATGTGAATGTTCAGGATGTGATTGCAAAAAAGGCAAATCATTCACGTCAATAGTTTCATGTAAAAAAAAATTAATGTCTTTCTACCCGATTTATTCATTAAGTGTATGTGCTTATTGAAACAAACTGGTTTTGTTTAAAAATAAAATTGTGTCAGGTTTAATTGCTTGTTCTCTTTCCCTTTATGCAATAAAATCTTAAATTTCCGTTATCAGTATTGAATTTTTTTTATAAAATCCATTTCGATGAAAATCTTATTTACACTTGCCGGTATTATTTCCGGATTTATTTCCTTTTCCCAGCTAAGTATTTCAGGCACCGGATCTTCAACTTCGGTTGCAAATAATGCACCTGCCATTACTGTTGATAACAATATTACAATTACAGGCTCCGGCACTATTGACGGTGCAAAAGTGAGTGTTGCAACAAACTTTTCTTCAGGTGATGTACTTGGTTATTCCGGTTCGTTGCCATCGGGAGTAACGGCAAGCTATAATGCTTCAACCGGAGTGCTCACTTTTACTGGTAATGCTTTGCCTGCAGATTACCAGGCCTTGTTAAGGACAGTGCAATTCAATACTACATCCTCTTCTGCATTACAACGTACCGTCACTTTTAATCTTGGTACGGCAATAAACTTTTCAGGTAACGGTCATTTTTATGAATATGTCAGCGGATCATTTTATTGGAAAAATGCGAAGGCTGCTGCTGCAGCAAAAACGTTTTATGGTTTACAAGGATACTTAGCGACTATTACATCACTGGCGGAAAATAATTTTATTCTGCAAAAACTTGGTGCCGATGCATGGATAGGCGCCAGCGATGATTATGAACAGATAAATGCTGCTACAGGCACCAGCACCTACGCAAATCAAGCTGCTTCGGAAGGGCATTGGTATTGGGTAACAGGACCTGCAGGCGAGATCGGAACTAATTTTTCTAACGGGAACGGTTCTCCTGTAGCCGCAGGAGGAAAATTTATGAACTGGAATACAAGTGAGCCAAATAATTCTTCGGGAACAGAACATTATGGAGAAATCTTTTCAAGCGGAGCTTCGGGAAAATGGAATGATCTTCGCAACATCGTAACACTCGGTTATGTTGTAGAATATGGCGGGATGAGTGGCGATCCGGCAGTGAATATCACTTTCAGTCGTAATATTTTAATGATTGCTACTTCAATTCAAACTACTTCTTCTCCCATTAATTATTTACTTCATGATAATTATTTTGCTATTGATAATAATTTAACTGTGTATAGTACAGGTAATATTACTGATGCCAGGGTGACAATCTCATCAAATTTTCAAACAGGCGATGTTTTGTCATTGCCGGGTGCTGCCCCGGGCTGGATGACGGGAGCTTCTTTTAATAGTTCAACGGGAGTATTGTCTTTATCAGGAACAGCTACTGCAGCAGAATGGCAGGGGGTTTTCAGAAGAATAGAGTTTTATTCAACTTCCAATATAAAAATCAACAGGACAATAACTTTCTCTTTAGGTAATCAGCTTGCAGGCTCCAACGGGCATTTTTATGAATACGTTTCTACAGCAGGAAGTTGGACTACTACTAAAACTAATGCCGCTGCAAAAACTTATTTAGGATTACACGGCTATCTTGCTACCATAACATCCCAGGAAGAAAACGACTTTATAAAACAAAAGTTAGGGGCCGATGCATGGATAGGTGCTAGCGATGAATATACTCAGATCAATTCTGCTACAGGTGCGAGTACTTATGCAAACCAGGCTGCTTCGGAAGGGCATTGGTATTGGGTAACAGGACCTGCAGGCGAGATCGGAACTAATTTTTCTAACGGTAATGGTTCTCCCGTAGCCGCAGGAGGAAAATTTATGAACTGGAATACGGGAGAGCCGAATAATTCAGGTGGTGAACATTATGGAGAAATATATGCAAGCGGCTCAAATCCGGGTAAATGGAACGATCTTCCTAATTCATCAAGTTTAGGTTACATAGTTGAATACGGAGGGTTAGCTTCAGATCCGCTGCTTTATCTTGCTGCCAGCAGGACAATTTCCATTTCCCAAATATTACCAATAACAGGATTACAATTCACAGCTTCCAAAGAAAATGGCGGGGTATTATTAAAATGGTCAACAAATACAGAAACCAATACGGACAGGTTTGAGGTGGAATACAGCTCTGATGGAATTAATTTCAACAGGGTAGCTCAAATTCAGGCAAGCGGCAACAGCAATACGCCAAAATTTTATGAATGGGTACATGTTAATCCTGCTATTGGAACAAACTATTACCGTATCAGGGAAATTGACTTCGATGAACGCTTCACTTTAAGCCCGGTACGGCAAGTAATTATTAGTTCTGCAAAAGCGACAATTGCTCCCAACCCGGTGATATCGGAATTTGTTTTGAGCTATCCTTATATGGGAAAACCTGTTTCACTTTCCATTGTAAATACTGCCGGGTCTGTTTTGCTAAAAACAACGATTACTCAAAATCAAACTCCTGTTTCCGTACGGCGATTACCTGCAGGTTTATATATGGCTTTTATTGATGATAATAAAGAAATAATTAAACTAAAGTTTGTCAAACAATAGAGTCGTTGTTTGTGGACACGATCCCCGGTTATTGGTTCCGGGGATTTTTTTTTCTCATGAACGAAAAATCTGTTACTTGTGGTTTTTGAAAAAATAATTTGTAAAAAAATCAATTTACACTTTGGTGATATTATTTTGCCTCTGTTCTTTCCTTTTGAAGTTTTATGTTGTTTCTTCGCATTTATTGGTGGAGCTTAATTGATTCTTGTTTTCTTTTCGACCTGTAATTTTAAAAAAGATATCACTCTGGATAAAAAGTAAAATTTTAAAAAAATGCAACGTGTATTGAAAGTTCACCGGGATGATAATGTGCTGGTGGCATTGAAAAATCTCAGCAAGGGGGAAACGATATTGTATAACGATGTAGAATTCATCCTGCAGGATGCAATTCCGGCCAAACATAAGTTTTTTACCCGGGAAATGAGTAAAGGCGATGCTGTAATCATGTATGGAGTGTTGGTAGGTAAAACACAAAAAAGCATACCGGCCGGCGGATTGATGACGACTGAAAATGTAAAACATGCTGCTGAACCGTTCGGGTATCGTCCTTATAAATATGAATGGCAGGTGCCGGACATATCAGCCTTTAGGGACAGGACATTTAATGGGTATCATCGCAGTGATGGGCAGGTGGGCACAGCCAATTACTGGCTTTTTATTCCAACCGTATTTTGTGAAAACAGGAACCTCGATGTGATCCGGGAAGCTTTGCATAACGAATTGGGTTATGCGGTGGTTGAAAAATATAAAAGATTCACTCACCGGTTAGCGGAAGTTTATCGTAATGGCGAAAACATAAATGATGTGGATTTTATTCCTGCGCAAAAGAAAAACAATGGGGCAGAACGGCTTTTTAAAAATATAGACGGGATAAAATTTTTAAATCATAATGGCGGCTGCGGGGGCACACGTCAGGATGCTGCAACGCTCAGCCGGCTTTTGGCTGCTTATGCCGATCATCCGAATGTGGCCGGTGTTACGGTTTTAAGCCTGGGTTGCCAGCATTTACAGGTTCAGGACTTTAAAGATGATCTGAAGAAAAGAAACCCGGACTTTGATAAGCCCTTATATATATTCGAACAGCAGCAATCTCAAAGTGAAGAACAACTTATTTCTGAAGCAATCCGGAAAACCTTTCTCGGCCTGGTTGAAATTAATAAGATAGAAAGGAAGCCGGCTTCTTTGAATAAACTGGTTATTGGAGTGAAATGCGGTGGGAGTGATGGCTTCAGTGGAATATCGGCTAATCCTGCTGTAGGATATTGTTCAGATTTAGTAGCTGCATTGGGAGGAAAAATTCTGCTTGCTGAATTTCCTGAATTATGCGGAGCAGAGCAGCAGCTGATTGATCGGACCACTGATGAAGCGTCAGCCAAAAAGTTTATACGATTAATGACGACTTATAATGAAGAAGCACACCGGGTAGGATCGGGTTTTGAAATGAATCCTTCTCCCGGTAATATCAGGGATGGGCTGATTACTGATGCTATCAAAAGTACAGGAGCAGCCAAAAAGGGTGGTACATCACCTGTAGTTGATGTTTTGGATTATACCGAGCCGGCAACAAAGGCAGGATTAAGTCTTGTATGCACACCGGGTAATGATGTAGAAGCAACCACCGGTAAAGCTGCATCCGGTGCCACATTAATATTATTTACAACCGGGCTGGGTACGCCTACCGGCAATCCCGTTTGTCCCGTCATTAAAATTTCAACAAATACCGGGTTGATGAATAGAATGGGAGATATTATTGATATCAATGCCGGGCCGGTTATTGATGGAGAAAAGACAATTGAGCAAATGGGTGAAGAGATATTGGAGTATTGTATAAAAGCAGCAAGTGGTGAAGTGGTTCCCAAAGCAGTTCAACTAAACCAGGATGATTTTATTCCCTGGAGGAGGGGAGTCAGCCTTTAACAATTGATCTTTCTTTAGTCTTCATTCTGCAGTTGTAGTGTTTTTATTACAGCAGCTGCTTAGCAAGAGCTATTGATTCTTTGATTAATGTAGCTTTCCTACACATTGGATGATATTATTTTTCATTTATAAACCGGGTATAGTAGAAGTACTTTTTATTTATATTAGCATAGATTAATTTAATTAAGTTATTATCTTTAATTACACATTATCCCCTGATAGTATTATATTAGACCTGTGCTGAACTGAACGGATAAAAAATTGTTATAACTTTATAAAGGCTTTGCTCATTTACATTTTACAAGCGTTAAACAGGCATGAAAAAAATTACTCTTCTTTTAGTTGATGATCACAAGCTGGTCAGAGATTCCTGGACATTTATTCTCAATAGTGATCCCCGTTTTGAAGTGATCGGAGGTACGAGTAATGTTGATGAAGCAGTTGCGATTGCAAAAGAAAAAAGTCCTGATATTGTTCTTATGGACATCAACATGACACCTGTCAATGGATTTGATGCAACAAAATTAATTCTCAACTCTTCACCCAATACTAAAGTAATCGGAGTGTCCATGCACAGCTTGCCGGCTTATGCCAAAAAGATGATACAGTCCGGCGCTTTGGGATATGTAACCAAAAATTCATCTAAAGAAGAATTAATGGAAGCTATCGTGGAAGTGAACAATGGTCATAAATACATCTGCAATGAAGTTAAAAACATAATTACACAGCAGGAATTTGAACAGGGTGATAAACCAGAAGGTATTTCAACTTTATCCCGCCGGGAACTGGATATAATTAAATTTATTAAGGAAGGACTTAATTCCCGTGAGATTGGAGCAAAACTCAATATTTCACTTAAAACGGTTGAGGTGCACCGGTATCATATTTTGAAGAAGCTCAATTTGAAAAACACAGCAGCTCTCGTTAATTATCTGAATGTTCATGGGCTATAACGAGAAAATTACGATTGCTTACTTCCAGGCAGAATCATTAGTTTTCTGGGTCATTTAATAAAGTTTTGTTCTTGAGGATAAAATTGTAATTTTTTAAAATCAATTTTATGAAAATACAGTAACCTGGTTTTCGGGATATCCTATATGAAAAAAAGATTCACAGGAATATTGCCTTTACTGATTTTATGCCTGATCGCATGTGTCATTGTAATCATTTTTCTTTTAATTAAACGGTCTGCCCGGGAAGAACGTGTTGTAACAATTGTAAATACCAGCCTTAAAAATATTGCGCACCTCAACAGGTTGGAAAGCGCTGTTCACTTCCAGGACGATGTAGTTAAAAGTTATTTATTCCAGGACAATGGTGTTACAAACCACCTGCTGGATTCTTCCATTACCGCAACCAAATTGAGTCTTGATTCAGTTGTATTATTTTATAGAACAGATACAAGTCTTGCAGCGGAATTGGATTCACTCGTCATAAATGTCAACCGGATAATAGACCGTTCCTCACGGGTCAATTCATTGGGAAAGGAAAAAGGGATAGAAGTTGCAACTTTATTTTACCAGCAAAATTCCGGGGTGGGTTTTTTTAATCAGGTCTTCTCAAACTCACTGAAGGTGCGATTAAAAACAATGCAGCAATTACAAAAGGATGAAGAAAGTAATATTAGTGCCATGAGGCAGGTTAAAAACTTTATTGCACTTTTCAGCTTTCTTGCTATTGCTCTTGCTTTATGGATTGCCCGGAATTTTTTATTGGAATTTTCAGTGGGTAAAAGAGTGGAAAACCAATTGAAGCTTTATAGCGAAGATTTGGAGAACAAGGTTGAAGCAAAAACAACCGAAATTAAGAAAAGCGAAGAACGGTATCGAACTATAATTGAGCAGGCGTCTGAAGCTATTATTATCAGTGACCAAAATTCAAAGATTCTTGAAGTGAATGACAATGCCTGTAAAATGTTGGGTTATTCTAAAGAAGAGCTTTGTAAAATGAAAGTATTTGATTTTATTGTTTATGATAGTGTTGCGGAGGTAAGAAATGTAAACGTATTCCTGGAAGAAGGTGAAAGCGTTTTCTATGTACGGAAGCTGAAGCGTAGTGACGGCACAGTCATTTCTACTGAAAGCAGCTCCCGGAGACTTTCAGACGATCGCATTATGTCTATTGTGAGGGATGTGACGGAAAAAAATCGAATGGAAGAAGCCTTGCGAACCAGTGAATTTAACAACCGAATGGTTGTTGAAAATAGAATTCTTGGTATAAAATGGGCTTCGCCGGATGGAACATTAATAAATGCCAACCAGACCTATTGTGATATGATTGGCTATTCCCTGGATGAAATAATTGGCAAAAAGTTCAGCGAATATGTTCATCCTGATGATATTGGCCGGGAATTGACGCTTCTTGAAAAGATGAATAAAGGAGATATTGATAATTATGTTTTAGAAAAAAGATACCGTAAAAAAAGCGGGGAGTATTTTTGGGCGGATCTGAATTTAACCTGCTACCGGAATTCTCAAACGGGAGCAATTGAATTTTATATTGCCCTGCTGCATAATATACAAGAGAAAAAGCAGGTGGAAGAAGCACTGAAAGATTCTGAAAGAAAATTACGGCAGGTGCTATCCAGCTATGGAGATATTTTTTACGTGGTTGATAAAGATTATACAATTACCCTGATCAATAAAATTGCAGAAGAAGAACTCTCTTATGTTTGGAAAAAACCGGTAAAAGCAGGAGCTAACCTTTTGGATTTGATCCCTGCCGGTTCGAAAGAGCCGGTTAAAAAAAGTTTAGAAAGCGTTTTCAGAGCTGTGCCGGTAGAATATGAACTTAATGTAGTGACTGATGGAATCTCACAATGGCACCTGGTAAATTATTTCCCTGTAAAAGCGGATAGCGGAAACATTATAGGGGCTTATATTATTTCCAAGAATATTACGGAACAAAAAGAGGTGGAAGAAAAATTGAGGCAGTCTGTCACCCGCTTTGAGCTGATTGGTAAAACAACGAATGATGCCGTCTGGGAGTGGGATTTGGTGACCGGTAAACTTTGGGCAAACGAAACGCATCAGCAATTATATGGGCTTACATTGGAAGATCCTGTTCCCAACCAGGAAATGTGGCTGGCCAGAATTCATCCGGATGACCGGCATAAGATTTTGAAAATTCAGGATCAGGCATTGGTTTCGCCAACTAATATTTATACTTCAGAATACCGTTTCAATGTGGCAGGAGTGGGATACAGAAATATTTTCGACAGGGGTTATATCCTGCGGGATGAAAAAGGGAAAGCCATCCGCACAATGGGAAGTATGATGGATATCACGGAACTTAAGCAGGCAGAGGCTGCACTTATTTCAAGCGAAGCAAAGTACCGTGCCTTTTTTGAAAACAGTATGGATGGAATCTTGTTTACAGCTCCCGATGGAAGAATCCTGGCTGCAAATGCAGCGGCTTGCGAAATTTTTCAAATGACGGAGGCCGAGATTTGTGCCGCAGGAAGAAGAGGTGTGACCGATGCGGAGGATCCCAACTTACAACTCTTTTTAGATGAGAGAAAACGAACCGGTAAAGCAAAAGTAGAATTGACTATGATTCGTAAAGACGGATCCCGGTTTATTGCGGAAAACAGTTCATCAGTGTTTAAAGACGCTTCCGGTGAAAATAGAACCTGCGTTATTATCCGGGATGTTTCCGATCGGAAAAAAATGGACCGGGAGTTGAGGGAATCCGAATTAAAATTCAGAAAACTGGTAGAACAATCGCTGACCGGAGTTTATATTATCCAGGATGGCAAGTTTGCCTATGTAAATCCGAAACTGGCTGAAATCTTAGGCTACCGGAGTGAGGAATTAATTAATACGATTCCCGTATTAGATGTAATACGTCCCGAAGACAGGGCATTGGTTGCAGAAAATCTACGGATCCGGCTGGAGGGAATTAAAGAGAGTATTCATTATGAGGTGGAAGCTCTCAGAAAAAATGGAGAAATTTTACAGGTTGAGCTTTTTGGAAACCGTACAGAATATATGGGGAGGCCTGCAGTCATCGGAACAACTATAGATATTTCAGACAGAAAAAGAGCCGAAAAGGAGCTAAAGGAAAGTGAAGAACGTTACCGTTCACTTATTGAGCAGGCTTCTGACTTTATTATGATCACTGACATCGGGGGAAAGATTATTGATAGTAATTCAAGTATGTGTAATGCATTTGGTTACAGCAAAGAAGAACTATTGACAATGAATATTGTAGAACTCATTGACCCGGTTCAACTCAAAACGATTCCCATGCGATCTGATAAATTGGTGCCGGGTGAAATGAGAGTATGGGAAAGACGGATGATATGTAAAGATGGTTCTATTATTGATGTAGAAGCCAATTTAAAATTGTTGCCGGATGGACGAATCATGGGAATTGTCAGGGATATCCGGGAACGGAAAAAAGCGGAGGCAGAAATTCGGAAAGCTAAAGAACTTTCAGACCAGGTATTAGACAGCTCACCCGGTATTTTTTATTTGTTTAATGAAGCCGGTAAATATTTACGTTGGAATAAAAACCTGGAAATTGTCACCGGTTACAGAAAGGATGAGATAGCAAAAATGAAACCACAGGATTTTTTTAGTGGTGACGAAATTGAATATATCAAAGGAAGAATCAAGGATGCATTTATCCTGGGAGTGAATGATGCAGAAGCGCATATTGTAACAAAAAATAAAAAGAAATTTTTTTATTATTTAAATGCTGTCAGAATTGAGTATGAAAACCAGGTTTGCCTGCTGGGCCATGGGATAGATATTACAGAAATAAAAAAGGCAAGAAAGGAATTGGAAGATTCCTACATTGCCATCCGTCAATTGTCGGAGCATCTTCAAAATATACGGGAAGAAGAAAGAGCACATATTGCCCGTGATATTCATGATGAATTGGGACAGCAACTAACGGTCTTAAAAATGGATGCTTCCTGGCTTTATAAAAAACTGAATGCAGCTGAACCGGATGTAAAACAGAAATTGAAAGATTTGCTCGATTTGATGGACACGACAGTAAAAACAGTCAGGAAAATTTCTTCTGAACTCCGGCCCAGCTTATTAGATGATATGGGACTGTTACCTGCCATAGAATGGTATTTAAAGGAATTTGAAAAAAGGACTTCAGTAAAAACCTATCTGAAAATACCATCTAAAGAATTAAGCCTGACAAATGCTGCCAAGACAGGCTTATTCCGCATTTTCCAGGAATCGCTTACAAATGTAGCCCGGCATGCCAATGCCGGGAATGTAGATATCAGCATCCAGTTGAAAAAAGGAAAAATTGTGATGAGTATAAAAGATGATGGAGCCGGGTTTGAAATGGAAGATGCCCGGACAAAAAAGACACTGGGAATTTTAGGAATGCAGGAGCGCAGCTATATGTTGGGGGGAGATTATCTTGTAAAAAGCCAACCCGGAAAAGGAACAAATGTAATAGTTTCTGTTCCATATCCGGAGAAGAAATAACTTTGTAAAATAAATTATGATTCGTGTTTTAATAGCGGATGACCATGCAATAGTCCGGAAAGGGCTGAAGCAACTTCTACTGGAAGAATATCCTTCTGCTGTCATTGGTGAAGCCGGGGATGCAGAAACCCTGGTAGCTGCCGCTACAAATGATCAGTGGGATGTGGTGATCTGTGATATGAATATGCCCGGGCGCAGCGGACTGGATGCATTGAGCCAGCTGAAACATCTGAATCCCAAATTACCGGTATTGATTATTAGTATGTATCCGGAAGATCAATATGCACTGCGGGTATTAAAAGCCGGAGCGTCAGGCTACCTTGCCAAAGAAACGGTGCATGATGAGTTAAGTAAAGCCATCAGGACGGTACTGAATGGCAGAAAATATATAACACCGGATGTAGCAGAAAGACTGGCCGAATCATTAACTGCAGAAACTGAAAAAAAACCACATGAATTATTATCCGATCGGGAGTTTGATGTCTTTAAGCTGTTAGCTGTCGGAAAATCGGTAACCGAAATAGCAGAACAGCTTTCTCTCAGTGTTACAACCATAAGCACTTACCGGTCCCGGATTATGGAAAAAATGCAGATGCATTCCAATGCAGAATTAGCCCGTTATGCCATTGAAAATAAAATTGCATGATCACTGTTCCCGTTTCAGTAAAAGCGGGTTAATTCTCACAACTTCAAAGGGCAATCACCTGCTGTTTTCGATTCAGTTAACAATAGTTGAATGGCTGCCGGCATATTGGGCTGCTTTTTATTCAAAACAGGAGAGTAAAAAAGTGGCCGGGCTTAATAAAAAGTATTTTAATACTTTTATTTAAACTTTATATCTTTGTGGAATAATCATCATTTTTAAAAAGTAATTCATTATGCAAACCACACAAGAAATAATCATTAATGTTCAGGAGATTGAACCCCGTCTCCGGCATTTGACCATTTTCCAGACATATGATAAACTGGGTGAAGGCGAATCGCTGATTATTCATAACAATCATGATCCGATGCCGGTTTATTACCAGCTTCAGCAAATTCATGGTGATACTTTTAGTTGGGATTACCTGCAGCAGGGGCCGGAATGGTGGGATATCCGTGTTACAAAAAATGCAGCTCCTGAAGAAGCGACTTATACCAATGTAAACGGAGAACTTGTCATTGTTGTACCCAATATTGAGCCCCGGTTAAAACATACCACTATTTTCCAGGGGTTTGAAAGCTTGCAACCCGGGAAAAGTATGATCATCCACAATGATCATGATCCTAAACCCGTGTATTACCAGTTGCAACAGATGCATGGTGATGTCTTTACCTGGGAATATCTTCAGCAGGGACCGGAATGGTGGGATATCAGGGTAACCCGGAAAGGAACTGAAAGCAAAGAGACAATCGGTGAAATTGTGGCAAAAAATTTTGGTACCACAGAAATTTTTAAAAAATACGGAATTGATTTTTGTTGCGGTGGCAAAAAAACGGTTCGTGAAATTTGCCGGGAAAAAGGAATCAATCCTGAACAGGTAGAAAAGGAATTGCAGCAACCTGCCCAGAGTATTACCGGCAAGTATCACAACTATAATGAATGGAATCTTGATTTTTTAGCAGACTATATTATTAATACACATCATAGTTTTGTTCGTAAGTATCTGCCGGAAATCCGGGGTTATGCCGCTAAGGTAGCACA
>JAFDYJ010000006.1 GCA_018267515.1 Bacteroidota bacterium | reverse complement strand
AAACCAAACCCTTGATTTGCTCCACGACTCAGCCGCCGGAAAAAATTTAGAAGTATAGATTTCTCCCTCTACTGCAGGGTATTTCGAGGTAAACCAGGTAAGGGCTTTTTTTCTAATGTTAGTTTTATCCATATAAATTTTTTTTACTTCTCCGCCGCCATTGTTACCGCATCCTCTCCATCTTCATACTTCTTCACCTTACTCTTTCCCTTAGCCTTATCCTCAACCTCAACCTCCTCCTTCTTCTCTCCCCATACTTTGGCAATACGGTCTTTTATTTTTTGTTCTTTTTCTTCTATTTCTTTTTTTAAACTCCCAATCTCTTTTTGCCATCCTTCTATTTCAGCTACTATTTCTTCCTGTATAGAGATGGGTGGGAGGGGGATTTCTCTGTTTTCAATTCCGCTTTTTGTAATATGTATCATTGCAATTCCACGACCACCTTCAGCCTTTATTGCTTCTGTTTCCTTATTTAAAACATGATACAGGAAGTGCTTGTTTATTTTTTCTTCATCAGGAATCATTTTCCAAATATGGTAATGGTAAATACATTTTTCACCATCCCAAATTTTTGGCCCGAACGAAGCTGACCAAGCATACAATAAATCACCTTTTGAACAATACTTGTCTTCCTCTAATTCTAAATCAGAATAATACCATCCTCTGTTTGAAAAGAAATTTCCAACCCGAAGCACAGGGTATTTCCCCTTGTCGAGAAGCTCTTCTTGCTTATATGCCCTTCCATTTATTACTTTACAAACGTCGCCCAACTTTACAGATTCATAATGTGAAGAAAGATTATTAACAGCCTTGTACCTCTCTCCACTCAAATTATAATCACCATTTTTTGCAATTTCTTTTTTGGCAACGGTATGTGCTATGCTGCTGTTGGGAGACAGGGCATTTGCAATTTTTTTACCTGGAGACAGGGCATGCCCTGTCTCCACAGCCGTCACAAAATCATGAATGATTTTTATCGCTTCTTCCAACTGGCTGCCTTTTACCGGTGTTCGCTGTGCACCCAAACTGTAACCGTCATTTTCAATTTTTACAAATAATATTTCATTGCTGGTTTTGGCAAATGCTTTGTCCATTAATAATATGGATGTCTTTACGCCGCTATACGGATTAAACACACCGGCAGGCAGGCTCACTACGGCATACAAATATTTTTCCACCAGCATTTTTCTTAATTCCTTATAGGCTTTGCCGCTCTGGAATATCACGCCTTCGGGTACAATGATGCCCGCCCTGCCATTGGGGTTCAGGTGCTCGGCTATATAATCCACAAACAATACTTCGCTGCGGTTGCTGCCAATAGAAAATTTTTTATGTGGCCTTATTCCACCCTTTGGGCTCATAAACGGCGGGTTGGCTAATATCACATCTGCCGTTTCATCCCACCGGTCTTCACTGCTCAGTGTATCGTATTCATAAATATGCGGGTCACTAAATCCGTGCAGGTACAGGTTCACCAGGCTCAGCCGCACCATATCGGGAGAAATATCATATCCAGAAAAATTCCGGATTAATTTTTTTCTTTCATCGGGAGTTGAGACAAGGCGTGCTGTTGGGACAAGGCCTGCTGTTGGGACAAGGCCTGCCTTGTCCGTACCATTGCCCCCATTCATAATATATTTGAATGCCGAAATTAAAAATCCCGATGTACCACAGGCAGGGTCCAGGATGGTATCTTTTTTTCCGGGGTTCACCACCGCCACCATAAAATCTATAATATGCCGTGGTGTTCGAAACTGCCCCGCATCTCCCTGGCTTCCCATTACCGATAAAAGATATTCAAATGCATCACCTAATTTTTCGCTGTGGGTATATTTGAATTCATTGATGGATTTTAAAAACAATTTTAATGTTTCCGGGTCACGGTAGGGCAGGTAGGCATTTTTAAAAATATCCCGAAACAATTGCGGGATGTTTGGGTTTTTATCCATCTCCACAATGGCATCTGAATAGAGCCGCAACATTTCGGCAGCCGTCACCTTTGTATCAAACAAACTGTCCCAACTGTATTTTTTATAATTACCGGAAAAAAATTTTGCCCTGCCGCCTAATTCCACCGCCTCCTTGTCCATATCATCCATAAATTTATAGATGAGGGCAATGGTTATTTGTTCTATCTGCGCCTTTGGGTCGGGCAATTTGCCTACCAGGATATCCCGGCAATCATCTATTCGTTTTTTGGTTGTTGTGTCTAACATGGTTTATTTTTTTGGGGGGTAGGTAGGGACAAGGCATGCCCTGTCCCTACCTACCGGCAAAATTGGTCTTCCGTCCAATTCAATGGATTGTTTTTTATATAATTTGAAATATTATCAAATGATTTTCCATCCCTGATAATATGGTCATGAAAACGGGTTTGCCATGCGAAATTAAATTGTAACCGATTGGCGTGTTTGGTAACGGCCGATTTATACCCACCAACAATGGATGACAGGGTATTTTTTCCGGGGTTGCGGAAACGTTGTTGCCCGGGGGTTCGTAGAGGCAGGGCATGCCCTGCCTCTACGAACCCCGTAACGACCGATTGCCCTGTATCAACGTCCGCCGATTCATCCGTTTCCGTTTTTTCGTTTGTTGTATCATTCCCATTCAATACAATAATCCCATGCACATGATTTGGCATTACCACAAATTCGCCCAATTCAATATTTATCGCATGATTTTTTATTTCGCACCACAATACATCTGCAATAATTCCGACACCGGATAAATTCATTTTGCCGTTTTCAATTTCCCCAAAAAAATGTTCCCGGTTTTTGGTGCAAATGGTAACAAAATAGGCGGCTGCCCATCCATAATCCCAATTTTGTAACCGTGTGGATTCTATTCGGTATTTATTTTTAAATTTTTCCGGCATTATGCTGCAAACTGGTCTAATTTGATATAATCTTTTATATACAACGGTATCACCTCCCTGTATTTGGGTGTTACTTCTTTAAACTGTGCAATGGTCAATGTGGGATGGGTTTGCAGGGCATGAAAATCTTTTGTTTCAATAATCCGGCGTATGTCGCCATCAACGATATAGGCTTTGAAAAAATATTTCAATGCACGGATGTTTACATCTTCTTCCGGCGGGTAGATGGAAATGAATTTATCAAATTCTTCTTCCAGCATTTCATCTTTCGATTTGAATTTTGGAATGATACCGAATATTTTTTCTATTATCTCACGAATGGAAACCCTGCGGTCAATCTGTGCCGCCTTTCGCAATTTGTCCAGGTTAAAATATTCTTCAGGTTTATCAAAAATTTCATTTTGTATATGGCTGATGACATGCTCCCAATTGCCCAGTTCCACATTTTTTTTGATGATATCATCCATTTTAATGCGGTCTTCAAATTTTGAAAACAACATCCGGTCAATCTTCATTCCTTCGAGCCCAATCTGTTCTTCTTTCATCACCGATAGGATATCATGTATAGAACTATCATATTTGTCAATGTTAACTCCGCCACCGCCACCGGTGCCACTCCCTTCTTTTGGTTTTGGCAACTTCAATACCTCATCATAGTCAAATTTTTCTTCGAAGTATTCGCAGTTGGCAAAAAAGTCGAAGAGTTTGAAAACTGTTTTTTCATGTTGAACGATATCTTCTTCGCCCAATTCATTTTTGTGTTTATATTCAAATGTATTTTTTCGGGTTCCTCTTCCTTTTATCTGTACAAAATCAGCCGGGCTAAAGATGGGACGCATCATGCAAAGATTGAGTAAGTCGGGACAATCATAGCCGGTTGTCATCATACCTACGGTAACACACACTCTTGTCTTTGAAGATTTATAACCTTCCAGCCAGGTGGTTTTTCCATTGAGGTTGTTGTTGGTAAAATTGATAGTCATTTGCTGCGCATCACCCACCTGCGACGTTACCTGCACGGCAAAATCAGAATTGTATTTGCCGGGATAAATTTGTTCTGCAAGTTCATTCAATGTCTCCGTTAATTTTCTTGCATGGTTCTGACTAACTGCAAAAACGATTGTTTTACCAATCTCATTGCTGATGGGGTCTTTTAATGCATGCTCCAAAAAAGTTTGGCAAAAAACCCGGTTTGTTTTTTGGGAGAAAAATTTCTTTTCAAAATCCCTTGAGATAAACGTTTCTGTTTCCTCTCCTTCATCTGTTGGTATGGCTACGGAATAACCTTCATCTGAGAGCAACTGGGTTGTAATTTCAGTTCTTGCATCTAAAACTCTCGGGTTAATAAGAAAACCATCTTTTACTCCATCAATTAATGAATAACGGAATGTGGGTTCGCCGCCTTCGCATCCAAAGGTATTATATGTGTCACGCAGCATCCGGCGTTCAATTTCCCTCGGGTCGTTCTCTCTTACATTATTTATATCAACATTCTTCAAATAATCTTTTGGCGTAGCTGTTAATCCTAATTTATACCCGTGAAAATATTCAAACACCGCTCTTGCATTACCGGAAATAGAACGATGTGATTCATCAGAAATAAGCAGGTCAAAATCTGTCGGGGTGAAGTCGTAGCGATATTTGTTGTTAAACATCAGTGATTGAATGGTGGTAACCACTATATCAGCTTTACGCCAATCATCTTTATGTTCTTTAAAGATATATGCTGAGTAATCGGGTTTCAGGTTATTCGTAAAAGCTTTCCATGCCTGGTCTTCTAATTCCAATCTATCTACCAGAAACAAAACCCGCCTTGCATTTTTTGTGCGAAGAAATAATCGGATGATAGCAGCAGATGTCAGGGTTTTGCCGGTTCCGGTTGCCATTTCAAAAAGAAAACGGTCTTTACCTTTTCGAACAGCATCTTGTAAATGTTCAATAGCCTTTAATTGATATTTTCTAAGAAATCTTAATCCGTTTGACCAGATAAAATCTTTACTGTTTTCAACCGTTCCGTTCCAGCCCGGTCTTTCTGCATAATCAGGCATCTGAACAGTAACAATATAATCGTTGGTAACTTTTTCAGCAATTAATGCATTGCGGTCGGGATTCCATTCTTTAATGGCCCCGATTTCTCCCGGTGAAGGAAAGGCATAAATAGGTTTGGGGTTTCCTTTTTTTAAATCCCACAGGTAATGAACAATACCGTTGGATAGAATGATAAACTGTGCACCAATTGTATTAGCATATTTTCTTGCCTGCTCTTTTGCAACTAATGGATGCAGGCTTTCCTTTTTTGCTTCCAGTACACAGAAAGGTTTGTTATTGCTGTCAACCAATAAGAAATCTATGGAACCGCTTTTCGTTTTTTCAAAGTCATTACCCCAGGCGTCAATTTCTTTTTGAGTAATCTTTACAAAATTTTCGAGAAGGATGTTGGCAGGGCCATTTTCATTGTCAAAGAAGCGCCAGCCTGCTTCTTCCAGCAGTTTGTTTATTTTAATCCGGGCTTTAGCTTCTTTATTCATGATGGCTTAACGGCTAATGTCCGAAGGTAAAAAAAGCTGAGCAGAAATTTCAATCACTGAAATGAACTCCGAAATTTCCGGAATAAATTCTTAAGCGATTTATATTAGGAATATTTAAAGCCTGATATCAAGTTCTACTGATTTTTATATACCACTCCCTCTTTCATTACAAAAACAACTTTTCCAAATGCCTGCGGATCTTTTAAGGGATCACCATCAACAGCTACAATATCTGCCCTCTTGCCGGTTTCGATGCTTCCTGTTTTGTCTTTAATACCAAGTAAATCTGCTGCGCTGATAGTAGCAGCTTTGATGGCATCCATTGCTGTCATTCCTGCTTCAATCATATAAGTGAATTCCTTCCAGTTTTTTCCGTGCTGATATACGCCTGCATCTGTTCCAAACGCAATCCTGACACCGGCTTTGTATGCTTTTGCAAATGTGGACTGTATTTTCGGTCCTATCTCAACAGCTTTTTTGGCAACCAACTCCGGGTAATAATTAGGGATTTTTGCCGAATCAGCTACCGATTTTCCCGCTATGATGGTAGGCACATACCAGGCGCCTGTTTTTTTAAATAACTCAATACATTCTTCATCCATTAAAGTCCCGTGTTCTATCGAGATAACCCCGGCTCTCAATGCTCTTTTGATTCCTTCAGCTCCGTGGGCATGCGCCATTACTTTTAATCCGTAATCTGCAGCAGTGTGAACGATTGCCTTCATTTCTTCTTCAGAAAATTGAGCGCCATTACTATTGGTTGAAACATCAAGTACTCCACCGGTAGCCATTATTTTGATTACATCAGAACCTTCTTTGTAGCGTTGCCTCACTGCTTTCCTACATTCATCTATTCCATTGGCAACTCCTATTCGTGGTCCGGGATCACCCATCAGGTCTTCACGATATCCATTGGAGGGATCGCCATGTGAACCGGTAGATCCAATCGGGGTACCGGCTGCAACAATTTGCGGGCCCACAATTATTCCCTGGCTGATTGCTTTTTTTAATGAGGGAATTACAGAGCCACCGGCATCCCTGACCGTTGTAAATCCTGCCATCAGGGTTCGCCGGGCATACTCAACACTCCGGTATGCATAATCTGATTCATTGAGTTGAAATTCTTCAAGGTAAGCTTTGGGATTTGTCTCAGAAGATAAATGAACATGACAGTCTATCCATCCTGGTGTTACTGTTTTTGTTTTTAAATCAATGGTCTTTTCACCTGCAGCTGCTTTTGAAAAGCCGTTTTCTACTGCTACTATCTTATTTTTCTCTACCACTAACGTCATTTCTTTTTTAGGCTCATTGGAAATACCATCAATCAAAGTGCCGCACCAGATATAGGTTTTTTGGGCAGTAGCGCTTGCGATAAAGGTCATCAGGAACAGGAAAAGATTCGATTTTTTCATATAGTGTGTTTTGGAGGTTCTAATGTAAAATCTTTTTTCAAAATCCGGGCTTAGAATTTTTTGATAAAGGAAATTACATTAGTTTTGTACGACCTCTCGGAAAACATTTCAATTCATTTTAGTCGGTAAAATTTCCACTGGTCAAATGGCTGGGCGATTTTTCTTTTATTTATTGCTGAATAACGTTACAGGTGTATATGTGAGTGCCCCCGATTTTCACCGGGGCAGGCACATCAAAAGTTGAGTTGTGTTATGAAACTGGTAAAAAATATTTTTTTGAAATTGTTAATAATAACTGAGTAAAAAGAGTCATGTCTAAATATATTTTTGTAACGGGAGGTGTAACCTCATCATTGGGTAAAGGAATTATTGCTGCATCGCTTGCAAAACTATTGCAGGCAAGAGGGCTGCGGGTTACTATCCAAAAATTTGATCCTTACATCAATGTGGATCCCGGTACGTTGAATCCTTATGAACATGGTGAATGTTATGTAACAGAAGATGGCGCCGAAACGGACCTGGATCTCGGGCATTATGAACGCTTTCTCAATATTTTCACTTCACAGGCCAATAATGTAACGACAGGCCGTATTTACCAAACTGTAATTAATAAAGAAAGAGAAGGTGCCTATTTGGGAAAAACGGTGCAAGTGGTGCCGCATATTACAGACGAGATCAAGAGAAGAATGATGGAATTGGGAAAAACGGGGTTGTATGATGTAGTGATTACTGAATTAGGCGGGACAGTGGGGGATATTGAAAGTTTACCGTTTGTAGAAGCGGTCAGGCAATTGCAATGGGAACTGCCGGATGAAGATACGGTTGTTGTTCACCTGACATTGATTCCTTACTTGAAAGCAGCAAAAGAATTAAAAACAAAACCTACACAACACAGCGTAAAAATGCTGAGCGAGGAGGGAGTGCATCCGGATGTGATTGTCTGCCGGACTGAACGTCCATTGACTCCGGATTTGCGAAGGAAAATTGCATTGTTCTGTAATGTAAAACAAGAGGCTGTAATTGAAGCAGCGGATGCGCCAACCATTTATGAAGTGCCGTTGGCAATGTTGCGGGAGAAGCTGGATCTTATTTGCCTGAAGAAAATGAATATTACCGGGTTTAATGAGCCGGACCTTTCAAAATGGAAAGAATTCCTGGATAAATTAAATTATCCGAAAAATAAAGTGACAATCGGGCTGATCGGAAAGTACCTGGAACTTCAGGATGCTTATAAATCCATTTTGGAATCTTTCATACATGCCGGAGCTATGAATGAATGCCAGGTTCAGGTGGCTAATGTGCACAGTGAATTCATTACTGAAGATAATGTTGCAGAGAAATTGGCCGGGTTGGATGGTTTGTTGGTTGCTCCGGGATTTGGCCATCGTGGTGTGGAAGGAAAAATAACTGCTGTAAAATACGCCAGGGAAAACGGGTTACCATTTTTTGGTATTTGCCTCGGGATGCAGATGGCAGCCATTGAATATGCCAGGAATGTTCTGGGTTTGAAAGATGCTCATTCCACTGAGATGAATCCAGACACTACCGATCCGGTAATAGACCTTATGGATGAACAAAAAAAGATTACGGCAAAAGGAGGTACCATGCGGTTGGGCTCTTATGCCTGTGAAATAAAACCCGGTTCATTGGCATTTAAAATTTACGGGCAGGAGATGATCAGCGAACGTCATCGCCATCGTTGGGAGTTTAATAATAAATATCTTGAACAATTTGAAAATGCCGGGATGGTTGCGAGCGGAAAAAATCCCGGATCCAATCTTGTTGAAATCATTGAATTACCAGGTCATCCTTTTTTTATTGGCGTGCAATACCATCCTGAGTTGAAAAGCACAGTTGAAAGCCCGGCACCCTTATTTGTTCATTTTATTGAAGCGGCGAAAATATTCAATGAAAAAAAAAGCGCTGCTAAGTCTTCATTGTCAGGTGCTCTGATTTGAAAAATAATATTTCATGCAGAGAAGGTCAGGATATGCTGAAAAAGGAATATTTCACGAAAAGAAATATTTAGTTCCTTAAGAAAAAAGTAGTAAATAAGAAATCGGCATTCCCTATGTCCCTTCAGGATTTTTTTCTTTTAAAGCCTCATCCTTTTGTTTAGTAATTTTCTTTTACCTTGTCTTTTGAAATAGTACTTCTCTGATTATAAAAAGATGAAATATATTTTTCATTGCATAGATGCTCATACCTGCGGTAATCCTGTTCGGTTAGTAAAAGAAGGCGGCCCGTTGCTGCAAGGAAAAAACATGAGTGAGAAGCGGCAACATTTTCTAAGAGAATTTGATTGGATAAGAACCGGGTTGATGTTTGAGCCGAGAGGTCATGATATGATGAGCGGAAGCATTCTCTACCCACCGCATGATCCTGCAAATGATATAGCCGTTTTATTTATTGAAACGAGTGGTTGTCTGCCCATGTGTGGTCATGGAACTATCGGAACTATCACTATTGCGATTGAAGAAGGATTGATTCATCCCAAAATACCGGGCATTGTAAAAATGGAAGCTCCTGCAGGGTTAGTACATATTCAATATAAGCACATCCCTAACTCCCCGAAGGAGAGGCTGAAGGTAGAGTCGGTAAAGTTGACGAATGTTCCATCATTTCTTCATTCATCTGAATTGACTGCTGATTGTCCTGACTTGGGCGAATTGGTTGTAGATGTAGCTTACGGTGGGAATTTTTATGCTATTGTGGATGTTCAGAAAAATTTTAAAGGACTGGAACATTATTCCGCAGATAAATTGATTGCATGGGCAAGAGAGTTGAGGTATAATATCAATAATAAATATGAGTTTGTTCATCCCGGGGACCCGACTATAAATAAATGCTCTCACATATTATGGACAGGGTCAGTGATTGATAAAAATTCCACTGCAAGAAATGCTGTTTTTTACGGGGATAAAGCTATAGACCGTTCACCCTGCGGTACAGGAACTTCAGCAAGAATGGCACAATGGTATGCAAAAGGAAAATTAAAAAAGGGAGATGAGTTTATTCATGAAAGTATTATTGGCAGTAAATTTATTGGAAGAATAGAAGAAGAAACTTTTGTGGAAGGAAGACCGGCTATACGTCCTTCCATTGAAGGGTGGGCAAAAATTTATGGATACAATACTATATGGATTGATAAAGAAGAGGATCCCTATGCTTATGGATTCCAGGTAATATGATTTTCTTGTTTTGATTTGGTTTGAAAAGAAAACGTTTCAATTTGCTGCTATGAGAAAAATATTTTTTGCCTGTACGCTTTTTGTATTCGGTATAAATGCAAACAGCCAATCACCATTGGAAAAATTTGAGTTCATCAATTTTTCAAAGGTTAATATCACGGATAATTTCTGGAAACCGAAGATTGATAAAGTGGCAACCGTTACGATGAAAGCCTGTATTTATCAGACGGAAGTAAAAACTCCCCGCATCCGCAATTTTGAAAAAGTAGCAAGAAATAAAGGAGAAAAATTCGAAGGTTTGGTATATGATGACAGTGATGTATATAAGGCATTAGAAGCAATGGCTTATTCCTTAAAAACACATCCGGATTCTGCATTGGAAGCAAAGGCGGATGACTGGATTGATAAAATTGCAGCAGCTCAGCTGCCGGATGGATATCTTGACACTTACTTCACTCTGACTGATATAAAAAAACGCTGGGCCAATATTGAAGCCCATGAGGATTATAATGCAGGTCATTTGATAGAAGCTGCTGTGGCTTATTATAATGTAACGGGGAAAAGAAAATTGCTGGATGTAGCTATCCGCTTCGCCAATCATATTGATTCCACTTTTCGTTTGGGAAATAAGAAATGGTTCAGCGGGCATGAAGAAATTGAATTAGCGTTGGTAAAACTGTATAAAGTAACAAATGATAGCCGCTATTTGAAATTAGCTGACTGGTATTTACAACAACGGGGTAAAGGAGGAATATATACTTACGGAAAAACATGGTTCACTCCGGCTTATTGGCAGGACATTAAAACGGTAAAGGATCAAACTGAAATTACAGGCCATGCAGTCCGTGCCATGTATTTATATACCGGCGCAGCAGATGTGGCAGCTCAAAACGGGGATGCTGGTTATATGCAGGCAATGGAAAAAGTCTGGCAGGATGTTGTGTATCGCAATATGTATATCACCGGTGGTATTGGTTCGGCTGGCGACAATGAAGGTTTCAGTAAAGATTATGATCTGCCCAATGAAGAAGCGTATTGCGAAACCTGTGCATCAGTCGGAATGGTATTATGGAATCAACGGATGTGCCAGTTAACCGGCGACAGCAAATACATTGATGTATTGGAAAGAAGTTTATATAATGGGGCATTAGACGGATTGAGTTTGAGCGGCGATCATTTCTTTTACGATAATGTATTGGCATCAAACGGGCAGCATCAAAGGAGAGAATGGTTTGGCACTGCTTGTTGCCCTGCAAACATTGCCCGGCTGGTGACCTCGGTAGGAAATTATATTTATGGAAAAAGCAAAGATGGCATTTGGGTGAATTTATTTGCCGGCAGCAATACAAGTTTAAATATTCAGGGTAAAGAGGTGTCAGTAAAAATGGAAACCCGTTATCCCTGGGATGGAAAAGTAAAATTGAATATTGATCCACCAGGTAATTCAAAAATCGGGAACAACCGCTTTAAATTATATATCAGGATACCCGGATGGTCAATTGGCCAAACAAATACAGGTGGATTATACACAATGGCTCATTACGAAGCCGGCAGGGAAAAAAAGTATTCAGATGGATTGAATACTGTCTTTTTCATAAATGGAAAAGCAGTTGATGCTAAACAGGAGAATGGATATGCAGTCCTTGACAGGGATTGGAAGAAAGGTGATGTGGTGGAATTTAATTTTGAAATGGATGCTCAGATTATTCATGCTAATTCAAATGTAAAATCCAATCAGGACCGTATCGCTATACAACGGGGCCCCATTGTGTATTGCGTTGAGGGAGCTGATAACAAAGAAGGCGTATGGAATTTAATATTTTCTGATCCTGAGAATACAGGTCTTTCACCGGTTGAACATGCTATCCTTGACGAGAAAGTCATTGCGTTACAAACTGAAATTTCATCTGCATCACCCGGCCGGCAAGGGGAGAGAATTGAAATCAATAAACGAAGAGTAATAGCAATCCCATATTATTGCTGGGCCAACCGGGGCGCCAATGATATGCAGGTGTGGTTGCCAACACGAATCAAAGAAGTGAAAATTAATTATTCATCCAAATATGAAGACGGAGGTAATTACTGATATGAAAAAGATTGTTTACTTCATTTTTTCTGCCTGTGTTATCCAAAGTTGTAATAATGCATCGCAAAAAGAAAAACCAATAACGGGTAAAGATACAGGCTCCCGGAACTATTATGGAAGCATTGGCGCAGATACGGTTTTTCAATTTAGCCTTGTAAACAATAAGGGGATGAAGGTTGCTATTCTTAATTACGGTGGAACCGTAACTGATATTCTGGTTCCTGATAAAAAAGGAAAGAATGCGGATGTGGTCCTGGGTTTTGAATCACTTGCCGGCTATTTGCAAAAAGCAAATCCCTATTTCGGTTGTTTGGTAGGCAGGTATGCGAATCGTATTGCAAATGCTCAATTTATTCTGGATGGCAAATCATTTGTGCTGGATACAAACGATCATGGCAATATGCTTCATGGAGGATTCAGTGGTTTCGATAAAAAAATATGGACAGTAGCCGGTTTTTCTGATTCATCCCTAAGCCTGGCTTATCATAGTAAAGATAGTGAAGGTGGCTTCCCTGGAAATCTTCAGGCAGAAGTAAGATATACGCTTACAGGTAACAATGAATTGAAAATTGAATATACTGCAACAACTGATAAACCAACTCCTGTTAATCTTACCAATCATTGCTATTTCAATTTATCAGGTGCTGATGATTCTACTATATTAGATCATGAATTAATGCTGAGGGCAAATCAATTTACACCGGTAAATGATAAATTGATACCAACCGGTAAAATTGCAGATGTAAAAGGTACAGCGATGGATTTTACAACTCCTAAAAAGGTGGGAAAAGATATTTCGAAAGTAAAAGGAGGCTATGACTTTAATTGGGTATTGACAAAAAGCGGCACTACGCCGGAGTTAGCAGCCACATTATTTCATGCACCGAGTGGACGGTATATGGAGGTTTACACTACAGAACCGGGCATACAGTTTTATTCAGGAAATTTTTTAGATGCAACATTAGCTGCAACGAAAGGTGCTGTAAAATATGTACAACATGCGGGGCTTTGTTTGGAAGCTCAGCATTTTCCTGATTCACCCAATGAGCCTGCTTTCCCCAATACGATTTTAAAACCCGGTGAAACCTATCATCAAACTACGATCTATAAATTTTCAACAAAATGAAGCGACTCATTTGCCTGGTTGTTCTTTTGCTCTCATTGTATGTAAATGCACAGCAATGGAGTGCCCGGGAAGCGAATGATTGGTATAAAAAACAAAACTGGCCGGTCGGCTGTAATTTTTTGCCTAGCACTGCTATCAACCAACTGGAAATGTGGGAATCGGCTACGTTTGATACTGCAACCATAAACCGGGAATTGGGATGGGCTGAAGCTATCGGCTTTAATACGCTCCGGGTATTCCTTCATGATCTTGTTTGGGAAAATGATGCTGAAGGCTTTAAAGAACGCATCAATATTTTTTTGCAAATAGCCTCACATCATTCTATAAAACCCATGTTTGTTTTTTTTGATGATTGCTGGAATCCCGAACCACAATATGGAAAACAACCTGACCCTAAACCCGGCGTACATAATTCAGGCTGGATGAGAAGCCCTTCCCTGCATATTCATAACGACAGTACAAGATGGAATGTGTTGGAAAAATATGTAAAGGATATTCTCACTACTTTTAAAAATGATGATCGCATATTGTTGTGGGATCTTTATAATGAACCGGGCAACAGCGGATACAATGAGACTTCGATGCCCTTATTGAAATCCATTTTTCAATGGGCACAGGCCGTACGCCCTTCTCAACCACTGACAGCAGGTATTTGGTATGACAAGAATGTTTTCAATGAATTTCAATTAAATAATTCTGACATCATCAGTTTTCATAATTATGGAAACGCTGATAATCTTGAAAAAGAAATCGGGAAACTGCAATTGTATGGGAGGCCGGTTATCTGCACAGAATATATGGCAAGAACCAACGGTAGTACATTTCAAAAAAATCTGCCTGTCCTAAAGAAGTATAATATGGGGGCTATTAACTGGGGTTTTGTCAGTGGTAAAAGTAATACCATCTTTCCCTGGGGAAGTAAAGAGGGAAGCCCGGAACCTACAGTTTGGTTTCATGATATTTTCAGAAAAGACGGAACTCCTTTTGATGAAAAGGAGATAGAAGTGATAAAAAGGTTTACAGGAAAGAACTAAAAAATTAAAAATCGGTATTAAAATCCGAACCTGAAGTTTTTGAAATTTAATTTCATAAAATTCCAGGCTTTGAAGAAGCCAATAGAGCAGAAGCGAATAATTCATAGGACGTCAACTTAAAATATATGAAAGTAACAATCATTGGCGGAGGAGTAATCGGACTTTGCTCCGCTTATTATTTACAAAAGGCAGGATATGAAGTAACGGTTATTGAAAAGAATGACATAACAGACGGTTGTTCCTTCGGGAACATGGGATATGTTTCTCCTAGTCATTTTATTCCTATTGCCACGCCGGGAATTGTATCGCAGGGATTACGCTGGATGCTGAATTCCTCTTCGCCTTTTTATATTAAGCCACGATTGAATTGGGATCTTATTCGCTGGGGGATGACATTCTGGAAAAGCGCCAATGCAAAAATGATTGAGAAGAATACGCCGCATTTGAATGATTTATTACAACTGAGCCGCCACCTGATGAATGATTTAAAAACAGGATTGAAGGATTCATTCCCAATGATAGAAAAAGGAATCTGGATGCTGTACAGGTTGGAGAAGACAGGAGATCATGAAAAACATTTAGCGGAACAGGCGCAGGAACTTGGATTGAAAACTGTAATCTGCAATCCGCAACAGGTACAGGAATATGAACCCGAAGTGGAAGTGAAAGTTGCGGGGGGTGTTTTATATATCGACGATTGCCATATTGATACGGCAAGCTTCATGAGAGCCATGAGTAGCCACCTTCAAAATGCAGGAGTGAAATTCTGGTTGAATACTGAAGTAACGGGGTTTGAAAAAAATAATGAAAGAATAACTTCGGTGATCACTGACAAAAATAAAATGGAATGTGATGAATTGATTATTGCCAATGGATCCTGGCTGGGAAAAATTTCAAAGAAATTAGGTGTTTATATACCCATGCAACCGGGGAAAGGATACAGTCTTTCTTACAATAATCTTGAAAAGAACCTTCATTATCCATCCATTTTAGTGGATGATCGCACTGCCACTACTCCTATAGATCGCTGGTTGCGGATTGGCGGCACTATGGAACTGAGTGGACACAATAATTCGATTCTACCTAAAAGAGTGATGGCTATTTACAATGCGTTTAAAAAGTATTATCCAAAAATGAATCTCCCATTGGCGGAACCGAAGAAAGCATGGTATGGCTATCGCCCCGTCTCACCAGATGGAATGCCCTATATCGGGAGGCATAATAAATTTTCTAATCTATGCTACGCAGGCGGTCATGCTATGCTGGGAGTATCTGCTGCTGCAGGTACAGGACATTTGATTGAACAGGTTATTGGCAAAAAACCTACAGCAATTGACATTAGTGCTTTCAATCCGCTTCGGTTTTCATAATATGAAGTTGTTATTCTTATATAAACCACAAAGACACAAAGGCACAAAGAATTCACGAAGTATTTTTTGTGCAACTTAGTGTCTTAGAGGCTTCGTGGTTCAAATAAATCTCCTGACACAGTTTCAACGATTTGATTCAATTTGTGTTAGTACCTTAGACAAAAATTTTAATATGAAATGCCTGACTGCTGCCGTAGTATTTCTTTTTACAGCTTCTTTTGTGACAGCACAGAATCATCAATTGATACAACTATGGCAGACTGATACAACATTAAAAACTCCTGAATCTGTTTTATTCCATCCCGGGAATAATTTTCTTTACGTTTCAAATATCAATGGAGCAGCAGGCGCCAAAGATGGAAATGGATCAATTGGCAAAGTAAATTTGGATGGGAAAATAATAAATGCAGATTGGGTAAAGGGATTGAATGCCCCGAAAGGAATGGGTTTTTACAAGGGAAAACTTTGGGTTGCGGATATTGATGAAGTGGTGGAGATCAATACTTCAACGGCTACAATAGAAAAAAGAATACCTGTAAACGGCGCCACTTTTTTGAACGATATTGCAATTAACGGGAAAGGTGTTGTTTATGTTTCCGATACCCGGATGAAAAAAGTATTTACTATTGAAGACGGCCGGGTAAACCTTTTATTAAGTGACCTGAAAGCTCCGAATGGTTTATTTGTTGCGGGTGACGACCTTTACATTCTTGATAATGGCTCATTACTAAAAATGGAAAAAAATAAAAGCTTGACAAAGATTGCGGACGGTATGGATCCCGGTACGGATGGATTGGAAATCATCAATGGGCATGATTTTATTGTTTCTGCCTGGGGCGGTGCTATTTATTATGTAAAAGCAGGTGGAAGTACAGAATTATTATTAGACACCCGTCCTCAAAAGATTAATGCTGCGGATATTGGATTGGATGCAGAGAAAAAGATAGTGTATGTACCTAATTTTTTACAAAACAGGATTACGGCCTATCAATTGAAGTAAGAGAACGTTAAAGTTATTGAAGTGTTGATTTATATAAATTGTAGTTTTTATTTTTAGAACTTCTTATGGATTGTAATGCTATACGAATTCCTTACCGGCAAACCGGTTTTTTCACCCGGACAGCCCTGGATTATATTGACCAGGCGGATGCATTGAAATCTTTTTTCGTTCATCCTCCGTCTTTGCAGGGAATTCAAAAAGCAATTGAGGCAAGAAAAAGACATAAGGTGGACAGGGAAACACTGGTTCGGCACCTGAAAAGTCAATATCAATCCGTTTCTTCAGCAAAGGCAGTTCATGAAAATATAGAAGCATTACTTTCGGCTGATACTTTTACGGTCACCACTGCACATCAGCCCAATATTTTTACTGGCCCGTTATATTTTATTTATAAGATTCTGCATGCAATACGGCTGTCTGAGCATTTGAAAAAGCTAATGCCGGAATATCGCTTTATCCCGGTTTACTATATGGGTTCCGAAGATGCTGACCTTGATGAGCTGGGACATATACACCTGGATGGACAAAAAATTGAATGGAACACCAAACAGACCGGTGCTGTGGGAAGAATGAAAATTGATAAAGAATTCATACAGATAATTTCCCGGATAGTAGGCTGTTTATCCGTCCTGCCCTTTGGTGAAGAGATTCTCTCCCTGGTAAAAAAGGCTTACAGGGAAAATGTTTCTGTCCAGGATGCGACATTTTATTTTGTTAATGAATTATTTGCTGAATACGGTTTGATTGTTCTCGTCGCAGACGATGCGTCATTAAAAAAGCCAATGACCGGGGTGTTTGAAGATGATCTCATGAATCAAAAGCCATCCCGGATCGTTGAAGGCACTGCCAAAGAACTGCAGGCAGCGGGATACAAGGTTCAGGCTCATCCCAGGGAAATCAATTTGTTTTATTTGAAAGATAATCTGAGGGAAAGAATAGTGGAGAAAAATTCACAATTCGCAATTCACAATTCACAATTGCAATTTAGTAAAGAGCAAATGTTGGAGGAGTTAGAAAAACATCCTGAACGTTTCAGCCCGAATGTGATTTTAAGAGGATTATTCCAGGAAACGATTTTACCCAATCTTGTTTTTATAGGTGGCGGTGGGGAACTGGCCTATTGGTTGCAGCTAAAAGATCTTTTTCAGCAATACAGCGTACCCTTCCCGGTATTACTGCTCAGAAATTCGTTTTTGGTTGTTGAAAAGAAATGGCAGGACAAGATTCAGAAACTGGGTTTTACATCAGAAGATATTTTTTCAAAAGAGGAGGAACTCCTGAACCGACTTGTAAAAAGGGAGATTATAAATGATGTCGGGCTTAATGGAACTTATACCGAGACAGGGCAAATATATGATTCCGTAAAAAAGCAGGCTACAGCAATTGACAAAACATTATCTGCCCATGTTGATGCGCTGAAAACTCAGGCCTTGCACCGGCTTCATGAGCTTGAAAAAAAAATATTCCGTTCCGCAAAAAGAAAATTTACGGATCAGCAACGCATGATTGAATCTGTAAAAGGAAAATTATTTCCTTTGGATAGTTTGCAGGAACGCCAGGATAATTTTTTATCTTATTATGCCAAATGGGGGAAAGATTTTTTAAAAGAGCTGTATAAAAATTCGCTGACTACGGAACAGGAATTTGTAGTGCTTTCCGAAAAGTGATCCCGGTTGTTATAAAGTAACCTGTTTTTATTTTGTAGTTCAAAACGGTGATTTTTCAAAAAAAATTTACTTTTTGTCTTGATACAAAAAGTAACAAAAAAATCAAGGCAAAACATCAGAAGTCTGGAAAATTGAGAAGACTGTTTGTTTTGCCTTTGAGCAGTTCAGGTGTGGGATCGGCGCAGATATTCAATATTTTATTTTTAGAATTTTTATATTGAAAGGAGGGAATGCTGTACCTGGCCCTAAGCCTAACAAGCCGCCCTTATTTTATTATTTTTAAAATTTGACAAAAGCCCTGCTGTGAATTGATTTGCTTTCTCCCGAAGGCTTTCGGATTATGTGGCTTAACTCTTTAACAATGGTAATTAAAACTTATTAATTAGTTTTACAATTATGATTATTGATGCCAGAACAGTAAATTTTTTAAAAAAATTCTCAACCGAGAATGTTTATTTCGCATCCTCATTCCATGATGTATATTTTAAATGGGATATTAAAGAAAGGAAATATTACCAAAAGTTTAGGGGAATGGAAGAGACGCCTGTACAAAAAGGCAGCGATTTGCTTATGGAGGCTATTTTGGACAGAAATGAAATTACAGAAGAGGAATACGAATCAGGTAGTAATTTAGTGTCAAGAGATAGGATTTGGCATTAATTGATAATTTGGTTTGCTTTCAAATTTTATGCTTGTCCGTCCGAAGCGATGCGAAGGCGGATAGCTTAGCTCTCATATCCCGACAGAATCGTCGGGAAGATTTGCCCGCCTGCATGACGCAGTCGGGCAGGCTTTCAAATTTTCATGTAGCTTAGCTCTTT
>JAFDYJ010000069.1:6614-6808 GCA_018267515.1 Bacteroidota bacterium | reverse complement strand
TATTTTTTTTATTATTTTTTTATTGGAAATTTAGTGTAGGGCGAAAATATTTTTTACTTTTCAACCGTTGTCGGCGAAAATTTTTTTCAATTTTCAACCGTTGTCGGCGAAAATTTTTTTTAATTTTCAACCGTTCACAACACTACGTAATATAATGCCCTTGCTTTAAATTCTCAAGAGCTGTTTTTTTTTTA
>JAFDYJ010000069.1:5611-6577 GCA_018267515.1 Bacteroidota bacterium | reverse complement strand
TAATAATTTCATTTTCTACAAAGGTACAACGGCCGGCATCCTCTCTCGATATGGGAATGAGCAATTCTCCAAATGTTGTTGGCCGAATTTCGATCACGGTTCCAGAACGTCCCGCAAGTGGTACACTTGAGGATGGCCCAACTCGTAACTTCATCCGAGCGAAAGTGATGAGGATGCTTTATCCGCACGCAATTCACATTGACTCCTACCTTCCCATCAGATCCACATTTGCAACAAAGTTTGGATGTATGGTATTCATCCACCAGAACAAGGCGATACCCATACTTCACAAATAGTTTCCGAACGCCGACTCCAGGTACAGGACGTTTTCCCTTCATGTGGTATGTTTTCGATGAATAATTTCCAGCTGCTACAATCACTTCCGCTGGTGTTCCAAATGTATTTTTAAAGGAATCCATGTGTTTTTTTTCCACCTTTTTCAGAGCAATCTTGGAATCAAACCGAAACTTTCTCCAACATAACTTGTCATACACTTTGGATATCTTCATTCTAACATTTGATTTGGCAGAAACATACGCCAGAAATTTTTCCAAATTGAGGGTCTTTGAATTGTGCTGCATCAAATCTTTTTCAATGTCCATAATCGAAATTCCTTGGACTTTTTCATTGGTTCTAATCATCTTCCTTTTCTTTGAAAAAAACTTCATCTTTCCTTCCGCCCATCGGCTAATGGCAGTCATCCTCCAAACTGTTGCTTTTCTGTCATCCCCATCCACTGCAAAAACCAAGTTCCCTTTATTCGGATCATAGGCCACCAGCTTCTTCTTTTTTAAATCTTCTAATTCTTCTTTTGACAAATTGTGAATATATGGTGGTATTGAATAGCCATCTTTAATATTTGTAGTAATGGTAAATAATATATGAATGGCAAAGCCATCCGTTTGAATGAGATATCTAAATTGAGCGAAAGATGCCCTGAAGGCAGATTTGTTTATTTTAAAAATT
>JAFDYJ010000069.1:0-5480 GCA_018267515.1 Bacteroidota bacterium | reverse complement strand
TATCCAAAGTAAAAAAGTCCACAATACACGAATGTTTGAGCGAAAAAATATTTGGAAGGCGAATCGATGTAAACGCCGTCATTTCTTCCATTTTTGAAACAATACATAAGGCAAATTGTAAATATTCCAATGGCCGCAACTGAATATCATATTGAACAGTATGATTTGATTTCGTAGGAGGAGGCAAGTTGGATCGCAATTCATGTACTAAAGGCTCTAATCGACTAAACTCCTCTGGTAATTCTTCATTACGTTTTCCCATGATACATCCTACAACAACGTTTACTTCTCTTTTCATGGATGCAATCATTGCATTGACCTCCTTTAAATATTTTTTTTTTTCCAACTTGATATCATCCGCTGTGAATTGTGTTTGTTCATCTCCAAACAATTCATCCTTATCCAAGTAATTCACAGCAAAAATAAAACTTTCCCAAAAGAATTTCAACTCTTCCCTGATGGATTCCACTCGATCATGAATACATAAATAAGCATACATAAAACGACGTAAGTATTTTTGAAGGTTCATCTTTAAATTATTCTTAAACATTGTTACGATTGATTTTAACCAATAAGGTCGAAGGTAACAAAGATTTTTAGTATTAAAAGTATCATTAGAATGGAGAAGAAGTAAAAATTTATTATTGTAAAAATTACTAATATCAAGATACAAAATTTGTTTTCTTTCATATCTTTGTAGAGGTGATTCCTTTGGAACATCATCATCCTCATCATCCTCATCCTCATCATCCTCATCATCCTCTTCATCCTCATCATCATCGTCGTCTTCATCCTCATCTTCCTCATCTTCTTCCAATTCTTCTTCTCATCACAGCCACAGCAAGCACAGCAATAAATTCAAACACGGAAAGAGCAAATCAAGCTCTAGTTCTAGCTCCAGCAGCAGTTCTAGCTCTAGCTCCAGCTCTAGCAGCTCTAAACATAAATCAGGACATTCAAGCAGCTCTAGCTCTAGGTCTAGTCGCTCCAGCTCCAGCAGCTCTTCGAGACACTCTAGTCGATCCAGTGCCAGCCGCTCAAGCTCTAGCTCTAGTACTTCCAGCAGCCACTCCAGCTCTAGTTCTAGCTCTAGCTCAAGTTCCGACAGCTCTAGCAGCCATTCTAGTTCTAGCTCCAGCTCTAGTTCTAGCTCTTTTACGGAAATCATTAGACGTGGTCACAGTCATCACAGACATTCCAGCAAATCTAATGCATCTGGAAAGCGTGGACACAGAAGCCACTCGAAACACACCAAGAGCCGTTCCAGTGGACACCAACATGCCAAACGCAGCCAGAGCTCATTCTCTAGCGAAAGCAGCTCCGAGTCCGCTCACCAACAGGCGTTCAGCTCTCAAGCCAACTCCTCTCACTCGAGTTCCACTAGTACTTCTAGTAATTCTGGACATGGAGGACGCAGACGAAGACGCCATAGCTCTTCCAAACATAACAGCTCAAGTTCCAGCAGCGATTCGGATAGTATGTCCTCTTCTAGTTCTAGCAGCTCTAGCTCTAGTTCCGATGGACATCATGGTTCTGCAAGAAGCCGTGGACGCAGAGGATTTAGCTCCAGCAGCTCCACCTCGGACTCCTCTTCCGATTCTTCTTCCTCTAATTCTGGAAGATACAGACGAGGAAAACGCAGCTCTAGCTCTAGCTCCAGCTCTAGTTCCTCTTCGAGCTCAAGCTCCAGCAGCAGCTGTGATTCTTCAGAATCTGAGTCCAGCTCCAGCAGCTCAAGTTCAAGCAGCTCTAGCTCTAGATCCTCGAAATCAAGTTCTAGCTCAAGCTCAGATTCCAGCAGCTCCAGCTCTAGTTCTTCTTCAAGCTCCAGCAGCAGTTCCAGCAGCTCTGATTCTAGCAGTTCTTCTTCCAGCTCTAGCTCTAGCTCCAGCTCTAAACACCATGGAAAGAAAGCCGAGAGAAAGCACAGACGAAAGCACAGAAACTTACAGATGCACTACAGCATGGGAAATTCCAGCAGCTCTAGCTCTAGCTCCAGCAGCTCGGATTCTAGTTCTAGCTCTGGATCCAGTTCTTCTCACAAGAAAGATCATAAGAAGGGACACAAGGAAGATCGTAAAGACAACAAACACAGAGGAAATAAGAAAGATCGTCATCATGGGCAGGAACAGAATCATGAGTCCGACTCCAGTCATCAACAACAGCATTGGTGGCAAAGACACCACTCTGGTGCGCCCTCGGATGCCGGTGCTTCGGCGGCGCCTGGATGGTTTGGAATCAGTTGTTTCTAATTGAAAAAAGTTTTCATTAAAAAAAATATACAAGTTTATTATTTTGTGCTGAGAAAATCACTCCATTGTTGTTTCTGAAATAAAAGTCTATTCCATAAATTGTGTTTCGATTCACGCTGACTTAATTTGAAAAAAATATCGATCATATCATTACAATTGTTTATATGTTTAGGCTGAATAAGAGTTTTGACTAAAGGAATTACTTTTGGATGCAATTGATGGAGAGAATCGTTGGTGGTTGCATGCAATCCAGACATTTTAAAGTCATGGAGTGTGGCGACAACGAATTCTGATTGTCGGGTTTTGAAATCGTAAAAGAAGAGTTTTAAACGGGTATCGGGATCGTGGCAGGAGAAGACGCCCAGGATGGCCTGATTGGAACTATACATATGAATCAAGATGCCGCTGTATTCAAGGTCCTTCAGCAAGACATCTTTCACGGTCCAGGACTGATTCAATGAAGCTTGACATATTTCCTTTCCGTCCCACTGATGCATAATTTTGACCGGACTGGTTTGAACACTGTTCATGAACTCGAGGTTGTCAGATTTATACCATAATAAATGAATATCGGTCTTGAGATTCTGTTTCAGGAACTCGTCCAGACAGATGTTGGTTTTGGGTAAGTACTCGAACTTGAAATATCGATAACCCAATTCGACTTCTGGAAAAAACTGAATGAATTCGCAAGTAAAGTGAACCGACAAAGGCCAAGCCATGTCTAACAGCCGAAAGGTGAGCTGGTGCTGATCCGAATTGGATTGACACAAATCATAAAGCGAAATCTGAGTCTCGCCAAGGACCGTGTCCCATTTCCAGGACCGATGACGCTTTAAATAAAACGTGAGGAACTGCTGATTCAACAGCTGTGGATACTTGGTGCGATATTCAAATTCAACCGAGTAGTTCCAATTCCAGGGATAAGATTGAGGTAACAGTTGGATTTTCTTGTATCGTCGTCCAAACACCATTTTCATTTTCAATTGCATGGCTCGCATTCGTGGCGACTCGGTGTCAATTCGGACATCGCGAATACGAACAATAAAGATTGAAGGCCCATTCACCATCTTCTTTTCTCTCCATATTGTCCTACCTGACGAATAAGTCTCGGCGAGCCGGTGGGCATATTATACTCGGAAGAATAGTCAAAGAGTTTCAATTTGATGTACCCAATGAGATCGATCAATGTCAGACCTGGATTTTCTTCATTATAAGCTTCATTACAATGTTGAAAGAAAGGCTCTTTTTGAACTTCGTCCAAATGATTGGAGATATTGATGATTTCTTGCAAGAAACGAATTTGGCGACGAAATTTTGATGGTTTGTCCACCAATGCCTTGATGTCTTCGAGAGATTTAATAAATTTGCAATCGTCACTGCTCATTTTTTTTCTTTTGGATCGTTTTCTAAATCATTAGTTTCTTGATCTGGTACTGGAAAATAGTCCGACTCTGAAATCTCCATAGAATATCCTTCCATTATAATTTCCGTATCGAATTCATCGATTTTGGAAACTAGAGGTTTATCGGAAAAGGTTAATATACTCACTCCAATAAAGAGCTGGTTAAGTCCTTGAATCATCGAGGACGTGTGGAGCGACATTTTTGGTTTTTTTTACTTGCCTCAAGAAACAACCTGATTTTCCTAAAACCTTGAATTCAGGATCCAATAAAACTTTTTCAAGGTAAACCTGGACATGTGGCCACATGCGATGAAGACTCAACATGAAACCTTCAATAACCTTGAAGTACGACTGGTTGGATTGAACCTGGAACAATCTCCGAAGTCCATTGAAAATATCAGTTTNNAAAAGCGCACCCAGTAATCAAGAAGTGGTATGGAACGAACGAGAAGTCGATCCGTTCTCAATTTAATGTAGATTTCCTCCAAGTGGATGTAGATCTCAAAATTGGGCAAATAGTAATAGTTGACCAATTCCAAAGGATTCATGGATCTTGGAAAGTACGGAAGAAAATCGTCTTTCCAGGATTTGGATAACAAAACACAGGTTTCAAACACAGCTTTGGCATGACACAATTGCTCCCAAATCGGGTGGATGTTCCAAGGCAAATAGCGATACTCGACATGTTTTGTTCTTCGAGCCAAATCAATCGCGCCGTTGGTATATACCAACCGATATAGCCATGATTCGAGCCATGAATCAATGTAATTCGAAAAGGGTCCATCCATTTCATTCGCCCATTCAATGGCTTTTTGATGCGTGGCCAATGCCATCGCAATATTCAATTCAGCTCGTCTGAACCAAATCGGAAAACCAATGAGTTTTGAAATATCGCTCATAAAATGATACGTCTCGGGCGTCTCGTGAATCACGCTTAAATACGAATAGTATTGGCCATTGATTCGAGCCGAACTGATTCCATAGTCAATCAGTCTTGGAATATATTTGTGAACCAATACTCGATACTCGACACCGGCCAACTGGCTTGGATAAACCAAACAAATTTCTTCGGAAGTGTCGACATAGTCACACATGGCCAAATGGTGATTGAACGGCTGTAACAGAATATTACTCAGCAAGAGATCTTGGTGAATGAAATGCGAATCCTCGAACGCCACCATTAAAGAACATATAATATGCGCGTAGAAATGACATTGAGTATGAAGCTGAAATTGAGCGGACATCAGCCAATCGTGCATCGACAAGGAGGGTAATACCGGCTCTAAAATCAAGATGGGACATAGAGGATCCGATAATTCTTGGAGTCTTAACGAAGTTTCCTCTTCCAATTCAGGTACGGGAAATATTTTGGAGCTGGAGACATATCCTCGAGTTTTAATAAATGTCGGTAGTTTTTTCGCCAATCGATTCACCACGGCTAATCCAATCAACAATTCATGAATCATGTGGGCGATGCGGTCCAGCTTCTCCTGTTGTTTGAAAAATTTCAAAACGGCAATGGAAGGTTTACTATGATTCTTTTCGAGATTTTGGAGTTGAGCAATGAAAGTCACTCCAAACGTATCACCATCGCTGTCCGAAAGCTCGGACAAGACATCGATCTTGTATTCTGAATTGGAATGCACAATGCTCTTTTTGAAATATTTAGGATTGATGACTGATCCGGGAAACAAGAGATCAAGTTCTTCTAACAACAACTGATGTTGCTTCCGTCTGAGGATCGAAGGATTGAATTGATCAAATTCCTGTTTGGCGAAATTAATTACGTCTTGATCCATTTTTTTTGTTCTTGTGATGAATTTTTA
>JAFDYJ010000068.1 GCA_018267515.1 Bacteroidota bacterium | reverse complement strand
GTTTTCCTCACATCAAAAAAAGGGAATCTCCGCTAAAAAGCGGATTTTTTTTAAATTATAAAAGATGACGATGCTCACATCCGCCTGCGGCGGACGGAGGTTCGATCCCTCCCTTCGCAACAAAAGATTCCGTCTCGGACTCAGCGAAACGAGGTTCTTTATTATATAGATTTGCTATAGAATGAAAGCCGGATTCGTCAGCATATTTGGTAAGCCTAATGCAGGGAAAAGCACTTTGCTCAATGCTCTTATCGGGGAGAAGCTGGCTATTATTTCAAAGAAAGTGCAGACTACCCGGCATCGCATCAAAGGAATATTAACTGAAAAAAATTACCAGGTTGTTTTTTCAGATACACCCGGTATTATAGAACCTAAATATAAGCTGCATGAAAAAATGATGCAAGAGGTTAAGGATGCTTTAGAAGACGGCGACCTTGCTTTATTGCTGGTGGATATAAAAGATGACTGGAAAGAATGTGACAGGGTATTTGAATCTTTGAAATTAAAAGTCCCGGCTGTCGTTGTTTTAAATAAAATTGATTTGGTGGATACCGGCAAACTAAAAGAGGCTGTACAATTTTTTTCTGAAAAAAAGTATTGTAAGAAAGTTATAAATATCTCAGCTCTTTCAGGAATAAATAAGAAAAAGTTCATCAGTTCATTCCTGGATCTGCTTCCGGAAGGAGAGCCATTTTATAACAATGACGAGATTACCGACCGGAATACACGTTTCTTTGTATCGGAAATGATCAGGGAAAAAATATATGAGTTGTATGAAGAGGAGATTCCCTATCAAACAACAGTACTGGTAACAGAATTCAAAGAAAAAAGGGCACTCTTAAAAATTTCCGCAGCCATCATTGTGCAACGGGAAACTCAAAAAGGGATTTTACTGGGTGAAAAGGGTAGTGGCATCAAAAAATTGGGTAGCGAGGCAAGAAAAGAAATTGAAAAATTTCTCGGACAAAAAGTATTTTTGGAGCTTTTTGTGAAGGTTAAAGAAAAGTGGAGAGACAATGAGAACTATTTAAAAGAATACGGATATTGATAATTAAAAATTCGAAAGTAAAAAATCGAAAATAGAAATTGAGCTCCTATCGTTTTGAATTTTTACTTTTTACTTTGAAATATGAGTTTTACAGTTGCAATAGTAGGCAGACCCAATGTAGGGAAAAGCACCTTGTTTAATCGTTTATTGGAACAACGCAAAGCCATTGTGGATGATGTAAGCGGCGTAACAAGAGACCGCCAATATGGGATGACCGATTGGAACGGGAAAACATTTAATGTTATTGACACCGGAGGTTTTGTTCCGGACAGTGAAGATATTTTTGAAAAAGAAATTGCCAAACAAGTCATGATTGCCGTTGAAGAAGCCAATGCAATCATATTTATGGTGGACGCTGCTACGGGAATGACAGAACTGGATGATTCTATGGCTGGCCTATTACGCCGGGGCAAAAAACCGGTTTTTCTTGTTGTCAATAAAGTGGATAACCCCGAAAGGATGCTGGATGCTTCTGAGTTCTACAGCCTGGGATTTGATAACATATTTTTCCTATCCTCAATCAGTGGCAGCGGAACCGGAGAATTACTGGATGCAATCAGTAGTTTAATTTCGGGTGATGATTCTGATGAAATAAAGGAAATAGCAGGGTTACCCAAATTTGCAATTATCGGTCAGCCGAATGTAGGCAAATCATCGTTATTAAATTCTTTGATCGGTGAAGAAAGAACCATTGTCAGTGATATACCCGGAACAACCAGGGACACCATTCATACGTATTACAATCTTTTCAAAAAAGAATTTGTTTTGATAGATACTGCCGGCATAAGAAGGAAAACCAAGGTGCATGAAGATCTTGAGTTCTATTCCGTCATCCGGGCAATCAGGGCTATGGATGAAGCGGATGTATGTCTTTTATTAATTGATGCGGTGAAAGGTATTTCAGCCCAGGATCTGAATATTTTCAGCCTGGCTGTTCGAAAGGGAAAAGGGATTGTTGTGCTGGTCAATAAATGGGATCTGGTAACCCGGGAAACGAATACGGCAAAGGAGTATGAAGCAGAATTAAAAAAGCGATTTGCTCCTTTCAGCGATGTGCCTGTTCTTTTTATTTCTGCAAAAGAAAAAACAAGAATATTCAAAGCGCTGGAAATTGCATTGGAAGTGTACGAAAACCGGCAACGGAAAGTAACGACATCTGATTTAAATGAAGTGATGCAAAAGGCCATTCAGTCTTATCATCCCCCGGTGGTAAGAGGTCATTCCTTAAAAATAAAATTTGTGACACAGCTTCCAACGCAGGTGCCTTCCTTTGCTTTCTTCTGCAATTTTCCGGATGATGTGAAACAGCCATATAAAAATTACCTGGAAAATAAACTGAGGGAAAAGTTTAATTTTAAAGGAGTACCTGTCCGGATATTTTTCAGAAAAAAATAGATTGCATATCAATGGCCGGTTGTGAATCCGGAAATTACATTCCAAAGTCTGTCCTGATTTTTCCGATCTGTTTTTTGAAGGCTTTTAATTCATCATTCTGCTGGTTGATAAATTGGTTTTCCTCTATTTTGCCTGTTACAGCTTCCATTTCTTTTTGATTGTCGTAAACCATTTTCCGGAATTCATTATGGTAATCTTTTGCCCGGGATTCGAAAATTTCTCTTACCATCCATTCCTTAGTATCCTGGACACGGGGGAGTAATTGCAGGAAAAGCTTTTTTGTAAATTGCCGGGGTGTGATATTTAAAATTTCGATCAATGAGGCAAATGCATGTTGAAATTTTTGATCTTTATAGCGCTGATTACACTTTTTATAAAAATTATGAATCTCATCCCAGTTTTTGATTTTCCCGTTTTCGATATTTGTTAACAGCGTTTCCAAAGTGGAAGCGGGGATAAGCTGACCTCCCACATTTGTCCAGCTACCTCTTTCAGCATGGGGAGGTAATGCTTTTGAAAGTTGTTGCCAGGAATGAATTTTTTTGTAATTGATGAAATCTATTAATTGTGACATTCCGTAAAATAATACGAGATCTTTATATATTTTATAGGATGTTCTTGCTTTTACTATTAAAACTTTCCGGTCAGAATGTTCAAATCCATCTGCGAAAATTTCCAGCTTGTCAATAACCGGGTTATTTTGTTTGAATAGACCGGCACCGGTTTTCACCCATTCCGTTTCAGGGATTGCTTTTTTGAATTTATTAGAGTAAGCTTTTGCTGTAAATTTTTGCATCAGCTTTAATGCATCAAAAATTTCATTTACACTGTCAGGTGCCAGGTAATTGTATTCGAGCTCCTGCACTCTTTCAGACCGGCTATCACGGGCTGTGTATTTTTTTTCATTTCTTCCCAGGGCATACATGTTATACATAAACCAATAGGCAGGCATTACCACCAGTTGATCTTTGCTTACATCGTTATTAACGAGTGAAAATGGGATTGGAATATTCAATTCTGCCGGGTAGTCGCCTTTTGCCAGCAGGGTGAAAGATGCAAATTTGGAATTGTGTTTGAGACTTACACATAGTCCCGGCCAAAAGCCTCTGCCTGCCTGCAATTCCCCATCTGCTCCTCTTGAATTATGATTGGAACCTATAGTAGCGCCTGCCGCCATATTGCTCTGCCCCATCACCAATGCAGCGCAGAGAAAAGAATTGTTGTGATGTTGCTCATGAGCCGGAAAAATCAACGAATTTAAAACTTCGCAGCAGGAGATGGTAGAGTTATCTCCCAGGTAAGAATTAATCAGCCGGGCACCGTATTTTAACTGAGAATTAGAGGCAAGAATAAAACGAACGGCTTTCACACCATAAAATATCCTGCACCCGAAACCCACAATTCCATTTACCAATTCACAGCTTTCTCCAATCTGCGATTTTGCATCCGGCGAAGAATTGATGGTGAGGTTTTTTAATTTGTTGGCACCTTTAATATAAGCATCGCTTCCTACCCAGACATCTTTGATAATTCCACAATTTTTAATGACAGTGCGATCCCCGATTTTTCCATAATATCCCCTTTGCTGATCAAATTTTTCTTCAGTGAATTCTTTAAATTTTTGCATTAGCTTATCCCTGTCCCGGTATCGTGTCCACAGGTAAGCATCCCCCGGCAGCATTCCATTAAAAGGCATTATACTGCGGCCTCCGTTTTCATTGCACAGCTCCAGCCATATTCGTACGGCTTCAGACTCTCCTTCTTTTATAATACCATTTCCAAATTTGGAATGATCCGTAGTGCACAATTCATTAATATTAGCAAGCATTACACTACTGCCAACTATATAATGGCTGATATAGTTTACATTGTTGATAGCCACATTATCGCCCAGGTCACAGCTTATAATAGTGCTATTGTATAAACCAACCGGCATCCGGAGATTATTAAATTCGTGGTAGAGTGGTTCCAATTTCCCGATTCTGACTAATCCGTAAAACTTACAATTCTTTACCAATTCTGGATTAAAAGCTTTTGATACCAAAACTTTATTCCAGTCATCCGATGAATTAGCATTCTTCACCAATACTTCTGTTTCATAAGCCGTCAGCTTTCTGTATTTGATTCCGCTCCTGTTTTGAAGATTGCGCAGGTGGTATTCATTTTTGCCCTTTGGAATGTATTCTTTTGGAATAAAACCATATCCTAATTCTGAAATAGGTCTTTTCCCGATAGTATTCATTTGATGCTTTTTTAAGTATTGAAATTAAGCACGGGGTATGACAGGTAATAGTATAACTGCAACAATCCTTATTCTACTGTTACACTTTTGGCCAGGTTTCTTGGCTTGTCTACATCATAACCTTTAGCAACCCCGATATAGTATGCGAGAAGCTGCAACGGCACCACGCTCAGCATTGGTGCTACAATTTCATCTGCTTCCGGAACAATCAAAACGTCGTCGCACATGGCTGCGGTATCCGTATCGCCTTCGCTGATAACAGCAATCACTTTTCCTTTCCGGGCTTTTATTTCCTGGATATTACTCACCACTTTATGATGATACGTATCTTTTGTTGCTACCACCACTACCGGAAGATGTTCATCTACCAGGGCAATAGGGCCATGCTTCATTTCAGCTGCCGGATAACCTTCTGCATGGATATAAGAAATTTCTTTCAGTTTCAATGCACCTTCGAGTGCAACAGGGAAATTATATCCACGACCTAAGTATAGAAAATCTCTCGCATCTTTATACTTTTCTGCCAGTTGTTGTATTTTTTCTTTCGTTTTTAAAACCCATGCTACTTTTTCCGGAATTTCAGAAAGCTCATTGAGCAGGTGTAAATAACGTTCCTGGTCAATTGTTTGTTTCTCATGAGCAATTTTTAAAGCAATCATTGTCAAAACTGCTAATTGGGCCGTAAACGCTTTTGTGGAAGCTACACCGATTTCAGGCCCGGCATGTGTATAAGCACCGCCATGACTGGCCCTTGCAATGGAAGACCCGACTACGTTTACAACTCCAAGAATAATGGCACCCTGGTTTTTTGCATTTTCAATTGCGACTAAAGTGTCTGCCGTTTCTCCGCTTTGTGAGATGGCTATAATTACATCTCCCGGATTTATGACCGGGTTTCGGTAACGAAATTCAGAGGCATACTCCACTTCTACATTGATACGGCACAACTCTTCAAAAATATACTCTGCAACCAGGCCTGCGTGCCAACTGGTACCGCAGGCTATCATTAAAATCCGGTTTGCATTCATGATCTGCCCGGCATACTGCTGTATGCCGCTCATAGTAATTTTTCCACCGGTAGTGTCCAGGCGGCCCCGCAGGCAATCAAAAATGGTCTGCGGTTGTTCAAAAATTTCTTTTAACATGAAATGATCATAACCTCCTTTTTCAATAGCCGCTAATTCAATATCCAGCTTTTGAACATACGGTGTAATCTTTTCATTACCGAGATTTTTTAAAATCAGTTCATCCGGTTTTACAATAGCAAGCTCATAGTCGTTTACATAAACCACCTCTTTTGTATATTCCAGCATCGGCGAAGCGTCTGATCCGAGAAAATGTTCACCTTTCCCTATGCCGATAACCAATGGGCTTCCTTTTCGGGCAGCAATGATTGTTTCAGGTTCTTCTGCATCCAATAAAAGAATGACATAAGCTCCTGTCACTCTTTTCAGCGCTATCCGAACTGCTTCTTCAAGATTACAATGGTTATTTTTTTTAATTTCTTCTATAAAATTCAGGAGTACTTCAGTATCGGTTTCGCTTTTGAATTGATAGCCTTTGTTGATTAATTCCTGTTTGAGTTGGGTGTAATTCTCAATAATTCCATTATGGATCATTGCTAACTTACCACTGGCCGATTGGTGAGGATGCGCATTCGCATCGCTGGGTTCGCCATGCGTTGCCCAGCGGGTGTGCCCGATACCGGTATGACCTTTAAGATCTTTGCCGACAATGGACTCTTCCAGTTCTGCAACTTTTCCTTTTTTCTTGTAAACTTTCAGCGACCCGTTTTGTAAAGCAACTCCGGTGCTGTCATAGCCACGGTATTCGAGTCGTTTCAATCCTTTGATGATTACAGGATAGGCATCTTTTGGCCCGGTATATCCAACAATACCACACATAGAAAAATAAAATTTAACGGTTTGGTACTACGAAAGTCTATAAAATACGCCAGATTCACAAGGCGGCTGTTAATAAGGTGTTTTTAAACAATAATTACGATTGCCGCTTACAGCATTGACCTTTCTATAGCCAGTGACGAAAATAACTGACTATTCACCTGATAATTGTCTCAGAAAAGAATAATTATAGTAAAATACCACTTAAAAAGAAGAGTGCAATGGTAAAATAGATAACAATCCCTGTTACATCCACAAGGGTAGCTACAAAAGGAGCCGATGAAACTGCGGGGTCGGCACCTAATTTTTTTAAAACTATCGGAAGCATTGATCCGGTGAGAGTGCCCCACATCACTACGCCTATTAATGAACTGCCCACAGTAAAAGCTACCAGCAGCCAATGAGGCCCATATATATCTTTAATAAAACCGTGCTGCATTAACTCATGCCAGAGAGCAATCCGGGTGAAACCTATAATACCAAGGACAGCACCCAGTACAAGTCCTGAAAGAATCTCCCTTCGCATTACCCGCCACCAATCGCTGATATGAAGTTCGCCAACCGCCATTGCCTGGATAATCAAAGTACTGGCTTGTGAACCGCTGTTTCCGCCACTTGACATAATTAATGGAATGAACATCGCCAGCATGGTAGCTTTTGCAATTTCATCGTTGAAATATGCCATTGCAGTAGCGGTTAATAATTCGCTTATAAAAAGTATAATAAGCCATCCAACTCTTTTCTGAATCAGTTTGAAGAAAGGAGTATCCAGATAAGGTGCTTCCAATGCAGAAGTACCTCCGATTTTTTGAATGTCTTCACTGTATTCCTCGCTGGCTACCCACAAAATATCGTCAATGGTTACAATTCCTAAAAGTTCATTACTGTTGCTGACTACCGGCAGAGCATCCCGGTTATTCATTTTAAAAATTTCACTGGCTTTTTCCTGGTCGTCATAAGCATTTAATGCAATCACACGATTATCTATCATGTCGGAGACTTTCCGATCCGGCGGACTTAAAATAAAATCCCGGATGCGTATATCGTCAAGTAGTTCATCCCTGTCATTAATTACATAGATCACATTAATGGTTTCACTATCTTTTCCGTGTTTACGTATCGTTGCAAAAACTTCTTCTACAGTATTGTCCGGGTAAACGTAAACATAGTCCGGGGTCATTAAACGACCGATACTGTTTTCGGGATAACCCAGCAGGGAGAGAGTGATTTTCCGTTCTTCAGAGTTAAGTAATTTGATGAGTTCCCGGACCACGTTGTTGGGTAGTTCCTCCAGGAAATCCGTACGGTCATCCGGCGGCAGATCATTTAAGAGCTCGGCTGTTTTGGAAGCCGGCAATTCCCTGATAATTCTTTTTTGAAAAGTTGTTTCCAGGATTTTAAATACGCTGGTAGCCCGGTTGATAGACATGCCGGCGATGATTCTTGCTTCCTGATCCGGAAATTCCTCCACCAGCATGGCCACATCACTGATATTCTGGTCATTCAGGAAATCCCGAAGCTGCCGGATATCATTTGTTTGAAGTATCTCTTCAAACTTTTCTTTAATCATATGATGTTCCATTTCGAGCTGCATCCTGCAAATTTATATTTATGTTTTTATGTTTTATTAGTTTTATCCTTTCAATTGAATATTTTTTTAAACTCTTTCAAATGATATTTCCCGGTCTTTTTATAGCTCCTGCCAAAAACAGGGGGCGGGGTGTTTTTACTTCGGAAATAATTCCCGAAGGAACAACAATTGAAATTTCCCCGGTAATAGTCATGAGCCGGCAGGAAAGGGAATTCATTGACAAAACGCTTTTACATGATTATATTTTTGAGTGGGGAAATGAAAAGGATCAACGTTGTATGGCCCTGGGTTATGTGCCGTTATACAATCATTCTTATGAAGCAAATTGTGATTATGAAATGGATTTTGAAAACAGGATAATAACTATTAAAACAATATGCAATATCCTGCCCGGTGAAGAATTGATGATTAATTATAACGGCACCTGGGACGACAAAAAACCGGTGTGGTTTGATAAAAAATAAAAAAGCGCAGCAGGAAATAATTATTTCAACCTGCTTTTTATTTCCTGTAATTTCAGTAATGCTTCGACAGGAGTGAGGCGATTGATATCAATGTCTTGCAGGATTTTCCTGATTTCCTCAAAAGTTTCGCTGTGTGCATCAAATATGGAGAGCTGCAATTTTGTTTGCGGAAGTTCTTTTAATTTATCACCACGGTTTCCACCTGCAGTTTCATCAACGTGTTTACTTTCCAGATGACTAAGTATTTCATTTGCTCTTTCAATCAGGGTAGCAGGCATCCCGGCCATTTTGGCAACATGAATTCCGAAACTGTGAGTGCTGCCACCTCTTGCCAGTTTTCTCAGGAAAATAATTTTATTCCCCACTTCCTTATTGGTAATATGATAATTTTTTATTCTTGAAAATTTTTCTTCCAGTTCATTTAATTCGTGATAATGAGTAGCAAAAAGTGTCTTCGGTTGGTAAGAGGAATTGTGCAAAAATTCAGCAATGCTCCAGGCAATCGAAATTCCATCGTAGGTGGATGTACCTCTTCCAATTTCATCCAGTAAGATCAGGCTGCGGGATGTAATATTGTTAATAATAGAAGCTGTTTCATTCATTTC
>JAFDYJ010000067.1 GCA_018267515.1 Bacteroidota bacterium | reverse complement strand
AAGTTGCAGCGGCTGTCCCTCCTCCATGATTACTTTAAAAGCCGGCATTGAGGGAATGATGAAAAGAATGATCCCTGAAGTAAGAGAAGTAGTGGCCGAAATAGAGTAGTTTCCATAATAACAACAATTTCCCTAATCTAAATCAAAAAATTTCTCAACCTGATCTTTCGGGAATCAGGTTTTACTTATTCATCCCTACCGGTTGTATTGATGTTTCTTAATCATCTCTGCAGCTTCATTTACAGAAAAGCATTTAAAATCGTAATCTAAACAAGTGTTTTTACGAGTTTATTCCTGAATCCGGGATTTTAACTTTAAAACAAGGTTTATTAATTCTTATTTGAAATAAGATTGTATAATTTCCCATCCCGTTTTTCGTTACTCTAAAACTAATTAAATACCGTCAGTATGAAACGTAAATATATAGTACATGCAAATGAGCAGGCGAGGATGTATCACCAGTATTACAAACCCTCATTGAATGTTTTTCGTTTATTGAAATCAGTGTTGGCGATTTTTCTCTCCGGTTCATCACCGGTGGCCGGAGGTTATTCAAGAAGGAAATAATTTTATTACTAGCCCCTTCATTATACTATGTCCCGCACAAACGGGACATTTTTTATTAGCTGAATAAATATTCTACATCTTCCTTTGTCAGCGATTTGACAAATGAAGAATCATCGGCAATGAGTTCTTTGGCAAGAGCCCGTTTCTTTTCCTGTAGTTTCAGAATTTTATCTTCAATAGTGTCTTTGCAAATCATCCGGTAGGCAAAAATATTTTTCGTTTGCCCGATGCGATGCGTTCTGTCAATGGCTTGCTGTTCTACAGCAGGATTCCACCAGGGATCCACAATATAAACATAATCGGCTGCAGTAAGGTTTAAACCCACTCCCCCGGCTTTCAGTGAAATTAAAAATACTCTTACGCTTTCATCATTCTGAAAACTCTGAATGGCTGTTTCCCGGTCGGGTGCCGATGTGCTGCCGTCAAAATATTCATACTTCACGCCGAGTTCATTCAGTTTTTCTTTGATCAAAGCTAACATGCCCAGGAATTGTGAAAATATCAATGCCTTGTGATTGCTGATATTTTCAGTTATCTCTCTCGTTAATTCTTCAAGTTTGATAGAGTGGTTTTCAAACTTTTCAGGTTCATTCAGGATGGCCGGCGAGTCGCAGATCTGCCGCAGCTTCATCAAACCCTGCAAGATGGTTAGTTGCGATCGCTGTATTCCCTGCTCCTGAATCGTTCCCATGATCTTATCACGAAAATCATTCCGGTATGCATCATAAATTTTTCGCTGCTCATCTTCCATTTCACAAAAGAGAATCATCTCTTGTTTTTCAGGAAGGTCTTGAGCTACCTGCTCCTTAGTGCGACGCAAAATGAAGGGATATAAAATTTTCTTTAAATGTTCTTTACGGTCCTGTTCGCCAAATTTGTCAATCGGCATGGAAAACTCCTGCCGGAAAAATTCCATGGTACCCAGCATACCCGGATTCAGAAAATTCATTTGTGCATATACGTCGAAAGTGTTATTCTGAAGTGGGGTGCCGCTCATGCAAAGCCGGTGTTTTGCATTCAATAAGCCTGCAGCTTTGGTTACTTTACTCGAAGGATTTTTTATTGCCTGTGATTCATCCAAAACCAGGTAATCAAATTCAACCGACATCATCAGTTTGATATCACTGCGTAATGTTCCATACGTGGTAATAGTGATATCATATCCCAGGAATTCTTCTTTGGTTCTGATCCTGGCACCTCCATGATGAATACGGTAAGTCAGTTCGGGAGTGAATTTCCGAATCTCATTTTCCCAGTTATATATCAGCGTAGTCGGGCAAACCACCAAAGCTTTAATTTCTTTATTTTTACTTTTATATTGTTCTAAGAAAGATAAAGCCTGCACCGTCTTTCCCAATCCCATATCATCTGCTAAAATTCCTCCCCATCCTATTTCGCTCAGGTAATTCAGCCACTGGTAACCGGCAACCTGGTAAGGTCGCAATATCGGCAACAGGTGTTCTGAAGGTTGAACCTCGTTGATCTTATTAAATTCCCGTAGGCGGTTGTATTTTTCTTCTAACTGTACGGTAAGTTCATTTTCATCCCGGGTTTCATACAATTCATCTACTACACTAAGATGGTAACGGGATAATTTTAATGAGTTCGTCTTTCCTTCTCCCACCCGGAACAGTAAAGAATATTTCCGGATCCACTCTTCCGGCAGGATTCCTAATGTACCATCATTCAATTGCACAAATTGTTGTTTATTGGCCAATGCTCTTTTCACTTCAGCTACCGTTACTTTCTGGTCACCAAAGACAATATCCACTTTTGCATCAAACCAGTCCGTATTGCTGCTGATAAATATTTTTGTTTGTGGCTTTGCTGTATTGAAGCGGAAATTTTTCAGTGCTTCAAAGCCAAATACCGGAGTTTTCATTTCCTTCATGGCATCCACAAACAAAAAGAACCAGTTATTCTTCAATACATCGGTGCCTCTCAAAGCCAGCGATCCGGTGTCTTCATTAAAAATAAAATTGGAATGCAGTGCTTGTAATTTCTGAATAAAAGTGTTTTCCTTTTCCCGGTTCCGGTGAACGATCATCACTTTGTTATCCATTGGTACCACTACTTCATCTCTGTCTTTTGTCCTGGTTTCATATCCTTTATAAGAAAAGGAAGGCTGGAAAATGAGGTAATCGCCTTTTTCCGTTAAAAACAATTTCACATCAGGATCTCCGTCTTTCACTTCATTCACCAGCGAACGGTCAAAGCTGACTTTATACTCTTTTGCCAATGGCACAATAAACTGGTATAATGTTTTAGTCCATTCCTCAGCAGGAATATTCATTGAACCATCCGGCAAAAATTTTTCTACAAGATGAATGACATCATTGTTTTTCCACAAATGAATCTGGTGATTGTACAGGAAAAACATAGGCCCGGTACTTTCATTACACTCAAGATCATATTCCATTCCCGCGGCTCTGACACGGCAATGAACAGCATATTGAGTCCTGTCCTTAAGATTGCCTGATATAATAGGGGGTTTAACGATAAAGTACGGTGTGGCTTCATCATTTACCACCTGAAGCGGCTCCAGGTTATTTGTTTTAAATGATTTTTTATCGGGAAGTAAAAAGACAAGTGGACTCCGGTCTGCTTCACTAAAGAGTTTTTTCAACTTCGGTAAAAGATATTCAGCCATTAATTCTTTTGTTTCATCAGGCAACTCATCGGATTCCTGGTGAATAATATTTTCCCAAATACCCGAGAAGGGAGAATTGCGGCTGATATATTTATTGATCTCTCCCTCTTGTAGCTTGCGAAGTACCGCAAGAAGTTGTTCATCTTCCTCACAGAAAAGATCCGTACTTACATAACGGTTCAAATCCAATTTTTCCACTTTACCTGCAAATCCATTTCCACTATCATTCGTTTCCCCGCTGATTGCATCAATATTGAAATAGGGATATGTTTTTTTATTAAAATTGAAAACAATTCCTATGCGCTGAGATACTTTTATTTCTTCAGATTGAATTTCGGGCTCAACTTCTTCCGGTTGCGGCATTACAACAACCGGCCGGAGGGGTTGTGGAACCATTGCCACCCTTTTAATACTGCTGTCTAATACTCTTAAAAAAGGTTTTCCTTCTTTATAAACAAATTCAAACTTTCCTGTCAATTCATCATTTAGTGAATAGCCGTAAACTTCAAGTAACTTATTTTTTTCTTTATCCCAATTACGGATGCTGTCAAAATAGCCGGCGCCATAAGCATTCAATAGTTGCAGGAACACAATGACTTTCGGCAGGCAAAGCGGATGCTCCTTATCTTCATAATTACAACTGGTATCAAAATTCCGCTCATCATTCTTACTGATAATGACTTTGTACAGCTTTCCGTTAATTGTAACCGAAGCTTTCACCATTTCATTTTCAGCAAATTCAATCTTAGCTTTTTGAGTTCTTAAAAACATTTCTGCATCGGCAAACACTGACGGTGCAGAAAGTAGTCGTAAAGATTTCAGATCAATAGACTTCATTTTTGCCACCGTATGCCGCTGATCATACTGAACTTCTTCCGTACGCAGTCTTCCCTTATCTATCAATTCCTGTAAATGAAACAATGCCGCCGCTTCATGACGGCAGATATCTCCCAGATTATAGGGGCAACCACAGCGAAGCGAAATGGATTTCGGGTCTTTGATCTTCTGAATATATACTTTATAAAAAGTGGAGTAAATGTCGTCTTTCACACGAAGTACAGCGGAACCAAACAGGTCGTCATATTCGACGAGTTCAACAAAACCAATGGCATGGATTTTTTTTCCACGCCGGATCACTTCGTCTGTTCCATGGGTATAAATAAACTTGATAAGGTGCGGTAAGGCCAAAGTGTTTTCAGATTTTAGATTTCCAATTTTATATTCCGGGTTGCGATTGTAAAAATCTTAATCCCTTCTTTCAGTATAGTGCAATCTGCAAATGTAAATGGAAGTATTCCGGATTTCCATGTAAACAGGAAAAAATATTAATTAATTTTATACAGCAAATGTGAAGCTGAAATGAAGTATCTTTGTAGATTTTTTTTCCTACTCCTGATCTTCCAAACCCCGGGTCGTATATAAGCCCGGCTCATTGAAAAGAATTCTTTTAGGCTGAATCAATTTTAATTTGAAAATCTTATTTAACAATCAACTTTCCGTTTTCATATTGAGGCAACACATTAGCCAAATCGGGAGTGAGGCAATAATGAATGTCTTTTTCCAATCCAAAACCCATCAACCGGTGATAATGCGAAGCATCCCCCTCTTTCATAAAATCAAATAAATTATTCTTTGCAGTTTTATAAAGGGTGGCAGCCATATGAGATGAATCGCAATTGATAGAAAAATATCTGCCAATTTCAGAAATAACTGCGCCGGCAAATAATGAGTCTTCCAAATTTACCCGGTCCTTCCAGGCAGCACACCCCAGAATTACATTTTGTTTCATGATCATTAAATGATCACAGATAACTGAAAGATTGGAAAATGACCCGGTAATAATTTCCCGGGCACCCCTGTCTAATGCCATTTGCAGCAGCCGGGTTCCATTCGTAGTAGTAAGCACCAATGTTTTTCCCTCAATAAATTCCCGGGTATATTCGAATGGAGAATTACCATGCTCCAGCCCTTCTGCAATTTTCCCGTCCCGTTCTCCTGCCGTAATTCCTTCAATTTGTTTTCCTAACTCAATACATCGGCTGACACTATCCACCGGTATCACGGATCTGGCTCCGTTATACAATGCGGTAGCTATCGTAGAAGTGGCTCTGAATATATCAATAATAACTACTACACTATTGCTCAGATCATATAAGTGTAAGAGAGCAGGTGAGAAGCAGGTGTAAAGGTTAGGCTTGTTGTTCATGAAAAGATAAATGCAAAAATACTGGAATAATCGGATCGGCGCCGGAGATTATTTTATCAGCAACCGTTTCCACTTTTCGCTTTCTGCATACTCTTTAATAGTGTTATTCCGGAATTGAAGCAGGCGGGTGATGTACCGGAAAAGAAATAAACGGTCAAAGAGTTTTCCGAAATAGCCATAGCGAATATCGTAATGAAACAAGTCAATCATAATGGTGCCATTATCACAAGGCTTAAAATAATGTTCATGTTTCATCATTTTAAAGTCGCCCTGTAATTGTTCATCAATAAACCGTTCGGGCTTTTGCAAATCTGTTATTTTTACCCTCAACAGCCTGTTTTTAAAAAAATGTTTTGCTTTCCAGGTCACGGTATCATCTTTTTCTATTAAGCCGAATCTTGTGCCGGCCACTGCTTCTTCTTTGAAGGAAGCCATAGACTGTTTATGTAATTCAACGTTGCGGCTAAGATCAAATACTACCTGAGAAGGGGCTGCTATAAAGGTTGTAAGATGAATTGTGGGCATGTTGAATTCAAAAATAAAAATTTAAAAATCAAATCCCGTATCCGGATTCCATTTAAGATTTTAAATTTAGCTAAAAGGTATCTTTACCACTTTAGCTTTTAGCAATTTATCCCTGACAGCAATGAAAATTTCCGAGCCGATTGCCGAATATTTTACATCAACATATCCTAATCCTATTGCTTTGCCCAGGCTGGGGGACTGCGTACCTGAAGTGACTATGCCAATTCCTGTTCCTGAAGCATCTTTTATCTCATATCCATGACGGGGTATTCCTTTATCAATCATTTCAAATCCGGCCAATTTTCTTTTCAATCCTTCAGCTTTTTGTTTTTCCAAAATTGATTTTGCCGTAAAATCTTTTGTGAATTTGGTTATCCAACCCAGGCCCGCTTCAAGAGGAGAAGTGGTATCGTCTATATCATTTCCATACAAACAAAATCCCATCTCCAGTCTCAGTGTATCCCTGGCGCCAAGACCCACCGGTTTTAATCCCTCGGGAGTACCTGTTTCAAAAATTGCATTCCAGATATTATCAGCGGCGCCTTCTTTATTTTCAAAATAAATTTCTACTCCGCCGGCACCGGTGTATCCGGTAGCACTGACCAGTACATTATCCACACCGGCAAACTTTCCTTTTACAAAAGTGTAATACTTCATGTTTAAAATATCAATATCAGTCAGCGGCTGAAGCAGCTTTGTTGCATTTGGACCCTGAATAGCCAGTAAGCAGGTTTTGTCGGAAATGTTATGCATTTCCACGTTCTTATCATTATGTCTTGAAATCCAGTTCCAGTCTTTTTCAATATTGGACGCATTCACGACCAACATATATACCCCATTCTCTTCGATACAATACACTAACAAATCATCTATTATTCCAGCATCAGTATTTGGCAGACAACTGTATTGTGCCTGTCCGGCTTTTAGTTTTGAAGCATCATTACTCGTTACCCGCTGAATCAGGTCCAGTGCATTTTCTCCTTTCAAAATAAATTCTCCCATATGGCTTACATCGAAAACACCTGCATTCTTACGAACAGCAGCATGTTCATCATTAATACCCGAATATGAAATCGGCATATTATAGCCGGCAAATTCAGCCATTTTTGCGCCCAGCGCAATATGCTTATCGGTAAAGGGAGTATTCTTCATTTATTTATTTTGAAATTGCTGCAAATGTAGAATAAATCCGATTGCTTTCAGATCATTTTAAAACTTTTCCCATTCGCATATAAACCGGAAAATTAATCTTCATTTTTTCTCCGGTCCATAAAGGCTGTATTTGTTCTTTCAGTGTACTTACAGGATTAAACGAATTGGCAGAAACAAATTTTTGTAATGCTGACCATGTGTTGATATATCCGGTCAATTCTTCCGGTGTCCATTCAAACCGGAGATTGAAAACCGGGCATAAAATCTCCTCAAAAGGAAACGGAATTGATGCATATTTTTCATCCACCATCTTTCTTTCATAATCCCAATAATTTCCTAAAATATCTTGATAAAGTTTTACCCGGATCCACTCATCTATTTCCGGGGAAATAAATGGTAAGTTGTACGTCCATACAGCAATCCAGCCACCTGCTTTTGTTACTCTTTTTACTTCAGCATAAAACCTGTCTAATTTAAACCAATGTAATGCCTGGGATACGGTAACGAGATCAAAGTAATTTTCGGTAAAATTTGTTTGTTCTGCCGTCTGCAGTGAATAAAATATATTATTTGCTTTTTGTCCTTCCCGTAATTGGCCTTCACTGATGTCTGTAGCGATCACTTTATGAAAATGAGCTGCCAGTTGCTTTGCTGTTTGTCCGTTTCCGGTACCACAATCCCATGCAATATCCCTGCCTGGGGCATGCGCCAGAATAAAATCAAATAATTCTTTCGGATAACCGGGACGGTACTTTGCATACTGCGCCGACTGCCTTGAAAAATTATCTTTCATACCTGCAAAGATAATTCTAAGCTCTCTGGAGTGTTCGTTCTATTATTACCACAATCCTGAATTCTATTCTAATTAAATGTGCTGACTAAAGAAAAAATCGGAGAAGGAGTAATTACAACGGCGTTGTCTCTTTGATGAATCCATTCTTCTTTCAAATATCCCGTGGATTCTTCTTTCTTTTCCACGTCCTGTTTTTTCTTTTTTTCCTTCAGATCATTTAACTCCTTTTCCTTTTGCTGAATACTTTTATCAAGATCTGAACTATCGGTTCCTTTATAACGGTAATCATTATTCCCTTCAACACTCTTTCCTGCCGGATCATGAAGCAATCCATCTTTTCCCATAGTATAATCTGTATTAACACTCCAGGGGAAATCATCACTTTCATCTATTTCAACTCTTATATTGCTTTTCCAGTTGCGGTACTTCCTGATACTGATATTAAACGGATTCAGGCGGTTTTCCACTGTTTCATCAAAGCGGATTTTTTTTCCTGCAGGAACTCGAATTTCAATATGAAGTTTTTGCCAGCGGAATTTACTGTTCTGATCAATAGCATACCCGCTTCCAAGGTCCAATACACTGTCTTTATAAAAAACATTATACTTTATTTTGTCGGCTCTTGATCTGGCTTCTGCCCGGTTTCTACCTGCACTATATTTTTTAATGACAACATGATAATCCGAATCTTCACTTAGCGCTACGTCAAAGCGGATGGCAGATAGTTTCAATGTATCATCCGATAGATCCCAACCTGAAGATTCATTGTTAATCCAGGCAAAATTTCCATTGTATCGCAATTCCGGCTCAGATACTTTGACTATCATTTTACCAAGAGCAGGCTGAGTGATGGATACAGGATTATCCGTATGCTCATAATCACGAAC
>JAFDYJ010000066.1 GCA_018267515.1 Bacteroidota bacterium | reverse complement strand
TAAATGGGGATTAGATTGGTTATTGAAAATGCATCCGGAACCTGAAATACTGTTTAATCAAATAGCTGATGACAGGGATCACCAGGGAATGAGATTGCCTAAAGAAGACAGTTTTTATGGTAAAGGATATGAAAGGCCGGTTTATTTTATTGACGGTGAACCGCAACAAAGAGGAAAATTTATGAACAACACAACCGGAACCTCTTCGACTGCTGGGAAATTTACAAGTGCGTTTGCCCTGGGCTCCATTATTTATAAAAAGATTAATAAGCCCTACTCACAAAAACTGAAAACTAAAGCAAACTCGGCTTTTCGTTTTGCAAATAAAAAACCGGGAGTTACACAGACCGTTTCAGTTCGGTCGCCATATATCTATGCTGAAGAAAACTGGACAGATGATATGGAATTGGCAGCAGCAGAATTGCAACTGCTAAATAAAAACAAAAAAGATCTTGCACGTATTTCAATGGAATTTGCAAAGAAAGAACCCATCACTCCCTGGTTGGGGAAAGATACAGCCAACCATTATCAATGGTACCCTTTCATCAATATTGGTCATTATGAATTGGCAAAGCAATTAAAGGATATGAGAAGGGATACTGTTATTGAGTTTTACAAAGAAGGGATTGAACGGGTTTGGTCCAAAGCAAAGCAAAATGCATTTTACCGTGGCATTCCATTTATTTGGTGCAGCAACAATTTCACTACATCTTTTGCGATTCAATGTTATTGGTACCGCCAATTAACCAATGACGAAAGTTTTTCAGAATTGGAGCAGGCCAATTTTGACTGGCTTTTTGGTTGTAATCCCTGGGGTACAAGTTTTGTTTATGGACTTCCTTCTGTAGGCGATACCCCATCAGATCCTCATTCAGCTTTTACACATTTAAAAAACTATCCGATTGACGGGGGCCTGGTTGATGGCCCCGTTTATACCAGTATCTATAAAAATCTTATAGGTATAACATTGCACGAACCGGATGAATATTCGGATTTTCAAAGTGACCTGGCAGTTTACCATGATGACTATGGAGACTATAGTTCCAACGAACCAACTATGGATGGAACGGCATCTTTGATTTATTTGTTAGCTGCAAAAGAAAATGAAGCCTTACCTAAACTAAACAATAACGGGACCTTGGAAACTGCAAAAGAAAGATTTTCTTACTCCCATGGTGCGATTATCCGGGGAGATTCCACTCAAAAAAAAATCGCTCTCGTTTTTACAGGTGATGAGTTTGGAGATGGGGGTAATTCGATTTCAACGACTTTGAAAAAAGAAAATGTAAAAGCTTCCTTTTTTCTTACCGGAAATTTTTACCGGAACCCGGTATTTAAAAATGTGATTGCTGATTTGAAAAAAAACGGAAATTATCTTTCTACTCATTCTGACCGACACCTTTTGTATTGTGATTGGAATAAAAGAGACAGCCTGTTAGTCACCCGGCAACAATTTATGGAAGATCTTCGTAATGGATTTGACGCAATGAAAGACTTCGGAATTAATGAAAAAGAGGTTTCCTTTTTTCTTCCGCCTTATGAATGGTATAATGACAGTATAGCGGCATGGACCACAGCGTCTGGGCATCAATTAATAAATTTTAGTCCCGGTACATTAAGCAATGCCGATTACACGACTCCGGATTTAAAAAACTACAGGAGCAGCAATGAGATTTTTAACTCAATAATAAAATATGAACAGTCCCACCCTTCCGGATTAAACGGGTTCATCCTTCTGCTTCATATCGGGACAGATCCCAACAGGACTGATAAATTTTATTTCCGGCTGCCGGAATTGATACAAATTTTAAGATCAAAGGGCTATCAATTTCAAACTGTTGGGCAGCTTTTACAAAACTGACCAAAATCATTTTTCCGAAAATTAAAAAGATAAAATTCAGTTTATCTTCCGTGGGCGGTGTCCACACCGCCCACAAACCGTGCAGCAATGCGGAAATTTGAAATGCACTCAATCATTTCTCCGCAATGTGAAAGAATTAAATTCATTTTATCTTTGCAGTATGGAGTTTGATAAAATCCATAACAAAGGCCAGGCGAGATTATTTAAAAATGATTACCTGGAGATGCTTACCAAGGCACATCCTTTAGTGATTTGGAGCATGTACCTGCCGGTTATTGTATTAATGTTATATTACAGTAATGTCAGATTGAATTTTAGTATATCAAGAGTAGTTTTAGTTTTCCTTGGCGGCATTTTCTTCTGGACCTTTTTTGAATACCTGGCTCACCGGTTTATTTTTCATTGGGTGAGCGAAAATCCACGTATCCAAAAGATATCTTATACACTTCATGGAAATCATCATCATTATCCAAGAGATAAACAGCGGCTCTTTATGCCACCGGTTCCCAGTATTATAATTGCATCTGCAATATTCGGGTTGATGTATCTTATCATGCGGGGATATGCGTTTATGTTTTTCCCGGGTTTTATGTTAGGGTATTTAATATATGGCAGTATGCATTATGCTATTCATGCCTGGAATCCTCCCTTCAAATGGATGAAGCCCCTCTGGAGAAATCATCATTTACACCATTATAAGGATGAACATAATGGTTTTGGTGTCAGCAGCACTTTATGGGATTTGGTATTTGGCACTATGTTCGATTTAAAGAAAGAAAAAGAGGATAAAGAGAAAGTTCAGGAGCTGATGTATCAGAAAAAAAAGTAATCACCATTTCTCATCTTCACTTATGTTTTTATCCCGTTGATGAAATTGCTGACGGGAATTTATTTTTTGAATTTGTCTTTCGATAATCATTTCAGCAATAATCTTCCCCGCATCTTTACCGGCATTATCTGCCAATAATTGTTTTAATTTATTTTCGGGAATATCCAGCCGGTAAAGAATTTGAACCAACTTTGAAAAATCAGTCAGGATAAGTTCATTAATGTATGATGAAAGTTCATTCAACAAAGAGGGCTGCACCAATATTTCTTTTTCATTCGCAGCGATTATCTTATCCAAAAAATCCGGCATAAAAGTTATTTGTTGCGGAAGATTTTTTTGATAACTACTATTTGTCCCATGTGATAATAAGCATGTTCTGTTACGCCATGTAATGTTTTATAAAATGTAGCTATACCGGAAGGCGTTAGTTCAAATAATTGTTCTTCCGGCATCGCCAAAACTTTATCTGCAAGGTTAGTAAAAGAGGAAAGAGTGGCTTCTTTTAAATGTTGCCATTCCACTTCGGTTTTTAATTCAGGAACATCAAAGCCATTAGCCTCATAGTTTACAGTTTGGCTATCTTTTACTACACGAAATAGAACCGCTTCGTTATAAAATTTTATATGATGAGCCAGCATAGCAATGCTGTTCTTGGAAGGAGGAATGAATTTAGCTTCCTCCAATGTCACATCCTGCAATACATCTTCAAGAAAAATGTCAGACCAATTTCCCTTTAAGACTTCACAGATATGTTGGGCTGCTAAAGATTTTATTTCCATCAAGGTATATTTTAAAATTGTTTTTCCATTACTCCAATTCCAAATAAAGCAAAATCATATTTCACGGGATCATTCTTGTCTAATGTACGGAGATAATCGGTAAGCTCAGCTGCTGCCAACCAACCCTGTTGTTTCCTAATTAAAATCTTCAATCGTTTGGCAACTCTTCCTACATGCAGATCAAGAGGACAAATCAATTGGGACGGAGAAATTTTTTTCCAGATACCAAAGTCAACTCCGCTACTATCATTTCGAACCATCCAACGGAGAAACATATTCAACCTTTTGCAGGATGAATTTCTTGCCGGTGTGGCAATATGTTTTATTGTTCTTGTGGGTACATGTTCTAAAGAAAAAAAGTATTGATGAAATCCGATCAAAGCGTTTTCGATTGTAGTATCTCCTGGGTTCATAAATTTTGTGAATGCAGTTTCCAAAGAATGGTGATGGGAATAATGCCACCTGAAAAATTCAATGAAATAGAGCAGATCAGTAGAGTTAAATGTTCTGTGTTTAAACTGAAAAAGAACTTTTAAATCTTTTGAAGAGTGGTTCAGGCAAAAGTCATAAGGCGACATATCCATCAGTTGCATCAACTCTTTTGATTTCCTGATGATGGTAGTGCGATTGCCCCAGGAAAATGTAGCCGCAAAAAATCCTGCAATTTCTATGTCCTGTTTCTTTTTGAATAAATGCGGAATGGAGATGGGATCATCTTTGATGAAAGCAGGCTGGTTATACTCTTCAACTTTTTTTTCCAGGAATTCTTTTAATGCAATTTGTGTTTTCACATTACCACATTTTCAAATTGGCACGTTACCCAATCGCCTGTTTCAGGTCTTCAATCAGGTCGTCCGCATCTTCAATACCTACGCTTAACCGGATTAATGAATCAGTCAAACCATTTTTTATTCTTTCTTCTCTCGGAATGGAAGCATGTGTCATACTTGCCGGATGATTGATCAGAGATTCCACACCACCGAGGCTTTCTGCCAAAGAAAATATTTTTGTTGAAGACAAAACTCTCATGGCATTTTCAATACTGTCATCTTTCAATGTAAAACTCAGCATCCCTCCAAAACCACGCATTTGCTTTTTAGCAATATTATAATTAGGATGATCTTCAAATCCCGGCCAATATACTTTTCCAACTTTGGAGTTATTGCGAAGCCAGTGAGCAATTTTTTCTCCATTCTGGCAATGACGCTCCATTCGGACATGCAAGGTTTTAATTCCTCTCAATACTAAAAAGCAATCCATCGGTCCGGGAACTGCGCCGCAACTTTTTTGAATAAAATATAATTTTTCTCTCAATTCTTTTTCATTCATCACCAGGCAGCCTTGTATCACATCGCTATGCCCTCCGAGGTATTTGGTAACCGAATGCATTACAATATCGGCTCCGAGATCAAGAGGATTTTGCAAATAAGGGGAAGCGAATGTATTGTCCACTGCAAGTAAAATATTTTTCTTCTTTGTGATTTCCGCTATTGCTGCGATGTCTGTAATGTTCATCAACGGGTTGGTCGGCGTTTCTAACCAAATAAGTTTTGTTTTACTATTGATCGCAGCTGCTACATTATTGTAATTTGTTGTATCAATGTATTTGAAAACAATTCCGAATTTTTCAAACACTTTTGTAAACAACCGGTAGGTTCCACCGTACATATCATTGGCAGCAATTACCTCATCCCCGGGTTGTAATAATTTAATCACTGCATCTGTAGCCGCCACACCGCTACTGAACGCCAAAGCATATTTCCCATTTTCTACAACAGCCAATGCATCTTCAAGGGCTTTACGGGTAGGGTTTTGTGAACGGGCATATTCATATCCTTTATTTTTTCCCGGAGCGGATTGAACAAAAGTGGAAGTTTGATAAATGGGCGTCATAATGGCGCCGGTAGAAGGATCCGGCTCAGCACCGGCATGGATTAATTTTGTTGCAAGCTTCATAAAAATTTAAATAGTTACGAATGCAAAGATCAGGAATATCGGCTAAAGAAGTGCTATTATACCCGGCGGTTGTATTCCGCTATTTCTCAAAACACAGAGATGCTGAAAAATATCTCCAGTCGAAAGTATTTGCATCATTTGCAGGGGAGGGTTGAATCTTTTTATTTAAAACTTCAGGTCTTAGAATCTTTTCTGCAACTAACTTACTTTTTGCTTCTGTTATAGCTTCCTGCAAGACAGGGTTTTCCATCCAATTTTTCTGAGGAGGCTCAAAACCGATTTTTTCTTTACGCCAGGTGATTTCTGCAGGTAATGTGTTTTCCATTGTTTTTCGCAGCAACCATTTCGTCCAGCCATCCCGGATTTTGAAAAGAGAAGGAAGTGAGAAAACAAACTCTGCAAGTTTGTGGTCCAGGAAGGGTAACCTGACTTCCCGCCCATGCGCCATGGAATTCCTGTCAGCGTACCGTAATAATTCTTCCAGCCCGTGAATGCAGGAATTAAAATATAAAGCTCCGTTCAGGTTTTTGATTTCAGGAGTGGTATAGTAGGCTTCCTTGCTCTGATGCTGAACAAAATCTTTGGTCAGATCTTCTTGTGTTAAGGCACGAAGCAGGTACTGTCTTTCTAAAACAACAGTGGCCAGTTCAGGAAACAAAGAAGCAAAAATATTTTTTATTCCGAATGGTTCCTGTACATCATTTCTTCTTGCTGCTTTTAATTCTCCGCTTCGCATCAGCTTTCGGTTATAAAATAATTCCTGCCAGAACCATTTATAATATTTGAGATAACCGGCCAGAATTTCATCAGCGCCCTGGCCATCCAACAAGACTTTCACATTGTTTTCTTTTGCTGATTCAAATACTTTGAATTGTGCAAAAACACTTGCTGAACTGAAAGGCTCCTCCTGGTGATAAAAAAGATTTTTAATGTTATCAACGAGTTCATCTCCTTTTACAGAAATGCTGTGATGTTGTAAACCAAAATGATCCGCTATGGTACGGGCAAAACCGAATTCATCTTTTTCAAAGCCGGGAAAAACAGCAGTAAAACATTTATGACTATTGTTAGTAAAGTTTTCAATTTGGCTAAAAGCTACTATTGCGGAACTGTCCAGGCCACCACTGAGCGAAGTGCCTACCGGTACATCACTCCTCAATCTTCTTTTTACCGAAGATGAAAAAAGATGTGTGAATTGTTCAAGGGCATCCTCATCTGTAATTTTTTTATTTTGATATTGCGGATCAATGTCCCAGTATTGTTCAATGACGGGTTCCGGTAATGTTGTATTGTATTTTAAAAGGCAGGCAGCGGGGAGTTTTTTTATTGACTCATAAAAAGTTTCATCCGGATCCCCGGGATTATCCACATAGCCAATGGTAATATAATTGAATAGCATTTTCAGGTTCACTTTTCGTGGAATCCCTGCAGCCCATAAGGCTTTCATTTCTGAAGCAAAGATGAATTGTTCTTTATCTGAGTAATAGAAAAATGGTTTTTCTCCAAAACGATCACGGGCCGCAAATAAAGTTTTTTCCATCTCATCCCAAATTGCAAATGCAAACATGCCATCAAAATGCTCCAGGCAATCTTCCTTCCAGTAGTCATATGCAGCGGGAATTACTTCAGTGTCCGATTGTGAGTGAAAACTGTAACCTGCTTTTTGAAGCTTTGCCCTAAGTTCATAAAAGTTGTAAATCTCACCGTTATGGATGACCCAGTATCGGTTTAAATAGGACATAGGTTGTGCTGCCCTATCACTCAGATCAATTATTGAAAGTCTCCGGTGTGCTAATCCTGCATTATTTTCATTATGGATCCAAATACCTTCACCATCCGGTCCACGGTGAGCTAAGGAATCAGTCATTTGTTTTAGCCGTTGCGGGGTTACCCAATTTGAGTTGGATGATAGTATGCCTGCAATACCACACATGCTGTAAATATCGAAAAATATCCAGTGCGATTTTTTAAAATGTGGAAAACGACTCAGAAATTGATGGGTAACCGGGCCAGGAGATTTCCCCAGGCCATGAGAAGCTCCGTACCGGTATTGGTTTTTTCAAATACCATTGTAAAATATTCAACCGGCTTATTATTATCGGAAACCGGAATCGGGAACCTTTCAATGTCTTTAGTACTGTCAATTTTTAAGCCCCAGGAATCTATGTTTTTGTTTAATACAATGGTCCAGGTATGTTCTTCGGGAATGCAGTATAAAATGTATCTGCCTGCTGTTATTTTTTTATTTTGAATTTTTACATCCCGGTAAAACTGAATCTCAGTTGCTTCATTGGCGCCAAGCCGCCAGGGCTCGCCATAATTTAATAAATCGTGGAAGAGTTTGCGTCCCTGTAAATGGGGGCGACTGTATATAACCCGTATTACAGGAGGAGTGTTGATACTGTTGGTCATTTTAAGTTGCGGATAGTCAACCGGGAAATAACTCATATCCATTGGAGAAATATCCACAGAGGCGTATGGATTCAATAATGACTCCTTAGGTAACTGTATGCTTTTGTTGCGGGCAGTAGAATCTGTTTGCTCCGAACCGGCGTTATTGTTTTTACAACCCAACATTGTCATAAAAGCAGAACCGGCCAGGAGTAGTCTTAGTATAGGAGTCATAAAATAAAAATTAAAAGACAATGGGCACCGCCATTTTAAGAGTATCCCATTCAATCAGCAAATCAGCGCCATTGGCATTTTTTATAAATATCATTGTAAAAGCTTCTACCATTTCAGAATTCTTTTCTACCGGAACATCAATCCGGGCTATATCTTTTTTTGAGTCATATTTAAAGGCGCCCCAAACATCAGTTTCTTTGTTTACAATGATGGTCCATTTGTTTTCATAAGGTATTGCATATAAAGTGTAACGTCCTTTAGGGATTCTTTTGTTGCCAATTCTCGCATGTTTATATAAGTCCAGCTCGGTTGCTTCATTGGCTCCCAGCCGCCAAACCTTTCCGTATTCCACCAATTCACCAAAAAGAACTCTGCCGCTTTTTTGAGGCCGGCTGTATATGACTCTTGCTGCCAACGATTCTGTTGCTTTTCCCTGTACTTTCAATAAGGGATAATTGCTGGGAAAGTAACTCATGTCCATGGGTGATTTATCAAGAGGCAGGAAGGAAATTCCTTGTTGAGCCACAAGAACACCTGCACTGATGAATAGCAGGCAAACAAATAAATAAATTTTTTTCATAAAGAGTTATTTACAAATGTAAACGATTTGCCTTTTGACTACTCTTTAAATGAATTCCCGGTTCCGGAAAATGAATGGAGCGTTTGGAGAGCAAATGGCTTTACATCTTTCCAGAATTGACGATAACAATCACTTAAAAGTTGGTAGTTGGTTTCAAATAAATGACCGGCTGTTTTACTCTCGTTTATATAAATAGCTCTCCGGACCAGCCCGGCAAAGGCTTTTTCTATGCCCGGTATTGTTCTGTAATGAAACAGCCAGTTCTGTCTTTTCATGAATCTGAACATTCTTGCAAAAGAAACAGGCGTCAGTGAAATGTTTTTTTCAAGAGTTTCATAAACCCGGCCGGAGAACCCGGATAAAGAAGATTCGCTGAATTCATTGTCATCATTTGCCAGAAAATGATCATAAACAACATCAATAAAAGCACCGGAGTATAAACGGTAGGCGCTGCGAAAAACCTGCTTCGCTTCTTTGGTGGCAGGATGCGTGTCCGTAAAGTAATCAATGGAACGATGGAGGGTAATTCCATTTTGAATTTCCGGGGAATACTGAAACTTGCTTTTTCCTTTTACAAAATCACTGATCAGGTTTCCTACCAGTATTCCCGGTTGATTGAAAGACAGGTATGCATGAGCAAGATAGTTCACAATATTCCGTTTACTGCAGTACCGGTAATTTAAACTTATTGTTTTAAACCGGCTTTTTCTTTTTTGAAAAACTGGTATGAATAAAAAACCGGGATGATCACCATGATGAGGATAATACCCATCATTACAAAGATCATAATTGCCGGTTTGATTAAGATGGCCAATAAGGCGATTGCAATTCCCCCGATAAACCAGAACTTACTGACAAACTGATGAGTTGCTTTCCAGTTGGCTTCACTTTCAAGTGTCCAGGGTAATCTGAAACCTGCAAAATAATTCGGTTTTATTGAATGCATTAAGTTCCCGAGATAAGCAAAAAAGATCCCCATTAAAACAAAGAAGAAACTTAAGTTGCCTGCATATTGTTTAAAGGTAAAGTGAAGGATAAATATATTGATGCATACCATCAGTACCGTCACTGCTATACCGATTTTCATGAAAATATCCTGCTGTTTTCGGGCATATCTTTTCGGATCAATTTTATGGATATTGGTAATCAGGAGATATAACAGAACCGCAACGGCAGTCATAATACTATTAATAAAAAGCAACTGGCTTTTATTCCCATATTGATCCGGTGCGCCTGAAATTCCAAAGTGAACCGGAATCCGTTCGGGAAGGCTTCCCCAAATCGTGGCCAGGTAAATCCAGGGTATGCATAACAAGAGCAAAATAAAAATCCAACGGAGCCGGACTGTATGTTTCATACTTATTTCTTTTTTGATTTGAATTGTAAAACCCATTTTAAAATTTCATCTACTACAGTAGTATTTAAAGAATAGTAAATGAATTGCCCCTCTTTTTCAGTCATTACAAGTTTAGCTTGTTTCAACAGGTCAAGGTGGTGGGAAATGCTGGGCCAGGATATATCAAACCGGTCAGCAATTTCACCGGCAGTCATATCTTTTTCCTGCAACAGTTCCAGTATTTTTCTGCGACTGGGATCATTTAAAGCTTTAAAAATGATATTCATGAATAATTTTAGTAATTGTATATTTAGACAAATATCTAAATAATAGCCTGATTTTTCAAATTTTCCGTTTACCATTTTGTCCGCTTTGTACGAATACGGACAAGGAGCCTATAAATGGTTGTAAAAACTGTCCGGCGGTTACGTTTAGCAACTTTTGTTAACGGTGTTTAACATGCATATCCATTAGTCATAATTCGCTTGTTGCGGGCTGTAACCCTTTCTACATTTGTGACGTCAAACAGTACAAATAAAAAAAAATTAATAACCACAAAAAGTTTAGTCATGAAAAAGATTCTTTTATCTCTCGCAATGTTTGTAACACTGGGCACAATGAGTGCCTTTGCTGACACAGCTGAAGTAAACCCCCGGGTAATTTCTTCATTCAAGAATGATTTTTCCGGCGCCAAAGAAGCTGCCTGGTACACCGGAACCGATTACTTCAAAGTAGCTTTTACTTTTAACGGTAATCACGTCTATGCCTTTTATAATTCTGACGGAGAGTTGTTGGGTATAACACGCTACATAAGTTCTCTGGATCTTCCGATGAATTTACAAAGAGAGCTTAAAAAGAAATATTCCGAGTATTGGATATCAGACTTGTTTGAATTAGCAAACGATAACGGGACCGGGTATTATATAACACTGGAGAATGCAGATACAAAAATTATTTTGAATGCCAGTGCGAACAGCGACTGGAAGAACTATAGTAAAGTAAATAAAAATTAGCATATCTGTTTTGGAGACAAATAAAGGAGTTCCTTCTTCGGAAGGGACTCCTTTTTTATTAAAAAGTAATTTTTATAAAACCTGTTAAATGAATTAACACCGGATGCCGTCAATCATAATTTGCTTTTCAGGATTGGCAAACGGAAATACTTTTATTCTTTCTGATTATTGAAAAAAAATTTACGCCATGAAAAAGATTTTTTTAATACTGTCATTTGTTATTGTTGCCGGACTATACACTGCAAGTGCAGATCCCGGTGTAGATCCCAGGGTGCGGCAATCCTTTCAAAGAGAGTTTCCTACAGCCCGGATTTTAAAGTGGGAGAAAAACGGGGATTATTTAAAAGCAACATTTGTTTTCAATGAGAACAGAACTGAAGCCTGGTTCAGTAATGAAGGAGAATTACAGGGAACAATTCGCTGCCTGCTGTATGATCAGCTTCCTTTTGCTGTTATGCGGGGAATTGAAAGCAGGTTTCCATCAGCCGGTATTATTGATATCCTTGAAATCACGAACAGTAACGGAACCTCATATAGAATAACGGCTGAATCCAAAAAAGGAAAATTTTTACTTATAGCTACGTCCGGTGGTGAAGTAATAAAAGCCGGAAAGATTAAAATGTAAATCATTTATGCATAACAAAGAACTCAGTTTCGGTACTATGTTTTTTGATTTAGCAAAACTGTATTTTTGCGCCACCGCATTGTCTCTCACTTCCTGTGAGATCTGAAGGCGTAAAAAATATAAAACATGAATAAAGGTCCTGTTTCTAATTTCATTCAACATCATTTCAGGCATTTTAATGCGGCTGCTTTAATGGATGCGGCAAAAGGTTATGAGCAACATCTGCTCGAAGGCGGAAAGATGATGGTCACTTTAGCAGGGGCAATGAGTACTGCTGAACTTGGTATTTCATTAGCAGAAATGATCCGGAAGGGGAAAGTGGATATCATAACCTGTACCGGTGCTAACCTGGAAGAAGATGTGATGAATTTAGTTGCTCATTCTCATTATAAGCGGGTACCTAATTACAGGGATCTCACTCCCCGGGAGGAATGGAAACTTCTTGAGAATCATTATAACAGGGTAACCGATACCTGTATCCCTGAGGAAGAAGCTTTTCGCCGGTTACAGAAGCACCTGGTGAAACAATGGAAAGAAGCAGAATCGAAAGGAGAACGTTATTTTCCGCATGAATTTTTATATAA
>JAFDYJ010000065.1 GCA_018267515.1 Bacteroidota bacterium | reverse complement strand
GGATGATCTGCTATCATCCTGACATTTGAAAAAATTGACAACAGTCTTTTTTATTTTACTGTGCTCAGTTCAGTGAAATTTTATTTTGCAGTATTATGTTATCGCTTAAATCGATGAAATATGCTTTCGAATCTGGAAGATTCGAAGAGCAAGGGTTGATTTTTAGTCAACCTATTTCAGGACGAGACAATTTGCTGACGAAATTTATTCTGTCAACCATGCTATTGCAAATGCACCTGTTGGGCGCTGTTAAGCTATTTTTGCGCCAAAAGACTTGATGGAAGTCAACGATGTACGCTTTACCGATAATTCTTCTTCTATGTCAAAATCGTCCTGAAGTCCGAGCCAGAATTTTGCTGAATTTCCAAAATATTGGCTAAGTCTTATGGCAGTGTCAGCCGTTATGCGTCGATTACCTTTAAGGATTTCCGATACTCTTGTTTGTGGGATTCCTACGTCTTTAGCTAGCTTGTAGGCTGTAATATTGAGAGGCGAGAGGAACTCCTCCATTAAAACTTCACCAGGATGTATATTTTTTAGTCTTGTCATTTGTCAATATTTAGTGGTAGTCAATTATTTCAACATCTGAAGCATTACCTGCATTCCAACGAAAGATAATTCTCCATTGGTCGTTAATTCTGATGCTATAGAAATTCTTTAGATTTCCTGTCAATTTTTCTAGCCTATTAGCTGGTGGTATTTTTAAGTCATTTAAGGTGAAAGAGTTATTAATCATTCTAAGCTTTCGTCGTCCAACATTTTGTATTTCTGCAGGCAGTTTTTTTACTCGAATACCATTCCAAACATTTTCAGTGTCTGCATTCCCGAATGAAATGATCATAATTGTGTCTTACGTTAGTAACGCCAAAAGTAAGTAAATATTTTAAATCGACAAAATTGAAATTACAGCGTCTATTTAATAGCGCCCAACGGTAAAGCATTTGCGATAGCATGGCAATAGCGGATTGTTAGCCCGGTACAAATGCCCAATCAAAAATCTACAGTTCAAGATAAGCACAAATGTTGATTAGCATACCGCCTGCCCGAACAAAAGCTAAACAATGATTTGCCGGCGAAATTTATTCTGTCAACCATGCTATTGCAAATGCACCTGTTGGCAGAAGTACATCTTATCAGTAAGCTTGTACTAAAACTTCTGTCGGAATATGCCACTTTTTATGAAGTTGCCGAATCATGTCCAATGAAAGTTTTCTTTTACGATTAAGAATTTCACTTGCCCTGCTTTTTTGCCCTACAACACTTGCTAAATCGTTTTGAGTCAATCCCGATTGTTCCATGCGAAATTTTATTGCTTCGATCGGGTCGGGCAGGTCAATTGGGAATTTTTCGTCTTCATATTTTTCAATTAACAAACTCAATATTTCCAATTCGTCGCCTTTGGGTGTCCCTTTCTTTGCGTCAAACAAATTTTCAAGTCGCAGCATAGCCTGCTCATAATCTTTCTTTGTCTTTATAGGCTTGATGTCCATATTAAATTGTTTTTGCGTTTACTTTATCATATGCAGCATGTGTCCCGATAAACCGAATCCAAACCATTTGATAATCAAAATTTAATTTCACAATGAGTCGGTAAGCATTTCTTTTTATATTAAACACAATTCTGTCGTTACCAACTATGCTTGCACTAGGATATTCAGCTTTTATGTCATTTGGGGTTGTCCACTCAGCTTTTGATGCTTCCTGAAACCATGCTTTTAACTGTTGCTCACAATCATTATGTTTTTCCCAAAATTCTCTGAGTATTTTTTTGGCAATTACCCTCAACCTTATTGTTTTGTCAAAGGTAGTGAAAAGTTACCAAAATGGGAAATTTTTATTCTGTGGCTATTTGTGGAAGTGCCGATACGTATTTCTGCCAACGAGCCAGATGTTTGCGAAGTGTCGAATATAAGATTTTCCTGGCGCAGCCTATTAAACTTGACACGGGAGCAATCAGATGTACAGAAACACATTTCGCAAGCATGAATGAGCTTGTTGCACAACGCACATCTTGTGTATAAAGATATTTGATTTTACGTGTAATCAAAGATTATCCTGAAAGGTGCAAGGCAAAAAATCAATTCACTTCAGCTCTGCGAAACATTTTGTTTCGCAGAATTATGTTATCGCTTAAAGCGATGAAATAAGCTTTCGAATCTGGAAGATTCGAAGAGCATGGGATTTTGGGAGTGGTTTTGCAACATTGACCCAATGTTGTTCGTTCGCCCTACTTGTCAATAAGGTATGCCCTATGCTTTTGAAATTTATTCACTTGTGATTTAAACGATGGCAAAAAAGTGACCAGTTCTTCAAGTTTGCTTGTAAAGCAATTCAGTACTGCAATGGTTACAGGATACTTTTCAAAACTCTGTTGGTACATGAGGTTCTTATCAATAGTCAACAGGATGTCAAAATTATTGTCAACGCAATATGCCATCAATTCTCCATTTTTTGTCCCGCTAAGTTCTAGCTCTCTTACTGTGTAAACTTCAAGTCCTTCCAAATGCTTTTTCAAACGTTTGGTTACACATTCGTCAAGCAAAATTTTCATTGAGAATGTTGGTTGAGGTTTCTATGAGTTTTTGTGACATTTCAAGGACTTTCAAAACTTGAGATTTAGCAACACCGTCAAAATCTTCCAGGAAGGTCTCAATACTATCACCAGTTTCCAGGTAGTCAAAGAGATTCTTTATTGGAACTCTCGTGCCATAAAAGACGGGTGTTCCACCAAGAATTTCCGGATCAATATTTATAACTCGTCTTTCCATAATTTTTTTTTGAGTCTTTCAAATTTACAACTTTTTGGCAAACTAATACTATCGGAAAAGGTGACACAGAACGGCCACGCATTTATGCAGGATTGGAAATAGAATTTCGTCAGCCCGTAACCGTTACCAAATTTATAAATGACTCGTCCTAAAAAGAGTTGACTGGTTTTAGTGTAGCCTTCCCTGATTTTGAAGCCTTACCTATTTTAGGACAGTTCACTAAAATAGTCTTTTAATGATAAATCAGCTCTGTGAAACATTTTGTTTCGCTGCATTCATGTTATCCCATTAAGCGATGAAATAAGCTTTCGAATCTGGAAGATTCGAAGAGCATCTGATTATCATAAAGATTCCATTGCGGCTGCTTCCGTTTTAAGTATCTCTTTTTACTCAGGTTTAAGCGGAGTAAACCATGGTTGTTATCCTTTTTTCTTCTTCAACCCCTCCCACTTCCTTTTCAACTCCTCAAATTGCTTTTTTAAATCATTAAAAGTTTGAACAGCTTGTGAAGTTGGAGGAGTATCACTTTCCTGGAACAAACCCATCAGGCTGCTAAAGGAACCGTTCAATCTTCCAAAACTGGGTTCGGCACTTCCCCGTTGCGCATTCTCAGCTCTTCGAAACATTTTGTTTCGCAGCATTATGTTATCACTTAAAGCGATGTTATAAGCTTTCGAATCTGGAAGATTCGAAGAGCATCTGCGCTAACTATTACACAGCAAGCTCAGATCTTCCTCTTCAACCCCTCCCACTTCTTCATCAACTCATCAAACTGCTTTTTCAAATCATTAAAAGCTTGCACAGCTTGCGAAGTAGGTGGAGTGTCACTTTCCTGGAATAGTCTCATTAAACTGCTAAAAGAACCGCTCAATCTTCCAAAGCTGGGTTCGGTGCTGCCTCGTTGAGCATTCTCCAATGCAGCAGCTTCTTTTTCTAATGGCGCTAATTCTTTTGCAACATCTGCTGAAGCATTAGTAAGTGATGATTGAAGTTTGCTGCGAAAAGCCCGGATATCTTTTAAAATTTCGGTACAGGCTTTACTATTATCATAACATGCGAGTGAAAGATCATGTTGCTTTTGCAAATCTGCAATGGAAGTTTTCACTCTCGGATCCATTTTGATGGTGAAAGTTTGTGTATGAGTTTGTCCATCCACTGTCAGTTTCACTGTATAAACTCCCGGCATTACCCAGGGAGATGATGTGGCAGGCGGAGTATTTTTATAAATAGCCGTCATCGGGAAAAAGATGAACTGACTCATTGGCGTATAATGCATATCCCACAAAAAACGATGGGAGCCTGCTGCTGCAGAAAGTATTTGTTGCGGACGTATCCAATACAATGGAATATTTTGCGGAGGGATGATATATGGTTTGTCATTACTGCTGTATCTGCGAATCAAGTTTCCTTTACTATCCAAAATATCCATTTCCACTTCTTTTACATTTTCTTTCAGATAGTAATCAATCATTGCACCATCAGGTGGATTTTGTCCTGCAGGTTCTTCCTGCGGAATAGGAGTATCCGTATTCATGTTCCAGCGAACACGATAAGTAGTTTGTGGTTTATAAAGAATAACCGGTTTATTGATGGTTTGATTATTAAATTGTCGTAAAGAAGTGATGTTATCCAAAATCCAAAAACCTCTTCCATGGGTGCCTGCTACAATATCATCATCTTTAATCACCAAATCACGGATAGATGATGCCGGCATATTCAAACGGAGGCTTTGCCAATTTGCTCCATCATCAAAAGAAACATAAACTGCCGTTTCACTACCGGCAAATAATAATCCTTTTCGTTGTGAATCTTCACGAACCACATTGATAGGGTCGTCCGGTAATCCATTTACAATTTCCGTCCATGTTTTTCCTCCATCATGCGTTTTATAAATATGCGGATGCGGATCATCGCAACGAATACGGTTCACTGCAGCGTAAGCAGTATTAACATCGAAATGCCCCGCATCAATAATTGAAATTTTACTCCATACTGTGATGGCTGATGGTGTAACGTTTTTCCATGTCTTGCCTCCATCTCTTGTCAGTTGAATCAATCCATCATCTGTTCCGCACCAGATCGTATTGATATCTTTATAAGATGGAGCTACCGTATAGATGACTCCCCGCTGAGGCATTTTTTGCATATCAGCAGTGCTGTAAATGCCAACACTCGATGGAATATTATCATAAGAAGGCCTTGTCAGGTCGGGACTGATGACTTGCCAGTGATTTCCTCCATCCAATGTTTTAAATAATACATTGCCGGAAAAATATAAAGTCTTTTTATCAACGGGAGAAAACAACAAAGGTTGTGTTCTTACAAAACGATATTTACCACTGCGTATCGCTTCGGGGGAAATATTTTGTGTTTGACCGGTGAGTTTATTATATCTCGAAACTTTTCCACCATAGATAATATTTGGATTCAATGGATCTGCGGCAACATATCCATATTCTTCAGCACCAACAGGATGCCAGTCCCGGAAATTTATTTCACCATCATTACCTCTTGATGCAATGCCCACCGAACCACTTTCCTGTTGCCCGCTGTAAATATGATATGGAAAATCATTGTCAGTATTGACATGATACACTTGTGCGGTGGGTTGATTGTACCATGACGAAAATGTTTCACCATTGTTTACAGTGATGATAGCTCCCTGGTCGGCTACTAATAAAAATATTTCAGGATGTTCGGGATTGATCCAAATATTTTGATAATCATCTCCACCGGGTGCGCCACGAATGCCTGTCCATGTTTTTCCTCCATCCACAGATCGCCAGCAAACAATGCTGGTGCTATAAACAATTTCAGGGTTTTTTGGATCCACCGCAATTTCGGGTACATCACCTCCTCCGATTCTTGTTGCAGGTCTTCCATCTTCAGTTACCTTCTGCCAGCTTTCACCGCCATCATTGGAACGATAAATTCCAACACTGCCTCTGTCTGCCGGATTATTTGAAGTGGTATACGCAGCAGCCGTATATAAAATTCCGGGGGATGAAAGTGAAATTGCAATATGCGCCTGGATTATATTTTCAGGTAATCCTTTTGATAATTTCCTCCAGGAGTTGCCCCCATCAATCGATTTAAAAATTCCGCCATGAGTGCCAGCCCATGCTCCGTTTTCCCAGGGACCTTCACGGCCTTCCCACATTGTTGCATAAATGGTATTAGAATTGGAAGGATCAATTTCCACATCATCGCCACCGGTGTTTTCATCAATATAAAATACCTGTTCAAAATGTTTTCCCCCGTCAATGGAACGATAAATACCTCTTTCTTTACTGGGGCCATAAGGATGACCTAATACTGCAACAAAAATCCGGCTGGGATCTTTTGGATCCACTGCAATTTTTGGAATCTGTTGTCCATCTTCCAAACCCATAAGTTTCCAGGTAGCTCCTGCATCTTCTGATTTGAAAACACCCTTGCCGGTAGAAAGATCAGGACGATGTAATCCTTCACCGCTGCCTACATAAATAATATTGGGGTCAGATGGTGCTACAACAACTGAACCGATGGAGCCGGTGGATTCTTTATCAAAAATGGGGAACCAGGTTCTACCATAGTCATTCGTTTTCCAAACTCCACCATTGTTGACGCCGATATAAAATACGTTGGGTTGTTGTACTACACCGGCTGCACCTTCCGTTCTTCCTCCCCGGAAGGGGCCGATATTTCTCCATTGCATACTGTTGAAAAAAGAGGCGTCAATGGATTGTGCCTTCACATCAAGTAAGGAAAGCAAGCAAAGCATTATGATAGACGAAGTAGTATTGATTTTTTTCATAATAAAAGACTTATAACCTAAGGTAAGGAATCTTAGATATCTATACAGTTGTTTTTGCTACCCAGGAAATGATTACAGCAGTTCAAAATGATGAGGGCAAAGTTTCAGATAAGCTTGTGCTCATATGCATATTTCACAAGGCCAATCACAGTGTTTGTATTGGTTTTGCGGAAAATATTTTTACGGTGGGTTTCCACAGTTCGTTCACTTATGAATAGCGCTTCTGCAATTTGTTTGTTGTTGTATTCTTTTTCTATTAAGCCTATAATTTCAATTTCCCGCCCGGTGAGATGGGCTTCTTCTTTTTCTTTTTTTCTCAGGCTGCTTTTCTGTAAAGCTTCAATCACTTCTTTACTGAAGTAAATTCCGCCTCCGGCAATTTTCTCTATTGCATGAATCAATTCCTGTTTGCCGGTATTTTTTAATATATATCCTGAAATTTCAGCGTCGTTTATCATTTCATTCACCAATTCACCCTCTCCACTCATGGAAAGTGCTAATATTTTTACGGCAGGGAATTTTGCTTTCACCTGTTTTGCCAGAATATTTCCGGGTAATTCCGGCATCATCACATCAGTCAACAAAATATCAACCGGCTGATTTCCCAGGTTGGGTATTACCAGAGTAGGGTCAGTGACTGCAAATGCAAAACGAAATTTTTCATGACCTTTCAGGAGGCTCATCAACCCGTCTATTACGATTTGATGATCGTCCACAAAGGCAAGAGTTATTTTTGTTTGTTTCATTTTTCCAACATGAAAGTACTGTAAAATCTGTTTGTATAAAACAAGACTGTCACAAAGCTTCTGAGTTGCTTACTCTTTTTTTATTGAACTTTTATTAACTTCTTTCTTTATGCCTTCGTTACACTATGAGTTATAATTTTCTAATTCAGATTACCGAAAATAGCTGATAAAAATTCCTTTTCATTCAGAGAACTATGATTGACTGTCTTTTGTTAACGGAATAAAAATTCCAACCACGGTGCCTCTTCCCGGAGCTGAATCGAAATCCACTGTTCCTTTCAGGTATTCCACACGGGTAGTAATATTTTTCAGCCCAATACCTTCTCTCATTTCTTTTTCCGCAGTATCAAAACCACGACCATTATCTTCAATAGTGGCATGAATACCTTCATTATCCCTGGTAACAGAAATATCCAGTTCAGTAGCTCCGGAATGTTTGAGTACATTATTCACTGACTCCTGTATTACCCGGTACAAAACAGTTTCAACATTGGAATCTAAACGTAGTTCAAGGCCCTCGCTATAAAAATGTATTTTCAATTTCTTTTTGTCCAGCTTGTCAATGAAATCAGTCAGCGCAGCCGCCAGGTTTTTTTTCATTAATACATTCGGCATCATACTGTGAGACACCTGGCGAACTTCTTTGCAACTTTCGTCCACCAGCTGAATAATTTTACTGAGAGAATCTTTTTGCTCTTTATCTGAAAACTTTATTTCAGACTCCAAAGCAGATAAATTCATTTTAGCAGCACTCATCATTTGTCCCACCCCATCATGCAGGTCTTTGGCAATGCGTTGTCTTTCTTCTTCTTCTGCCTCTAAAACAGCTTTAGCAGATTGTTCTTGTTGTTTCATCAGTTCCGTCTTTAAAAGAGTTTCCTGCCGTAGCCGGTTACGTTTGTATTGGGAGTAAGCCAGCAGAGAAATTAAAACAATTGAAATAGCAACTCCGACAAATAACAAATTCTGCTGGCGGATACGGGATTGCTGTTCGCTGATGATTTGTTCTTTTTTCACCGTTTCGTATTTCGCATTCAGTTCTTCAATCTGTTTTGTTTTTTGAATACCGAAAAGACTGTCCTGTAAATTTGTCCGCTCCCGGAAATACTTTAAAGCCTGCTGATAGTTCCCATTTTTTTCAGCAACAAGCGACATTTCATTGAGATTGCCGGATTGAAGCTCCGGGTAGTTTAACCTTTTTGCAATAAAATTGCTATGTGTCAGCGCTTCCATTGCTTTTTCCGGTTTTCCGCTTGCATTGTAAGTGGCTCCAAGATCTGCCCAGGCCAATGCCATTGCAAAGCTGTCTCTTAGCCTTTGGCGTATGGAAAGAGATTGCAGTAATTTTTTTTCAGCCGCATCGTATTTTTTTTCAGCCGTTTCCACGCCGGCAATAAAACTCAGGGAATAAGAAACACCAAGAGAGTCGTGAAGTGCTTCCGCTATTTCCAGTGAAGCTTCATAGCGCCGGATTGCTTCAGCGTACTCTTTTTTATATTCGAATACCACGCCTGATTCATTTAGTATTAATGCAATCCCGGTGGAATCATCCAGGTCTTGAAAAAGGAGCATCGCTTTGTTATAATTTTCAAGAGAGCGATCCAGGTCCCTGGTCTTGCGATAAAGTTTTGCCAGCTCATTAAATACTAAAGCCAGGTTTTTCTTTTCTATTTTATTATCCTGAGAAAATTTTTCCAGGATATTAATGGCATCATAATAGTTAGCGGCGGCTAAAGTGTATTTGCCGCTAAAATAATAGCCCATCCCGATGTATCGCTTTAAAGCTGCTATACTGATAGAGTCACCATGGGCTCTTGCCAGGTTCAGGCCTTCATTGCCATATTCGATAGCGGTCTCAAAATTGCTGAGTGTATTTTTTTCAAGAAAGTTTATGTAAGCTTTAATGCGTTCAGCATATGATCTTCCGGATTTCATTTTCAGGAGCAGGCTGTCTGTCCCGGTTTGTGCATGGACAATAGGAGCCAGGAATAAAACAAAAGCGGCTATTAACGGACTTCTCATGAATCGCTGATCATAGGTTTAAAACATCTTTCATACTGAAATTTCCTTTTTTCTCTTTCAGGAATTCAGCAGCCAGGACAGCACCGAGGGCAAAGCCTTTACGGCTATGTGCTGTGTGGATGATTTCGATATCATCAACAGCGGATGAATATTTTACAATATGAGTCCCGGGTGCTGGATCAGTTCTTTCGCTGATGATTTCGAGGTCTTCTGTGTTTTCACTGTTTTCATTCACCCATCTTTTTTTGCGATGATTGCATTCCAGGATTTGTTCTGCAAGTGTGATAGCCGTTCCGCTGGGAGCATCTTTTTTCTGGGTATGATGAATTTCTTTTAGACTTATTTCATAATCCGGGTGTGGAGCCATCAATGCGGCTAGTTTTTTATTCAACTCAAAAAATATGTTGACTCCAATGCTGAAGTTGCTGGCATACAGGAACGTTCCGTTGGTATCCGATACCATTTTTTTTATTTCTTCCAATTTTTCCAGCCAGCCGGTAGAACCACAGACCAAAGGCACTCCGAAACCTATTGCCTTTTTCACATTTTCATAGGCGCTGTGAGGGCCGGTGAATTCAATGGCTGCATCCGCTTTTGCCAGATTTGAAGCTGTAAATTCTTCCCGGTTGTTAATATCAATTTTTAAAATAATTTCATGGTTTCGCTGAAGGGCAATTTCTTCAATAATCTTTCCCATTTTTCCATAACCAATCAAGGCTATTTTCATATCTGTCTTTTAATTTTTTTGATGAAAACAAAGGTAACTATAACCAACTACTACCCCGGATGAAAAAATAAATTAATGAATATTCAATACCAGGCTCAGGCCATTGGTTCCTGCCATTTCACTATAGCCGGGTTTAATGTTCAGGGTTAAATCGGGACTTACATCAAAACTTTTTAAGTGTGCATCTACAGTGGCGTCAACCACATTCAGACCCCATAGCAACAAAAAGATCAGCGCTGAATAATCAATATCTCTGCGAAATTCGTTCCTGTAAAAACGAAGAGACTCTTCTGATAAGGGCTTCAATTCATCCCGGATTTGGGAATAGAGGGAAGAGTCTTTTTGAAAAACCCTCATGTTATATTTTACCCGGTAAGCAAAGCGGGTATCTTTATAGTTTTTCAAATTATAAAAGAAAATGCCTCCGGAAACACCCAATGCACCATATACTATCGGCAATTTCCAGTATTTTTTATTGTAGATCTGTCCCCATCCGGGTAAAATGGCAGAACGTAAAGCAGCAATACGGGGACTGAATTTTTTTTTTGCAGTTGAATCTTTTGCAGGTTTTTTTATACTGATGGAATCATTCAACAATCCAGGTGTTGCCTGTTGGGCATTACTGTTTATTGAAAAAGATGTGGCAAACAGCGTTAAAACAAGAAAAAGAGTTTTCATTTTAGTCAGCTGATATATTCATGAGCCCAAGAATCTTATTCAGTTCCTCGGGAGAATAGTATTCGATCAGGATCTGACCTCCGCCTTTCCTGCTGTGATTCAATTTAACCCGGGTACTGAAATGAGAGGCTAATTTATCTTCTATTTTCATGAAAGCATTGGGCATTGTACTTTTTGAAGTTTTTTTAACAATGCTGAATTGTTTATACAGGTTGCGTACAAGAGCTTCTGTTTGTCTTACGGAAAGGCCTTTATCTTTTATTTCTTTAAAAATATATAATTGCTTATCCACAGTGTCCACATTGATCAGTGCTCTTGC
>JAFDYJ010000064.1 GCA_018267515.1 Bacteroidota bacterium | reverse complement strand
GCTGATGAATTAAGAGCAATTTTTGGTGAATACAAGTAAAATATTCAATGATGAAAACAATTCTTGTTACCGGATCAGGAGGAAATTTAGGAAAAGCAGTAGTGAAAGAATTTTTATCACTGGGGTATAATGTTGTAGGTACAGTTGCTCATCATGATACTGTTTCTGAGGTTGTAAATGAACCCGGATTTGAAAGCTTGACAGTTGACCTGGCAAATGAAGAAGCCTCACAAAAATTAATGGATTATGTAGTTTCAAAGTATGGAGGTGTAGATGCGGCAGTGCTGACCGCAGGGGGTTTCACAATGGGAAAAATTGTAGATACAAAAACCAGTGATATTGCAAAACAATTCAAATTAAATTTTGAAACGACTTACAATATTGCCCGTCCTGTTTTTGCTCGTATGCTAAAGCAGAATAGCGGAAGAATATTCATGATCGGCTCAAGGGCCGGATCAGCCATGCGCCATAGTAAAGGGGTGGCGGCCTATGGGCTGAGTAAATCACTTATTTTCCGTTTGTCTGAATTGATGAACGAAGAAGCTAAAGAACACAATGTGGTTACCAGTGTTGTGGTACCCTCAATTATTGATACACCTCAAAACAGGGCATCCATGCCGGATGCTGATTTTAGTAAATGGGTGAAACCGGAAACAATCGCAGAAGTGATTTCATTTTATTGCAGTGAAAAAGCTGAAGTGCTCAGAGAGCCGGTTATAAAGGTGTATGGGAATTCATAACTTATATTTAAAACAGATTTGACATGCGTTTCATGAAATGGATAGGCCTTGCTGCAGCGGTTAGCCTGGCGGTTGCCTGCTTTTATCCCTGGGTTTTTATTGAATCAAAAAATATTATTGTTACCGGTGTCCGGTCTGAAGGGACGGATTTCGGCAAACCGGGATATTTTCATCTCTTTATGATTGCCTTTTTTCTGCTCTTCAATTTTATACCAAGGGTTTGGGCAAAGAGAAGTAATTTATTAGTGGTAGCCTTGAACCTGGCATGGGCTATCCGCAATTATATGATAATATCTTCCTGCCATATGGGAGAATGTCCGGAAAAACGTGTTTCTATATATATTCTTCTTTTTTCTTCAATCCTGTTGTTGGTTTCGGCATTGTTTCCCGATGTAAATATTTCTAAAGTGAAATCTGACAAGAGTTTGGGAAAATAATAAAGCCGGCAGATTTCGAGGCTGTCCGGCTTGTCTTAATCCGTCCTTAGAATATTTTTAATTATTTTAAATACTGCCTATCACAATTCTTTCAGTTGTTGCATCAATGTTTTGTGTACCGGATGAACGAAGATTGTACATCCCGGGATTCAGGCGATCTACCTGCAACGTATTATTAGAATAATTTTTCCATTCCTTTATAATCCTGCCTGTCATGTCAAACAAAACAATATTACGGGCAGTAGCATCAGGATATAAAACGGTAACTTTTCCATTACTGCTGGGGTTTGGGAATACAACAGTTCTTGCTAATTGGTTTTGACCTTGTACGGCACGTACCGGTGAGTAAGAGAATTTACCATCAAAGTCTGTTTGTTTAATTCTATATTGAGTGATGTTTCCGGATCCATTATTGTCGTTGTATTGATAGGACAGTTTCATATTGCTGTTGCCGCTTACGGCCAGCGAGGATACGAATGCTATAGACTCCCATGTATTGGAAGATATATTAAAGCGTTCAATGTTGAACCCGGTGTTATTTGATTCTGTCAGCGTTTCCCATTTTAAAGAAACCAAAGAGTGACTGCGGGTAGCAGTGAAAGAACCAAAGGAAACAGGAAGTGGAGCACCGCCAATTGAGCGAAATGTTCCGGAACAAGCAGAACCGCCTGCATTTTGACTAGAGTGTGGGGTTATTTCCACAACTACATCTGCAAGATTTGGAGCAGTGAAATCGTCTGAAGTATATCTCTTTTCTTTCTTTTTATCTCCAGAAATATTTATTACATCGTTAATCACTTCTTCGTTTTTCACTTTTACTACTACTACAATACTTTTCTTACCATTTGTGGTATTATAATAAGAAAAGCTGATTCTTTTCTTTGTAGGGTTTCTTTGGTCAACAAAATGAAATGTTGATTGGTCAATAACCGGGCATGAACTCTGGGCATTTGAAATTACAAAACAGAAGGAGGCTAAGATAATTGTGAGTACAGTTTTTTTCATAAGGGTCGAGATTTTCATTGTTACGGATTCTTGTGGATTTTACGGTTCGGTTAGTGTACTTTCCCGCAATCCGAGCGTAAAAGTAACAGGCCAATTTCGATTATGCAAGCTTTTCAAAAAGAAAATTTTCGATAATTACATAGTAGTATTCTTACGTAAATAGGGCTACGATAATTGCAGGTTGTTGATTTTCAGAAATTAAAAAAGCGATAAACGTATTTTTTTATAAGGAGGACTGAAGTCAAAAAACTTTTATTTTTTAAATATCTTTTCCAGGAGTTAATAGTAAATCTCCGAAAATATAAATACCAATCGTAATTTTCATAGGTAAATTATGAAGAATGCAAAATTTTTCAGAAGAATAGATATAGGATGTTAATCAAACAATTTGGCTACACCAAATGCAGCAGCAGCAGCAGCGGCCCCGATTAGCATGACTCGTATTGCTCCCCACCAGGCATTAACCCCTGTGACTTTGCTTTTGAAGTATCCAAAGATGAAAAGACAGAGAAGTGTGACTATAACAGATATTTTAAAACCTTCACCCGGTGATGATACAAAGAAATATGGACTTAACGGAACAATACCCCCAATGATATAAGAAATTCCAATGTTTAGTGCAGATTTGGTAGCTCGTTTTGGATCCGGTTTATCCAAACCCAACTCGTATTTCATCATAAAATCCACCCATTGTTTTTTATCCTTTGCTACTTCTTCAGTAGCCTTATCCTGCAGTTCTTCACTTAAGCCGATACTGGCAAAAAATTCTTTTGTTTCAGCAATTTCACGGTCACGAAGATTTTCCACCTCATACATTTCTCTTTTCTCTTCACTTTTATAATGATCTTGTTCAGTCTTCCCGGCTAAGTATCCGCCCAATCCCATAGCAATTGAGCCTGCACAGATTTCAGCAATCCCTGCAATTACAATTATGTTTGTGGATGATACTGCGCCGCTAAGTCCGGCTGCCAATGCAAATGGAACAGTAAGTCCGTCACTCATTCCGATAACCACATCAGTTAGCAGGTTACTGCTTTTTAGATGTTGCTCTTTGTGATGCAGGTGAGTGTCAATACTCATAGTTGTATCCTAATGATTAGGAAACTCTTTTTCAGGATATTCCCGGTTTATTAATCAAGACAAGATAAAGAATTACCGATTATATCAACGCATTCCAATATCTGGTCCTTATTAATAATCAAAGGAGGCGCTAACCGGATCCTGTTATCATGAGCTGGTTTGGCCAGCAATCCGTTTTGTTTTAATTGGAGACATAGTTCCCAGGCTGCATCCTTTACAGGATGAGCAATAACAATAGCATTCAGCAAACCTTTACCTCTTACAATTTCAATATGTTTTGAATTCAGCTTTTTTATTTCATCTCTGAATAATTCTCCCAGGGTATCAGCATTTTCAGCTAATTTCTCGTCTTTTAAAACCTGTAAAGCGATCATTGCAGTTTTACAGGCTAAAGGATTACCACCATAAGTAGAACCATGTTCCCCGGGATGAAGTGTCATCATGATATCATCATTTGCCAATACAGCACTTACCGGCATCATACCACCGCTCAGGGCTTTTCCTAATATTAAAATATCAGGTTTTACATTTTCATGATCACATGCCAGCATCTTACCCGTTCTTGCCAGCCCGGTTTGAATTTCATCTGCAATGAATAAAACATTATTCTGTTCACATAATTGTTTGGCCTTGGATAAATAATCTTCATCCGGAACAACCACTCCTGCCTCTCCCTGTATGGGCTCAACTAAAAAACCGGCGATATTTTCTGTGGTTATAACTTTTTCCAAAGCTTTAATATCATTGTAGGGTATCATTTCAAATCCCGGAGTATAGGGTCCAAAATTATTTTTTGCTCCCGGGTCATTACTGAAAGAAATAACCGTGATGGTTCGCCCGTGAAAATTTCCTTCACAAACAATGACCTTAGCTTTATCCGGTGGAATTCCCTTGATTTCATAGGCCCATTTGCGGCACAATTTTATTGCGGTTTCCACTGCTTCCACTCCCGTATTCATCGGCAATACTTTGTCATATCCAAAAAACTCAGTTATTAATTTTTCGTATTCTCCCAGCAGATCATTATAAAAAGCACGGCTGGTCAACGTTAATCGTTGTGCTTGTTCCAAAAATCCGGAAACAATTTTCGGGTGGCAATGGCCATGGTTCAACGAAGAATAACCGCTCAGGAAATCATAGTAGCGTTTATTATCTACATCCCAGACAAATACACCTTCACCCCGGCTTAATATTACCGGTACAGGATGATAATTGTGGGCTCCGAATTTTTCTTCGAGTGCGATATGGTATTGTGTCTTATCAGACAGCCGGGTAGTCGTTTGCATAAATATAAAATCTTAAATGTGATAAAAAGCTTAAGCGGCGAGCAGGGAGATTTGAAACAGTTATCCTCGATGATTTAAAAAATCGAGATTCTGTGCAAGAAATGCTGATATGTCAAATACTAAAAAGATATTCGGAAATTTGCTGCAAGTTACTAAAAAAACAATGGAAGTCCTGATGAATTCCACTATTTCAATTTTTCGCTAATATCAATAACAATGAAGTATATAATTCCTTCAAATACCCGGATCGGGCATGTACATCTGAAAGTTGCCGACATTGAAAGGTCATTAAGATTTTACAGGGATATTTTAGGATTTGAGATACAGCAATATTATGGAGATAGTGCAGTATTTATTTCGGCGGGAGGGTATCATCATCATATCGGGTTAAATACCTGGCATAGCAAAAATGCCGGACCTGCGCCGGTCCATGCAGCAGGATTATATCATGTTGCCATTTTATACCAGGAACGCAAAGATCTTGCTGTTGTTTTGAAAAGAGTAATAGATGCCGGGTATCCAATTACTGGGGCTGCTGATCACGGCGTCTCTGAAGCTATTTACCTGGATGATCCTGATCGTAATGGAATTGAGTTGTATTGGGATCGGCCAAAAGAACTTTGGCCCACGGATAACGAGGGAAATTTACAAATGGTAACCGAGCCGCTGGATATGGAAGCTTTACTTCAGCTTGCAGTTTAGCTCTTTTATAAAATAGTGTTCCGGAAAAGTATATGAAATGATTTCTTCTTTTCTGAAGATGCCAAAAACAGAACTCCCGCTTCCGGATAAGCTGGCATAAATTGCACCCGAGTGATATAAGTTATCTTTTATTGATTTGATTTCAGGGAATTTTATAAAAACAGTTTTTTCAAAGTTATTAGTTAAATGTTCCTTCCAGCTTTCAATTGGCTTCCGGATAATTTCTTTAACCGGCTGATCAGGTATTGCAGGTGTTATATTTGAAAAGGCATGGGCCGTATTGATGGTTATACCGGGGTTGACCAACAGAAATTTATAAGGTGAAAGATTCAAATCAATTTCTTTCAGTATTTCCCCACGGCCGGTTGCTATACAGGGCTTGTTTAAAATAAAAAACGGGCAATCACTTCCTAACCGGAGTGCATACTGCATCAATTTTTCAAAACTGAGATTTAAGCAAAATTTTTTATTTAATAGTGTAAGGGTAAATGCGCCATCGGCGCTGCCTCCACCCAGGCCTGCACCGGAGGGAATAATTTTGTGAAGATGCATTGTAATGGCCGGGAGTTGCGGGAAATCTTTTTTTAAAATCCGGTAAGCTTTCAAACAGGTATTTTCTTCAGCAGGAATTTCAGGTATCGCTCCTGAGGAGCTGAATTGTACTCCGATAGAGCTAGCATTTTCATTTTTATTAGTTGTGATTATTTCCAACGCATCCATTAATGGAACCGGATAAAAAACGGTTTCAAGGTTATGATATCCATCTGCTCTTTTATTCAGGATATGCAAACCAAGATTGATTTTACAGTTGGGAAATACGATCATGAAAGATAAATAGGTTGAAACTGGAAGTAATGAATATCGGTAATGCTATTTCTTTTTCCTATTGTTTATTTCATCACGAATGGCAATAGCCCGGATATAATCTTCATTTTCCAAAACTTCATTAAGAAGTTGATTTAACTCTTCTAAGGTCATGGTTTTCAAATCCCCGTTTCCGGAAGTTGTTTTCTCCTTTGATTCGGATTTTGTCTTTTTCTTTTTACCTGGTGGGGTATCTTCCATCAGGATACCAGCACTTTCAAGGATGTTCTCATAAGTGTAAATGGGACATCCAAAGCGTATTGCCAATGCCAGCGCATCTGAAGTCCTGGAATCTATTTCCACAGTATCATTATCGGAGGTACAAATCAGTTTGGAATAAAAAATTCCCTCTTGCAAATCGCTTATAATTATTTCATGGAGATTAATACCAAAAGCGTTCATAAAGTTTTTCATCAGGTCGTGGGTAAGAGGGCGACTGGGTTGCATTTTCTCCAGTGTAACTGCAATCGCCTGAGCTTCGCACCCGCCAATCACAATGGGAAGGCGGCGCAGGCCGTTGCTTTCACCCAATACAACTGCATAGGAATGAGTTTGAGTGATATTATGTGATAACGCAATTATATCCAGTTCTATCTTCTTCATGAAACTTCCTGCATTTTAGTGCTCTGGTGAGCAACTTTGAATTACAAATATAAAAATTTAAGCCTTCAGTTAATGAAGGCTTTTCAAATGATTTCAGTAATGTTTTGCACAGCAAAAGGGCTGAATTATGCAATTCCTTTGAGTTTTTTTATTGCCTGTGTGATTTTAGGAACCACTTCAAATGCATCTCCTACAATACCATAATCTGCAGCTTTGAAAAATGGTGCTTCGGGGTCTTTGTTAATGACAACGATGATTTTACTGCGATTGACACCTGCCAGGTGCTGTATAGCTCCGGAAATTCCGACAGCTATATAAAGATTGGGGGCAATGGCAATTCCTGTTTGCCCCACATGTTCGTTGTGTGGACGCCAGTTTGCATCGGATACAGGACGGCTGCAGGCTAATGCCGCATGCAATGTTTTTGCTAATTCCTCAAGCATCCCCCAGTTCTCCGGGCCTTTTAATCCTCTTCCACCGCTAACGACTATTTCAGCCTCAGTTAAAGGTACTTCACCGCTGGTCTTTGTAACCTGTGTTATTTTCACTTTGCCTGAATCGGCGGTAGTATTTACAGCCACCACTTCCGCAGTAGCCGCACCGGTTTCAACTTTATAGGCATTTTGATTCAGGGTAATAATTCTCACGCCTGTATTTATTGATACATTGGCAAAAGCTTTCCCGGAAAACACAGTTTTCTTTACAACAAATCCATCAGATGTTTCAGGTAATGCAACGGCCCCGGTTACTAATCCGGCTTTAATACGGACTGATAACCCGGGTGCAATGGCTTTTCCGTTTATATTATTGGAGAATATAATTATGGTGGCCTTTGCGGTTTCTGCAACTTGTGCAATAGTACTTATGAACAACTGCGAATCCAACGTATTTAAATTCTTATTATTGACATGATATATTTTCTTTACACCATATTTACCTAATGAGCCAAGGTCATCTTTCGCTTCACCTAAAACCACACCCTCAGCTGAAGTTGAAAGTTGTTCTGCGATTTTGGCACCATAACAAATTGCTTCCAGCGATGCTTTTTTTACCTGGCCTTCAGCTGTGTCAATAAAAATTAATACGGACATATATAAATTTTAAAAAGATTAATAAACGAATTAAAATGCTTTTGCTTCTTCATGGAGTAAGCGAACCAATTCTTCCGGCGAATCAGCCGGTATCAGTTTTACCCCGGCTTTTGCAGGGGGTAATTCAAAATTCACAAACGATGTCAGTGCATCAATGGAAGAAGGCTCAACTACTTTCAATGGTTTTGATCGTGCAGCCATAATACCACGCATATTCGGAATACGGGGTGTTGCCATTCCCTGCTGTGAGCTGATTACAACTGGAAGCTGAACCTCGCAAATTTCCTCGCCACCTTCGATTTCACGTGTGATGATTGCAGTGGTTCCGGATAATTCAAATTTTATAACGGGAGCAACATAAGGGAAATTTAAAAATTCTGCAATCATGCCACCAGTTGAAGCGCCATTATAGTCAATGGTTTCTTTTCCTGAAAATATGAGATCATATTGACCCTTGCGGCCAATCTCTGCAATTTGTGCAGCAATGTAATAAGCATCTGAATTGTCGGTATTGATACGGATAGCTTCATCGCCACCTAAAGCAAGCGCTTTACGTATGATGGGTTCGGTATCTGCACCTCCAACCGTTACCAGGTGAATTAGGGTGGAGGCATCAGCTTCTTTCAATTCAATTGCTTTTACCAGTGAGTACCATTCGTCGTAAGGATTAATAATCCATTGAACCGAATTTGTATCGAATTTCGTGTTGTTATCGGTGAAAGCTATTTTTGCCGTGGTATCAGGTGTTTTACTGATGCAAACGAGGATCTTCATGAATGAAATTTTGAAGGTAATTAAAAGGTTGTTTATGCAACCAAAGCAAAGATAAGGTAACACGATTTAAAATTGAAAATTTAAAATTCAGGCTTGGAACGTATTGATAAGTTAAAAGAATTTCTGAAAGCGAATCCCACGGATAGTTTTTTACAGCATGCACTGGCTTTAGAATATATTAAGCTGCAGGACGATGTTAAGGCAAAAGAATTATTTGAATCTGTTTTGCAGAGGGAACCGGGATATGTCGGGAGTTATTATCACCTGGCTAAATTGCTGGAAAGGGCAGGCGATACTGATGCTGCCATTTTAATTTGCGAAAAGGGAATGCAGCAGGCTAAAGAGGCAGGAGAACAGTTGGCTTACAATGAACTTCGAAGTTTGTATGAAGACATGACTTTTTAAATGCAGTTACTTCAGCTCTATAAAAATTTTATCAATCGTCATTCTCTTTTCCGGGAAAAAGACAAATTGTTGCTTGCCGTAAGCGGAGGAGTGGATTCTGTGGTGCTATGCGAACTATCCCGTCAGGCAGGTTATGGTTTCGTAATAGCACATTGCAATTTTAAACTTCGGGGCAAAGAAAGCGATAGAGATAAAGAATTTGTAAAAGACCTGGCACAAAAATATAAGGTGCCATTTTTGCTGAACGAATTTGATACAGACCGGTTTGCTTCAGAAAATAAATTATCTACCCAGGAGGCCGCCCGAAAATTACGATACGACTGGTTTTATAAGTTGTTGGATTCCCCTGAATTCTCTCTTGCTTATATTCTAACCGCTCATCATGCAGATGATAATATTGAAACCGTACTTATGAATTTTTTCCGGGGCACAGGTATTAAAGGACTTCGGGGAATGGAGCCGAAGCAGGGTAAAATTGTTCGTCCCTTGTTGTTTGCCCGCAGAAAACAGTTGGAAGACTTTATTAAATACCATCATCTTGACTTTGTTACCGACAGCAGCAACCTGGCGGATGAGTATAGCAGGAATTATTTAAGGCTGACTGTCCTTCCTTTCCTGGAAAAAATATATCCGGAAGTCACTGAAAACCTGCTGCAAAACATTGAGAGGTGTAAAGAGATTGAATTATTATATAATGAAGCGATTGAGATGCATAGGCGAAAGTTAATGGAATACAAGGGAGAAGAAATTCATATTCCTGTATTAAAATTAAAAAAGCTGAATCCCTTGCGAAGTGTACTGTATGAAATTGTAAAGGAATGGGGATTCCGACCATCACAGGTAGATGAAATTATCAGGTTGCTGGATAGTGAATCAGGAAAGTATATCCTTTCAGCCTCGCATCGTATTTTAAAGAACCGGAACTGGCTTATCGTCACTCCTCTGAATGCAACAACAACTGAGCTGATTCTGATTGAAGAAGGTATCAGTAAAATAAATTTCTCGCCGGTTGTGAATGAGATAAACTCTTTAGATTTTGAGATCGTCCCGGTGTCTGACGATCAGCGTAGTGCTGCCTCTCATATTGCCTGCTTTGATAAGAATGAAATTCAGTTTCCGCTTATTCTAAGGAAATGGAAAGCCGGAGATTATTTTTACCCGATTGGAATGAAAGTTAAGTCTTCCGGTCAGCCCGGAAAGAAAAAACTTTCCCGCTTTTTCATTGATCAGAAATTATCCAAAGCCGATAAAGAAAAAATCCGGGTGCTGGAGATGAATAAAAAAATTATCTGGATAATTGGCCACCGTATTGATGACAGGGTAAAAATCACTGATAAAACAAAATCCGTTTTGAAAGTCACTTACACTAAGTGCCAAACCGGATGAATTGTTTAATATCTGCATTCATGATCTGGTCAATAAAACTTTTTAAGACAGGATAATCAGAAAATGCACGGCAGACTACAATGGTGAAAACAATTCCAAACAAAGCACCGTAAATGTGTGCCGAGTGGTTAATATTTCCACCCCCACGTTTTTCCAGCCATTGTGATATTACAAGATAAAGAATGCCGAAAATGAAACCTGCAATATAAATAGGAATAAAGAACAGCCCGATTCCCACTAAAGGATTAAAAAGTATGCTGGCAAATATTACGGCTGAAACTGCACCGGATGCCCCAAGGCTGCGATAATAGTAATCATTCCTGTGCTTGGAAAATGTAGGCAGCAGGGAAAATAAAAGTGCAAGGATGTATAATAACAGATACAGGATTCTTCCTTTTCGACCGAAGAGAGTTAAAAAATTATTTTCAACGGCATCGCCAAAAAGATAAAGTGCCAGCATATTAAAAATCAGGTGACCGGCATCTGCATGGATAAGCCCGCAGGTAAAAAAGCGATACCATTGTTTTTGACGGGTAATAGCAGGCGGATAAAATATCAGGTCATCAATCAATCTTTTATTTCCAAACCCGCCAATTGAAATAAGGCTGGTGACGATGATAATAATTAATGTAATTGAAATAGGCATGCAGGTGCTTTGAAAGGATCAAATCTAAAATCAGAATTTTGAAATCGAAAATTTATTTGTGATGATATTTTTCATGATTCAGAATGGTACAGGCTCGGTACACCTGTTCGGCAAGTATCAGGCGCACTAATTGATGCGGAAAAGTTAAGGGAGAAAGACTCCATATCTGTTTTGCCTGTTTTAAAATGGAAGCATCTAATCCATAAATACCTCCTATGAGAAACACGAGATTTTTAACACTGGTATTTGCTCTCTGCTGGATAAACTTTGCCAATTCTTCTGAAGTCCACTGCCTGCCTTTTTCATCCAATGCCACCAGGTAATCTTCCGGCCTCAGCCAGGTCAAAACAATTTCTGCTTCTTTTTTTCTCAGGTCCATCTGGCTAAGCATTCCGGAATTTTTGGGTAACGGAATAATATCCCATTGTATTTTAAAATAAGCGCCGATCCGTTTTGTGAATTCCTGTACTCCTGCTTTTACGTAAGGATCATTTTCTTTACCAATTGTCCAAAAAGAGATTTTCATTGTATAAATGTAAGACTGAAAATATAGGAAAGTGATCCAACAAGATTTTTAAAAATTATTTTATATCATAATCCTTTTTAAAAGACATCAGCGTAGAACGGAATAGCCAAACATCAGGGTTCAACTTTGATGCTTTTAAATAATATTGATAGGCAGCAGAATAATAGCGGGCATCTTCAAGGCCGAATGCAATACGAAAGGCCTGTTCGGCTTCGCCTTCATATGCAGGTCCGGAAGTTTTCAGGTGGTTTAAAACATTTTTAAAATCTTCCTGTGAAATATAGTTAATCACTTTAAGCTCATCGTTGTTTTCTCCTTTTACAGCAGAAGTCCAGAAATAAGTATTTCCCTCTTTCATGTATTTAGTGATGCCGGTAATGGGAATTTGCATTTCCTTCGTTGTCGTTTTATAAACTGGATGGAGAGCATCCGCATTGTCGTAAAGAACAAAATCAAATTCCCGGGCATCTGAATAGGATTTCCAGGCAAGCGGAAAATTTCCTGAAACATAATTAATGGTATCTAACCTCGGATCAATCCAGATATTATTTACAGAACGGCTGACGGCTCCAATGGTATTCATAAATATTTTCCGGTTGGAGCCCGGGGTGCCTTCACCATGGCTGGTCATTTGCTCCCATATATACCGGGCATAGTTGGAACTTAATGAACCGGTAGAAATGTTACAGGAATCACTGAACTGAATGAGTTTGTATGTTCCGGCTTTTCGGATGGTGAATAATGCATTCTGATTGCAGATTAATGTTACAATAGCGCCAACCGGGATTTTTACTGTGGATGCAGCACTGATAATCCTGCCGACTTTTGCCTTTGATTCCACATTGTTTTCCATAATTGTTGCAGCGCCTTTAAAACTATAAACCATGAAATTATTTTCCTGTGAGGAAGAGGAAAGCACCATGGTCATAAGTATAATACAGGGGACAATCTTTTTCATAAATTATTAATGATATTTTTGATGAAAGACTGTTTTATATCCGAACTTTTTATGAAGCCATACTGCAAATGCTTCATAAAAGTAAATAATATCTACCGCTAATACGATCACAATTAATGTTAAAGTCATGTCTAATTTGATTCTGAATTTGCTGAACAATACCATGCTCAAATAGACAAATAAAATGGCAGATATCAGCTGTGCAATTTTTGCAGTTAAATGGAACCATATATGATTTTCAAGGTAATAATGAATGAAAAACGACATATGCAGCCAGCCAATAATTACTGCAATTAAAATGGTAGCCCAGAGAGGCAATTTCGTAATATACTTGCCATCCAGTGCCATTGAGATTATATTCGCCTGTATCACTACTCCGTTCATATCCGGAATCGATCTCCCGGCCAGCTCTTCATTAAAGGGGGTGTATTTTTTGTCTTCAATTTTCTTAGGATCGGAGCTGATATATCCCAGTAATGCAATTTTGTCTTTAATAGCACCCGGTTCCACATTTCCGTTTAGAATAGTTGCTTCATCAATAACCAGGTATTGATTTGTTTTGCGGGAATAATTAATAATTTCTGTCGAATGATTTCTTTTTTTCAGCCGTTCAAAAGCTGAAGCACTGTATTGCCCGATTATTGCAGCAGCAAAACTCTGATATTCGTGACTGTTGGAATTTTGTTTGATTTTCAGAAATGGATTCCAGATGCGTACAGTTGCCCATTCTTTAGAAAGAAAATTTACAAAACCGCTTTTTGAATCGGGTTGGCTGAAATAATTAGGAACATAAACGGATTCTTCTTTTCCTTCGCCCGGGTGAAACCGGGAAGCAAGTATGAGGTTCTTATTTCTGTTAATGGCATCCTGTATCAGGGAGTCTTTAAAAGGATCCCTGGGGCCTTCCAGCGTTACATCCAGGCCAATGACTTTGGCTCCCATCGAAGAAGTTTTATTGATCAGCAAAGCCAATCCTTCCCGGTCCAGATCTCCGATATTTATTATTACAATTCGATTATCCAATGTATCACCTTCTGTGATCTTTAATTTGGAATAAGTGATATCATTGAAATCAAAATCCTCCATGGCAACGATTACCGGGTTAAAAAAGTTGATATTGGGAAGCGGCAGTATTTTTACCAATAAAATAAAAATGAAAACCCATAGGGTGGCAAAGAAGGTATCTCTTTCGAAAAGATATTTAGTAACCCGGATGTGAATATTTTTTAAAAAGAAAAAGAAAGATTTATGTGACGCTTTCTTCATACGCAAATAGTGATGCTGTTTTGGATGATCAATATTATGAAAAGAATTATCAACTTGAAAAGTCTGTTTTAATCTTGTGGATAATTGATAAAAAAACCAGCTGTACCGGGCAGGATGCTATACTTAAAGTAACACATATGGCATTTTTAAAAGAGTACTGTCTGATGCCGGAATTGGTAGCGATATATAATCATGAAAAGCTGATCCATAACCCGGTTTTGAATAGCTTATGAGAAAATTATTTCCAGGGAGCCGGGATTACTCCGGAACGTTCGCTGCTGCCACCCCGGAAAATCAGGCAAAGCTCAAAGGTGTGCATCCGCCTGGGAGCTTCCTTAAGAGTGGAAATGGTTATGTCATAAGTAAGTCCCAATTGCAAATTTCCGTAACTGTACCCGATGTAGGGGATCAAAGCATTTTTATTCCAATACCATAATCCTGCATTTACCATTTGCGCTGAATTTTCATCTGCAGATAAAATGTATCCCAATGCAGCGCCTACGGAAAAATAGCTGGCGCCTGATTGATATTGATATACTCCGTTTGTATTTAAAACAACCTGGTCGGTGAGAACTCGCTCATAGTTGGTATGGATAACATAACGGGGGGCTAAGTATTCTTTGTCATTATCCAATACGGTTTGTTTTGGTTTATTGAAATGAAAAGCAGACACGCCGAAATCAAAATTGACACCGTCGTTAATATAGCTGTACAGCAATCCGGCGTTGGCAGAAAAGAATGGTTTCATATTCGAAAGACCGGATTCCCCGCTGGGAAGACTGGCATCAAAGGTTAAACCGTTAAATTGATTTTCAAAAGTCAGTTTGCTCATATCTATCCTGCGGTTTCCATAACTGACGCCAATGCCGATACCTAATCTTTGTTCTGCAGCGAGATCCATTTTTATTTTGCTGATATGACGTATCCGCATACCATTTTGCTCATAGCCGTTTCTTTCTTTCAACCTTACGTTGCCCGAAATATTCAGGGAAGCAAAACTGCTTCTCATGGCTCCCGACAGGGTCTGATCATAGAGCATCATTCCGCCAACACCAATGCGTGTAATTTCATCCACATAATTTTCGGATAAGTTTTGAAATATTTTGCTGTCAAAGGAAATGGTCCCGGTTGTATAAGGATTATTAGGACCGATCCATTGATTGCGATAATTAGAAATGACCCGCCATTTGGAATTGATTTGCGCAGTCAGTGCAGGATTAATATTTAACGGGGAAGAGAAAAACTGAGAAAAGCTGGGATCCTGTGCCACGACTCTTCCTGTCCCAATCAGGACAGATAGAACAAACAGAGCAATTTTTAGCTTTTTCATGTTATAAAAAATTTAGCGTAATAAAACTGAGTTACCGGTCCGTTTGATAATGGCTCCGCTAATACCGGTTCCCTCGGCAATCCAGGTATAAGTATCCATCACCTGAGGCTTGCCTTTGTAAATACCATTCCACCCTTGTCCTTCTGTATTTGTTTCATATACCAATTCACCCCACCGGTTGTATATTCTGAAATATTTCAACTCTCTTATGTTGATTAATTTTGGTCTCAATAAATCATTTTGTCCATCTCCGTTAGGGGTCCATGCTTTTGGTGTTATGATATCTTCAAGTGTTGCCGGGACATCAATCGGATTGATTTTTACCAATAAGGTATCTGTAACAGTGCAGCCTTTATCAGTAGTGATTATTATTTTGTATTCAGTGGGTTTATCATAACTGAAAACTGGATTAATTATGTTATTTGAATTCAATCCGGCTGTTGGCGTCCATTGATAAGTATAATTTGTTCCCAGGTTTCTTGCATTTAATTGGGTGGCGGTATTGGCATTTACTGTTATGGTAGGATAACGGACAGGTGCAATTGCCGGTATTACTGTAACCGTAGCAGTGCTGGTTACAGCCGGGTTTGAGCAAATTGCATCACTTACATTAGTTATAGTATATGTTGTACTCACAGACGGTGTAACGTTCAACTGGTATGATGTTGAATTAATATTAGGAACACTATAACTATTCGTTCCATCTGTATATGAAATCTGGAATGGCGCCTTACCAGTTAGAGTAACTATAAGAGTTGAACTTGCACCTGCACAAATGCTACTACCACCGGATATGACAGCAGTTGGTGCTATATTAATAGTTACAATGACAGGCCTGATTTCTGAACAACCCGCAGAATTGATTGCTTTTATATAATAAGTACCACCTGCAATAACAGCATTCGGGTTAGTTAAAGGAATTGTTGCTGCTGCATCTTTCCAATAAGAGAAACTTAATCCGGCATCGCTTCCTGCAGTTATCGAAGAACTAGTCAGATCTGTTGTTGTATTTCCACATATGGCAGTCGGATTAGTGACGATAAATTGAATTCCAGCTATTGCAAGATGCAATGTCAGTACGGAA
>JAFDYJ010000063.1 GCA_018267515.1 Bacteroidota bacterium | reverse complement strand
GGCGCTTTATAATCCAGTGATTCACCGGTGTAGGAAACAAAAATGGTGGGTATGCACAAAGTGCTGCCCTGTCCAATTTCAATAATAAATGCCGGAGATGAAGGATCCCAGGCAGTATATCCTCTTGCTTCAAATGTAGCCCTCAATCCGCCACTGGGAAATGAAGAGGCATCGGGTTCCTGTTGAATAAGGGTATTTCCGTCGAACTCTTCTATCGGTGTGCCGTCACTTTTTATAGTAAAAAAGGAATCATGTTTTTCAGCAGTGGTACCGGTTAATGGCTGAAACCAGTGGGTGTAATGCGTTACTCCCTTACTTTCTGCCCAGGAGCGGATTCCGTTGGCAATCTGGTTGGCCATTGATCGGTCAATTTTTTGACCCGATTTTATGGAGGCACTCAGACTTTTAAAAGCTTCATCACTTAAAAACTGGCGGGCAGCTTGCTGTGTAAAGACATTTTCGCCAAAAATGGCTGTGATCTTCTTAGAACCCTGAACATTTACTTCAGAGGTTAGTAGGTTACTGATAGCGGAAAAGCGAAGCGACATAAATTAAATTTTGAGCAAAAGAAAAGTATTTGTACCAAAAAATCAATTTATTTTTTGACAAACCATTAAAATATTGGAAAAATGTGGAAAAAAATACGAAAATAAATCTTGAATATGCAAAATTCATAGATGGTTAGCCAGAAAAACACACATTTTAAAAAATATTATATTATCTAAGAAAATACTTTGCTTATCCTTTTCCAGTCAATTTGAGCCAATACGGGAATCATTAAAAGAGGAATAACAATGCTTCTGTAGCGAACAATGGCGCCAAGAAAATTTACAGTGTAACCTATCGTCAGTAATGTTGAGAAAGAAAAAAATACGCAGAAGAGGATGAAATTCCTGGAATGTGTTCCGTTTGTTTTGAAAAATATAAAAAGCAAAAACAGGAGCAGTAATAAATCAATTTCTACTGCAGCTGCCAGGGAAAGTATATGTTTTACATCTGCAGGAAAAGGCCTGATGGTTGATAGTGTAATGGCCTGTGGAATATTTTCTAAAAAACTGGTGACGGTGGGCTGTAATTTTTTAATCGGGACGACAGAGTTGCCGTGCAATTGCATAAAAGCTTCCTGTTTATTCACCACGGCCTGCGGAAAATCCCAATGAGGATTAATATACCGTACCGTAAAAAAAGCCACAATAAAAAAAGTATAGACTCCAGCAAATAAGGGTAATCCATATTTAGGCCACTTTGCTGCCAGCAACCAGGCCAGCAACGCAGGAGCGATTATTACAAGCATGAAGTTTCTGAAAACAAGAAGTATCAGCAGTCCCAAAAGGATCATCGCAATTTTTCTGAAATTGAACTTTTTCTCTTTGAGCCCGAAATATATATTGTAAGCTATAATGGCAATACCGGTAAATATTAAACCATCTTTATGAATACCGCTTGTCCAGTATAAAAATGAGGGAATTAAAAACAAAGCAATAGCGATGGCCAGTTTCTTACGGGGATATACGTCAATCATAATCCGGAAGCAACAAATAGGACCGAACAGTGTAAGGAAAGAATAAAAAATTACATTGACATAATAGTAACCGAAACTTAAAATATCAAAAACAGACAAAAGTTTGACCAGTACATTTGACTTCAGGTCATTCCAAAATGAGTCTTTACTTCCTAAAAATTTTAGAAGCCCTCCTTCATAAGGGTCCCGGAAAAGGTTGGTAAAATATTCATGTGGATTCTTATGTAAAAGCTGATACTCCTGGATACTGTTATAATGAAAATTCCAGGTATCTACCATTTGAGCCAGGCTTCCATAATAGACCCCGATCCATCCGTATAGGATTCCGGCTATTACCTTCAGCAAAAAGACGATGATAATCTGGGATTGATTCAATCCTGAATTTGTAAAAAAGCGGACTTTGGTAACCAGCCAGGCAAAAAATACCAGCCAGGCAACAAAAAGCAAATACTCCAAGCTCTATTAGGTTTTATGCTTGCAAAATAGAGATATTTATTCATAAAGATTGATTTTCAGGTTATCACTAGTCGTTAAGGTGGCCCATTCTTTTACCGGGCATCATTTTTAAATATCTATTGGTACAGGCTGCAAGCATTGCAACGTTTTGTATTGACATTTGATAAATGGTTGACAACTTCCCTGCCTGTAATGGTTTTTCACTTTGTAAATTTGCAACTCTTAAAAAATAGATTACCTCATGCAAGTAACAGTGGAAACAGCAAAGCAACTTCGGCTTACGGAAGAAGAATTTGAATTGATCAAAAAAAAATTAGGTCGTACTCCCAATTTCAATGAACTCTGTGCATTTTCAGGAATGTGGAGTGAGCATTGCAGTTATAAAAATTCCATCAAATGGTTAAAAACATTGCCGAGAGAAGGAGGAAGAATGTTGGTAAAAGCCGGTGAAGAAAATGCAGGGCTAATGGATATTGGTGATGGACTGGGTGTTGTTTTTAAAATAGAATCACACAATCATCCTTCTGCTATTGAACCTTTCCAGGGTGCAGCAACCGGAGTAGGTGGAATACACAGGGATATTTTCACTATGGGTGCCCGCCCCATTGCTTCACTCAACTCACTTCGGTTTGGAGAGTTGGAAGAAGATAAAACAAAACACCTGCTTGCCGGTGTGGTGCATGGCATTGGGCATTATGGGAATTGTTTCGGTGTACCCACTGTTGGCGGTGAAATATATTTTGATGAATGTTATCACAGCAACCCGTTGGTGAATGCAATGAGTGTTGGCATTGTGAAAGTGGGTGAAACTGTTTCTGCAACAGCAAAAGCCCGCCTGAACGATTCAGTCGGGCAGGGGAAACGAAATCCTGTATTGTTTGTCGGTAGCGCAACCGGTAAAGATGGAATCGGTGGAGCATCTTTTGCTTCTGCTGATATTACGGAAGATAGTATTGAAGATCTTCCTGCCGTTCAGGTTGGTGATCCTTTCCAGGAAAAAAAATTATTAGAAGCTTGTTTGGAAGTAATTAAAACCGGAGCCGTAGTTGGAATGCAGGATATGGGTGCAGCAGGAATTATTTGTTCCACTGCTGAAATGAGTGCGAAGGGTGAAGTGGGAATGAGAATTGACCTTGATAAAGTGCCTACCCGGCAAAAGAACATGAAAGCATGGGAGCTTTTACTCAGCGAAAGCCAGGAAAGAATGTTATTGGTTTCTGAGAAAGGGAGGGAAGATGAAATCATAAAGATATTTTCCAAATGGGATCTGCCCTGCTCCGTAATTGGAGAAGTAACGGAGGATGGTGTGTTGCAATTTTTCATGAATGGAAACCTGGAAGCAGCCATTCCGGCGTATGAATTAGTATTGGGCGGTGGTGCGCCGCAGTATGAAAGAGAATATACAGAGCCAAAATATTTTTCTGAGATTAAAGAATTTGACCCGGCCTCCATTCCTGTTCCTGACGATTTGAAAGCAGTTGCTGAAAAATTAATCGTTATTCCATCTATTGCATCCAAGCGATGGATCTATACACAATATGACAGCACAGTCGGTACAGTGAATGCATCTACCAATGCCCCTTCGGATGCTGCAATAGCATTAATAAAAGGTAGCATGAAAGCATTGGCATTAACAACAGATTGCAACAGTCGTTATGTTTTTGCTGATCCATACAAAGGAACAATGATGGCGGTGAGTGAGGCGGCAAGGAATATTGTATGTAGTGGTGGTCTGCCATTAGGAGTCACCAATTGCCTCAACTTCGGTAATCCATATGATCCGGAAGTGTATTACCAGTTTGTTCATGCCATAAAAGGAATGGGTGAAGCATGCCGGAAATTTGATACTCCGGTTACAGGAGGCAACGTAAGTTTTTATAATCAGAATCCCGAAGGACCGGTATATCCTACACCCACTATTGGAATGGTTGGTTTGGTAGATGATATAGAAAAAAGAATGACTCTTGATTTTAAAGAAGAAGGTGACCTGATTTATTTGTTAGGCGCTGTTACGGATGATATCAATTGTTCTGAGTACCTGCACCGGGTTTGTGCTGTAAAATATTCCCCGGCTCCTCGTTTTGATTTGGAAGAAGAGTATCAATTGCAGCAAAAACTAACAAACCTGATTCAGGAAGGCTTGATTTGCTCTGCACATGATATTAGTGAAGGCGGATTGTTTGTTACACTTTGTGAAAGTGGCTTCAATAATGAATTAGGTTTCTCCATCATCAGTAAGGAAGGACTCCGGAAAGATGCTTTTTTGTTTGGTGAAGGTCAGAGCCGTGTAATAGTTAGCGTCAGCATGGATAATAAAGCCGCATTTGAAAAATTGGTATCCGGAATTTCCTTCGAAAAAATTGGAGTGGTGACCAGCGGTGAGATGGTAATTGACGGTGATTTTTGGGGAACGATTGACTGGTGGAAAGATGAATACGATAGTGCTATTGAAAATTATTTATCAAAAGAAGAAGCCGGCTCGGCACTGAGTTCTATGTAGAAAAGAATTTCGAACAGAAGAACAAGGAACAGATGAACAGATGAACAAGGAACAGATGAACAGATGAACAAGGAACAGATGAACAAGGAATGTTGAATTAAGAATTAATACTTTGAAGCGGTATAATGGAAAAGAAATATGATTTGGATGAACGGCTGATAAACTTTGCAAGTAATTGTATTGAGGTGGCAGAGGGCTTGCCAAAAACTTTTGCTGCAAATCATATCGCTTCACAATTTATACGTTCTTCTACTTCTCCTGCTCTGCATTATGGGGAAGCACAGGCTGCTGAAAGTAAAAATGATTTTATTCATAAAATGAAGGTTTGTTTAAAGGAGTTAAGAGAGACATTTAACGCTTTAAGATTGATAAAAAAAAGAATTGGCATGATGTATCGAAATTAGATACTTTGATAATGGAGAATAATGAACTGATATCCATTTTTGTCACAAGCCTGAAGACAGCTATGAAAAATAAATGACCCAAACTTCATCATTCTAAATTCCTTGTTCTATGTTCGTAATTCAATTCCTTGTTCTGTGTTCGTAATTCAAATTAAAATTCAATGAATGATCAAAAATTAATAGTCGTCACCGGAGCTGCCGGTTTTATCGGAAGCTGCATGGTGGGCTACTTGAATAAAAAAGGTTTTGAAAACCTCATTTTGGTTGATGAATTCCAGGAAGAAGAAAAAGAACTGAACCTTCATCAGAAAAAATATCTAGTAAGAGTAGAGCGGGAAGATTTTTTTGAATGGCTGGAAAAAGAAAATCCTGCCATTGATTTTATTTTTCACCTTGGCGCCCGGACAGATACTACGGAATTTGATTATGCTATTCATGAAAAACTGAATGTTGAATATTCAAAAAACATCTGGAACTACTGTTGTAAAAAAAATATTCCACTGATATATGCCTCCTCGGCGGCTACTTATGGCGGTGGTGAATTAGGATATAAAGATGATCATGAACTGGTGGAAAAATTAAAACCATTGAATCCTTATGGAGTTTCAAAAAATGAATTTGATAAATGGGTTTTAAGAAAAATTCAAAATACCCCTCCTGAGTGGTGTGGACTAAAATTCTTTAATGTCTATGGCCCCAATGAATATCACAAAGCAAGAATGGCAAGTGTGGTGTTTCATTCTTTCAACCAGATCAAGGCAACGGGAAAAGTAAAATTATTCCGTTCACATAAGGAAGGATATAAAGATGGGGAGCAGCTTCGGGATTTTATTTATATAGAAGATGTTTGCAATGTGATGTGTTGGATGATGGAAGGAATGCTTAAGGCCCGCCTGAACGAATCATTCGGGCAGGGTCAATGGGCAAAAGAAAAAAACGGGATTTATAACTTAGGAACCGGTAAAGCCAGGACCTTTATTGATTTGGTTACACCGATTTTTGAAACACTTAATCTCCCGGTCAATATTGAGTTTATTGACATGCCGATGGATATCCGGGATAAATATCAATACTTCACCGAAGCGGATATGAATAAACTAACTGCAGCCGGATACAGCTATGCGTTTTCTTCTGTTGAGAAAGGAGTGAGTGGTTATGTAAAAAATTATTTACAACCGCAGCAGTACTACTGAGTTCTATGTCATGGTAATAGTACCGTAACATTCTCAGCAATACACAAGAACAGGGGAGAGGCGTTACCGGGTAAAATTAAAATGGAATATAATCATATTTTTATATAGCAATTAATCTTTTATATGAAAGTATTTTTCCTGCTTACCACTTTTTTTTTCTTTTATATAGTGAAAGCACAGGTTACGGGTTTTGAGAAGAAGAAGATTTTGGAAGAACAGGTTCTCCAAATTCTAAATGATTTTCCCAATCGTTTTAAGAATCTTAAAGAAGCGGATGGACTCACTTCAAAAATTTCATTAATTGGAACGAACGAGAGGATCTCCTTTTATGAAGCGGAGAACAATTTTTTCCTTTCCGCAGGACTAATGCCTGTTCATTCAAAATCAGAAGCATCGCTGATGTTTTATAAATGGGTCAATCTTATCAACAGCCTTTATTTGAATGGCACAAAACTTCATGCAACAGTTTGTAGTCCTGGCCGGGATCTTAGTTACCTGTGCAAAAAATGGAATTATACACCGGGGCTAGACCCTTACTTCTTAAATCCAGGCTATAAGTCTTTTACTATAGTCCTGGAGATATTATTAATTGGCGAGGATTATACCGGGGTATTAAAATTCGGTAATGGTGATTTTTAGTTAATGAGCCTTTCTCACCGTACTACAAGCGGTATTCAGCAATGATTTGTTCCCGGTCTATCATTACAAATTTTATTAGTATTTATTGAAAACAAGTAAAGGAACTTTCAGTTGAAATGAAAACTCCTCTGTTTTGCTGGAAAGGAAGAGTTTCTGAAAGAACGTTCTTTCCTGTTTTGTAAACATTATTACCACAGAGGGTTTTCTGATTCTTACTTGTGTTTGGAGATTTTCAATCAAAGTATGAACCGCATCGTTTTCACGAAAATGCAGGTTAATGTCATATTTGTATTGTGCTTTAAAGGAGGCTTCGATTACTTTTTTATTTGAAATGGGTTCATCCGGCCAGGTAAAATGCAATACATCAACAGTAGCTTTAAACGGTAAGGCAAAATCAACAACTTTTTTTATTTCTTGTGAATAATTCTTAAAATCTGTTGCATACATTATGCTTTTAATTCCTGTTGACCTGTAATTTTTTGGTACGGCAAGTACCGGAACTTTTGACTTGCTTATTAAGTTGCCTGTATTGGTTCCAAATATTCTTTTAAACTTTCCGGCTCCTCGTGTACTGATGCATATAAAATCTATATCAGGATTGGTCCTGCAATAATCCAGGATACTAATATCGGCACTAATCCCCTGCTTGATGACTAAGGAATATTTGCCAGGTCTTACTTTCATATTCCTGTATATGCTGTCAATAAATTTTTTAAATTTCACCAGGCATGCATTCTCCTCTTTCTCCGCATAGGCGGCAAAATAGGCATCCGACCATCGGGTAGGCCTCAAAATATGAAGTACGTGAATAAAGACTAATTCAACCTGCTGCCGGTTAGCCCAGTGAATGGCGAACCGCATACCGCTTTTTGAATGAGCTGAAAAATCTGTAGGGACAAGAACCTTTTTCATAATGATAATTTAAGGCCTGTAAAACAATGCTCTTTTCCTTATAAAAAAATTGAGAATTGTCAGATTAGAATATGACTGATATTAGTTCCGGAATGGATAATCCTGCTAAAAGAAATTTCTCGGGTAAAGTAAAACTATTCCGGTCGCTTAAAGAAGGCTTTAAAGACGGGGAACAGCTTCGGGATTTTATTTATGTAGAAGATGTTTGTAAAGTGATGAATTGGATGGCGGAATCAATGCTCAATACCCGCCTGAACGAATCATTCGGGCAGGGTCAATGGTCAACAGCTAAGAATGGAATTTATAACCTGGGAACAGGAAAAGCCAGGACTTTTATCGAATTAGTGACACCAATATTTTCTGCAATGAACCTGCCAGTGAATATTGAATTTTTTGATATGCCGGAAGACATCCGGGATAAATACCAATATTTTACTGAGGCAGATATGACAAAGCTCAAAGCTGCCGGTTATAGAGAAGATCTTTCCCCTGTAACTATTGGAGTAGGAGATTATGTAAAGAATTATTTAATGCCACAAAAGTTTTATTGATTTCTTGCTTCCTTTAATTTGCATTTTCAAATAAGCCTTATTTTGCTTTCTCTTCTTTTTTTTCTACCACATTCATAAGTCTCTTAGGGTCAATTACAGGCAAAACAACCTGGCCCAATGAAGTGCCTTGTGTTCGGGTACAAATAATTCCACGTACTGTTGAGTATATGATACTTATTAAAGTACTTCCTAAGCCGGCGTCTATTAAATTCCCGCTATTGTTGTTCTCAATGAATTCTTCAAGGTTATCAACTTGAAAAAGCATTTCATGTGTATAGGAGCCCTGAATATTTAATGGTTTATTATCCTTATCAACTGCACTGATGTTTACAAGAAGTTGTAAGCCCACTACTTTGTCGGCAGGATTTATGCCGGTGGTTAATTTAAAATTAAATTGATGTCCGGCTATTTTATCAGTATTTGCTTCTGAAGCTGCATCAATATTCCCTTTCAACGTTCTAATATTCAGAATATGTATTTTATCTGCCTCTATTTTCCTTTCAGGATTCATATTGCTTCTGATTGTACAGGTGATTTCTTACCGATGGACATTTTAATAACCGGGGCTTCATATTTTATTGGAACATGCTCTTTTTGTTGAATTCTGGCTATTATTCCTTCCAAAACTTTAGTGATGACTTCGGAGGGAAATACAACACTTGCTTTCTTAGGTGTGCAAATAATAGTTTCCCCTAAGGCTGCTTCCAGTTTTGCAACTGAACGAAGTGTAAGGTTATGCATACCGGCTAAAATTTTACTAAGCTCAGCTTCTGATTTTCCCATTTTGGCGGCCAGGTCTTTTTGCTTCATTCCTTTTTGTTCCATTAACTGGAAAATATAATGGGCAATCTCCAGCGATTTATCAACAAAGATTTTGCTTTCCTCCGGCATTGAATCAATAGAGGTTTTGAACTCAGGCATGGCTTCTGCCTTTAATATTTTTTTCTTTTTTATCATAGTGTTTGCGTTCCTCGTTTCTTAAATGTTTATTTCAAAATCGTTGTCAACGATAATTTTCTTATCATCGTCATTTATCTCAATAAATTTATCAGTAATAGCATCGGTTATTTTTTTGGATATTTTTCTTGCCCTGTCAAAATGCATATAGCAGTTTTTACAGTCGTGGACTTTTAAAGCAGTTTTCCTGTCGCCGTTTAATAAAACAACTACGGATGGGGTAAGCCGGATACAATAAAGCCGAAGGCCATAATCATCCGGCTCACCTGTTTCGATGAACTGATGATAGGGCGGGGGCAGCCGTTCTGCAGCATCTTCTTCTTTGAAATGTTCTTTATGTGCACCATATTCTTCTCCTATTTGTTGTATATACCGGTTAATTTCTGCCAATTCAATTTTGTCCCTATCGTGTTTGCTCATGCGGATAATAAAATCCCTGAACTCAGAATAAGGCCGACCTTCAAACAGCACCGTATAGTAATGTACTTTCTCAAAGGCTAATTCCGGTATTGCAATCAGTTGAACAATCAACTTAACTTATAAGTTAAGGCAAACATAGTTCCAATTTTGGAAATTCCAAAGTTTGCCAGGTTAAAAAATTAAAGCATTGATTTTCAGTGTATGTTTTATTCCTCTGCCGCCATTATCAGCCACACTAACTACTATTTTATAAGTTTATAACCCTATGACTGTACCGAAACAAAATCTTTAAAATCAACTCCACCTTTCCCTCTTACTTCAGTAAACATATTTACCGCCTCAGCAGAAAGATATATCCTGACAACTTTTTCTTTTTCACTCACTTCAAATGAATTTATTTTTTTTAAGAAAAATAATGAACTTATTTTAAGATAAATGAAAGGTTCTCCAGCAAGATGGTTTTCGCAAATCAAATGAATTTTTATTGGAGGGTTTGCATGGATAACTTCCAAAGGCAATTGAAAAAACCAAACCCTTGATTTGCTCCACGACTCAGCCGCCGGAAAAAATTTAGAAGTATAGATTTCTCCCTCTACTGCAGGGTATTTCGAGGTAAACCAGGTAAGGGCTTTTTTTCTAATGTTAGTTTTATCCATATAAATTTTTTTTACTTC
>JAFDYJ010000062.1 GCA_018267515.1 Bacteroidota bacterium | reverse complement strand
TGAATGATTTGGGGAGTACCCAAAATAAAAAACCCTTGCCCACATTGAGTTTGCAAGGATTTAATAAAGTTTGAATAGTGATTCAGCGGAGAGAGAGGGATTCGAACCCCCGGACCTTTTGGGTCAACGGTTTTCAAGACCGCCGCATTCGACCGCTCTGCCATCTCTCCGGCGCAAAAATAGTTCCGTGAGGTATATCAGCAAAATCGTTTTATAAAATTTTTTACTGCCGTGCTATTAACCGTACTTCATTTAATTTCGTATTAAATCTTTTTCTTTGAAGCACCTGAAAGCCCTCAATAAATATTTATGGAAATATAAGACTCGCCTCAGTATAGGTATTGTATTTGTTTTCCTGTCCAATTATTTTAATGTGCTTTCACCCCAGGTAACCGGTTTTGTTATTGATTTTGTACAAAAATCATTAAACCTGGCAGGTTATCACCCGGGTGCAACACCTCCCAACTATGATATTCTTGTTCGGAAATTTATTGATGCTGTTGAACATTCAAAGTTTACGGTGGGAGGTATTGTAGCCTTATGCGGCATCACTATTCTTATTCTGGCCTTATTAAGAGGTTTATTTTTGTTTCTTATGCGGCAATCAATTATTGTAATGAGCCGCCTTATTGAGTTTGACCAGAAAAACGAGATTTATAAACATTATCAAAAGCTGGATGCTGCTTTTTTTAAAACACATAATACAGGTGACCTGATGAACCGTATTGCGGAAGATGTAAGCCGGGTAAGATACTTCACCGGCCCTGCTATTATGTACCTGGCTAACCTGGTTGCTGTTATTTCCCTGAGCGTCTTTTATATGATGAAAAGAAATGAAGAATTAACATTATACGTATTGGCACCACTTCCCTTGCTGGCAGTTACAATTTATTTTGTCAATAATATCATCAATAAGAAAAGTGAAAGGATCCAGGCTTTACTTTCAGATATTACAACAAATGCACAGGAATCTTACTCCGGAATCCGGGTTATTAAATCCTTTGTTCAGGAAAGAGCCATGCTGGGTTTTTTTAAGAAAAACAGTGAAGAATATCGAAAAAATGCTATTGGACTTGCAAAGGTAGAAGCCATTTATTTTCCATCTATCACCTTGCTGATCGGGCTCAGTACCTTATTGACAATAATGATCGGAGGACTTTATTATATTTATGGAAACAGGAATATCGGTATTGATGCCATTGTGGAATTTGTAATGTATATTAACATGCTTTCATTTCCCGTTAGTGCCATTGGTCTTACAGCCAGCATGATCCAGCGGGCTGCCGCTTCACAAAAAAGATTGAATGAATTTTTATTGACAGAGCCGGCTATTCATAATCCTCCTGAGCCGGCAATCGTTCAGCTGCAGGGAAATATCAGTTTTGTTAATGTGAATTTCACCTATCCGCATACTGGTATTCAGGCATTGAAAAACTTTAACCTGGAAATAAAGAAAGGAGAGAAAATTGCAATTGTAGGACGTACCGGCAGCGGAAAATCAACCATTGCACATCTTTTGTTGAGAATGTATAATGCCACCACAGGTGAAATTAAATTGGATGGAACGGATATACGGAATATTGATTTAAAGATATTGAGGGAGCAGATCAGCTATGTACCCCAGGATGTATTTTTGTTCAGTGACACAGTTGAAAACAATATTCTTTTTGGAATGGAAAAGGGCCAGCGTGACATTGTTGAGAAGGCTGCACGGCAAGCGAGTGTTGAAAAAGAAATCCATTCTTTTTCCCGGCAATATGAAACTATGATTGGTGAAAGGGGAGTGACACTGAGTGGAGGTCAGAAGCAGCGAATATCCATAGCACGAGCACTGATAAAAGACCCAAACCTGGTGATTTTTGACGATTGCCTGAGCGCTGTCGATGTGAAAACAGAGCAGGAAATAATTGGCAGCCTGTATGAATTTCTCAGGAGTAAAACGGCTATCATTATCACTCACCGTATATTTTCTTTATTCAATTTTGATAAGATAGTAGTCCTCGATGATGGGGAAATTGTAGAAGAAGGAACGCATGCTGAACTGATGGAGGCTAACGGATATTATGCAGGATTATATAACCGGCAGCAGGAGCAGGAGGACGAGGTTTCGGGTTAAGATTCATTTCCAATTTGGCTGTTTCAAAAACATCTCTATATTTGTGCGGTCGCAAACCAAAATATTGATTTAAAAACTGAAAAAATTACAACTGTGGCATACGAGAATAATGACAAGAAAATGGAGAGTATTTACAGCAAACGTATTCGTGCTGGAAAGAGAAGAACTTACTTTTTTGATGTTAGGGCAACCCGGGGTAATGATTATTACCTGACCATTACGGAAAGCCGGAAGCGCTTTGACGATAACGGCTACGACAGGCACAAGATATTTTTATATAAAGAGGATTTCAACAAATTTATAAAAGCATTAAATGAAACAGTTGATCATGTCAAAACGGAATTGATGCCGGATTTTAACTTTGATGCTTTCAATCATGATGAAGTATTGTCAGAGAATGGTGAAGAGCCGGAAGTTCAGGAGGTAAGCGTTGTGGTGGAGCAAACTGAAAATCCGGCACCTGCTAAAGAAGAAGATAAAAGTCAGCTTAATGGAACTTCGTCCGGCGATGAAGAAGTTGATAAATGGTAATGTAACCGAAACTAATTGCGAATGCCTCCGTCAGGAGGCATTTTTACTTTCTAATAGTTAATATTTTTTATTCATTACTTCTGTTTTCTCATTTCTTTAAAAAGATTTATCAAGCTATTGGTAGAGGAGTCATGACTGCTGACCGGGTTGTCATTTTGTAATTCGGGTAAAATTTTGTTGGCTAATTGTTTTCCCAGTTCCACTCCCCATTGATCAAAGCTGAAAATATTCCAGATAGTGCCCTGTACGAAAATTTTATGCTCATAAAGTGCTATAAGCATTCCAAGGGTATATGGGGTAATCTTTTTTACCAGGAAAGAATTGGTAGGCTTATTTCCGGAAAACACTTTATAAGGTAAAAGTGCTACGATTTTTTCTCCCGGCAAGCCGGATTGTTCCATTTCCTTTATCGCTTCTTCTTCCGTTTTTCCATTCATCAATGCTTCTGTCTGAGCAAAGAAATTAGTTAATAATTTCTGATGATGATCACCAATGGGATTGTGAGATTGTGCAGGTGCGATAAAATCACAGGGAATCATTGGTGTGCCCTGGTGTATAAGCTGATAAAAAGCATGCTGCCCGTTCGTTCCGGGTTCTCCCCAGATTACAGGACCGGTATTGTAATGAACCGGTTCTCCGACTCTGTCAACACTTTTGCCATTACTTTCCATATTTCCCTGCTGAAAATAGGCTGCAAAACGGTACATATATTGGTCATAAGGAAGGATGGCTTCACTTTGAGCTCCAAAAAAATTTCCATACCATAAGCCAATCAGTGCCATCAGTACCGGAATGTTTTTTTCAAAAGGAGTATTGCGAAAATGATTGTCGGTAGCAAATGCTCCTTTCAATAATTGCTCAAAGTTTTTGTAACCAACGGAAAGGGCAATTGACAAACCTATGGAACTCCAAAGAGAGTAGCGTCCGCCCACCCAATCCCAGAAACCAAACATATTCTTTTTGTTGATGCCGAACTTCACAACTTCTTTTTCATTGGTGGACAAAGCAACAAAGTGACTGGCAATATGTTTTTCATTTTTTGCTTTTTTTAAAAACCATTCTCTTGCAGTATGTGCATTCGTCATGGTTTCCTGGGTGGTGAAAGTTTTTGATGCAATCAGGAACAATGTTCTTTCCGGCTTTACCTGCTTTAATGTTTCAACAATATGAGTACCGTCAATATTTGAAACGAAATGAGGTTGAATTCCATCAATTCGATAAGGCTTCAGGGCTTCTGTAACCATTTGAGGCCCGAGATCGCTGCCTCCGATTCCAATATTGACGATATATTTTATTTTTTTCCCGGTATAGCCCCTCAGTGTTCCATCATGAATTGCATTGCAAAATGTTTTTATTTTTTGTAATGATTTTTTTATTTCCGGCATCACGTCTTTTCCTTCTGAGAGAACCGGCTGACCTGAAAAATTTCTCAGTGCTGTATGTAAAACGGATCTGTGTTCCGTTTCATTAATAATGGCGCCGCTAAACATAGCATTAATGGAGTCTCTCACTTTACACTCTTCAGCTAGTTGTAGCAGTAGTTCCAGCGTTTGATCTGAAATCCTGTTTTTGGAATAATCAAAAATAATATCTTCAATCTGCAGTGAATATTTCTTAAACCGCTCCGGTTCCTTATGGAATAAGTCTTTCATCTTTACATTTTTCATTTCAGAAAAATGATGTTGCAGTAATTGCCAGGAATTTGTCGTTGTCGGGTTTATTTTCGGAAGCATAGTCTTATAAAGATTTAATTATTGTAATAGTTTTTTCTACCATCTCTTTTTTAATATCCAGGTGCAGCACTAATCTTACCCTGTTCGGGGAAATTGCATAACCCAGGATATCCTGCCCTTTTAACTTTGCCACCAATGCAGGCGCAGAAATTGAGTTATTTAATTCAAAGATGATAATATTAGTCTCTACTGGTAAGACTTTTTGTACAAACTCTTTTTTTGAAATTGCTTCTGCTATTTGTTTTGCATGGCAATGATCTTCAGTGAGCCGATTTACATGATTGTGAAGTGCATAAATTCCGGCAGCTGCCAAAAAGCCTGCTTGCCTCATTCCGCCGCCGAATACTTTTCGGATTCTTCTTGCCTTTTTAATAAATTCTTTTTTTCCGAGTAAAAGGCTTCCCACCGGGCATCCAAGGCTTTTGCTCAGGCAAACCGATATACTGTCAAACAATTCACCATATTGCAAAGGAGTCTCGTTTTTTGCAACTAATGCATTGAAAAGCCGGGCACCATCCAGGTGAAGTTTGAGATTAAGTTCTTTACAAACTGTATAGATCTTTTTTATTGCTTCAAAATCGTAACAACTGCCACCGCCCCGGTTAGAAGTGTTTTCCAGGCAAACCAACGAGCTGTGCGGCTTATGTACATCATCAGGATTAATGGCGGATAGAATTTGTTCAGCAGTGATTCGGCCCAAGTCACCGGGTAATAATTTTACGGAAGCGCCTGAATTAAATGCAATGCCGCCTCCCTCATATTGATACACATGAGCAGTTTCATCACATATTACTTCATCGCCGGGCTGCGTATGGCCTTTGATTGCAATTTGATTGGTCATTGTGCCGGAAGGGCAGAAGAGAGCAGATTCCATTCCGAACATATTTGATGCTATACTTTCCAGTTCATTAATGGAAGGGTCTTCACCAAATACATCATCACCCACTTTTGCATTCATCATGGCTTCAAGCATGAGCGGTGTGGGTTTTGTTACCGTATCAGATCTGAAATCAATGAACATTTTTTATGCAATATACTCAGATAGCAGTGTAAATAAATAAAAGAGGAAAGCAGACCAGTCACAGAAACAAAAAGAATTTTTTGTTCAGGAATATATATTTAATAGTCACAGCTCTCCGAAAATGAAACTAATTGAATAAGAAAACCATATTTAAAAAGATTTATCATAGGTATTAATCTAATCAAAAAAAATCGTGTGACTCATTAACTGCATAGTGAATTATGGAGTATCTGGATAAAGTATTAACTGTAATAAAATCTGGCTCAGAAACTAAGGAATAATCAGTACTCCATCCACTTATTTAAATTAATTGCCATTCATCCATAATCCCGGATTTTCAGTAACCCATTTTTCGGGCTGGCGTCACACATATGTCAGTTTAAATAACCAATTATCAAAATATATTACCGTTCACTTTAAAACATTGTACTTGATAATGCATAGTACATAATTTTGGACTGTAATTATTAAAACATACAACTTAAAAATAAATAAAATGAAAACGCTTAGCCTTTTACTAATTGCTGTATTTTCGATGTTATCCGTTGAAAGTCAGGCACAAACAACAAAAGGGACTGTACAGGGAACTGTAATTGATGGCAGTACTAAAATAATAGAATCTGCCACTATTACACTTTTAAGGACAAAAGATTCCACTGTTTTCAAGATGGGGGTGGCTGATAAGATGGGAAAATTTTCATTTGAAAGCATTCCGGATGGGAGGTACCTGGTTGCAATTTCAGCAGTAGGTCATCAAAAGGGGTATTCTGAATCTTTTGAGATCAGTAGCTCCAATTCAAGTATCAATTTAAAAACAATCGAATTAGTTCAACTGGAAAAGTCTTTAAGTGCTGTGACTATCGTTGCTAAGAAACCTTTGGTTGAGCAAAAGATTGACCGCACCATTGTTAATGTAGAAGCTGCTGTCACCAATGTCGGAAATTCAGCTCTTGAGGTTCTGGAAAAATCTCCCGGTGTTTCAGTGGACAAGGATGGCAACATCAGCCTGAAAGGCAAATCCGGTGTGCAGGTTTATATTGATGGACGCCCTGCATATCTTTCAGGTGCCGATCTCGCAAACATGTTACGCAGTATGAGTGCAAGCCAACTGGAGCAAATTGAAATTATGACGAATCCACCTGCAAAATATGATGCTGCAGGAAACTCCGGTGTAATAAATATCAAAACAAAAAAGAATAAACAATTCGGATATAACGGGAGTCTTACCACCGGTTACACACAGGCTATTTATGCCCGCTTCAATGAGGGATTAAATTTTAACTATCGTAACAATAAGGTGAACCTGTTCAGTAATCTGAGTTATAACCACAATGATCGCAAACAAATACTTTATGTGGACAGGAACTTCAGAGATGTTAATACAAAAAATATTCTCTCAGAATTTGACCAGGAATCGGTGATGAAAAACTCCAGTGATTACTATAGTGCAAAAATTGGACTTGATTATTTTGCAAGTAAGAAAACAACATTTGGGATTGTATTTAACGGGTATACCAATCCGGGCTTATGGAGAAGCAATACAAATACCCTGATTTACGATCCTAATGGAAATTTAGTTAACCAGACAAAGGCTTATTCTGAAAACGATCAGAAATGGAAAAATTTAAGTGCCAACCTGAATTTCCGTACCCTATTAGATTCTTCAGGCCGGGAAATTAGTGGCGACTTTGATTACATCCAGTACCGGTCCACCGCTTTTCAGCCTTTGATCAGCTGGTATTATGATAACAACCATAATCTTTTAAAAACACCTGATACTTTAATGGGCAGGCTTCCGCAAGACATCACTATTTACAGTGGGAAAGTAGATTATACGCATCCGTTGAAGAAAGGTGCTAAACTGGAAGCCGGTATAAAATCCAGCTATGTAAAAACTGATAATAATGCTATCTATGATAGTATTCAGAACGGCCAGGTGGTACATGATTTTAACAGAAGTAACCATTTTATTTACGAGGAAAATATCAATGCTGCTTATGTCAATTATACTCAGCCATTAGGTAAAAAGTGGACCGGCCAGTTTGGATTGCGCTTTGAAAATACCAATGCAAAAGGAAACCAGCTTACCACCAACCAGAAATTCACCAGGAATTTCAGCCAGCTTTTTCCGACTGTTTACCTGCAATATGCTGCTAATGAAAAAAATCAATTTGTCATAAATTATGGCAGGAGAATTAACCGTCCGGATTATGAAGACCTGAATCCATTCATTCATTTCCTGGACCGTTATACATTTGAACAGGGCAACCCGGATCTGGTTCCTCAATTTTCACATAATATTGAACTGACGCATACCTACAACGGTTTTCTCTCGACAACTTTAAATTTCAGTACAACCAAAAATATTATTCAGCAGGTATTTGAACAAAATGAAAATACCAATGAGACTTTTATCAGGAAGGCAAATATCGCCAGCATGGATCAATTTGGGATTTCTGTCAGTGCCCATAATCAAATCACAAAATGGTGGAGCAGTAATATATATGTAAATGCATATAATAACCGATTCAAGGGGATTGTCAACAACGATTATATTTCAATAGGAGTAACAGGGATGTTGACGCAGATACAACAGCAGTTCAAATGGGGTAAAGGATGGGGGGCTGAATTGAGCGGTTTTTACAGATCAAAAGGGTTGGAAGGTGTAATTTATGTCAATGATTTTACACAAATAAATGCCGGGTTCAGCAAACAGGTATTAAAGAATAAAGGGACTGTTCGCCTGAGTGTTAATGATATTTTCAAAAGCATGAACGTATCCGGATATAGTAAGTATAGTGATGTTGATATAAAATTCAGAAATATTCAGGACGCACAATCTGTTAGCCTGAGTTTTACCTGGAGATTCAATAAAGGAAAATTAAAAGCCAATGCAGGAAGGAGAGAAGGCAGTGCATCTGATGAGAAAAACCGGGTAAAAGGAAGCGGTAATTAGTTATTTGTAAAGCCATGAGGAATAATTAGCTACTGATTTTCAGGGTGTGAAGTTGAAAGCCGTTCCAATTATTAAGTTTGGGGCGGCTTCTTTTATATTTGCGGCATAATTTATTGTTATGCCATCATTTGATATTGTCAGTAAAGTAGATGCACAGGCATTGGATAATGCTGTGAATGTTACCAGCCGGGAACTCGCAAACCGGTTTGACTTTAAAGGATCACATATTGTCATTGATCTCAATAAAAAGAATTTTAAAATCAATATTGAAACGGATGACGATATGAAAATGCGCCAGCTATGCGATGTGTTGATGAGTCGTGCGATGAAGCAGGGAATAGAACCCCAGGCTTTTGATTTTTCCAAAGAGGCCTATCAAAGCGGAAAGGTTATAAAAAAAGAAGTGACTGTAAAAAATGGATTGTTACAGGAGGATGCAAAAAAGGTTACTAAACTGATTAAAGACTCTGGTCTTAAGGTTCAGGCACAAATTATGGATGACCTGATACGGGTAACCGGGAAAAAAATCGACGATCTGCAGGCGGTTATTCAACTTTGCAAGAGTTCAAATCCTGGCTTTCCTTTACAGTTTGTGAATATGAGGAGCTGATTTTATTAATAACCTGTTTTTTTGACTATAAAATTGTGCATAAACCTGTTGAAAACCGATGTACAAGGAGTGAATAAGAATGGGGTGAAAAATTTGGAAACGGGTATTTAGCTATCTTATCTTCGGTTTACAACTGCACAAATTTTGGCAACAAAATGAAATGCAAAAAGGAGGGCGGAAGTCCGTAAAAAGATGGAAGCAACTCCGGGAAGCATCAGGTAAGTAATAATAATAGCGAAAGCTGTTGTAATTATGAAGCCGGATGCTTCTTCATTTATAGCCTGTTTCTCAACGATTTCATTATCATAGCTTAAAAATCTTTTTAGCCGGGCAGTACTTCTTTACAATTTATATTTGGATAAAATGCATTACCGGCCTACCTTTGCCGACTTCAAATCAATGAATTATGAAAAAAGGTATTCATCCCGAAAAGTATCGCCTGGTCGTTTTTAAAGACATGAGTAATGGTTATACTTTTTTAAGCCGTTCAACAGCAGGCTCCAAAGAAACTGTAAAATGGGACGATGGAAATGAGTATCCATTGGTAAAACTCGAGATTTCAAACACATCGCATCCTTTCTTTACAGGAAAGAATATGTTAGTGGATACTGCCGGCCGTATTGATAAGTTTAAGAAGAAGTACGAAAAGAAAAAATAATAGTTTTCTTTCAACATAAACATTTTTTTGTTTTTCATGGCTATACTTGAAACCTCCTGATTTTTCGGGAGGTTTTCTTTTTTTTGAGAAACTTTTAGCCATGCTTAAAAGGTTTATCAGGAAACTGAATTCTTTTTATCCTGTATATCTTAAGGCGCACAGCAATCCGGGCAACCAGGTGCTCCATTTTATCGGATCCATAATATTTTATTCTTTATTAGTGATGGCATTTGTTTTACCTAATTATTGGTTGATAGGACTTGCCATTTTTGCAGGATATTTTTTTCCGGGTATCGGTCATCATTTTTTTCAGCATAATAAAAGTTTCAGGGCCAGCAAGCCGGTCCTTTGCGTTTTTTGCGCAGACCGCCTGTTTTTTGATACAATTATCTTCAGGATAAAGAAAAAAATGTGAAGGGCAATTACAATGGCTGATGAATAATCTTGTTGGAATATTAATGTTGTAAGTTGTAAGCGTAGAAGCTCCGCTTTTAAAAACAAGGCCCTTAATTTTCTTTTTCTCCAAAGTCCTGGATCCAGCGATACATTTCATTGTGCAATCCACCTGATAGGCAGGCGATATGAGTCCATAAACCGCAAAGCAGGTTTCGGCGATGCCCGTATCCCGGAATGCCTTCGTCAATCAACAACTGAATAACAATATCTCTTGCTGTGGGCTTTGGAAAGCGTCCTGCAATATTTTCTCCGGTGCTCATCATGCCCGGTGAAAATTTTTTAATCCGGTCTTTTGGTTGTGAGCCGTCGCTACCGGTATGCATCAGGTTCCATTGATGGGCATTCTGATCATTTGCATGTGTACGGGTAGCAGTGTAAATTCCATGATCCGGTTTTAAGATTCTCAGAGGTCTTTGACTTTTTAATTCATTAGCCAATGATTTCAGCGCTTTTAATTTCTCTTCATCTGAAAAAAACCAGGTTGTATCAATATAGGATTTTTGGGTACCGTTTATATTTTCAGTCCGGAAAGTTAGGCTGTAACTTTTTTCGCCTTTACCTGACCTCCTGACAAGGTCTTCCTGTTCCTGAAGGAGAGGAAGTATATATGCCAGGTACGAAGCCGGTTCACTTCTGAGCCTGTTGATTTCATAAATCATCATTCGTTCCTCGGGCTTCATATAGGTAGCATTCTTCGCTGTATTCAATGAGTCAATCAGCTGTGCTTTTAGCTGTATTATGAATAGTAATGAGAGAAAAGTAAGGATGAATTTCATTAATGACCCGTTGAAGCCTCTTAGTAACGCAAAATCTTAACTTTTGTTATCCGGGGGTTAACCTGAAATTTTACGTATTCTGAAAGAGGGGTAATACGTTTTAAAAGCCGGGGTGAATTTGTTTCTTTGTAAGGATATTTTTTTTAGAAAATATTCCATCATCCTTTAAACTTAATTGCCAGGGCAAGGTCTATTTCCCTGACAATTACTTAAAAACTAAAATACGTTTTATGAAAACTAAAATTCTTGTATTGGCTGTAATAACTTTTTTTACAGCTTTGTTTTTTGTCTCTTGCCAGAAAGATACTTCTGCTCCGCCACCCGATCTATCCACACAGCTATCCACTGAAGCTGACGACCAGTCAACGGTTTCAGATGATGTTGATTTAGCTGCAAATGATGTGGGTGTAATGCTGGAAGCCAGTGGCTCTTTTTCAGGAAGGGGTGAAGATATTCAACAGCTCATTTGCGATGCAACAGTCACTGCCGATACAAGTGGTGGCACCTGGAAACTGACTTTCACTTTTAATGGTTCAAATTGTTTGGGCAACCGTACACGTACCGGTGTAATTGTAGTATCCATGCCTTCCAACTCCCGTTGGAAAAACCAGGGAGCTGCCGTTACTGTCGCATTCCAGGATTTCAAGGTCACCCGGGCTAGTGACAATAAGAGTGTGACTTTTAACGGCTCTATTACGTATACAAATGTTTCAGGTGGCTTATTGATTAAATTGCCAACAATGAACGGAACAATTACTCATACAATAACCAGTAGCGGTATGAGTATTAAATTTAATGATGGCAGCCAGCGTACATGGCAAATTGCAAAACAAAGAGTTTTCAGCTATAATAATGGAGTAGTGATAACAACTACCGGGACCTTTACAGATGGAAATATGTCAGGAATTGCGATCTGGGGTACCAATCGTTATGGTAAAGCTTTTACATGGCAGATTACTCAGCCACTTGTAGTGCGCCAGGATTGCAATTTCAGAGTGGTTAGCGGACAGGTTGTAAATACCAGGCCTGCTGCTACTGCTACTGCCACATTTGGGTTGGATTCAGCCGGCAATCCTACTTCCTGCCCCGGATCAGGTAAGTATTATATGAAAATTGTTTGGGAAGATACGGGAGGAGTGTTGCGTACTTTAATCATCCCTTATTAAAATTAACTCTGATTAAAATTTTAACAGGAACGTCCTGCTTCATGCAGGACGTTTTTTTTTATTCCTATCTTTCCGGGATGGCAACGAAACTTATTTCAAATATTCAGCAGCTTGTTGGGGTAAGAAACGAGAATAAGTTACTTCGGGGTAAAGAGCTATCAGAGTTACCTATCATAGAAAAGGCTTACCTCGTTGTAGAAGACGGAGTCATTACTTCATTTGGAAAAATGGAAGAGATTCCGGCTTCTGCAAACAGTATTCTGGAGATTATTGATGCTTCCGGCCAGACAGTACTTCCCTGTTGGTGTGATTCTCATACGCATCTCGTTTTTGCTGCCAGCCGGGAAGAAGAATTTATTGACAAAATAAAAGGGATGGGTTATGCAGAGATTGCCTCAAAGGGTGGTGGTATTCTGAATTCTTCAAAAAAATTAAATGCTGCTTCAGAAGATGAATTGTTCAACAGTGCATGGAAACGCCTGGAGGAAGTAAGCAGCCTGGGAACAGGCGCCATTGAAATTAAAAGTGGATATGGTCTGTCGGTGGAAGGAGAATTAAAAATGCTGAGAGTGATAAAACGACTCAAAGAAAAATCAAATCTTACTATCAAAGCAACGTTCCTGGGGGCACATGCTTTTCCTTTGGAGTACAGGAACAATCACCAGGGATATATTGACCGCATTATTTTTGAAATGCTTCCCGTGATTGCTAAAGAAAAACTGGCTGATTATATAGATGTCTTCTGTGAAAATGGTTTTTTTTCTGCAAAAGAAATGGAAGTTATTTGCAATGCCGGGATGAGCTACGGACTTAAACCAAAGCTTCATGTAAACCAGTTGAATTCTATCGGGGGAATTGAAGCAGGAATTAAGCTAAATGCCGTTTCAATGGATCATCTTGAAACGATGACGGACGATGAAATCAAAAAAATTTCTGCTTCGGCAACTATTGGGACACTGCTGCCAACGGCTGCTTTTTTCCTGAGAATGAATTATCCGCCTGCACGGAAATTAATCGAGTCCAATTGCGCTATTGCTTTAGCCAGCGATTATAATCCGGGATCATCACCCAACGGTAACATGAACCTGGTAGTGGCTATGAGTTGCATTCAAATGAAGATGCTGCCTGAAGAAGCAATTAATGCGGCTACAATTAACGGTGCTTATGCCATGGAAATAGAAAAGAAAACCGGGAGTATATCTGTTGGCAAAAGGGCAGACCTGATTTTTACCCGGCCCATTCCTTCAATTGCCTATTTGCCCTATTCTTTTGGTGCAAATCTGATTGACAGGGTAATGATCCATGGAGAATGGATTTAAAGTAGTTGCCCAATATTTTCTTACAAAAAAAACCTCAACAATGTGTTGAGGTAAAATTTACATGTATTCAAAAGCAGAACAATAACGTTGTAAAACTTATTGCTTGTCGTAAACAGATTTGGTGTACATGTCACCAAAAGAAGAAGAAGAATTATTTTCTACCACCAGTGTTTTGCCATTGTCAGCCAGGCTCCACTTTTCAGTACCGCTGATATCCATTTGCTGTCCGCCGAAATCAAGTGAAAGTTGGTAAGTGATGGAAAACGATTGGCCATCATCTGCCCATTTAAGGCTGGATTTCTTTGTAGATTGACCGTTTAATTTACTGTTCGATTCTTTCCCGTCAAATGTCAGTGTTTCGTTTGTTGTGATATCTTCTCCTTCCATTGAAGTGGAAGTTCGGGCAATTGAAATGGAGTCGCTGGATTGTGTTGATTTGATAATCCGGGTTGCAAAGTCAGCAAACTGTCCCAGCTCACTTTTCCCTGTATTTAAATTCCAGTCTCCCGAAAAGTTTGCATGATCAGGTTTAGTTGTAAAGGAAAGTAGAAATGCCGGGGCAATAAGCCAGATAAGGAGTTGTTTCAAAAAAGGTTTTTTCATGTTTAATAGTTTATTTGCTAAATGTAGGAAGAAGTATTGAAACAAGAACGCCGTTCATAAAATTTGGTGCACCAAACATGGGCAGGCTGCAGTGGGCGGTGTCCCCACCGCCCGCAAACAGTACAGCAATGGGAAAATTTGAAATACGCTCTAAAATTCTTAAAGTGAATGGAGAGGCGTTCAGCGATCTTTGAATTTCAGAAAAGCGTTAACTTTAGTTACATAAAAACTATTAAAATGAAACTTCAAACAATGAAAATCTCAACGATCCGGTATTGCCTGGTTATGGCAATAACTGCATTCCTGCTGCCCACAGCCCTTTTTGCACAAAAAGATAAATCAAAAAGAGCAAGCCCGCCGGCAACGGCTACCGGAAAAATAGGAGAAGCTACTATTACTATTGACTATAGCAGCCCTTCTGTAAAAGGCAGAAAGATATGGGGTGAGCTAGTACCCTACAATAAAGTGTGGAGAGCCGGAGCAAATGAAGCAACTGTTTTCACGACTGATAAGGATATTAAAGTTGAGGGCAAATCTTTACCTGCCGGCAAATACAGTTTATATGCGATACCCGGAGAAAAAGAATGGACGATTATTCTTAATTCACAAACGGGTCAATGGGGTGTCAAGATGGATGGAGAAACAACAGAGGATCCGGCAAAAGATGTAGTGCGGGTCAATGTTAAGCCTGAGAAAGCGAAAAATTTTGCTGAACAATTATCCTATTCGGTTAATGCAAACGGCTTTGCTCTTACCTGGGAAAATGTAGAAGTTCCCGTTTCAGTAAAATAGCATTTCTGAATTTCTTTAAAAAAAATCCTGCCGGAGTGAAATAATCATTGGCAGGATTTTTTTTGATTTCTGAATGACAATTCAAAATAAAGCCTTCACTTTCCTTTTTTTTTAAAATGATTTCTCAAAACACAAATAAGGTAATAATCCTTTGCGTGCATAACATCTCATGCAGGCTCTTTACTTGAAAGATCTGATGTACCAATAAAAAATTGAAGACTGGTAATTGAGGAACCGGTAGCTATTTTTTCATAGCTTTTTTTATGAAGCCTATAATGGCCATCAGGACACCTCCACCAACTCCACCACCGAGGATGTTAGTGATAATACTCCCTATATCCATTGATGCTCCCCCGGTTTGAAGACCGAGAGGGCCAAGGAGCTGACCTCCCAATCCACCTCCTAATATGCCAACAATGGAATTGCCAATGGTTCCTAAAGAGAATTTTTTCATAAGGCCGCCTGCAACGTTCCCGCCGACAGCACCGCCTGCTAACTGAACGATTAAAGGTAAAATGTCCATAATGTATAGTATTGGTTATTATAAATGTATTATTTAATTATAATATTTCAAAGAGATATATTTTCAAGGTAGATCCAAATGGGTTAGAGATTTGTGATTAAAGCAGAAACGGTAAAGTGTTCTTGTATTTCAAGTTAAAAATTATTGTGTTGTGGTCAGTAAATTGATTTGCTTTTCCAATTGAAAAAAAGCTGGCAGGCAATTCTTACTTAAAGCAGAAAAAAACGTTACAGATACAATAAAAATAGTGCAATTCCCTGCTTCATTTGAGCTTCGCAGGCAAGTAATATCTTTGCCGGATGCAACAACTCATCGAATGTGTCCCCAACTTCAGCGAGGGAAATGATCTTAATATTATAAAACAGATCACTGATCAGATTGAATCAGTTGAGGCTGTTCGTTTATTAAATGTGGATCCCGGTAAAGCTACCAACAGAACAGTGGTCACTTTTGTGGGCACGCCTCAGGCTGTTGTGCAAGCAGCTTTTCTTGCCATCAAAAAAGCAGGAGAACTGATTGTTATGAGCAAGCACAAAGGTGAGCATCCGAGAATGGGAGCTACAGATGTCTGTCCTTTGATACCGATAGCAAATATTTCGATGGAAGAAACTGCAAAGTTTGCCCAACAATTGGCAAAGAGAGTAGGAGAGGAATTAAAAATTCCTGTGTATCTCTATGAAGCAGCACAACCGAATAAAGAGCGGATTAATCTTTCCGTTATACGAGCCGGTGAATACGAAGGGTTTTTTAAAAAAATAAAAGAGCCACAATGGAAACCTGATTTCGGTCCTGCTGAGTTTGATGCAAAAAGAGGGGGAACTGTTATTGGAGCAAGAGATTTTTTGGTGGCGTATAATGTGAACCTGAATACTACTTCTGTTCGTCGTGCCAATTCCATTGCATTTGATGTAAGAGAAGCCGGAAGAAATGTGGAAGTAAACGGAAAGAAAGTAAATCAACCGGGTACATTAAAATCAGTAAAAGCTATCGGTTGGTATATTGAAGAATACGGCATAGCTCAAATTTCGATGAACCTTACCAATATCAATATTACCCCGGTGCATATTGCATTTGATGAAGTGTGTAAAAGCGCTGAGAAACGAGGAATACGGGTTACGGGATCCGAATTGGTAGGATTGATTCCGTTGAAAGCAATGACGGATGCTGGGAAATATTTTTTAAAAAAGCAAAAACGTTCTACCGGCGTTTCAGAAAAAGAATTAATCCGCATAGCTGTTAAATCCATGGGGCTGGACGAGCTGTCTGATTTTAAACCGGAAGAAAAAATTATAGAATATATGCTTCGCAATTCTAATGACTGCAAATTAGTAAGTATGTCGCTTAATGATTTTGCTGATGAAACGGCAAGTGAAAGTCCTGCCCCCGGTGGTGGTTCCATTGCTGCTTATATCGGTTCATTAGGCGCTTCATTGGCAACGATGGTGGCTAATCTTTCCTCACATAAAAAAGGTTGGGATGATCGTTGGGAAGAATTCAGCAATTGGGCAGAGAAAGGACAGCAGTATAAAAATGAATTGTTGCGTTTGGTGGATGCTGATACCAAAGCGTTCAATGATATTATGAGTGCAATGGGATTACCAAAAGGAAATGATGATGAAAAGAAACTGAGAAAACAGGCCATCCAGGCTGCAACAAAACAAGCAATAGAAATTCCATTCAAAGTGATGCAAACAGCTTATGAAAGTATGGAAGTAATCAAAGCAATGGCTGAAACAGGAAATCCGAATTCTGTTTCAGATGCCGGTGTCGGCGCTTTATGTGCCCGCAGCGCAGTGATGGGAGCATTTCTGAATGTGAAAATTAATGCTTCCGGATATGATGATAAAAATTATGTAGAAAATATTATTCTTAAAGGAAAAGAAATAGAAAGCAAAACAATCAACCTGGAGAATGTGATTCTACAGATCGTCAACGAAAAAATCAGACAGTGATCAATATACAGGTGTACTTAACTTAATATCCGATTTTATAAAGGCTTTTTTATACCTGTCCCAAACCTTTTTCGTTTCAGATATTTTCTTTTGAGCATGCAGAGATTGATATAAACCATATAATGACCATCCATTCTCATTGTTATTTTTCAAATCTGCCCGAAATGTTTTTTCCGCATTATAAGCATCATTGTCTTTGAGCTGTGCATATCCCAGGTAAGGCTTGGGGTTGAGCATCCAATCCCTGGGCTCATTATATACCATGTTTTGTTCCACTTCAACAGCTTTGGAAAAATCTATGATTGCATCATTGAACTTGCCTTCTCTTAATCCAATTGTTCCGGCTAAAAGTTTTGAAGCAATTGTAGCGCCATCCAAAGCAGGAGAAAAAGGTGTGAGTGGAAGTGCCAGTACGGTGTCTGTAAGCAAGCTTTGAATTTGTACAAGTTCTTGTTTAGCGGCTTCTATTTTTGAAGTATTAGCAAGTGCCATTCCTTTTCCGAAGTGATACAAAAGATTTGCATACACTAAATTTTTATCCGGTTGTTGAGCATTCAATAATTTTTCCCATTTGCCAAACCGGACATATACTAATGTTGGCGTCATGTACAGGTACTGCATATAATTGCCCATGGCTCCGGGTAGAGAAAGATATTCCTTCGGAATACTGTTCACAGTTTCCATTGCTGATTTTTCAGAATAGGCAGAACGACCGGCCAGCATCGCATTATTGGTTTGCATGTGCAGGTTGTGAATGATATAGAGAAAATCATTTCCTGTAACGGGTGCAAACAAAGAGATTGCCCGTTCATAACTTTTAACCGCAGCTTCGTTTACCGAAACACCTTTATCATAATTTCCTGTTCGTAAATAAATATGCGAAGGCATGTGAACAGTATGCGACAAGCCCGGAGTAATTTTTCCTAAACGATCAGCGTATGGCAATGCTTTAGCTGCATAAGGGGAAGGCTCCATCACATGAATATAATAATGTACAGCGCCAGGGTGATTGGGATTTTTTGCCAAGATTTTTTCTAATACTTCTCTTATTAACGGAGTCCAGGGTTTGGGTGTGCCATCAGTATTCCACAAATCCCAGGGATGTTGCAACATCAAAGCATCTGCATATAAAGTAGCCACATCAACATCGTTAGGAAATTTTTCATACACTTTTTTCATTTGATCAGCATAGACCTGGTTCAAAGCCTTTCTGTCTTCAGCAGAGTCGCCGGTGTAACGAAAACGTTGTGCTTTGATCAACATTTCTTCTTTTTCAGAACAACTACCACATGATTCAATTGCTCTGCCGGCTGCAAGAAAAGCTTCATTGGAAGCTGAATACCCGACATCATTAATATTCGGTCCATAAGCTAATGCCTGCGCCCAATATAACATAGCACAGTTAGGATCAAACTTCGCTGCTTTCTTAAATGATGCCATCGCTTCAATAATGTGAAAGCTGTAATACATATTAATGCCCTGGTTAAAATAAAATTGAGCGCTGTCGTTTTTTGTAGAAATTTTCCATCTATGATTTCCTGAGCCGGGAATAGGAGGGATGGAGGTTTCTTCAAGCCAATCATTCAAAGCTTCCCAATTTGGTCCACAGCGAATTATATTCTTTTTCTTGAATTCTGTATTGGATGCTTTTTCGTAATTGACTGTACTGATTTTAGCAATGGTAAAAGCGGTACCAAACGCAAGAATTGCGATCAGGGCTAATCGTTGGAGCATGGCGGGTGATTTGAATTGAAAAGTTACGAAACTTATATTTTGAAAAAAATAAATGTATTCAGGATTCCAGCTTCATTATTTTTTCAAATACTTCTTCGTATTGTTTATTCAGTTGCTCCAGTTCGGCAGATGTTTTTTTGTACTCTGTTTCTGTTTGAAGAAATTTTTCTTTATTGGCATAAGTAGCAGGGTCTGACAGAGCTGTTTCTAATTCTGCTTTTTTTGAAGTTAATAAAGCAATCTTTTCTTCCAACTGCTGAAAGATTCGTTGTTGCTTCTGTAATTCTTTTTTATGCTCTTTATTGATTGCTGCAGAAGCATGAATACTCTTATTGTTTTCCTGCACTTTTCCACTTGTTCCTTGTTCCTTGTTCATAATTCCTTGTTCAATATTCCTTGTATCCTTCTTCCTGTCTTTTGTCTCCTGACTCCCGGCTAAAAATTCTTGCCTCTCTAAAGACTCCTGTCTATTCTTCCACTCCACCCATTCTTCATAGCCTCCTTTAAATTCTTTAATCTCATGATCAACTATCTCCCAAATCTTATTTGCAGTTTGAGAAATGAAATAACGATCGTGACTTACCAACACGTAACTACCTTCATATTTATTCAATGCTTCTGCCAGTAATTCGCAGCTGTGCATGTCCAGGTGATTAGTGGGTTCATCCAGTAATAAAAAATTTGCTTTGCTGATAATTGTTTTTGCCAAAGCCACTCTTGCTTTTTCTCCTCCACTCAATACTTTTATCTTTTTCTCTACATCATCACCACTGAATAAGAAACAACCAAGCAGCGTTCTTAACTCTAATTCTGTTTTTTGACTTCCACAGTTCATCATCTCTTCAATTACCGTGTTGTTCATGTTCAATGCTTCCAATTGATGCTGGGCATAGAAACTTTCATCAACATTATGCCCCCATTTTCGTTCGCCGGTGAATGGTTCTGTGCCGGCAATCATCCGGAGCAATGTAGATTTCCCCTTTCCGTTGGCGCCAATCAATGCAATCTTATCACCACGATTTATTTCTGCAGATGTATTTTTTACAATGTTATTTTCACCAAAAGCTTTTGTTACATCTTTTAATTCTACTAAAACTCTCCCTGGCACTTTGTCCAACCGGAAGTTTATCCTGATATTCGGACGCTCTATTTCCGGCACTTCTATGCGATCCAGCTTTTCTAATTTTTTAATCAGGCTTTGTGCCATTGCTGCTTTACTGGCTTTGGCTCTGAATCGCTCTACTAATCGTTCATTTTGTCTTATGTAATCTTGTTGGTTTTCATAAGCTCTTTGCTGAATTGCAATGCGTTCCTCTTTTTCTTTTTCATAAAAATCATAATTGCCATTGTAGATATGCAGTTGCTTCTGGTACAGCTCCACAATTTTTGTCACCATCCGGTTTAAAAAATATTTATCATGGCTGACGATTACAACCGCACCCTGGTAATGCTGCAAATATTTTTCCAGCCATTCAATGGAGGGCAGGTCCAGGTGGTTAGTCGGCTCATCCAATAATAAAAGATCAGGCTGTTGAAGAATCATTTTTGCAAGCAACACTCTCATCCTCCATCCGCCGCTGAATTCTCTGTAAGGTCTTTTTAAGTCGCTGTTGGCAAATCCAAGTCCCTGTAATACTTCCTCGGTTTTGTGATGGATATTGTATCCTCCCAGAACTTCTAATTCATGGAGCTTGTCAGAATAGTCATGAACCAGCTTCTCATCCCCATTTTTTTCAAGTTCTTTTCCGATTTCTTCTATTTCTTTTTCAAGCTGAAGAATTTTCTCAAATGCTCCCAATGCCACTTGTAAAATGGAATCATTGGTATCAAAACTTAAAAGATCCTGGTGGAGATAACCGATGCTGGTGCTACGGCTTTTTTCAACAGTTCCTTTGGAAGGAGCGTATTCACCTACTAATAATTTTAATAAAGTGGACTTACCGGTTCCATTGAAACCAATGAGGCCGATCCGGTCATAGGGTTGAATATGCCAGGTGGCATCTTCTACAATGGCACGGGCGCCAAATTCAAATGTTACATCCTGTAAACCTGCTAGCATAGACGAAAAACTGCAAATTTAACTACAATTAGCAGTTATTGAAAGCTTTGTTTTACTGATCATCAATTCATGATTATTTTTGCTGAAACTTATTGAGCCACTATGAAGAATATTCTTGACATCCTGGCAATTGTCTTACCTGTTTTATTGTTATTTCTTCCTCTTATTAGAAGGATTTTCTGGGGCAAAATAAAAATGAGCAGTGCTGCCGTTTCCAATCAACCCCTGGCTATACGTTTTTTGAGGACTTTATTGATAGTGACTTTATTGTTGGTAGGAACGTTGCATTATCTTTTTTTCAGAAACGGGAAATCCGGCAAGTCAGGGCCTGATCCGCAACCTCTTTCTGTCAGCAAACAAAGTGCTGCATTCAATGAATCGCTGCTGAATGTACTGAATGCCTATTATGATTTAACTGATGCATTTGCAAGCAGCGATACTTCATTAATTCATAAAACAGCAACTGATTTAAAAAGTGCTTTCAAAAATTTTCAGATTGAAGAATTAAAAAAAGATTCCACTATTTATTTGACAGCAATAGATCCGGTGAATAATGCCAAATCAGAACTGGAAAGCATTTTGCTGGATCCTTCCATTGAGGAGAAGAGAGGATCCTTAAATGTTTTGTCAGATAATTTACGTAACCTTCTTGTGGTTGTAAAATATGGCTTATCCAAGATTTATTGGCAGGAGTGCGACCAGGCTTTTGGAGAAGATAAGCCGGGAAACTGGTTAAGCCGCTCTGTAGAATCTAAAAACCCTTATCCATTAAAAAATAATCAACCATGCGGTGCTGCAATAGACACACTCAATTATATGATGCCGGATTCGACCAAAAATTAAGAAGCTCTTCTTTGTCATATACGATGATTCGATTCTTTTTTATTGCTGCATTATTATCTTTTGTTTTTTCAGGCTTGAATGCACAAAATAAAACTTCGCATTTAAACAGGTTCACGATAAACGGTTATATTAAAGACAGCCTGTCCGGAGAATCCATTATAGGCGCCTCCATAATTATAAACGGGAAGTCAGCAGGAATTACCAGTAATCAATATGGATTTTATTCTATTACGCTGGATTCGGGTACTTATGTTTTCAGTATTTCTCATATCAGCTATTTATCAACATCCGTTCTGTTAGCTCTGGACAGCAGCCTGACATTCAATTTTACGATGCTTCCAAAATCGTCGGCGTTGGAAGATGTTGTCATTTTTTCAAAGCGGCGTGACGGAAATGTAAAGAATGCTCAGATGGGAAAAATTGATCTCTCAATTCAGCGCATACGGAGTATTCCTGCACTATTAGGGGAGGTGGATATTTTAAAAGCGATTCAGTTGTTGCCCGGCATTCAAAGTGCCGGTGAAGGCAATGCCGGATTTTATGTCAGGGGTGGAGGTCCGGATCAAAACCTGATAATGCTGGATGATGCAGTGGTCTATAATACAGGACATCTTTTTGGATTCTTTTCCATTTTTAATTCGGATGCAATAAAAAATGTTTCGTTGGTCAAAGGCGGGATGCCGGCTCAATATGGAGGCAGATTGTCGTCAGTTCTGGATATTTCTATGAAGGATGGAAATTTAAATCAAACTGAAATAGAAGGCGGGGTAGGCCTGATTGCTTCACGTTTTTCCATCCAGGGCCCCATCCAAAAAGACAAGGCTTCATTCATGTTGTCGGCACGTCGAACCTACATTGATGCATTAGCAAAGCCTTTTATCAAAAAGTCCAGCAGCTTTCATGGTTCGGGATATTATTTCTATGACCTTAATGCCAAAGTGAATTATAAATTTTCTGAAAAAGACCGTATCTATCTCAGCGGGTATTTTGGAAGAGATGTTTTTGATTTTAATAACAGCAAACAGTCCTTCAAAACAAATATACCCTGGGGTAATACAACAGCAACCATAAGGTGGAATCATGTATTTACCCGGAGGATATTTGCCAACACTACGTTGGTGTATAATGATTATAAATTTCGATTTAATGCTGAACAGGAGAACCTGTCGTTACGTCTTTCATCCGGTATCCGGGATGGCAATTTAAAAATTGACTTTGACTATTATCCTTTGCCGGGGCATAAAATGAAATTCGGAGGTTTAATTACGTACCACAAATTTGTTCCCAATGTTGTAAACGGGCACCAGGATTCAATTGTTTTTCATCCCAACAATGAAAACAATAAATATGCCGTCGAGAGTGCTTTATATCTCCAGGATGATTGGGAGATTAATGAGAGGATTAAATTGAGCTATGGGCTCCGATGGAGCGGATTCTCCCAGGTGGGGCCTTATACAAGATATGTTCGGGATGCAAACCGGAATAAAACGGATAGTACGGAATTTAATAGCTTTCAGCCGGTGAAAAGCTATGGAGGGCCTGAACCTCGTGCTACTATCAGGTATTCTTTAAATGATGTCACTTCATTGAAAGCCGCCGTGACAAGAAATTATCAATACATCCACCTGGTAAGTAATACCGGCAATACCTTGCCTACAGATCTTTGGGTGCCGAGTACCTATATTGTTAAGCCGCAAATAAGCTGGCTTTATTCAGCAGGGATATTTAAAAATTTTAATAATAATGAATACGAAACGTCCCTGGAATTTTATTACAAGAGCATGAAAAATCAGATTGAATATGGTAATGGATATACTCCCTCCCTGACAGACCCGGAAAGTGAATTTGTTTTTGGCAGGGGATGGAGCTATGGGGCAGAATTATTTATAAACAAAACCAGGGGAAAGTTTACTGGATGGGTGGGTTATACCTTGTCCTGGACCTGGCGGAAATTTAAAGACCTCAACGACGGTGAAAAATATCCTGCCCGCTATGACCGGCGGCACGACCTGAGTATCGTTGCTAATTATGAAAGAAACAAGAAGTGGAAGTTTGGTGCAGTTTTCATATTTGGAACCGGTAATGCATTCACTCTTCCCGAACGGTTTTATATTTTCAATGGAGTGTTAACCCAGGAATTCAGTAAGCTAAATCAATACCGCATGAAGCCTTATCACCGGTTGGATATTTCAGCTACCTATACACCCTCATCACACAAAAAAAAGAAAATACATTCTTACTGGGTGTTTAGTATTTACAATGTTTATAGCCGCCTGAATCCCTATTTTCTTTATTTTGATCAGACCGGTAGTCCTTATAATGGTACTTTGCAGGTACAGGCAAAGCAGGTCTCTCTCTTTCCTGTACTACCTGCTGTAACCTGGAATTTTAAATTGTAAATCTCAGCTGCCAACTATTGAAACTTAACCTGCTTTTATTATTTTTTAATTAACATTCTATCATCAATTTTATAGATTTGTATTAATATTAAGTACAATTGACATAGAATCAGACTTCATGAAAACTTTTTAACGACCATTTCGAATGCCTTTTACCTTTTCACATCCTGGAGCTGTATTACCTCTGAATTTTCTGCCCAAAAAATATTTTTCAATGACCGCTCTTGTGATAGGCAGTATGGCGCCGGATTTTGAATATTTCTTTCGCATGAGGGCTCAGAGTTATTACAGCCACAGGTGGAGTGGGATGTTTTGGTTTGATCTTCCCCTGGTTATTGTTCTTGCCTTTGTTTTTCATGGAATCGTTAGAAACACTTTAATTGATCACCTGCCCGGTATATTGGCAAGAAGATTTCAGATTTTTAAATCGTTTAGCTGGAAGCAGCATTTTAAAAAATATTATTTCGTTGTAATTGTATCCGCTGTTATTGGAACCTCATCACATATTCTCTGGGATGCATTTACTCATGAGAGGGGGATTTTTGAAACGGATATAGGAAGTCTGAAAGAATTTTATGCAATTTCTTTCCGGCATCGTTTTGCTACCTATAACCTATTGCAACTGGTAAGCTCTGTTGCCGGCATTCTGATTGTCCTTTTTGCAGTATTCCGTCTTCCGGCTGCAAAAAACTTTAGATCGGAAACGCCGGTACTTCCTTTTTGGATTTTCATTTTTTCAGTGATGACAATTATTTTGGGCATCAGGATTTTTGATGGTTTCAATATTAGGTTATACCGTGATACAGTCATGACTCTTATATCCGGGGGCCTTATCGGACTACTGTTAGCCTCACTCATTTTCCGGTTAAAGAGAAAATGAGTTATAGAACATTATTTTCCCGGACAGCGGTTTTGTATCTGCTTGCGTACATTGAAAGCGGATTAAGTAAAACGGTCAGAATTCTGAATATCAATTCCATTTTTTTAAGTAATTTAATTTTCTAAAAATGATTTTATGAAGAAAACGTTTTATGAGTCCTTTAAAGTGGATGGGGAGAATCTTTTGAAAAAGGTGAAAGAACTGATTAAAGAAGGGAATGTCAGGCGAATTATTATTAAGGACAGACAGGACAAAGAGCTAATAGTGTTCCCGCTTACCGTTGGTGTGGTAGGCGTAGTGCTGGCTCCCGTCCTGGCGGCTATCGGGGCTATGGCGGCTTTAGTAGGGGAATGTACTATAACCGTAGAGCGGGAAAGTTAAAATCACCTGCTTTCATTTCTATTGAAATTTTAACTTCTTTCTTTCAGTTTAATCATAATAAAATTCAGCTTACAGTTTATGTTTACACTTAAATTTGAGTTATGAGAAAAAAAGCTTTACTCTTATTCCTGGTTTTATCTTCCCTTTTTTCCTTCGGGCAAACTGTACCGGATACTACACAAAAAATTATTCCCGGAAGAACCAATAGCCCGGAACAGCAACAGAAACCATATGTTATACTTATTTCAATTGATGGCTTTCGGTACGACTATGCTGAAAAGTACGGAGCTGAAAATATATTAAAATTCGGGAATGGAGGAGTGAGAGCCGAGTCCATGATTCCTTCTTATCCATCATTAACCTTTCCCAATCATTATACCCTGGTGACAGGATTATATCCATCGCATCATGGCCTGGTGAACAATTATTTTTATGATCGCAACCGGAAGCAGTTTTATTCCATGCGCAATCCAAAAACCGTAAAAGACGGCACCTGGTATGGAGGGACACCGTTATGGGTATTGGCTGAACAACAAAAGATGCTAACTGCAATTTTTTACTGGGTAGGTTCAGAGGCAGATATTAAAGGTGTTTTACCCACTTATTATTATACTTACAATGAAGCTATACCCATTGATCGCCGCATACAAGTGGTAAAAGAATGGTTACAACTTCCCCCCGAACGAAGGCCCCACCTGATTACATTTTATTTTCCTGAAGTAGATCATAATGGGCATTCTTTTGGACCCGATGCACCTCAGACAGTTCAGTCGGTTCGTTGGGTGGACTCGGCAATAAAAAAATTAGTTGATGAGGTTTCTTCAACCGGTCTGCCCGTGAATTTTATTTTAGTTTCAGATCATGGCATGACAAAGATTGATACAGAACACCCGTTACCTAAGCCAGCCGGAATTGACTCGACAAAGTTTATAGTTCCTCAGGGATCTGAATTGGTAGAACTCTATGCAAAAAATGATGACGGTATAGGAGAAACTTTTTTAAAGCTGTTCACAGAAGCAAAAGACTATAAAGTTTATCTCAGAGAAAATATGCCTGAAGAATTACATTATGGAATTGATGATGATGTGATGAATAGGATAGGAAATATTTTATTGATTCCTGACTGGCCGAAGGTATTTAGTTTTACTTCCCGGAAACTCAACCCCGGCGCACATGGTTTCAATCCTTATCTCGTAAAAGATATGCAGGCTACATTTATGGCATGGGGACCGGCTTTTAAAAATGAATTAAAGATTCCTCCTTTTCAAAACGTGAATGTCTTCCCGATAATTACTTCTATCTTAGGATTAAAGTATACTGACAAAATTGATGGAACACCGGCTATTGCAAAAGAAGTGCTGAAATAATGAGCTAATGAAAAAACCGGGCATCCTAATCCCGGTTTTTGAATGATTTTTTCATTTATACCCCTCAGGTAATAGAGATATTGTTATTTGGGAAAAATCTTTACCTTCCGATTTGCAAAAATCTAACATAATGAAAAAATTACTTTCAATCATTCCTTTATTTCTTATTGCGGTTGCGCTCTCTGCCCAGGAAAAACTGGATATGGAAATGATCGGCAAGATCAGGAAAGAAGGATTAGAAAATTCACATGTCATGGACATTGCTTTTCATCTTACAGATGCCAATGGTCCCAGGCTAACCAGTTCTCCCGGATTTTTCAAAGCTGCTAACTGGGCAAAAGATCAGTTAGCGCAGTGGGGGTTGGTCAATGCTGCATTAGAACCCTGGGGTAATTTCGGGAAAGGGTGGGAGCTTAAAAAGAGTTATATCGCAATGACAGCTCCCTATTATCGTCCGTTAATTGCATTTCCTAAAACCTGGACCCGGGGCACTAACGGGTTGAAGAATGCAGAAGTGATTCTGATAGAAGTAAAAGACTCTGCCGATGTGGAAAAATATAAAGGAAAGCTAAGCGGGAAAGTATTGTTACCCTACCGGGCAGACACTCTAAAGCAAAGTTTCAAAGCAGATGCTGAAAGATATACTGATGAGGAATTGAAAAAAATGGCTGAAGCGCCTTCACAGCAACAACGTCCGCTTCAACCGGTGGATACTGCAGCACAAAGAAGATTCAGAGAGCAATTCATACGCAGTCGTGGTCCGATGCAGGCATTAAATTTATTAAAAGAAACGGCAATAAAAGAAGGGGCGGTTGCAATATTAAGTACTTCACGAGGACAGGATGGAACCATCTTTGTCCAGGGCGGCGGTTCTTATGCTGCTGATGCTGCTGAAAATTTCCTGGACATTGTATTAGCAATGGAAGATTACCTGAGCCTGCAGCGAATTGTAAAAAATGGAATTCCTGTAAAACTGGATGTGGATGTTCAGACGGCATTCAGCAATCCTGATTCTAAAGCTTATAATGTGGTAGCAGAAATAAAAGGCACTGACCCCACTCTGAAAGACGAATTAGTAATGTTGGGTGGTCATTTGGATAGCTGGCAGGGGGCCACAGGTGCCACCGATAATGCCGCAGGCTGTGCTGTAATGATGGAGGCTGTCAGGATTTTAAAAACATTAGGTGTAAAACCACGCCGTACCATTCGTATTGCATTGTGGAGCGGTGAGGAGCAGGGTTTGTTAGGATCCCGGGCTTATGTAAAACATCATTTTGCAGAAATAGATACTTCAACAAAAAAGTGGGTTCTGAAACCGGAGCATGAAAAATTCTCTTCTTATTATAATATTGATAATGGAACAGGAAAGATCAGGGGAATTTATCTCCAGGGAAATGATAATGTAAAAGATATTTTCACACAATGGCTGGCGCCCTTTCATGATCTCGGTGCAACTACGGTTACAATTTCCAATACGGGAGGTACCGATCACCAATCGTTTGACGGAGTGGGTTTGCCCGGGTTTCAATTTATCCAGGATCCCATTGAGTATGATACCCGGACACATCATTCCAATATGGATTCATACGATCATTTAATTCCGGCCGATTTGCAACAAATGGCAACTATTGTTGCATCGTTTGTTTATAATTCAGCCATGCGGGATGAGAAACTTCCGAGAAAACCAATGCCGGAGCCGAGAGTTGGAGGCAGATTTTTTTAGGTAAGAAAATAATATTTTGAAATCGTATATGCCATAGTTTTAAACTGTGGCATATTTTTTTAAGGTGCAGGCTGTTTTTCATAACTAAACCGCACCATTGCGTTCTTTTGTTCATCAGATACAAGATAAAGCTGATAACGTTTTTCTCCTGCAGTTACTATCATCAGTGCGGTATTGGGGGGAATACTGCCCAGGTTTTCTCCTACCATTATTACTTCCTGTTCGGGTTTATTCAGGCTGATTCTTACATAGGTTGTCACCGGTTTTGCCGTCAATACCCTATTTGTTACAACAGGTATATTGTTGACATAAACTGAAATGGTGTCACCATCAATAATGCCATTATCATAAAAATCGAGGCGAATTGTTCCTGTATCAACTTTTATTTCTTTTACCAGCACATTCTTTCGCCCGGTCAATGAAGCCGGTAATTTCGGTTCAGGTTTGAATGTTGTCTGTACGGCCCTTGTTAACACTAAAGTTCCCGGCGGACAAGCTGAAGAGTTCCCCATGACCATTCCGGTCCAATCTCCCCTTAACTGTTCTTCATTACCGCCAATATGGTAGCTTAAGCTATATTTTTTAATACAGGGAATACAATGATCAGGAATATGAAAAGTGAGAACTTTAATTTCATTAATCAGGATTAAGTTTTTTACAGAATCAAATGTTCCTTCAAATTCTTCTTTTGCATAATTGCTGGTATCGGAATAATGATAGGAAACCCCTGTAATCTTTGTTCCGGCTAATTGCATCTGCATTTCGATATTATATACCGGAAAACATCCACCCGGTTCCTGAACTAATTTTCCTTTCCAGGTGCCGTTGATGCTCTGGGCATAGGCTGTCAGGCTGATCAAAAGTCCGGTTATAAAAATCAGTCGGCGCATTAAAAATGAATATAATTGAAAAACTTAAATAAATAAGAAAAATAAACGGAGGAATAAAAGTTTTAATATTAGTAAAATCCTGGGCTCATCTGAAAGAGTATTTAAAATGAACCGGTGACTTTAATTATTGCTTTGATTTTTGATACCGGAATTTTACAACTGCATTTCTCTGCTCAGAGGAAGAAATAAATACATTGTATTGCTGATCCCCGGCTTCAACAATCATAAGTGACGTATTAGGAGGAATACTGCCCAGGTTTTCGGCTACCATCGTTACTTCATGTTCATCATTATCTTCTGACATTTTAAGTTGGAGAGTAATAGGAGCTGCACTTAAACCTTTATTGGAAAGTACCAGTTTTTTATCAACATATACTGAGATAGTATCTCCGTCTATTACTCCATTGTCATATAGTTTAATGGTAATTTCAGGGCTATGCACTGTCAGCGTTTTGACCAGTGCGTTTTCACGGCTCTTCAATACATCCGGAACAGAAATAGAAGGTTTCAGAATAGTTTCTTTTACCTCGGGCGGTATGATTTTCTTTATGGAATCGTTTTTTTGTTTTTGAAGAACTTCAATTTTTGTTGTGCTCGTTTTTGGAATAGATTTATTTACCGTTGGCGGTTTTGGAGCAGAAGTGGTCTTTCTGACTACTGCAGGCGGTGATTTTTTTATGGCTGATTTGCCGGTCTCAGTAACAGGCTTTTTTTTCACTGTAGAATTTGTTGCCGGAGGTTTGGTAGCAGTGATTTGTTTTTTTACAGGTGGCGAAACTTTCTTTAAAGAGTCTGCCCTTAATATGTTTCTTAAAAAGGGTTCGACATAAAAGTCTGAAGTAATAACTTTTCTCAGGTAAACTCTTCCACTACCGCAATCTTCACCTTTCTTACCTCCAAGGCTGTTTTTTTCGTATTTGCTGGTAAATGTTCCTTCCAGGAATTGCTCTTTACCGGATGTAGCATATTGAAAATTGCATTTCATGATGCAGGCAGAAGAAAAAGAGGACATTCTCACTTCGACTGTTTTAATTTCAGTGATCAGAGCTCTGTTTTCCAGCCGGTTGAAATTTCCGGTTAATGTCGCCTTACCATAAAATACAGTAGTCAGATAAGAATAGGAAACTCCGGATACCCGGCTCCCCTTTTGTGAAATTTGAATTTCGAATTTATACTGGTCATCATTTTCCGTGATAAAATATCCTCTCCATATCCCGGTCAGGTTTTGCGAATAGGAGATAGAGCAGGTAAGAAATGAAAATAACAAGAGAGTGCAGCGTAACATACCTTTCATTGCAGCTCAAAACTAACAAATTCATTCAGATGCGAAGATGGACGGCTGGCAAAAGAGTGTTAATTTTGCGCTTCGAAAAACAAAAGAATAACAGAATGATGATTAATATAACTTTTCCAGATGGTGCTGTACGTCAGTATGAAAAAGGTGTATCCGCAATGGATGTAGCCCGATCTATATCCGAAGGGCTTGCCCGGAAAGTATTGTCAGCTTCAGTAAATGGACATATATGGGATGCTACCCGGCCGATCCCCGAAGATGCAACTTTACAACTTCTTACCTGGAATGATTCAGACGGGAAGAGTACTTTCTGGCATTCTTCTGCACACCTGATGGCGGAGGCGGTTGAATCTATGTTTCCGGGTGTAAAATTTTGGGTGGGTCCGCCGGTAGAGAATGGATTTTATTATGACATGGACCTGGGAGACAGAAAACTGACGGAAGAAGATTTAGGAAAGTTGGAAAAAAAGATGAGCGAACTTTCGAAACAGAATAATGTATATGTAAGAAAAGAAATTTATAAGAATGATGCGGTAAATTATTTT
>JAFDYJ010000061.1 GCA_018267515.1 Bacteroidota bacterium | reverse complement strand
TTCAGCACAAGTAAAAGAAATCATATCGTTCAGCAGGGAGGAAGCTTTGCGGTTAGGAAATGATTTTATTGGCACCGAGCATCTGTTGCTCGGATTAATCCGTGAGGGTGATAACACAGCAGTCCGTATTCTGAAAAGCTTTAATGTTGACATTTATGAATTGAGAAAGGAAATTGAGTTGGCTGTAAAAGATAAAACCGGAAAAAATATTGCTAATATCAACAGCCTTCCCCTGACTAAACAGGCAGAGAAAGTAATCCGGGTTACTGTATTAGAGGCAAAAGCATTGAAAAGCGCTACAGTAGAAACAGAACACCTGATGCTTTCTATTTTAAAAAATAAGGAAAATATTGCTACCCAGATACTCAATCAGTTTGATGTGGATTACGACTTGTTCCGCCAGGAATTGGGCATTGTAAAATCAAATGACCCCCGTGCAGAATACACAGATGAAAATGAGGATGAGTTTGACGAAGAAAAAAAATATTCTGCACCGAAAGGTAGCCGTCAACAGGGAAATGCAAAAAGCAAAACTCCGGTATTGGATAATTTCGGTAGGGATATAACCCGTTTGGCTGAAACAGGGGCTTTGGATCCTATTGTTGGCCGTGACTCGGAAATTGAAAGAGTATCACAAATTCTTTCCCGCAGGAAAAAGAATAACCCGATTCTGATTGGTGAGCCGGGTGTGGGTAAAACCGCTATCGTAGAAGGTTTGGCACTTCGGATAGTGCAACGAAAAGTCTCAAGAGTATTGTTTGATAAAAGAGTTATCTCCCTGGATCTTGCCGCTTTGGTGGCCGGTACAAAATACCGTGGCCAGTTTGAAGAACGCATGAAAGCAATAATGAATGAGCTGGAAAAAAACAGGGATGTTATTCTTTTTATTGACGAATTGCATACAATAGTGGGTGCCGGTGGAGCCAGCGGTTCATTAGATGCATCCAATATTTTCAAGCCTGCATTAAGCAGGGGCGAACTTCAATGTATCGGTGCATCAACCCTGGATGAATACCGGATGTATATTGAAAAAGATGGTGCATTAGACCGTCGCTTTCAAAAAGTGATGGTAGATCCACCCAGCGTAGAAGATACCATCCAGATATTACTTAACATTAAATCGAAATATGAAGATTATCACAATGTCACTTTCAGTGATGAAGCCATCAATGCTTGTGTTAAGTTGAGTGATCGTTATATCACAGACAGGCTTTTGCCGGACAAAGCCATTGATGTAATGGATGAAGTTGGAGCAAGAGTTCACCTTAAGAACATTAATGTTCCCAAAAATATCCTGGATCTTGAAAAGAAAATTGAAGATGTAAAGAATGAAAAAAATAAAGTGGTGAAAAGCCAGAAGTTTGAAGAGGCAGCATCACTCAGGGATACGGAAAAACGCTTGCAGGAAGACCTTGAAAAAGCAAAAGCAGAGTGGGAAGAAGAAAGCCGCCATAAACGATTCCCGATTAATGAGGAAGACATTGCTGAGGTGGTCTGTATGATGACCGGGATTCCTGTGCGCAGAATGGTGGAAGCAGAAACAGAAAAGCTGCGCAAGATGGCCGATGATATGAAGACAATGGTAGTAGGGCAGGATGAAGCGATCCAAAAAGTGGTGAAAGCAATTCAGCGGAACAGGGTAGGACTAAAAGATCCCAAAAAGCCAATAGGTACATTCATTTTCCTGGGACCCACCGGCGTTGGCAAAACAGAATTGGCAAGGTCTCTTGCCAGGTACATGTTCGATTCCGAAGATGCACTGATTCGGATTGACATGAGCGAGTATATGGAAAAATTCACAGTCAGCCGGCTGATTGGAGCTCCTCCTGGATATGTTGGATATGAAGAAGGCGGGCAGCTAACCGAAAAAGTGAGACGCAAACCTTACAGCGTAATCCTGTTGGATGAAATTGAAAAAGCACATCCGGATATTTATAATATTTTATTACAGGTTCTCGATGATGGTCAGCTTACAGATGGTTTGGGACGTAGAGTGGATTTTAAAAATACCCTAATCATTATGACATCAAATATTGGCGTTCGTCAATTAAAGGATTTTGGAGATGGTGTTGGTTTTGCCACCCAGGCCCGCAGCCAGAATGTTGATGAAAATAATAAGGCGGTAATTGAAAAGGCGATGAAGAGAACTTTTTCACCCGAGTTTCTGAACCGTATAGATGATGTTATCATCTTTAACAGCCTTACCCGTGATCATATTTTCCAGATTATTGATATATTGATGAAGGGTGTGATGAAGAGATTAAGCAATCTTGGATTTGGACTGGAGCTGACAGAAGAAGCGAAATCTTTCCTGGCAGAGAAGGGCTATGATCAGCAATTCGGAGCAAGACCCCTGCACCGTGCTCTTCAAAAATACCTGGAAGATCCGTTGGCAGAGGAAATCCTAAACCTTCACGTTAAAGCCGGCGACTTACTGATTGCCGATGTGGATAAAGAAAACAATAGATTAAAGTTTTCATTTGGAAAACAGGTGGAAGAAAAGTCAAAGGCATAATTAACGGGTATAACTGATTTATAAAGTCATCTGCACTTTGCAGGTGACTTTTTTTTGGAATGAGTTAAATGTCATTGATCAGTGGAATGTTCAAATAAAAAAGATCAGCTGAATCTTCATTGTATGAATAGGGGGGGGATCAATTTTATTTCTTCAAATATTTATACACTGACATTGGGTTTGCACTTTATTTTTTTGCACTTTTGTTCTATCGCTTTATGAAAAAGATAATCATAACGATTGATGGATGGTCTGCCTGCGGTAAAAGCACATTGGCAAAACAAATGGCTAAAGCATTGGGCTACCTGTACATTGACAGCGGAGCAATGTACCGGGCTATCACCTTGTATTTCCTGAGAAATCATGTGGACTGGACTCATACAAGGGAGGTTGAAAAAGCTATGGAGAATATTAATCTTCAATTTGTTTTTAACCCGGTAAGTAAATCCACAGAGATTTATCTTAATGATGAAAATGTGGAATATGTAATCCGGGACCTGGTCATTGCTGAAAAAGTAAGTGACGTGGCTGCGATAAAAGAAGTAAGAGATTTTGCAGTTAAACAACAAAGAAAGATGGGAAAAGATAAAGGTATTGTTATGGATGGAAGAGATATAGGTACTGTAGTATTTCCCAGGGCTGAGCTTAAAATTTTTATGACTGCTGATAATTCCGTGAGAGTAGGCCGCAGATTTAAAGAACTGATTGTGAAAAATCCGAATCTTACAATCGAAGAAGTTAAGACAAACCTGGAAATGAGAGATTATATTGATTCCAACAGGAAGGTAAGTCCACTGAAAAAAGCCAAAGATGCTCTTCTGCTGGATAATACTAACCTCACTGAAAAGGAGCAATTTGAAATGGCAATGAATTGGGCTAATGAGAAAATCAATACTTCCGCCTGATTAAATAGTTTATTGCTTGCAAATAATGAAAGCAATCTGCCCGGTTATTGTGCAGCACTTTTTTTAACACTGAGAAGATCCACTTCAAAAATCAATGCAGAACCTCCCGGGATGGGGCCGTTATCAAATTCTCCGTAACCCAATTTATACGGGATATAAAATTTGTATTTAGAGCCGGCTGTCATTAGTTGTAATCCCTCTGTCCATCCTGCAATAACACCTCTTAGTGAAAAAGTAATGGGTTTGCCATCTATGTATGAATTGTCAAATTCGGTACCGTCAATCAATGTGCCACGGTAATTACAGGTAACACTATCGTTGATAGTTGGTTTTTCTCCTGTACCTTCTGTAATTACTTCATACTGCAGTCCGCTGGCAGTAGTTTTCACTTCGGGTCTTTTTTTATTTTCAGCCAAAAACTTTGTTCCGGCATCAATGGCCGGTTTTACTTTTTCTGCCTGTAATTGAAACATATACCGGTTCATGATTTTATTGGCAGTTTCATCATTGAACATAACATTGGTACCAGTAAATACGTCGTTGACTGCTTTGGAAAGGTAGGCTGTGTTAATATTGGTTATTCCCTGGCTCTTATAGTAATTGGCAAAAGACATTCCACAGGCATAGCTCACAGAATCCTGGAAGGTTTTTAGTGTTAACTTTTTAGCAACTGGCTTTGTCACCGGCTTTGATGTTTGTTTTGTTTTTGATCCGGTTTGTGCTGAAATAGTTCCTGTACCCAGTACAGCTATAATAATAAATAAGACCAGCTTTTTCATAAATATAAATTGAGTATACAAAAATACGGGGAGCCTGTGAATTCGGTATAAAAGACTTTTCATTTTTGTGAAATTTATGAATTGTTTTACTGATGGGTAAGCTGACTTGTGTTAGGAGTCTTTATAAGAACATCAAATTTTGGATTCTGATTAATCTTTGAATTGTGCAGTTGAAGATAAGTGTTGGATAAGGCTTTTTTTTATACTTCTATGAATGCGGAATTCCGGTTTTATGTACTTTTAGCCGGTTAAAGCTCCGGAAGAAATTTGAAAAGATCGTTTCTGAATATCTGAGTTTAAAAAAATATTGGATGGAACATTATTTGAAAGATATACAGGTTCGCTGGTCTGACCTTGATCCCAATTTTCATTTAAGGCATTCCGTGTATTACGACTGGGGTGCCTTGTGCCGTGTTGAATTCCTGTTTTCACATGGATTGTCTGCCGAATTAATGGATAAATTAAAATTTGGTGTGATCCTTTTCAGGGAAGAATGTGTTTTCAGAAAAGAAGTCCGGCATAATGATTCGGTGGCAATAGATCTTCAACTGCTGAAAGCAAGACATAATTTTTCAAGATGGAGTATTCAACATCAAATTATTAAAAACGGAGATACCGTAGCTGCGATTCTCAGTGTTGATGGTGCCTGGATGGATTTGGAAAAAAGGAAGCTGATGACCCCTCCACAGGAAGCGATAGAGGTTTTCACTTCTATTCCGAAAAATGAAAATTTTCAATGGTTAGATTGAACTGCTTCGGAAGAAAAAGCAATAACCTTAGATGGAAATTTTGCTGCATATCCCTTTATTAAATTGCGGATAAGACTGTTTTCTTTGTAAGGAGTAATATATTCCTTCAGTTGCCCGGGCTCTGTGATGGAAACTCCGGAAGGAAGATAACCCATGCCATAGAATTTACCATTCCAGACCAGGATACAGGATTGTTCTTCTTCGCTCAATCCTTTTTCAATGATTGCAAAAGAAGGCTGAGCTGCTAATGATTCAACAGCCTTCAATACTCTTTTATTATATGGCGCAGGCTTTTCCTTTCGTTCACAGGCACCAAAACAAATATCTTCAGTTATTCCAGAGCATGGTTCATTGCTTGTTTGCATAAAACAAAGCTTTGGGCAAAGCTGGAATTCTTTGATAAGTTTTCTCATTACAGCATGCCCGTCAACCAAATACTGAAATGAATAAAAAGGACTGAGTTGTTTTTTATTTTTTTCAATTGCCAGGCGCAGGTACCCATTTTGATCTTCGAAAGAAAAAATGCCATACTGATCTTCCCGTCTTTTTTGTGAATAGTTGAATGCAGGCCAATGTTTTTTTATTTCCGTTGATTCCAGGATACAAGCCATTAATTCCGTTGCACAAGTCTTAAAACTGATGGAATAAGTGTGGCGAATAAAATTTTGTTTTTGCCTGCTTTCAAAACCGCTGCTGAAATGACTGATGATCCGGTTTCGGATGTTCCGGGCTTTACCTACATAAATTATTTTACCTTTTGCATCGTGGAAATAGTAAATACCGGCCAGGGATGGCAATTTTTCAAATTGCTCCTTAGGAACATTTGGCGGCAGCATGCTTTCTTTAGAATTGCGTAGTAAGCTTTTTTGAATATACTGTTCTTTATCATGTGCTAAAAGCTTTTGAAAAACTTTTACGGTGGCATCGGCATCACCACCTGCCCGGTGACGATTATTTATTTTTATTTGAAGCGATTCACAAAGATTGCTGAGACTGTAAGAAGGGAATCCCGGGAAAATCTTTCTGCTGAGCCGGACTGTACAAAGTTTTGAAGTGTTAAAAGTGTACCCGGCAGCTTGTAAGCCTGCCTTAATGAAAGAGTAGTCAAAGTTTACATTATGTGCTACAAAAATTTTATCCTGGAGAACCCGGTAAACTTGTTCAGAAATTTCTTCAAACGTAGGGGCTCCGGCTACCATTTCATCATTGATCCCCGTGAAAGCTTCTATATACCTTGGAATCGGCTGGCAGGGATTTACCAGCGATTCAAATTTTTCCACTATTTTGTTGCCGTCAAAAACCAATATGGAAATTTCAGTAATGCCATGTGCGGCTGCATAGCCTCCGGTAGTTTCAATGTCAACAATGGCATACATAAAATAAAATGAGGACTACGAATTTCGTAAAACCTTTTAATAGTTAAAAGTGCAGGAAGAAAAATTTATCATGTTTCGCAACCGGCTTTTGAAAGTTTACCGGCACTTGAGCAGACAGGCAAAACGATTGTCCGTCAGTTGCTACCGGGTTTATGACCATGATCTTCCTGAATTTCCCTTTTGTATTGAATTTTATGGCGATCATTTATATGTTGCCGAATACTTGAGGCGGCATGGAATGAATGATTTAGAACATGAGCTTTGGCTGGAAAAAACGAGTATGCTCATTTCAGAAGTTTTACAGGTTTCAAACGATAAAATATTTTTTAAGCTGCGCCAAAGAAAAGCCGGAAGGCTGGGGCAGTACCAGAAAACGGGAACAGAACTTCATGAATTTACTGTTGAAGAAAACGGATTAAAATTTATTGTCAATCTCAGCGACTATCTTGATACGGGTTTGTTTTTGGATCATCGCATCACCCGGCAGATGGTTATGAATGAAAGTAAAAATAAAAATGTTCTGAATCTTTTTGCATATACCGGATCATTTTCAGTATATGCTGCTTCAGGCGGAGCTGGGGAGGTAGTATCTGTTGATCTTTCCAATACTTATTTGAATTGGGCTAAACGTAATATGCAGTTAAATTCATTCATTGATCCCGGAAAATTTCAGTTTGTAAGATCGGATGTAAAAAAGTACCTGGAGCAGGCTGATAGCAATCATTTTGATCTCGTTGTAATGGATCCTCCAACATTTAGCAACAGTAAAAAGATGGACGATTTCCTGGATATTCAGGAGGATCATGTAGAACTTATCAATCTTTGTTTGCGTTCCATAAAAAAGGATGGGATATTATTTTTCAGTACCAACAAAAGAAAATTCATTTTGAACAAAGAAAGTATTCGGGCTTCCGAAATTAAAAACATTACAGCAGCCACCACTCCTTTTGATTTTGCAGGGAAATTGAATAGGGTTTGTTATAGGATTATGAAATAAATTGGTCATGAAAACAAGAAGCAGGGAGGAGAGATTTTTTGTTAGCCTTTTGGCTTGAAGTTTCTTCTCTGCCCGGAGTTCTTTTATATTTCATTGGGGAGTGTTGAATAGCTTTGTGGGTGGATATGTGGCACTCGCCGGCATAAATGAGATTAACGAAATCCTTTTTATCAATGACGCCAAGTCCACACTACACACAAGGCTCGGTGGTGAGACTCGGCTTGGAAAAGGAAACGGATTTTGATATAAATTATTTAATGCTCGCATTTATTTTTCTTATTTCACAAAAAAACCTTCCAGCCGGAAGGTTTTCCTAAATACATAGGGAAAAATAAATTACAAAGTCTTCAACACATTATTCATATTTCTAACGGCATCGGCGCTTTTATTGAATGCTGCCTGTTCTTCTTCATTCAAGCCAAAGTCAACAATCTTTTCCCATCCGTTTTTCCCGATTACAACGGGAACTCCCATACAAATATCTTTTTGTCCGTATTCTCCGTCTAAAGCGACGCAGCATGAGATCAATTTCTTTTCATCCCTGACAATTGCTTCAACCAATGTAGCACCCGCTGCACCCGGAGCATACCAGGCTGAAGTGCCGATAAGTTTTGTAAGTGTTGCTCCTCCCACCATTGTATCATTCACAATTTGTTGTTGCTGTTCAGCAGTCAGGAATTTAGTAACAGGAACACTGTTCCATGTCGCCAGGCGTATTAATGGAATCATTGTAGTATCCCCGTGGCCGCCAACAACAATTGCATTCAGGTCAGTAGGGTTACAATTTAATCGAAGGCTCAATTGGTATTTAAACCTGGAACTATCCAGTAGGCCGCCCATGCCGATTATCCTGTTTTTGGGAAGACCTGTAGAGTTTAAAGACAGGTAAGTCATTGTGTCCATCGGGTTGCTGATTACTACGATGATCGCATCCGGTGAATATTTTAAAATGTTTTCGCAAACGCCTTTCACGATTCCTGCATTAGTACCAATGAGTTCTTCTCTTGTCATTCCCGGTTTACGGGGAATACCTGAAGTAATCACAACAACTTTACTTCCTGCGGTTTTTGAATAATCGTTTGTTGACCCTGTTATCCTTGCATCGAAGCCCAGCAAGGCTGCCGTTTGCATCATGTCCTGCGATTTCCCTTCGGTAAGGCCTTCTTTAATGTCAAGCAAAACCAAGTCTGTACATAATTCTTTTCGTGCAATATTATCGGCTACAGTTGCCCCAACTGCGCCTGCACCTACTACTGTGATTTTCATTATGAAGAAAAATTTTAAGAGTGAAAGAATAATTTATTGGCAAAGATATGAACTGATAGTCACTGATACTATATTTCACAAAGACAAATCAATCGAAAGATAATCTTATCCCGATACGGAGATTCAGGCTATTCGTTGAATTTATTAATGACAGTGTGAATCGGAACAGCTCCTTCATAGGTTGTAATCAGTTCACCCATTTTATTATAAAGAGCCAGGTATGGAAGATTGCTTACCATATAAAATACCGGGAGAAAATACTGGTTGTCTTGCCCAACAACAATATTTTTAAAGTTGTCTAATTTATATTTTTTAATAAACTCATTCATTTTGTCAAAGGGCATCATCGTTGCCATGACAATCTGGATATTCTTAAAGTGATTCATGCTGTCCAGCAGCTCTTCTGTTTCTTTCTGGCAATGCTCGCAGTCGGGATTGAAAATGATAATTAATACCGGGCTTTTCTTGTTGAAATTTTCTTTACCGAAATGACTTATGCTGTCTGCCAGTAATAGTTTTACAGGTGGTAAAGTGGGGAACCTTTTATACGCCGGCAATTGTGTGGAATCCGATTGTGCCACAACCAGTACAGACACCATCATCAAAATTGAAAATAAAAGATATTTTTTCATGCACTTCAAAAGTAATCCTATTCTTTCTTATGCCATTGGTACTAATAACGTTTTAACATTATGACAGAATTATTGAATTTCCGGGAAAGCATAACTTATCTATTTCTCTTTGCCATGAGGCATGGCTGTATTATCTTTGCCGCCTTATTTTTATAAACTAAAATTGATTTGATAATATGGCAACAACTTCAGATATCAGCCGGGGTATGATTTTGAGCATGGATGGAAGTCTTTACACCGTAGTGGAGTTTGGCGAAAACAAAACTGCACGGGCAGCAGCAAAAGTTTGGGCAAAACTAAAGGGGCTGGACAATAATCGTTCAATGGAAAAAGTGTGGAATAGCGGTGATACGATCAACCCGGTCAGGGTAGAACGCCGTACTTACCAGTTTTTGTATAAAGATGATACCGGTTATAGCTTTATGGATAACCAGACATTTGAACAAATTACACTTCAGGAATCTGCAATTGATGCTCCTCAATATCTTAAAGAAGGGCATGAAGTTTCTGTACTTGTGAATACTGACAATGACCAGGTTTTAGGAGCTGAACTACCAGATAAAATCGTTTTAAAAGTAACTTATTGTGAACCCGGTTTACGAGGTGACACCGCTACCCGTACTTTAAAACCGGCTACTTTAGAAACAGGAGCTACAGCGAACGTACCGCTTTTTGTGAATGAAGGTGAATTAATCCGGCTGAATACTAAAACCGGAGAATATGTTGAAAGAGTGAAAGAATAAACTTTCTGATTTTGGGCCAAATTTGCTCAAATCCACCTTGTTTTTATGAAATTTTGCCTGATTTCGGTCTATTTTTGACCAAAATTGACTATTTCTTAGGAATGCTCAATTCGATTTTGTTATCTTTAGCGCCCCTTTGTATGAAACCAAAACTCTCACGAAATTGAAAAATATGGATTTTAAACAAATTCAGGAGTTGATCAAGATGGTCAACAAATCAAATATTGGTGAATTAACAATTGAGCAGAAAGACTTCAAAGTAACCATAAAACAGAAAGAAGAGAAAATTACCCAGGTAGTAAATCCGGCTATGAATCCGCAGCCCGTATACACGGCTCCCGTTCATCCTGCAACTCAACCATCAACGGTTTCAGTACCTGCAGCAGAGAAAAATAAAACTGTTGTCGCTGAAACTTCTGATGCAAATCTCTTAACTATAAAAAGCCCGATGATTGGTACCTTTTACCGGAAAGCATCACCGGATAAACCAAATTTTATTGAAGTGGGTGGCGAAGTAGCCCCCGGAACTGTGGTTTGCATTATTGAAGCCATGAAACTTTTTAATGAAATAGAAAGTGAGGTAAAAGGAAAGATTGTCAAAGTTCTGGTGGAAGATGCTTCTCCGGTAGAATATGATCAGCCTTTGTTTCTTGTTGAACCTTCCTGATTAGAACTCAACGTAAAAATTTTAAAGTCAAAAGCCATAAGATAAAATATTGGGTTGACAAATTTTTAATTATCAATTTTTAATTATCATCCGTGTTCAATAAAATACTTATAGCTAATCGTGGAGAAATTGCTCTCCGTGTTATTCGCACTTGCAGGGAAATGGGAATTAAAACGGTAGCTGTATATTCTACGGCAGACCGGGATAGCCTGCATGTAAAATTTGCTGATGAAGCTGTTTGTATAGGCAAACCACAGAGCTATGATTCATATCTCAATGTCGCACACCTGATGGCAGCCGCAGAAATAACCAATGCTGATGCAATACATCCCGGTTATGGTTTCCTTGCTGAAAATGCAAAGTTTGCCCAGATATGTGGTGACAATGGACTGAAATTTATAGGCCCAACTCCCGAAATGATCAGTGGAATGGGTGATAAGATTACCGCCAAAGAAACTATGATTAAAGCCGGTGTTCCTGTAGTGCCCGGGGGCGAAGGCTTGTTGCAAAGCCTGGATGAAGCAATTGGAATAGCCAAAGGAATGGGATATCCCATAATCCTGAAAGCAACTGCAGGTGGTGGCGGAAAGGGGATGCGTATCGTGTGGGATGAAAGCGAAATGGAAAGAGCATACACTACTGCAAAGGCAGAAGCCGGGGCCGCTTTCAGTAACGATGGCATTTACATGGAAAAATATGTTGAAGAACCCCGTCATATCGAAATACAAATTGCAGGAGATCAGTATGGGAATGTCTGTCACCTGAGCGAAAGAGATTGTTCCATACAACGACGTCACCAGAAACTAGTGGAAGAGTCACCATCCTGTTTCATGACTTCCGAACTAAGATATAAAATGGGAGAAGCTGCAAAGAAGGCTGCGGCGGCTATTAATTATGAAAGCGTTGGCACCGTAGAGTTTCTTGTTGACAAAAACCGTAATTTCTATTTCATGGAGATGAACACCCGTATCCAGGTAGAACATTGCGTGACTGAAGAAGTCATCAATTTTGATCTTATTAAAGAACAAATCAAAATTGCAATGGGAGAACGGATTTCCGGCAGAGATTATGAACCTGAGATGTGTGCCATCGAATGCCGTATAAACGCAGAGGATCCTTATAATGATTTCCGTCCTTCGCCGGGAAGAATCACTACCTATCATCAGCCGGGCGGACATGGTGTCCGTGTAGATAGTCATGCATATGAAGGTTATGTGATTCCGCCCTATTATGATTCCATGATCGGCAAGCTTATTACAATGGCGCAAACCCGTGAAGAAGCTATAGCTACCATGTACCGGGCACTGAGTGAATATGTAATTGAAGGTATCAAAACAACAATTCCATTTCATTTGCAATTAATGAAAGATGAACGATTCCGCTCCGGTAATTTTAATACCAAATTCCTGGAAAGTTTTGTGCTCAGATAAAATACCTGCCGGGCCAAATTATTTTTCATTCCTTTAAATGTTAGAACGGATTTGCATTTTAAAATCCTGCAATAACTGATGAATAGTTTTACTTATAATCTGATCCAGGGTGACCGAATATTAAAAGAAGGAGGTACGATCTTGTATCCCACCGACACGATTTGGGGAATAGGCTGCGATGCAACAAATGAAGCTGCCGTAAGAAAAGTGTTTAAAATAAAAGAACGGCCTGCAGAAAAATCAATGATCGTTTTGGTATCGGATGAGTCTGAAATATCTCAGTACGTAAATAATCCTGATCCTGAAATATTTGCATATTTGAAAAAAACAGAAAAGCCTACTACCGTCATATATCATCATGCGAAAAACCTGGCTTCAAATCTAATCGGGAAGGATGGCACTGTTGCTATCCGGATTTGTAAAGATGAATTTTGCAAACAATTGATACGATCCCTGGGAAAACCTATTGTTTCCACTTCAGCAAATATATCAGGTTTATCATCACCGGTTTATTTTAATCAGGTTAGCCCGTTTATCAAAAACAAGGTGGACTATATTGTAACTTACAGGCAGGATGACGAACATGAAGTTCAGCCTTCATCTGTTATTAAATGGGATAACGGACAGGTCATTGTCCTTCGTACTTAAGAAGTAAAATGCAGAAATTCCTGATTATACAAACAGCATTCATTGGTGATGTGGTTTTATCTACAGCATTGATTGAAAAACTGCATCAATATTATCCGGAAGCAAAAATTGATTTCCTTGTAAGGAAAGGAAATGAGAGTTTGCTCAGTGAGCACCCTTATTTACACGAAACATTGGTTTGGGACAAAAAGAAAAATAAATACAGAAATCTTATAAAACTTCTCCGGCGAATTCGAAAATCAAAGTATGATAAAGTGATCAATGTCCAACGGTTTGCAGCAACCGGGTTTTTAACTGCATTTTCAGGTGCAAAACAATCAATCGGGTTTGATAAAAATCCCTGGAGTTCTTTCTTTTCAAAAAAAGTAAAACATAAGATTGGGACAAAGGAAAACATCATTCATGAAGTGGACCGGAATAATGAATTAATAAAGGATTTTACAGATGTTGTTTCAGTAAAACCGGGACTATATCCTTCTGCAAGCGATGAGTTGGTTGTAAAAAGATTTAAAACGACACAGTACATAACCGTTTCACCGGCCTCAGTCTGGTTTACCAAACGCTTCCCGAAGCAGAAATGGATTGAATTCCTGGACAAAGTACCGGCGTCTTATACTATTTACCTGTTAGGAGCGCCTAATGATTCAATACTTGCTGATGAAATAAAAAACACAAGTACACATACTTCAGTTGTAAATCTTTGTGGTCAGCTCAGCTTTCTTCAATCAGCTGCACTCATGAAGGATGCAGCAATGAATTATGTGAATGATTCTGCCCCGATGCATTTTGCTTCGGCAGTAAATGCTCCTGTGACTGCCATCTATTGCTCCACTGTACTTTCATTTGGTTATGGCCCTTTGTCGGATAAAAAGTTCATTGTTGAAACCGGTGAAAATCTTGAATGCCGCCCCTGTGGGCTTCATGGGAGGAAAGCCTGTCCTCTCGGGCATTTTAAATGTGCTCTTTCGATAGAGATTTCACAATTGTTAAATACATTACCGGAAGCAAAATGAAATTTTGCATCCGTCTTCCTTTCCTATTTTTGCGTGTATGGATATTTCCTGTTCAGAAAAAGAGTTGTTCATTTTTAAGAAAATTGCCCATACAGCTGCAGATCTGAAAATACCCTGTTTCCTGATCGGAGGTTTTGTAAGAGATAAAATTATAAACAGGCAAACCAAAGATGCAGATATTGTATGTGTGGGAGATGGTATAGCGTTAGCTCAGGCAGCAGCAAAACGCTTCAACCCGGTCCCTCATGTAAGTTATTTCAAAAATTTTGGAACGGCTCATATTAAAGTGGACGACCTGGATATTGAGTTTGTCGGTGCCCGGAAAGAAAGTTATCGCTATCATTCCCGGAAGCCGGATGTAATACCCGGAACACTTGAAGATGATCAGAATCGCCGCGACTTTACTATTAATGCCCTTGCTATAAGCTTAAATGAAAAAGATTATGGAAAATTGTCAGATCCTTTTAATGGAATTGAAGATCTGAACAATAAAATTATCCGGACACCCACAGATCCCTTAATAACATTCAGTGATGATCCTTTGCGAATGATGAGAGCAATACGCTTTGCTGCTCAATTAGGATTTACAGTTGAGGAAAAAACTTTTGAAGCAATCCGGGACAATGCTTATCGGATCAGCATTGTCTCTCAGGAGCGTATTACTGACGAACTCAATAAGATTTTGCTGAGCCCGGTACCATCAACAGGCTTTTCATTATTATTCGATAGTGGTTTATTGCATATTATATTTCCGCAACTGGTTGACCTTGCCGGAGCAGAATATAAAGACGGGCATGGGCATAAAGATAATTTTCATCATACCTTACAAGTGCTCGATAATCTCTCTATGAAATCAGGTGATCTCTGGCTTCGCTGGGCTGCGTTATTGCATGATATTGCAAAACCGGCTACAAAAAGATTTGAAGAAGGACATGGCTGGACCTTTCATGGTCATGAAGTGATTGGAGGCAGAATGGTACCTAAGATTTTCTCAAAATTAAAATTGCCGATGAATGAAAAAATGCACGTTGTCAGGAAGTTGGTTGAGTTGCACCTGCGACCTATCAGCCTGACTAAAGAAAACATAACTGATTCTGCTATTCGCCGGTTGTTATTTGATGCCGGTGAGGATTTTGAATCCCTGATGCTCTTATGTGAGGCTGATATAACCTCAAAAAATAAATATAAAGTTAAAAAGTACCTGGATAATTTCACATTGGTACGGCAACGATGCAGGGAAGTGGAAGAGAAGGATCATATTCGTAACTGGCAACCGCCTATCACCGGTGAAAAAATCATGGAGATATTTGCACTGCCACCTTCCAGGCCGGTTGGCGATCTGAAAAATGCTATTAAAGAAGCGATGCTCGATGGGGATATTGAGAATACCTATGAAGCGGCATACGATTTCATGATAAGAAAAGCAAAAGAAATGGGATTGCATCCGGCAAAGACAAATTCATGACTCCGGGATCTTGTCACTCAGGCAATAAATTGTAAATTCGCTTTATGGCAATATTAAAGTTCAGGATCTATTTTGAAGAAGATGAAAGTGTGTACCGGGATATCGTGATTCCGCACACACAAACTTTCCTGGATCTGCATCTTATGATCCTTAAATCTTACAATTTTGATACGAAACATAAAGCAACTTTTTTTCGTAGCAATGATCATTGGCAACGGGGCAGGGAAATCAGCCTGGAACAATATGAAAAAGATTACAAGGTCCCTCCATTGATTATGTCGGAAACAAGTATTGGCTCCGAAATCAAGGATCCTAACCAGCGATTCATTTATCTCTATGATTTTAATAAAAATTGGTCTTTTCTTGTTGAATTAATCAATGTTTCAAAAGAAATAAGCTCGAATCTTGCCTATCCGGCTATTGTACGCACCGAGGGAATTCCACCCAGTCAATACGGTGCTAAAGGTCTTTTGGGAGAAAAATTTGCTGATGTAGAAGAGAAATATGATCTCAGCAAAGGAACGGAAGGATTTGGCGAAGAAGGAGAAGCCGATGATGCCGGATTTTCAGATGATGAAACCGTTGATGATGAAGGCGAAGTAATCTGATTAAAATTACATTCACTTCTATATTTATGTTGATGCCTATTAGATGATCCATGATGTCATTCCCGAAAAAGATAGTGTTGGTCATCGTTGGACCTACCGCAGCAGGAAAAACTTCAGCAGCCATTGGATTAGCAAAACATTTCAACACAGAGATTATCTCCGCAGACAGCCGGCAATGTTTTAGAGAATTAAATATCGGTGTGGCAAGACCATCCGAAGAGGAACTCAAAACGGTTAAACATTATTTTATTGCATCCCATTCCATAAAGGATGAGATGAATGCCGCCTTATTCGAGCAATATGCGTTGGAAAAAGCAGAAAAGATTTTTAAGACAAATTCAATTGCAATAATGGTGGGAGGTACCGGCCTTTATATAAAAGCATTTTGTGAAGGGCTTCATGATATACCGGCTGTTGACCCGCAACTCAGGGAGAAAATAAATCTGCAATATGAAATGAAAGGCTTGGAATGGGTGCAACAGGAGATCAGCAGAAAAGATCCGGAATTTTATAAGAAGGGTGAAATAAAAAATCCGCAGCGGCTACTTCGGGCATTGGAAGTTGTGGAGTCCACCGGCCAATCCATTTTGTCTTTCAGAAATACAGAAACCGTAAAAAGAGATTTTAAAATTGTCCGGATTGGATTGGAATTACCCAAAGAGGAATTACACCGGAATATTAATTTGAGAGTAGATGCAATGATGAATAATGGCTTAATTGATGAAGTAAAACGGTTGTATCACTGTAAAAACCTGAATGCATTACAAACCGTCGGTTATTCGGAATTATTCGAATTCCTTGACAAAAAGATCTCTTTGGCAGATGCGGTGGAGAAAATGAAACGGAATACCCGTCAATATGCCAAGAGGCAAATGACCTGGTTTAAAAAGGATAAGAGAATCAATTGGTTCTTTCCAATCCAATTTCCGGAGATATTAAACTTTGCTGAAAAAGCTAATCTTGACATTGAGTAAATAGGGTTGGTCATTAAATGACCTGATTTAAATTTTCCAAATTCATTTTATTGTGAGCAATAATTAAATACTCTGATTCTTGCAGGATAAAACCAAAATTTGTAAATTTGAAACGGAATGAGTTTTAGTTTTTTATCCGTCCCTTAAATTAAAATCATTTCAACTAATCCAAATGCCTTACCAAAAGCCAGGGAGACCAAACTACATTAGCTCTTCCTCGAAAGAGAACGAATTGCATCTGTTGCCAATTTCGGGTACAACAAATTATTCTAAAATCAATTCCGGACGGAAAGAAGGAATAACGTTTCTTATTCATAAGAGACATGTATTTAATGGTTTTAAAAGTTGTGCAGTTCTTATTTTAATTTATTTATGTTGTATTACAGCTGCCCATTCCCAGGATATTGAACAAATCAACCTGAAGAAGCCGGTAACCTTTCATGGCAATCTCAATCTGCAACTGGAATATTATAAAGCCAATGGCATTCCGGCACGGCAAAAGGAATTTAGCTGGCTCATCAGCGGGAATCCTGTGCTGAATGTGTTGGGAGTAGATTTGCCCTTCTCATTTGTATTGTCCAATTTTGAAAACCGGTTTTATCAGCCGTTCAACCAGTTTGGTATAAGTCCAAAATATAAATGGGCTACCCTTCACCTTGGCTATCGTAATATCACTTACTCGCATTATACATTAGCAGGTCATAGAATGCTCGGTGCCGGATTTGATCTGAACCCGGGAAAACTCAGGATCGGTTTTATGTATGGGCAACTGAGGCGTTCTACCTCGATAGACTCAACCATGAATGCCAACCCGCTGTATATAAGACCTACTCCGACTTACAAACGATTGGGCATGGCAGGAAAGATTGGCTATGGAACCAATAAAAGTTTTATTGACCTGGTTTATTTCAAAGGATGGGACAAGACTTCCTCACTCAATGACAAACTGAAAGATTCCATTCAGCCTGCAGAAAATACTTCTGTCGGTATTGTATCAAAAGTGACCTTTTTGAAAAAGTTTACCTGGAGCACGGATGTCGGCCTCAGTTCCTACACTCTCAATAGAACAGATGGGCCGGACACTACAGGTGCGAAGAAAGCATGGCCCAAAAGTGTGTTGAGTCTTTTTGCAAAAGACAAACTCAGTACCGATTATTATTTTGCAGGTGAAACAAGACTCGGCTACCAGGAAGATAAATGGGGAGCTCAACTGATCTTTAAAAGAATTGATCCGGGCTATCAATCCATGGGTGCTTACTTTTTTCAAAATGATATCCGGGAGTTCAGCCTGGCCAATAATTTTAAATTAGACAGTGGCAAACTCAACATCAACACCAACATCGGTTTTCAGACTGATAATTTGAAGAAACAAAAAACATCCACTTCTAAAAGGTTTATTGGAAGCGCCAATATCAACTACATTCCTTCACAGAAGTTCGGAATCAATTTCAACTACAGCAATTTTGGAATTACCAACAATCCGTTACAGACATCACCTGGTGATGAATTGTTCAAGCAGGTGAACAACAGTTTTATGCTGATGCCTTACTGGATGTGGAGTAATGAGAAAACCATGAAAAATCTGAATCTCATTGCGACCTATCAATCCCTGAGTACACCACAAAGCTACTTAGGAAACACGCCGGATTTGAATACCTACACTTTCACTGCAAATTATAACCACACCTGGATACTACCGGGCATTAATGCGAATGCTTCATTGAATTACATGAATTCTAAAACAGGTTCGGGAGATATTGGATCTTTTGGTGGAACGCTTGGAGGCTCGGCGCCATTCATTGAAAGAAAACTGATGGTGAACGCTTCTGCTTCCTATTTGCAAAACAGTTTTAAAGGGAAAGACAATGGGCATACCATCAGGGCTACGCTGGGTTTCACTGTTCCGGTAGGTACACATCACAATTTCCAGTTGCTGGGAAACTATATGGATAATACTTCAAAGGATATCAGTGTTATTCAGAATTTCAACGAGACCAACATACAGTTTATTTATGGATTAACTTTTTAAACAGAAGCAGAAATGAAAACGTTCATCTATATAGCAAGAAATTTTTTCAGAAGAACAGTACTTCTGCTGAGTATTGTAATTCTGCCGGCATGGGCAATTGGCCAGCAGGTAATTGGACCTATGACTGTGGTCTTAAAACCTCCTTATTCATCCAATTATGCCGCTTATGAAAATCTTACCAATCATGCAATTATTACATTAGTAGGAGGACCGAGAGCTCTGGATATTGTTTTATATGGCAAGCTCATTAATCTGCAAAGTGACTGGATGATTGCTACCCGTGAGAATTACCAGGGTGGTAAATTTACTCTTGGTGTCAATCAAACAAAAGTTATTATCAATGATGTGTCTTCTCTTCTTTTTTTGAACAGAAATAATGTGGATCACTCAGGAGTTCCGGATGAAGTATGGTCAGAAATTTTAAAGACGGGGCAATTGCCTGAGGGGCCTTACAGCTTTTGTGTAGAGGCTTATTATTATGATG
>JAFDYJ010000060.1 GCA_018267515.1 Bacteroidota bacterium | reverse complement strand
GTATTAGCAGTCTTGGAAAATCAGTTAGTTGAACGATCTACGCTGGCGCCTCCCTATAATACGAAGTTGGAATCATCGGGTTTTACACCTACGAACAAATCATAGCCTCCCTGTATAGCAAAAGGATCCGTACCGGCATTATTTGTAGATCCGTTGAAGTCCGGCATATTGGCTGATAAATTTGTCCAGGCATATCCATTAGCCATGCTGAGTTTGAATAAATCTGCTTCAGGAGCATTATCCGGCGCTGTGTTGCTCTTCCCGTTTTCATATAATATGTAAACAACGTTTTGATTAGAAGGAGCCATCGCCATTACAATTCTTTTTGAAATGGCGGTTGTTGAACCTGCATAGTTAGTATAAGAATTAGCTCTCCAATTTGCTACCGAATCTACTCCTAATGTTGAGCCTCCCGCAATCCGGGTCCAGCTTCCAAAATTCCCTGTTGTTGAAATCCAGACTCCTCTTAAAGTTAAATCCGGATTGCTTCCGTTTACTGCCAAAATAATTTTTCCTGAATTTGATATTTCTACATCCATCTGACCACCTTCTGCGGTAGTTGGAACGCTACTTCCAAATACGGTTTGAAAAGTATTCCCTCCATTAGAGCTTCTGATCAGCCGGCGGTGAACGGCGGCATATACATAACCGTTAACAGGATTGATAACAATTTTGTGTACGAAATCAAAGGGATTGTCAAAGCCCTCCAAAGTTCCGGAGCCCAATGAAGAGCCATCCCAGTCTGTTAAATTGTTTAAAGGCAGTTTTGTCCAGGTAAGTCCATTATCTGTTGATTTATAAATTCCAAATCCAAGATAAATGGCATCCAGCTCGGAGGCTGAATTTCCATAGGGTTCACCTCCACCAATATACCAGGTATCCTGGTTTCCGGCTCTTGGATCCTGAACTATACAAGTAACATTATGAATTTCATTTTGGGGAGAGACTCTTGTCCAGGTGATACCACCATCATTGCTCCGCATGATTCCGCCACTGACACCGCCGGCAAGAATCACCCTGTTGGATGTTCCGTTATAGCGAATATCATAGGCCACTGCCCGGGTGCGTCCACCCTGGTTATTGGGCCCGGCAGGGTAAAAAGTATTTAGATTTTCAAGCCTTGCAGATCCACCCTCTACTAAATTTCTTTCAGGAATGTTCCTGGCAAAGGAGAATTCAGTTTCAAATATATTAGTGGGAATTTTTCCGGTCTGCGGATTTTTTATCATATCGAATTCATAGCGGACTCTCATTTCAGAAAACCGGGCTTTCTGACCTTCACTTCTTGAAAATGAAAAGGTCTTGATTTTTACAGTTTCTTTCTTTGCTTTATATGTAATAAAATAGGCTGCAATAGCCAGCATTATAAAGCTTATTAATAGGAGTAAACGGGACTTCAACATGTTGATTTGAATAAGTTGAAATTAAATAGCAATTTAATCATTTTCATATTATTTATGCTGAAGTCAGCCGGTGGTTTTATCATTTTTTTATCTTTGCAGTTCACATGGGTGCGAATGTTTTGCTGGAACAGTATCAAAATACCCCCCGCCTTTTTCAATTGGCGGACAGGCTTTCTTTTTCCCAACCACAAAAAATTTTTCTTAAAAACCTGAGAGGCAGCGCTTCCGAGTTTGTTGTGGCGTCCACATTCCTTCATTCCTCCTGCAGTCAGCTCAATCATCTTATCGTATTAAATGATGCAGAGGAAGCGGCTTATTTTCATAATACCCTCGAAAATCTTACGGGTGCATTGGACATATTTTATTTTCCTTCTTCAACCCGGACAAATAAGAATTTCAGGCAGTTGAATTCTTCTCATGTCATGTTGAGAACAGAAGCGCTGTCCAGGATGGCTTCAGGCGGGAACAAAAAAATATTTGTTACCTATCCCGAAGCTCTTCATGAAAAGGTAACCGTTGCGGATAAGCTTTCTTCCAGAATTATTTATATAAAAACAGCAGACCAGCTTGATGCCGGAAAATTATTATTGCAATTGTCTGATTATGGTTTTGAACGGTCGGACTTTGTGTATGAACCGGGGCAATTCGCCATACGTGGAGGTATCCTGGATATTTACTCTTTTGGGAATGATAAACCTTATCGTATTGAACTTTTCGGAAATGAAGTGGATTCCATTCGCATAATTGATCCCGAAACTCAGCTCAGTGAAAGAAAGTTATTGCAGGTAAGCATTATTCCCAATATAGAATCGCAGTTTGATAGTTCTGAAAAAATTTCTTTGTTGAAATTTTTACCCGAAAATACAATCCTATGGATGCAGGATGTGGATTGGTGCCATGAAAAAATAAGAGAAGCGACAGAAGAATTGAAATCTTTTTTGAAAACTGCAAACAAAGATGAAAATGATGGGGGCAATACTGAAGATCGCCTTGAAAGAAAAAATATTTCTGAAAATGATTTTGTGACTGCTGAAGAGTTGAGGGAGCAAATGCAAAACAGGCATGTAGTGGAATTTGGCTATCGCTCTTCTCTTAGTTCTTTTGAAATTGAATTCAATACAAAAGAACAACCTGCTTTCAACCGGAAATTTGATTTACTGATCAAAGATTTAAAAGACTGGGAGAAAAAAGGATTTCAATTGTATTTATTTGCCGGCAATCCAAAACAGTTAGAAAGAATCTATAGTATTTTCAATGAACTAAAGGAGGAGATCCAATTTACACCGATAGCTACGGCCATTCATGAAGGGTTTATTGATGAAGATTTAAAAATTGTTTGTTATACCGACCATCAGATTTTTCAACGCTATCACAAGTATAATGTTCGCCAGGCCTATAATAAAAATAAAGCCCTTACACTTAAGACGCTTCGGGAATTACAACCGGGAGATTTTGTGTCGCATATAGATCATGGAGTAGGAATTTTCAGCGGGCTGCAAAAATTAGAAGCCAATGGAAAATTGCAGGAAGTGGTAAGAATAATTTATAAGGACAGTGATATTTTGTATGTCAATATTAATTCACTTCACAAAATTGCTAAATACACAGGCAAGGAGGGAAGTGTTCCGAAGATCAATAAACTGGGCAGCGATGCCTGGAGCCGGCTGAAAGAAAAAACAAAATCGAAAGTAAAAGAGATTGCTTTTGATTTAATAAAATTGTATGCGAAAAGAAAAGCACAACAGGGATTTACACATACACCCGATAATTATTTACAAACAGAATTGGAAGCTTCATTTATTTATGAAGACACGCCGGACCAGGGAAAAGCAGCTGCTGATGTAAAAAAAGATATGGAATCATCTTCGCCAATGGATCGTTTAATCTGCGGTGATGTGGGATTCGGAAAAACAGAAATAGCTATTCGTGCTGCTTTCAAAACCTGTGTGGATGGCAAGCAGGCTGCCATATTAGTGCCCACAACAATTTTAGCTTTTCAACATTATAAAACCTTTAGTGAAAGATTAAAGGATTTCCCTGTCACGGTGGATTATGTCAATCGCTTTAAATCCACAAAAGAAAAAAAGGTAACCCTGAAAAAATTAGAAGAAGGAAAAATTGAAATTATTATCGGAACACATGCATTGTTAGGCAAAGATGTAAAGTTCAAAGATCTCGGTTTGCTGGTGGTGGATGAAGAACAGAAATTCGGAGTGGGACATAAAGAAAAAATTAAAACACTTCGCACCACAGTTGATTGTTTAACGCTGACAGCAACTCCGATACCCCGGACACTTCAGTTTTCATTGATGGGAGCCAGGGACCTGAGTATTATCAATACGCCGCCGCCGAACCGTCAACCGATACAAACAGAAGTAATGGTTTATAATGAAGACCTGATTCGTGATGCTATCTATTTTGAAACGGAAAGAGGCGGGCAGGTGTTTTTTATTTTTAACCGGATACAGGGTTTGGCAGAGATGGCATCTATACTGCAGGGGTTATGTCCGGATCTCAGTATTGGGTATGCTCATGGTCAAATGGAAGGGAATGATCTTGAAAAAAGAATTCTTGATTTCATTGATAAAAAGTATGATGTGTTAGTCTGCACCAATATTGTAGAAAGCGGTGTGGATATTCCTAATGTAAATACCATTATTGTCAATAATGCTCATCAATTCGGATTAAGTGATCTGCATCAGCTTCGTGGCAGAGTAGGACGCAGTAATAAAAAAGCATTTTGTTATTTGCTGGCACCGCCAATGAGTACGTTGCCTCCTGATTCCCGGAAAAGATTGCAAACTTTAGAACAGCATAGTGAGCTGGGCAGTGGCTTCCAGATAGCAATGAGAGATTTGGATATCCGTGGTGCAGGAGATATTTTAGGAGGAGAACAGAGCGGATTCATTTCAGAAATCGGCTTTGAAACCTACCAGAAAATTTTGGATGAAGCCATTCGTGAACTAAAGCGAACTGAATTTAAAGAATTGTTTAAAGAAGAAATTGTAAAGCAGGATGATTATGTCCAGGATTGCACCATTGATACCGATCTGGAGATTTTAATTCCTGATGAATATGTGGAAAATATTACGGAACGATTGTCTTTATACACCCGGATGGATAATTGCGAAACTGAAGAAGAGCTGGAAATGATGAAGGGAGAATTAGCGGATCGCTTTGGTCCTGTTCCACATCAGGTGGAGGATTTATTCATAACTGTTCAATGCAGAAAACTTGCAGTGGACCTGGGTTTTGAAAAAATGAGTTTGAAAAATAATACATTGAGATGCTATTTCATTAATAAAAACGATTCACCATATTTTGAATCTCCAGCTTTCAGAAATATTCTCTCTTTTATCCAAACTGTAACAAATAGGGCCCGGCTAAAGCAGGTGGGCAAATTGTTTATCCTGATAGCTGAGCCGGTACATTCAATGAAGGAAATGTATCAATTCCTGAACCGGATGCATCAATTTTGTTTTGGGGATAATAGGAATCCGGCATGAATGACTTTCAAATTCCGATCACAGAAAAGTTATTCAAAAAACTTTATTGTCTAAAGAAATTGTCCCTGTCAGTATGAATTTTTTATTTATTAAACCAGGCTGTATTTGAAATATGAATACATTTATTAAGTTTTATAAGTACTTTTAAGACTTAAAACTTTTGCATAATGAATAAGTTTTTAATTGTATTTACATTAACTGTTTTCATTGCCTGTAACCTAAAAAATAGCGAGACTAAAAAAGAAATGTATAAATGGCCTGACGTATCTGCCCCTGTTGCAGAAAAGAAAGCTCACTGGCGCACTATTCATGGAGATAGTGTTTTAGATAATTATTACTGGATGTATGATTATTTTGGTAAAGGACCCGATAGTACCAAAGTTGTAGAGTATTTAACTGCTGAAAACGCTTACCTGGATACGATGATGAGCGGTACAAAACAGTTCCAGGGTGATTTGTTTACTGAAATGAAAGCCAGGATAAAAGAAAAAGATGAAGATGTGCCGGTATTTCAAAACGGGTATTACTATTACTCCCGGACAGAAGATGGCAAGCAGTATTTTAAGTATTGCCGGAAGAAAGGAAGCCTGGAGGCTCCTGAAGAAATTTTATTGGATATAGATAAGATGGCAGAAGGTCATCCTTATTACTCTGCAAGAGGATTTGCAGTTAGTGATGATAATAAGTTGCTTGCTTTTGGTGTAGATAATGTTAGCAGGAGGCAATACACGATTTATGTAAAGAATCTTGAAACCGGAGAAATATTACCGGATGCGATTAAAGGAACCGGTGCAGATCCGACATGGGCCGGCGATAATAAAACTTTCTTTTACACCAGCAATAACCCCGTTACGCTGCTAAGTGAAAAAATCAAACGCCACACCCTGGGCAGTGATGCCTCAAAAGATGTTACCGTATATGAAGAAAAAGACAAGACAAACTATATCGGTGTTGGAAAAAGTAAAAACAAGCAATATATATTTATTTATTCCGGGGGTACACTTTCTTCTGAAACCTTTTATATTAAAGCGGCGGAGCCGGCTGCTGCATTCAGAATATTTCAACCCAGGATGAAAGAAGTATTGTATGATATAATTCCGCTTGCCGACCGGTTTCTAATAAGAACCAATAAAGATGCAAAGAATTTCAAATTAATGGAATGTCCCCTGGAGAAAACCGAATTCGAAAACTGGAAAGAAGTTATTCCGCACAGGCCGGATGTATTGGTGGAGGGAGTTGATGAATTTAAAGATTTTATTGTTATTAACGAACGAAAAGATGGCCTGATACAACTCCGGGTCAGGAGTTTAAAAGATAACTCTGATTATTATATTGATTTTGGTGAGGCCGCATATACTGCTTTTTCAAATGGGAATCCTGAGTACAACTCGGCTGTTGTAAGATATGTTTATACTTCATTGACTACACCGGTATCGGTATATGATTATAACATGGGTACCAAAGAAAAAAAATTAATGAAGCAGCAGGAGGTGGTGGGTGGATATAATCCTGCAGATTATGTCACCGAACGGGTTACTGTGACATCCAAAGACGGAGTGAAAATTCCTATGTCCATTGTTTATAAGAAAGGGTTTAAAAAGGATGGAAGTTCGCCTCTGCTTTTATATGGGTATGGAAGTTATGGCGCCAGTATGGATGCCAGTTTTAACAGTTCCAGGATCAGTTTGCTGAACCGGGGCTTTGCCTATGCAATTGCACATATCCGGGGAGGGCAGGAGTTAGGCAGGCTATGGTATGAAGACGGTAAAATGTTTAAAAAGAAAAATACATTTTCGGATTTCATTGCATGCGGCGAATACCTGGTGAGTGATAAGTACACTAGTAGAGAACATTTATATGCTCAGGGTGGAAGTGCAGGTGGTTTGTTGATGGGTGCTGTTGTAAATATGGCTCCTGATTTATGGCATGGTGTAATTGCCCAGGTACCTTTTGTGGATGTGGTGAATACAATGCTGGATGAAAGTATTCCACTTACCACAAATGAATTTGATGAATGGGGAAATCCGAAAAATAAAGATGCTTATGAATACATGAAGAGCTATTCTCCTTATGAGAATGTAGAGAAAAAGGCCTATCCAAATTTATTAGTTACTACCGGTCTCCATGATAGCCAGGTGCAATATTTTGAACCTGCCAAATGGGTAGCTAAGCTCAGAGAAATGAAAACAGGTAAAAATATTTTGCTTTTACATACCAATATGGATTTTGGGCATGGTGGCGCCAGTGGCAGATTTGATTACCTGAAAGACATAGCACTTAATTATGCTTTTCTTTTTGCCCTGGAAGGGATAACCCGGTAGGTACTGTTTTTATTATTGAAAATAAATTGAAGATGCTGAAGTGCACTTCAGTCAGTATTGTTCCTTACTCATAAAAAGATCTTTTATATTCCAGCTTCCGGATTTGACTGAATAACATTATTTTTAATAAACAATTGCAATTATGAGGTTGAATCCAATTCCCTTGATAGCTGTACTATCACTAATTTGCATTACTACCGGTGCACAGCAGAAGGAGCCTTATTCATTATTACTTAACAGCGGGGCTTTTGTTCCTCCTGAAAATATTACTGTTGAAAATATTGATTCAATAAACCGGATTGCATCCCGGATCCGGCAAAAGTCTTTTGCCATCATTCAGTTTGAAACGTTACCTACAGATGAGAAACGGAGACAATTAAGTCAATCCGGTATAGAATTGCTCGACTATGTTCCGAATAATGCTTTTACTGTAACAATTACGGGAGCTTTAAATACGGCAGTTTTATTGCAGTCAAAAGCAAGAGCCATTATTGAACTTACGCCTCAACAAAAAATGCAGCCCGATCTTGCTAAGGGGATTTTACCTGCATGGGCTGTTAAAACGATTGGCACCGTTGATGTATGGGTCAGTTTTCCCAGGTCTTTTCGGTATGATGAAGTTGTGTCGGAATTAAGAAACAGAAATTTTGATATCAGCTCTTTAACGTATAAAAATTATAGAATACTGTCACTGAGAATTTCACAACAACGAATTTCAGAATTAGCTGCGCTGCCATTCATTGAATACGTTCAACCGGCGCCGCATGAAGACCAATTATTAAATCACCAAAGTGTTACGAATTCAAGAGCTAATGTATTAAGCTCATCATTACCGGGAGGCCGAAGTCTCCGTGGTGAAAATGTAGTCATTGGTATAGGCGATGACAGTGATCCCTTGCGTCATATGGACCTTGCCGGAAGAGTGATCAACAGGGCTGCTATTGCCGGTGGGGGTCACGGAATACATGTAAGCGGCACAGCCGCCGGAGCCGGAATTATTAAGGAACGATTTAAAGGGTATGCTCCCAAAGCAACAATTCTCAGCCAGTCATTTTCCAACATTTTTGCCTTGGCTCCTGTTTATGTTCAGGATTTTGGTATGGTAGTTACCAATAATTCTTATGGAAATATTGTGGGAGAATGTAATTATAATGGTGTGTATGATTTGTATTCCCGGATTTTAGATCAACAGGCCCTGGATCTTCCCCGGCTTCAAAATGTTTTTGCTGCAGGTAATAGTGGCGCTTTGAATTGCAGTCCTTATCCTTCAGGCTTTAAAACTGTATTGGGCAGTTATCAATCAGCCAAGAATGTAATCGTTGTTGGGAACACCACTCAAAATGCTTTAATCTATTCTTCTTCCAGCAAGGGACCGGTACAGGATGGCCGTCTCAAACCTGAAATCACAGCACAGGGTACCATGATTTATTCTTCCTACCCGGTAAACACTTATGTATTCAGCTCTGGCACCAGTATGGCAACACCTGCAGTTACAGGAGGATTAGCTTTGTTATATCAACGATACCGCCAATTACATAGCGGCGCCGATCCGAAAAGCGGTTTAATGAAAGCATTGTTGTGCAATGGAGGAACTGATATCGGAAACCCGGGGCCTGATTTTTCTTATGGATTTGGTTGGATGAATCTGCTGCGTTCTGTTCAAACATTAGAAAGCCAGAATTATTTTGAATCCTCAATTGCCCAGGGAAATAAACTTTCACAAAGCATCAATGTTCCTGCCAATACGGCTCAGTTGAAAGTAATGTTGTATTGGAATGATCCTCCGGCAACGATACTTTCCGCTCATACACTGGTGAATGATCTTGATCTGAAAGTGGTAGGCATTTCGTCTGATACTACATTACCCTTCATACTGGATACCGTTCCCGGAAATGTAACAAGTGTTGCCACCCGGGGAGAAGATCATATCAATAATATTGAGCAGGTGGTAATTAATAACCCGGTTCCGGGTTCTTATACTTTAGATGTATATGGAACATTGATAGCTCAAAACTCCCCGCAGGAATATTTTTTAGTGTATGATGTTATCCCTGTTTCAACAGTGCTCACTTATCCCATTGGAAGTGAAAAACTGGTACAAGGTGATTCTATTTATATCAGTTGGGACTCCTGGGGTGACCCTGCCAACGATTTTACAATCCGGTTCTCCTCTGATAATGGTGTTACGTGGGCCGATACTTCAGCTCCTGCCAATGCCAGGCAATTAAAATGGTTTGTTCCACCGGTTATTACTGACCAGGCTAAGATCCAGGTAAACAGGAACTCAACATTGATGACCAGTACCAGTGATGTCTTTACAATTTTAGGTGCTCCTGTAATCTCACTCAACCCGGTTCAATGTGAAGGATATTTTTCTGTGAAGTGGAATAAAATAAGCGGAGCAACGGATTATGAAGTGATGATGTTCAGAGGAAATGATATGATTTCAGTTGCAACTACTACTGATTCTACTTATACAATCAGTGGTTTATCAAAGGATTCAGTGTATTGGGTTTCTGTGAGGACAAGATTAAATGGAAATCCGGGCAGGCGCTCAGATGCAATTTCACGTCAGCCGAATAGCGGCACCTGCACCGGTACAATTTCGGACAATGATCTGAAATTGGATGCTCTCATAGCTCCGGCTTCCGGCAGGAAATTCACCTCTACTGAATTAACAGCTGCTACAACAATTAGTGCCCGTATCAAAAATCTTGATGATGCGGCCATAAATAAATTTGCTGTAAAATATTCTGTAAACGGCGGTAGTTGGCAGATAGATTCTGTTCTCACTCCAATTGCAGCCGGCGCATCAGTTATTCATAGTTTCACTGTGACTTATGATTTTTCTGTTGCAGGAACCTATACTCTGAAAGTTGCAGTAGTGAATGCTGCAGCCACTGATCCTGTAAATGTAAATGATACGGTATCGGTAATTATCAAACAACTGGATAATCCGGCAATAGATCTTTCTTCAGATTTTATAGATGATTTGGAAACTGCAGCGGATCAAACGTATTCTGCAAAACAAATCGGGTTGAATGGTTTGGATCGTTATGATTTTACAACCTCTTCTTCCTTTGGCCGGTTAAGATCGTTTTTCAATTCCGGAATTGCGTATTCGGGAAGTAAGGCATTGACCCTGGATGCTTATGAATACAATGCTGCAGGCACTGCTGATTCTTTATTCGGAACTTTTAACCTTTCGGCTTACGATACTGCCACTGATGATGTCCGGCTGGATTTCCGGTTTAAAAATCATGGTGAGTTAAATAATCCCGCAAATAATGTGTGGATCAGGGGAAATGATACGAAGCCATGGGTTAATGTTTATGATTTATATACAAACCAGAATGAAGCTGATGGTTCTTATAAACTGAGCACCAGCATTGAATTGAGTGATTTTCTGAGAGCGAACTTGCAAAATTTTAGCAGCAGCTTCCAGGTTCGCTGGGGGCAATGGGGTCAAATATTGGCTTCTGATGACTTTGGTGGTGCCGGATATACATTTGATGATATTCGGTTATACAGGGCATTTAATGATATCCAGATGATTAGTATTGATACTCCCATTGTAGCCAGTTGCGGTTTAAATGCTACCACTCCTGTAAAAGTTTCAATTCGTAATAGCGCCAATTCTGCAATAAATTCTATTCCTGTTAATTTTCAGATTGATAATGGTGCAGTCATAACTGAAACCATTTCATCAATTGCTGCCAAGACTACTATTCAATATACATTTACAGCTACAGCCAACCTGGCATCTACAGGAGATCATCTTGTAAAAGTATGGGTGGACTATTCCGGAGATTCATTCAAAGCAAATGATACCACTGAGGTTCAACTGGTCAATTCAAATATCATTTCTTCATTTCCTTACCTGGAAAATTTTGAGCTTGGTGACGGAGGCTGGTACACAGAAGGTAAAAAAAGCTCCTGGGAATATGGAACTCCTGCTTCCGATAAAATATCGGGAGCTGCGAGCGGCAGCAAAGCCTGGAAAACTTCACTGACCGGTAGTTACAATGATATGGAATATTCTTATTTGTATTCTCCCTGTTTTAATATTACAGGCATGACGAATCCTACATTGAGTGTCAGCCTTGCATTAGACCTGGAGGATTGCGGCAATACACTGTGTGACGGAGCCTATGTTGAATATTCTGCTGACGGAATTACATGGACACGCCTGGGTGCAAATGGACAGGGAACCAATTGGTATAATAAATCTTACCCGGGAAATAATTTGTGGAGCATTCAGGATTATACCCGTTGGCATGTTGCTACCATTCCGCTTCCAACCGGCCTGGTAAATCTCAGGCTTCGTTTTGTTTTTAAATCAGATCCGGCTGTAAGCAGGGAAGGAGTAGGCCTTGATGACATTCATATCTACGATAACAGTTTTGGAATTTATGACGGAGTAACTATGGGCTCACCGGTATCCCA
>JAFDYJ010000005.1 GCA_018267515.1 Bacteroidota bacterium | reverse complement strand
ATTGCCTACATAAAACTCTACATAATCGGTTCCCAGCAACGGGAGAAAATCCTGATTTGAACTAATTGTTGTAGCAGCGATCGTTGTTGTTTTCATGATTTAAAACCCGGATTCCCCGGGCCGGTTTTCGTTAATAAAAATTAGCAGGAATGAATCCTTACTTAAAACGGGTTCCCATCAATGATACATGGCCAGTGTCTCCATCAGTAAAACAAAACTGGAGCGATAGTCTGAAAATAATTTGTGAGGATAATCAGGGCGCATGAACAAATTTATAAAAACTATTCAACATCGCCCCCGGGCTCCTGCCTCCTTCCCTATCTTTGCGCCATGCAAAATTCTTCTTCTGTACTCAAAGTCGGTATTCTTGGTGGCGGACAACTAGGAAGAATGCTCCTGCAGGTAGCCGCCAATTATCCTGTGGAAACATGGATCATGGAAAACGACACTGAATGTCCGTCAGCTCATCTTTGCCATCATTTTGTTAAAGGTGATATTAAAAACTACAGCGAAGTTTACAATTTTGGAAAAGGACTTGATGCCCTCACCATAGAAATTGAAAATGTAAATGTGGAAGCGCTGGAGCAACTGGAACAGGAAGGAATTAAAGTCTTTCCAAAACCTTCAGTACTAAAAATTATAAGGGATAAAATACAGCAAAAAGAATATTACAGACTTCACCAGATTCCTACTTCAAATTTTGTGATTACTCAAAATCTTGAAGAGCTAAAACAACAACAGGAATTTTTACCGGCCGTTCATAAACTTGCAATCGGAGGATATGACGGGCGGGGCGTCAAAATGATTGCTACCAAAGCAGAACTCGAAACAGGATTTGATCAGCCTGCGGTCCTTGAAAAAATGATTTCAATTCAAAAAGAAATTGCAGTGCTGGTTGCTATTAATGAAAAAAAAGAAACGGCATTATACCCTCCTGTGGAAATGCTGTTTGACCCGGTACTGAACCTGTTGAATTACCAGCTTTGCCCGGCGGAACTTACTACACCCATACTTTATAAAGTGGAGGCAGTGGCATTAGCTGTTGCAAAAAATTTCAATTCTCCCGGGCTGTTTGCAGTAGAAATGTTTCTGGACAAAACCGGAAACGTATTTGTAAACGAAACAGCACCCCGGGTGCATAATAGCGGGCATCACACCATTGAAGCTCATTACAGTTCCCAGTTTGATATGCTCTGGCGCATCATATTGGGATATCCTCTTGGAAATCCGGCGATCATCCTTCCCTCTATAATGGTCAATATTATTGGCGCCAATAATTATTCCGGAGATGTAATTTATGAAGGAATGAATGAGGTATTAGAAATTGAAAATGCTTACTTGCATTTGTACGGTAAAAAACAAACCCGGCCCGGAAGAAAAATGGGGCACATAACAATTATCAGCAAAGAAAAGCATGACTTGTTGCATAAGGCCAACAAAGTAAAAAGAACTTTAATAACTAAGTCATAAAATTGTCTTTTAGCCGTTCAAAATACTTTTCATAATTTTTTCGTCAACATAAGAAGAGAATATTCCCCTTTTAGCGTCAAAAGAAAGCGATTATCCCTGTATCTTTATTGCATTATTCAAATAACCTAATCATACGGTGAAGACATTCATGAAATTTTTAATTTTTGCCCCCGGAATTATTGGTTTTCTCTTATTTACAGTTGGCTGTTCAGACAAAAAACAAAAAAACCAGGCAGGTCCAAGACCAGCTGACTCAAGAAAGTCTATGGGTGTTCGTGCTGACGGGTTCGTGGTTCACAAAGTCACCCTAACTGAAAAAATCGTAATCCCCGGCACTCTGGTGGCCAATGAAGCAACAGAAATTCACCCGGAAATTTCAGGACGAATCACTTACCTTAATATTAATGAAGGAAAGTTTGTTGCTAAAGGTACCTTGCTGGCAAAATTATATGACGGAGACCTGCAAGCAACTTTAAATAAGTTGCAGGTACAATTACAAATAGCCCAGCAAAATGAACAACGATCTTCACAGTTATTAAACATTCAAGGTATCAGCCAGCAGGATTATGATGCAAGCCTTTTAAATGTAAACAACATCAAAGCAGATATTGAAGTTACCAAAGCCGGTATTACTAAAACAGAAATAAGAGCTCCCTTCGATGGTAGACTGGGTTTGAAATTGGTAAGTTCGGGAGCATTTGTAAGCCCTACAGTTACGCTGACCAATATTACCCAACTCAATCAAATGAGAATTGATTTTACAGTTCCTGAAAAATATTCAACCCAAATCAAAATCGGGCAACCACTGGATTTTTCAGTAGAAGGGAACAACAAAGCATACAAGGCAAGAGTCATTGCGACACAAGCAAGCGTCATTGAAGCTACCAGAACACTACAAGTCCGGGCAGCCGTGCAGGGCAACCAGTCTGATCTGATCCCCGGAAAATTTGCAAAAGTATCTTTAGATTTTCAGCCAAATCCCAATGCCATTACAGTGCCCTCCCAGGCTATCATTCCCCAGGCCCGTGGGAAAAAAATATATCTCTACAATGATGGCGTTGCAAAATTTGTTGACGTAACAACAGGTTATCGTGATTCTTCCAGTGTTGAAATTACAGAAGGCATTAAAGCCGGAGATACTATTTTGCTGACAGGGTTGCTGAGTTTAAAGCCGGATTCAAAAGTCATTTTAGCAGATATTGTAAACGACACAATAAAATCCCCGGGAAATAAGGAAGAAGGTAAAAAGCAGTAATTAATTTTTTTTAGAACATTCAGAGGAAAATGAATATTTCGGAATTAAGTTTAAGAAGGCCGGTGCTTGCCACAGTAATGAGTATCATCATTGTGGTGTTTGGTATTATTGGTTTTAAATTTTTAGGAGTACGGGATTATCCTGCCATTGATCCACCCAATATCAGCGTCAGCACTTCTTATGGCGGCGCAAATCCGGATATTATTGAAACACAAATCACCGAACCTCTTGAAAAAGCTATCAATGGTATTTCCGGAGTTAAAAATATTACATCCTCCAGCAGCCAGGGGCGCAGTAATATCAACGTGGAATTTGAATTAGGAGTTGACCTGGAAGCAGCAGCTAATGATGTGAGAGATAAAGTTTCTTCGGCTTCCCGTTCTTTACCAAAAGACCTGGATGCGCCGCCGGTGATTTCAAAAGCAGATGCCAGTGCCAGCCCGATTCTTTCCATGACGGTTCAGAGTACAACAAGGAATCAATTACAAATAAGCCAGTATGCCGATAACGTATTGGTGGAACGGTTTCAAACGATTCCCGGCGTAAGCGGCATTCAGATTTGGGGCGAGAAAAGATATGCCATGCGTATCTGGTTCAATCCAAAAAAATTAACTGCCTACAACCTCACTCCTGCAGATGTACAGAATGCCTTACTGAAACAAAATATTGAATTACCCAGCGGAAAGATCTATGGCAATGAAACAGAACTGGTGGTCCGCACATTCGGCAGGTTAAGTACAGAAGAAGAATTCGAAAACATTATCGTGAAAGATGAAGATGGAAGTACGATCCACCTGAAAGATGTTGCAGACGTTGTATTAGGGCCTGCCAATGAGGAAACAGGTATGAAAGAAAGCGGCACTCCCATGGTGGCTCTCGCAATCATCCCACAACCGGGAGTGAATTACGTTGCCATCTCTGATGAATTTTACAAACGGCTTGAAGAATTGAAAAGAGAAGTTCCTGACGATATCAAGCTGAATATTACGATGGATCAAACCAAATACATTAAACAATCTATTTCCGAAGTAGAAGAAACCCTGATCATCGCTTTAGTTCTTGTCGTTTTGATTATCTATTTATTCTTCCGTGACTGGATCATTGCCCTCCGGCCATTGATTGACATACCTGTTTGTTTGATTGGCGCCTTTTTCATAATGTACCTCGCAGGATTTACCATTAATATATTGTCGTTGCTGGCTATTGTACTTGCCACCGGGTTGGTGGTTGACGATGGAATTGTTGTGACGGAAAATATTTATAAGAAGCTGGAGTTGGGGATGAATAAATGGCAGGCTGCCAAGGAAGGATCTAAAGAAATTTATTTTGCCGTCATTGCCACCTCGTTAACTCTTGCTGTTGTATTTCTTCCGATCATTTTTCTCCAGGGATTTGTTGGAAGGCTTTTCAGGGAATTTGGTATCGTTGTGGCCGGTGCCGTTTTGATTTCAGCCTTTGTTTCTTTAACGCTAACACCGGTATTGAATGTAAAGCTTACAAGGAATTTCCAAAAACAATCCTGGTTTTACAGGAAAACAGAACCTTTTTTCCGTGGAATGGAAACAGGCTATAGAAAGTCATTACAAAAATTTATGAATTTCCGTTGGCTCGGACTCCTGATCATTCTCGTATGCGGGGGAATCATATTTTTTATTGGAAACAACCTGCAGTCAGAATTGGCTCCAATGGAAGACCGCAGTCAATTCCGTTTAAACCTTACAGCACCGGAAGGAGCATCGTTTGAATACACTGATGCTTTTGTAAATAAAGTAACCAATTTTATTTTAGATTCCGTCCCCGAGCAACGAACAGTCATGTCAATGACAGCACCGGGTTTTGGCTCTGCCTCCTCCAATACAGGTTGGATAAGAGTTACTCTGGTTGACCCTAAGGAAAGGAAACGTTCTCAATCGCAAATTGTAGCAATGGTCAACCGGAATCTTTCGAAATTTACGGAAGGCAGAGTGTTTGCTTCAGAAGATCAGACCATACAAACCAACCGGAGAGGAGGACAACCGGTTCAATTTGTCATTCAGAACAACAACTTTGACAAACTCTCTAAAGTTGTTCCCGAATTTTTAGATGAAGCCAACAAAAGTTCCATTCTCCAGGGCGTTGATGTGGATTTGAAATTTAATAAGCCGGAACTTCGGATTAGTGTGAACAGGCTCAAGGCAAGCCAATTGGGAGTAAACATTGATGACATCTCTCAAACCTTAAACTTGTCTTTAAGTAATCGCCGCCTTGGATACTTCATTATGGATGGTCAACAGTATGATGTTTTAGGACAGGTATCACGGGACGATCGTGACGATCCTACAGACCTCAAAGACATTTATGTCCGCAGCAATTCAGGAAATATGATCAGCCTGGACAATCTTGTAAATTTTGAAGAAGCAACCACTCCATCCAACATTTATCACTTCAACCGTTTTAAATCAGTTACCATTTCATCAGGCCTTCAATCCGGAAAAACTATTGGAGATGGCATTGAAGAAATGCGACGGATATCGAAGAAGGTTTTGGATGATACTTTTGTTACTTCCCTTACCGGTTCTTCAAGAGATTATGCAGAAAGTTCCAGCAATACAAGTTTTGCCTTCCTGCTGGCATTAGGGTTAATCTTCCTGATCCTGGCCGCCCAGTTTGAAAGTTTTGTTGATCCATTCATTATTATGCTTACCGTTCCACTTGCCATTGCGGGAGCCGTATTATCCCTTTGGCTGTTTGGCCAAACCCTGAATATCTTTTCCGAGATCGGTATGATTATGTTGATTGGATTGGTAACGAAAAACGGAATATTGATTGTGGAGTTTGCCAATCAGAACCGGCTCAACAAAGGCATGAAAAAAACAGAAGCCGTGATCTACGCAGCAGAGAAAAGATTACGTCCCATCCTGATGACAAGCCTTGCCATGGCCTTAGGTGCCTTGCCGATTGCCCTTTCCATTGGTGATGCTGCAACCAGCAGGATACCTTTGGGCATTGTCATAGTTGGGGGAATCATGTTTTCATTAGTGCTGACATTATTTGTAATACCTGCCATGTACTCATTCCTTTCTTTAAGTAAGAAAAAAAATGAACTGGAATTAATGGATCAGCAGGCTCAACATCCAACCCAACATTCATTGGAATAATTGAAATGAGAAAATTTACAATCATACTGACAGGCTTACTATTTACAGCCATCACTGTACCGGCACAACGGTTGCTAACTATTGAAGAAGCAGTTGCCACTGCATTACAAAACAATTATGATATCCAATTGTCAAAAAATGATTCCCTGGTTGCTGCGTTAAACTATTCCTATCGAAATGCAGCTTTTCTACCAAGGCTGAACGGTAACCTGGGAACAACATGGAATAATAACAGTACAAAACAAATCCTGTTTGACGGTACCAAAAGGGAAAGCAGCGGGTTACGGTCGAACAATATTGCTGCCAGCCTTGCATTAAACTGGACTTTGTTCGACGGATTAAAAATGTTTGCCACAAGAGATAAAGCAGCAGAGTATTTAAAACTGGGAGAGCTTGGAATAAAAACCCAGTTGGTAAATACAGTGGCTAATGTGATTACCATCTATTATAATATCGTAAGGCAAAAACAACAACTGAAAGCTATTGAAGAACAGATGGCTATTAATGAAGAGCAGGTAAAACTTGCCCAATATAAACTGGATATCGGATCAGGGGCAAAGCCGGATGTGCTGCAAAGTAAAGTGGACCTGAATGCCCAGAAAGCTGCACAACTCAGCCAGCAAACCCTGATCAGCCAATTGAAAGATCAATTGAGCCAGGTGATGAACATTACAGCCGAAACTATATTTGAGGTAAGTGATACCATCCCCCTTAATAAAGACATTAGCCTTGGAGAAATTCAAACAGGTATTGACAAAAGCAATCCTTTACTTCTGACTTTGAAAAAAAACGTTGATATCTCCAACCTGACATTAAAGGAAACAAAGGCCCTCGGTTTTCCAACAGTTTCCCTGAATTCCGCTTATAATTTTAACCGCAATAAAAACCAGGCCGTCATCAATTCTTTTTCAACCCTCTATAACAGATCAAGCGGATTTAATTACGGCATCACAGCTACTATTCCCATTTTCAACAACTTTAATACAAAGCGTCTTGTTCAACAAGCGAAACTTGATATACAATACCAGGAATTAATTTATGAAAATCAGAGATCGCAGATCAATTTAAGTGTTCTCACAGCCTTTAAAAATTACGAGCAACAAAAAAAAGAGCTAGCCCTGGAAGAATCCAATATCTTACTTGCAAAAGAAAACGTTGATATTGTTTTTCAAACCTATAAATTAGGGGCAGCAACGCTGTTACAACTTCGTGAAGCACAAAGAAGCCTGGAAAACGCATATACCCGCCTCATTTCTGCCCGCTACAATACTAAACTTGCAGAAACTCAATTATTAAGTTTAAAAGGAGACTTAGTAAAGTAATTTTTTTACTGTTTCTTTGCGCCATGAATCCTTTAGTCGGCATCATCATGGGCAGCGACAGCGATCTCAATATTATGCAAGCCGCTGCCGATATTTTAAAACAATTTGATATACCTAATGAAGTAACGGTGGTATCTGCTCATCGTACTCCGCTCCGGATGGTGGACTATGCCCAAAAAGCAAAAGAAAGAGGATTGAAAGTAATCATTGCAGGAGCCGGTGGTGCTGCCCATCTTCCCGGTATGGTAGCATCGGTAACCACTTTGCCGGTAATTGGTGTTCCCATTAAATCTTCCAATTCCATTGACGGTTGGGATTCGGTGCTTTCCATTCTCCAAATGCCCAATGGTGTACCTGTTGCCACCGTTGCACTCAATGCAGCAAAAAATGCAGGAATACTGGCTGCTGAAATACTCGGTGCTTCCGATGAAACCATCTCCCAAAAGATTGCTATTTATAAAAACTCTCTTAACAACGAGGTAATAGAAAAAGTGGAGAAGCTAAAGAAAGAAGGTTGGGAGAATCAATTTGATTGAATCATATCTTTCACCAACAAATTCCTCTATAAAAGCATTGCCATTGCAAAGAATAATCATTTTTTTTCTTTAGCAAAAACTTTAAATTGCCTATATTTATTATCCTTCCTGCTCCCTGTTAAAAGCTGAATGGTTCTGCAAAGAGATAGTATTCAAAAAAAAATTAGCGACTACCGATTTTATTCAAGCAGTCGCTCAGAAAGTAAATCTGCGGCTTATAGCCTTGTTGTGATTTGTCTTTCGGTATAAATATATGAAGAATTTTAAAACTTAAAATATTATGAACAAAATTTTGGGTCTAGACTTGGGAAGTTCATCAATCGGATGGGCACTAAGAAATGAAGATAACAGTATCAAAACAGGCGTGATAACCTTTGAGTCTGGTATGGTAAAAGGTACTGGAGGATATACTTCCCCCGCTAAAGAAAGAAGAGAAGCTCGATCCAAAAGGAGATTAATACAGGCACGTAAATACAGAAAATGGGAGCTGCTCAAAGTTCTTATTAAAAATGATTATACTCCATTACAAAAGAATGAGCTTGAAATTTGGAGCAACTATAAAAAAGGTCAGTTACAAAAATTTCCCGAAAACGGGTTATTTCAAAAATGGCTGGCATGCGATTTTACTTATCAAAATGGCAGAAATTATAAAAATCCATACGAATTAAGAGTCTTCGCTTTAGATAACAAAGTAAGTAAGCAAGAATTGGGACGGGCACTTTATCATTTAGTGCAAAGGAGAGGTTACAAAAATATTGGAGAATCTGATACAGATGAACTCAATATTGACGAAGCCAAAAAAGATATCGAAACAAAAAAGCAATTGGAAAGAAGAGAAGCAGACGGTTTTGCACAAGCACTACAAAATAATAGAACCATTGCTGAAGCGCTGAAAAAAGAATTTTTAGACAAGGGGAAAAGGGCAAGAAATCAATATCCGCTTCGCAAAGAATACAGGGCTGAACTGGAAAAGCTCTGCAAAGCCCAAGAATTTGACATTAGCCGTAATGCAATGGGTACTTATCAAGATTCTTTAGTGCAACAATTCTGGAAATCAATTATCTGGCAACGCCCCTTAAGAAGTCAAAAAGGAAATATTGGTAGGTGTACTTTAGAAAAAGATCGCCCCAGGTGCCCGGTATCTCATCCACTTTTTGAAATCTCCAGAGCCTGGCAGTTTATCAATACAATTAAATACAATAATGCTCCAGGTAGCATGGAATTTCTGCCAAAGGAAATTAAGGATAAACTCTATACTAATTTCTTCCTTCAAAAAAAAAAAATGTAAAGTTTGCTGATATTAAAAAGTTTCTTGACAAACAGCTAAAAAATGAACACCAATACAACTATAAAGACGATCACTCAGCAGCTACTATGCCAATTTGCAAAGGGTTGATTGATATTTTTGGAGAAATAATTGAAACGCAATTAAATCAATTACATAATTATATAATTGGCGGTGCTGCAAAAAATGATACTAAACATCAAATAGCACCTAAAATAATCGCTAAGAAATACTCGGTTCTTGATTTGTGGCATGCACTCTACAGTTTTGATGAACCCTACCTGAAATATTTTTCCGTTCAAAAATTAATGATACCAGATGAGACAACAAAAAAAGGAAAAATATATAACCCGTTCGTTGAATTGAAGAAAAGTATTGGTTCATCCTTCTCAGATTTAAGTATAAAAGCAATTAGTAAAATTATCCCATTCTTAAGCAAAGGTCATCTATATAATGAAGCTGTACTGTTAGCAAAAATGCCTGAATTACTTGGTCAAAATTGGGAAAGTGAAAAAGAAAATATCTTTCTTGCTATAAAAGAAGCTAATTCAGCTTACAACCGGGACAAAACTATCGCTACCATTTCAAATAGCCTTATAGATGCCTGGAAAGGCTTAGAAAACCGTGAAAAGTTTGCTTATAAAGACACAACATATCGTTTACAAAAAGATGATGAGAATGATATACAGAATGCCTGTACCAAACATTTTGGCGAAAAAACATGGAATACTAAATCCGAGGACGAAAAAAATATTTTTTTTGATGCAGTAAAAAGCCATTACCAGCAATTTTTTGAAGATGCTACACGATCTTATTGTCAGCCACCTACTCTGGATGAAATCCTTCAAAAAGAATTTAAGAAACAGAAAGTAAACATTGATACAACCTTATTATATCACCACTCCAAACAGAAGAATAAATACAAGCCTCCTATCATTGATAAAAATACTAGTAAGAAAATCCTTGCAGTGCCACTCATTGACAGTATTAAAAATCCAATGTTTAATAAAGCTCTCTGCGTTTTAAGGAAGTTATTAAATGAATTGATATTAAAAGACGAGATTGATGAAGAAACTGAAATTGTTATCGAAGTAGCCCGAGAATTGAATGATAACAACAAACGAATTGCTATAGAGAGATATCAGCGAGATCGTGAAAATAAAAGAGACCTCTTTCGAAAGTTTTTAGAAGAATTTAAAGTAAAAGAAAATATTCAAATTACCATAGATGATCGGATAGCAGACTTTGAGTTATGGAATGAACAGATATTGGGTAATACCAAAATAAAAGATGAAAAGAGTGGAAAGGAGAAAGAGATACCTACAAGGGACTACATACTTAAACAAAAAGATGCGGTAAAACGCTATGAGCTTTGGATGGAGCAGAAAGGTATGTGCATGTACACCGGTAAAATGATTTCTATTACCCAGCTATTTTCCAATGAAATTGATATTGAACACACTATTCCCCGCAGTTTATTACCAGATAATACCATGGCTAATCAAACCGTGTGCTATGCCAGGTATAATCGTGATAAAAAGAAAAACCAATTTCCAACTCAATGTGATAATTACTCAAAAGATAAAGAGGGCTGGGGTACTGCCATTGAGCCAAGACTTAAAAACTGGATTGAACTGAAAGAGCATTACGAAACACTATATGAAGAGAATAAAAAAGCTAAACCGGGGGAAGACGAAGAAAACAAAAATAAACGCATCCAAAGCAAGCTCTACTTCAAAATGCACCTCGACTACTGGACAGATAAAATAGAGCGTTTTACCTGCGAGGAAATTAAAGAAAGTTGGGTTCGCAGACAGCTCACCGATACACAAATGATTTCAAAATATGCCCGGGAATTTTTAAGCACATATTTCAAATCCACCAAAAATGAATCATTTGAAAAGAAAGTATATAGCAATAGAGTAAAAGTGCAAAAGGGAATTGTCACTGCCGATTTTCGTAAAATATATGGCTTCCAGGAAGAAGATGAAATTAAAAACCGTAATAAGCATACCCACCATGCCATTGATGCTGCGGTACTAACTTTGATACCAACCAACGCTAGTTACCGGGAACGTTTGCTCAAAATTATGTATGAATGGCAGGAACAAAAAAAAGGACAGTTTACCGTTATGCCATACGAAAACTTCAATTCCCAGGCATTAATACAAAGTATTGAAAACTCGGTGTTGATAGTAAACTACCAAAAAGATAAAATATTAAAACGGACTTATAAAACTGTTCGTAGCAGAGGGAGGCTTGTTTATTTAAAAGATATAAATGGGCATTACGTTTTGGACAAAAATGGAAGCAAAATTTCTAAAATTGCAAAAGGTGACAGTATCCGAACAACACTTTATAAGCAAACATTTTTGGCTAAATTAAAAGACGTTGAGCGGGATGAACAACATAAGCCAATAAGAACTTACGATGGAAAGTGGAAATTTAAAACCGGGAAAGACGAATTTTTCTTTGCCGAAAGAGTAAGTTTAGAAGATGCAAAAAAATACATTAATGATATTGTTGACCATGATATACAAGAGTTGATTTCAAAACAACAGAATATTCTGAAACCAAAAGATCATCAAGGCAATGAAATACGGCACGTTCGGATAAGAACTACCGCAGGAAAAATTGTCAAACAACGAATCAATTATCAATCAAAACATGACTACAAAAATAATTATTATTCAGCTGCCGGCTCCTTACCTTATGCAGCATTCTTGCAACATGTTAATAACGATAAGATAGAACGAATAATGATACCAATAGCTTCCACTGATTTGGGTAAGATGTATAAAAAGAATAGCAAATTTGAAATAGATCGGCTTATCAGCGAGTATTACCCAGAATACAATCATTATGCTGATAAAAAACTTTTAAAAGTGGGGCAAAAAGTCTTTGTTTTAAACGATGATACGGAACTTGAGAAGATAAATGAAATAGAGTTTCAGATAAAAAGGTTATACAGAATTACACAATTTCATTATACTGGAAACAAAATAATGCTACAATGTCATCTAGAATCGAGAGCAAAGGGGGACATTGATAAATCTATTAAACAAACTAAGAGCAAGATATTAAGCCCATTCGAAAAACAGTTTGATATTCCAGAAATTACTCCCAATGAAAACATAAACAATACATCAGATAGGAATAAAGACTTCGAAAAACGTCTTTATGATTTCGATAAACGGATTGAACTTATAAAACAACATTCGTCTTCCGATCTTGCTGAAAGGCTCAAATTGCAAATTGAAGAATACAAAACTGAGTCCTCAGTAATCAATGATAAGAATCCTGTTCCTCTCTTGGGTTTAAGTCGTAACAACTGGAATTTTCTGATTGAGGATGAAGATTTTGAAATTTCTCTGCTCGGCGAAATTAAATGGAAGGAAGTTGACCGCCTCGGCAACATTTCTCCCTCAAAAAACAATTAACGTCTTTAACTCCTTTAAAGAAGCCGATGAAAAGGTAAGCAACCCTTTGGAAATAACAGAAAATAAATCCCCTCATTCTTCGTTTTATCCTTAGAAACCCATCATCCTGTGATAAAGCGAACCCTATATTTTGGTAACCCCGCTTATCTCAAAACCGCCAACGAACAACTCGTAGTCGAAGTTCCCGCCATTGCTGTTACCCTGCCTGAAGGAAAGGAAGAAATAAAACCCGAACCCAAAACGATTCCCATTGAAGATATTGGGCTGCTTATCCTCGATCATAAACAGGTCACCATCACGCAGGCATTACTCGCAAAACTATTAGCAAACAACAGCGCCGTCATCACCTGCGATAATACCCACCACCCTGCAGGCATGTTACTAAGCCTTGATGGTAATACACTTCAAAGCCAAAAATTCCAGGCGCAGATAGATGCCACTGTTCCGCTGAAAAAACAATTATGGCAACAAACCATTATTTCCAAAATAGAAAACCAGGCTGCATTGCTAAACAGGCAAAGAACAGAAAACAAAATTCTTCTGCGCTATGCTACTGATGTAAAAAGCGGCGACAGCGAAAATCATGAAGCTAAGGCCGCTGCTTATTATTGGAAACGAATTTTTCCGGAAGAATTGGAATTCCGGAGAGAACGTTTCGGCCCGCCACCCAATAATCTTTTGAATTATGGCTATGCAATTTTAAGAGCATTGGTGGCAAGAAGCTTAGTGGCAAGCGGACTATTACCAACTCTCGGAATTCATCACCGCAATCAATACAATGCTTATTGTTTAGCAGACGACATCATGGAACCTTATCGTCCTTATGTGGATATGGTAGTATATCAGATCATCCGAAATAATGGAAGATTTTTGGAAATGACACCCTCCATGAAAAAAATGTTATTGGAGATCCCGGCAATGGATGTAAAAATAAACGGAGAAAAAAGCCCGATGATGAATGCGGTGCAGCGAACCACCGCATCACTTGCAAAATGTTTTGAAGGCACAACAAGAAAGATTTTATACCCTACCCTTGAATGAATGGAATCACCATATATGGAAAATAAAATAATCAGCCAGCCGGTTACAGCTACCAGGTCTGTGAATGGTAAGTCCCTCCCCGGAGGGATATAGGGAGGCTTTTATGTTTCAACGTCTTAACGCATATCGTATCATGTGGGTACTTGTATTTTTTGACCTGCCGACAGAAACCAAAAAGGACCGGAAGATTTATGCCCGGTTCCGGAAAAATATTATGGCTGATGGATTCAATATGTTTCAGTTCAGTATTTACCTGCGACATTGCCCCAGCCGGGAGAATGCGGATGTGCATATAAAAAGAGTCAAAACCATTTTGCCCTCAAAAGGACATATCGGCATCATGTGCATTACCGATAAACAATTCGGTATGATGGAAATTTTTCGGGGAAAAGAATTGGTAGAGGCCCGGGAGCCTGCTCAGCAATTGGAATTGTTTTGATAGACTATTTAGCCAGGCTGTGATATGCTCCGGAGGAGCGTCGTGATCTTAAACTGTAACAGATAGCTGGATCAGGCTCCGGAGGAGCTGCGTGTTTGTAGCCCCGATAATATAAGGAGATCGAGGCTCCATCGGAGCCCCCTGCACATCTATTGAAATCATTTCGATCTGCTTCTTAATACAGAAATGCAAAGCTCAGTAGGAGCATCACGTTTATAAACGTTAACAAATTACAGGGTTACGCTCCGTAGGAGCTGCGTGTTTGTAGCCCGGACGAAATAAGAGGACAAAGGCTCCATCGGAGCCGCCTGTACATCAATTGCAATTTATATGACAAAACCGTTACGCTCCGTAGGAGCGCTGTATTTATAATCTGTAACAGATAGCTGAATCGGGCTCCGGAGGAGCTGTGTGTTTGTAGCCCAAATGAAATAAGAGGACAAAGGCTCCTTCGGAGCCGCCTGTTTATACAACACCGATCACGTAGGTGTGCCATATTTTTAACCTGTATCAGATAGCTGGATTAGTTTCCGGTGGAGCTTCCTGCATATCAATCCAAAAAATCAAAAAGATATTTTTCTTCAAAAGGAATTTCAAAGCGTTTAAGTAATTCAAGATATTCCTGGCGGAAAGGCTTTTTATAGTGATGGGCTTCCTGGTTGAGCACATATTTTACCACCCGGTCAATATGTGAATGAGAATAGGAAAATACCCCATAGCCCTCCTGCCAACTGAACCTGCCTTTAATCCACTTTTTACTGTTGATAAATTCATTGCTCTCAACTTTAATTTCTTTGATAAAATCTGAAATGAGAACTGAGGGTTTGAACCCAACAAAAATATGCGTATGATCAGGCATACAATGAATCGCCAGCATTTTGGCATTTCGGTTTTGTACCAGGGCGGTGATGTATTTATGGAGTTCTTCCTTATTCTTCTTTTCTATAAGATTCTGGCGCCCTTTCACTGCAAAAACAAATTGCAGGTAGATTTGTGAAAATGTATTAGCCATTGGCAGGTAGCTTTATGATTCAGGCGGCTCCTACGGAGCCGGGGTTTGAATTTACAATTTTCTATAAACAGATTGCCCCGTTGGGGCTTGGATTCTTTTTGGTTGAAAGGATATGAAAAAGGGGTAGGAATAAAAAAATGGGTCGTCAAACCCATTTTTTTGATTGTAAAACCCAGCTCAAATACCGTATTATCAAGGTTTTGCCTATAAGCTGTTGTTAAAGAGCTAAGCTA
>JAFDYJ010000059.1 GCA_018267515.1 Bacteroidota bacterium | reverse complement strand
GTAAGCGCTAATCCGGGTATTAAAAAATCCATTGCAGCACCCATGAACCTCAGGTACAGAAGCAGCGACGGACAAATATCCATCCTGTGGGATGATATGAGGCAATGGGAGCCTGATTTACTTGGTTACAAAATTTTCAGGAAGGCAGGCAATGGTGGTTTTGCAAAAATGGCAAATGACAGTTTGCAACCCGGTCGCAATTTTTATACTGACTCGACAATCAATGCAGGAATAGAATATGAATATGCTGTCAGTGCATTTGATATTTCAGGTAATGAAAGTGAAAGGTCAATGATTAAGATACCCGCAGTTGCCGTAGAACTTCCCGGTCCACCACCCGGCATTACGGTGAGCCAGGCCGGTAATGATGTATATATCACCTGGGGGCAGATTTCCGGAGATATCAATGCCATAAAAATTTACAGGTCAGAACCCGGAGCACCTGCTAAATTAATTACTACTGTTACAGAAAACGATTCGTTTACGGATAAGAATGTGTCCAAAGGCAAATTATATTTTTACCAGTTGGCTACGTTGAATAGTGCAAACAAAGAAGGGGAGATGAGTGAGAAGGTTTCCGTTCGGATAAGGTAAATCTCACTATTAATGTTTAACCCAAATTCTGCTACTGCAAAATTTGGGTTAAACAAAAACCAGTTATTTGATAAATCCTTTGATGAGGTCCATCAGCCCGCCACCACCATTACGTTGTTGCTGTTCCCGTGCACCACCAGTTATTTTTGAAAGGATATCACCAATACCTCCGCCCCCGGAATTTCCACCTCCGGTGAGTTGACCAAGTATATCGCCCAGTCCTCCACCTGAATGACCTCCGCCGGTAAGTTGACCGAGTATATCGCCTAATCCTCCACCTGAGTGACTTCCACCGGAAAGTTGACCAAGTATATCACCTAATCCGCCACCGCCACTTTCTGATTGCGTTGCCACCTCACTGACCTTGCCACCGGTGATTGAATTCAGGATTTTGTCTAATGAGAAAGTGCTGTTACCGGGATCGTTGGTTTTGTTGATTAAATCCTTCAATACATTGGGGATTAGACTGGAGGATACTTTTCCTGCTTCCCTGCTTCCCAGGTTAAACTTGCTCATTAATTTTTCTGCAAAGTGCCCTACCATCATACTCACAATGGGATTGCTCAATAAGCCACCACCCGCATTAGATGAATTCCTGGTTTCATTAAACATAGAGATGAGACTTCCGAGTCCTCCGCCTGAAACCAAGTTCCTCATACCTGATGCCACTGTATTTGTTGCTTCCGCTACAATAGCATCGTTCTGTCCTTTTGGAATAGTGGATATAATTTCATTGTCCTGGTTCGTTACTTCTTTTACGAGGTTAAATAATTCTTCTAACATGGGATTTGTTTTTGGTAATGAATATTATTTATTGAAAAATAAGATAATGAAAATTGAATTCAAAAACTATTTTTGTCCTCAGTCTTTTCTGATCTCACTAAACTCCGGTTCCAGATTCCATCAGCGCCATTGGCTTTCATTTGCGACACGGTCTCCTGCTATGAATAGCAATTTTCTGATCATCAATAACACCGCACAAATTCATGTCGAACCAATAATCGTCAGGGAACCTGTTGTGTGGGAGTTTGATATATTCTTCTTTGTGCTTTAATTCATAGTCTTGATGTTTACCGATCACCTCAGCGCCTGCTCCTACATAAAGTGCAGGCATAACTGCTTTAGGAAAATTGAAAAAATCGCTGCTCTCCTCTTAATAAATATGTAATGCATACGGCAACAATTCGACCTGCTCATCAACAATGATAACATACAATGAAAGGTAATGAGATAATATTGTTTATTAATTCTATTTCTAAATTTGTCTTTATACATTGCACTGCCTTTGTCATTCATAAATAGATAATGATATTTGGAAGTAAAATTTTAACTTGCGCCCCGTTTCTTGAAGGATTTTTTAATTCTATATTGAGGTAAAGAAGGCATTCTTCCAGAACTAAGAGATAAATCAGAAATTATGCAGATTTTCAAACAGTTTACATTTGATTCAGCCCATTTTCTTCCAAACGTCCCGGACGGTCATAAGTGCAAAGAAATTCACGGACATACATACTGCCTAACCGTATTTATTGAAGGCCCGCTGGACAAAGAGCTTAATTGGGTAATGGATTTTTCGGATTTGAAAAGGGCTATCGGGCCGGTGATAGACAGTATTGATCATAAATTAATGAATACTATTCCCGGCCTGGAAAACCCGACTTGTGAACAAATTGCAATTTGGTTATGGAATAAGATAAAACCGGAAATGCCTTTGCTAAAGAAAATTGAATTGAAGGAAACACCAACATCCGGTGTTGTTTATGAAGGTTAGTGAATTTTTCTGAAGATAAAACCGGGGGCTGTGTCATAAAGAAGCATGACAAGTCTTACTGAAAACCGGGAAGGGGAGAAGTGCAAAAGATTATTAGTGAAGTCCGGGTCTTAATTTTTTTAATGGATTTTATTTTTCAAAAGCTTTTCATCCATAATAAGGGGATTAATACAGATCTTAAATTGAAATGGGAAACCTTCTATCCAATAATGAAGAAAACGAACCTGAGCGTTTAAACATTTCTCAAAAAGGCATTTCAACTTCTCTGAAATACTTTATGGCCTTATCCTGTGGCATCATGGTGGCTAATCTTTATTATTGCCAGCCCCTGCTGGGAGATTTTACAGATTATTTTTCCGTTTCCGAAAGTGCAGCTGCCTGGATTAATATCTGCTCGCAATTGGGTTATGGCCTGGGTTTGTTTTTTATTGTTCCTGCCGGTGATATGATTCAGCGTAGAAAATTGCTGACTTCAATGCACCTGCTTGCTGCTTTATCTGTGGCGGGTGCAGCGCTATCACAAAATATCTGGATGTTGTACTTCTTTAGTATTTGTATCGGGCTTGCAGCTACAGCTTGCCAGGTATTTGTTCCGTTAGGGGCACATCTTGCTTCAATATCAGAAAGGGGAAAAGTAATTGGAACTATAATGGGTGGGTTGCTATCAGGTATTTTATTATCAAGGACCTTAAGTGGAGCTGCTGCGCAGTTGTGGGGATGGAGAACAGTTTATTGGATTGCGTGTGGATTGATGCTTGTCATGGCTGTTTTCGTTTATAAAATGATTCCTGATGAAAAGCCTGCATTCTTCGGAAGCTACCGCAATCTTATGAAATCCCTGGTGCATATTTTTCGTACAGAAAAATTGGTAAGGAAAAGTGCATGGATTGGCGGCTGCACTTTCGGAGCCTTATCAGCTTTCTGGAGCACTATGGCTTTCTTTTTAGAAAAGCCGCCATTTGATTACTCCCTTTCTCTAATAGGTTCATTTGGAATTGTAGGACTGGCAGGCGCCATAATTTCTCCGTTTGTCGGATCGGTCAATGACAGAAAAGGTCCTTCAACTCCAATGAAGATTGGAATCCTAATCATGTTGACGGGTTATGCTGTTTTGTTTTTCAGTATTTACAGTATCATTATCGTAATTGCCGGCATCATTCTGATAGATATAGGTATGCAAAGTGCACACATCCCGAATCTGACAAGAGTTTCGTCATTGATTCCTGAAGCCCGTACCCGGCTCAATACTATTTATATGACTTCATTTTTTATCGGTGGAATCATGGGTTCTATTCTGGGCAGTTATGCCTGGCACTTGTCAGGGTGGAAAGGAGTTTGTACAATCGGATTTTTATTTGTAGTGGCGGCGGGTATCCCGGTATTTTATAAATCAAAAATTAGCCAGAAGAAATCTCTATGAGAAATAAAAGCTCGAATCCTTTTCGGGAAAAGTATTTGCTGTTGACTTCAATTACAGAATTTCAATGACTCTTTTTAATTTCTCTCTGACTTCACCTGCTACAGCACCCAATTCATCATTTTCCACAGCTTTCATTGATGCCACAGGATCTATGGCGCTGACTTTTATTTTACCGTCTTCAGTTTCCTGAACAACAACATTGCAGGGAAGCATGGAACCGATCTCGCTCTCATGCTGCAAGGCACGGTAAGCAAAATGAGGATTGCAGGCTCCCAGGATTTTATACTTTCTGAAATCAACATCTAATTTTTTCTTTAAAGTTTCTTTTACATCTATTTCAGTAAGAACACCGAAGCCTTCTTTTTTTAATTCATCAGTAACACGGGCTATTGCATCCTCATAATTGTATGCTACTGTTTTTGAAAATGTATAACTCATGATTTTAAATTTTGATTATAAGTGCAAATCTGATTTAAATCCCCGGGATTTTTTGCAACCTTTGTCACATAATGAAAGTATTTGTAAGTATCAGGAAGGATTTGAAATTACTTTCAGTATAAGGTTTGATGTAATCTGAATCTTTTTATCAGTCTAAATACCCGGATCTTCCTTTTCCTGATATTTAGTTCAATAAAGGGTTTCCTTCAATTTCACGGATATCTAAGGAACTGTAATCACGGACTATATTGTAAAGCGTATCTCTTTCTACCGGTTTTCTTTTTACCTGGCGGATGAGCATTACTAATTCTGCAGTATTCATTGAAGGGTTTTGTTCTTCGGCTCCTGCCATTGAATATATTTTTGTACTGTCATCAATAGTACCGTCTATATCGTTCACGCCAAAGGCAAGAGAAAGTTGCGCATTTTGACGGCCCAGCATTGGCCAGTAGGCTTTTAAATGAGGAAAATTGTCGAGGTAAATCCGTGCAATTGCATACATCTTCATGTCCTCTACTATTGAAGATTCGGCAACATGGCGCATATCATTATCCTTATTCCGGAACTTGAGTGGGATAAATGTATTGAAACCGCCGGTCTCATCCTGCAGATTTCTGAGACGGCTCATGTGATCAATGCGATGAAAATACTTTTCAATATGACCATAGAGCATAGTGGCATTTGTATGCATTCCTAACCGATGTGCTGTTGCATGAATATCCAGCCATCCATCTGCATTGACCTTATCTGCACATATTTGTTCTCTTATTTCCGGATGAAATATTTCGGCTCCTCCACCCGGTAATGAATCAAGGCCTGCTTCGTGCAAAAATTTCATTCCTTCTTCATTATTCATTTTTGCTTTACGAAACATATAATCCAGCTCTACAGCAGTAAAACCTTTTATATGTAATTCAGGACGGTGTGCTTTTATTTTGCGCAGCAGTTCTGCAAAAAAATCCAGGTTCATTTTCGGATGCACCCCGCCAACAATATGAACTTCAGTAATCGGTTTGCCATTGTATTTTCTTACCATGTCCATCATTTGCTCCACGTTCAGCTCCCAGGCTTCTTCACGATGGGCATATAAGCGGGAGTAAGAACAGAAGTTGCAGGAATAAATGCAGGCATTGGTCGGTTCAATATGAAAATTACGATTGAAATAAGTGATGTCGCCATGACGTTTTTCACGAATGTAATTAGCAAGGCTGCCTGCAAAGGCAAGGCTGGCCTTTTCAAACAGCAACAGGCCCTCATCATCCGTGATTCGTTCGCCTGCTTTTACTTTTTCAGAAATAGTATCTAATTCTTTTGAATAGCCCCCGGGAGCAGTGAATTTCCTGTTTACGATATCAATCATGCGTTCTTGTTTTCGATAAAGGCAAATTTACAAATAACAAGTGGGTGACGTACCGTATTTTTCAACTTCAAAAAATCCTTATCTTTCCCTTTCATAACAAAAAAATTTATGATGGGAGTTAAATTCCGGCTGACGATACTCAGCTTCCTGCAATTCTTTGTTTGGGGAGCCTGGCTAATCACTATAGGCACGTATTGCCTGAATGCTAAAGGCTGGAGCTTTCCCCAGTTTGGAGCTATATTTTCAACTATGGCTTTATCATCACTCTTCATGCCTGCATTGACCGGTATTATAGCTGATAAATGGATTAATGCAGAACGCCTTTATGGTGTATTGCACATTTTATACGGTGTTATTCTTTTTTATGTTCCGCAGGTGAATGATCCGGACACTTTGTACTATGTGATTTTCGGAGCTATGATCTGTTATATGCCGACTATTTCCTTATCCAATTCCATTGCTTATACAATTTTAAAACGTAATGGTTATGACGTGGTAAAATCTTTTCCTCCCATCCGTGTATGGGGCACTATCGGTTTTATTGTTGCCATGTGGGCCACCAATTTATCGGGGAGTAAAGCCAATTCAAACCAATTTATTATAGGCGCTGTTGCTGCAATTGCATTAGGATTTTTTTCTTTTACGTTGCCTAAATGTCCTCCTCCGAAATCCATTTCCAAAGAGGCGGGAATTGTTGAGCAATTAGGGTTAAATGCATTCAAACTTTTTGGAAATTATAAAATGGCTTTGTTCTTCGTTTTTTCCATGTTGCTGGGTGCTGCATTGCAATTGACTAATATGTATGGCGATTCTTTTTTAAGTGGTTTCGGTTCCAACCCTGCTTATAAAGATTCTTTTGTCGTAAAGTTTTCTACCATTATTCTATCCATCTCTCAGATGTCTGAAACTTTGTTCATACTTACGATCCCTTTTTTCCTGAAAAGGTTCGGAATCAAAAAAGTGATGCTGATGTCAATGCTGGCCTGGGTATTTCGTTTTGCATTGTTTGCTTATGGCGATCCCGGATTTGGCGGAACCGTAATGATTATCGTATCCTGCATTGTATATGGAATGGCTTTTGATTTCTTCAATATCTCGGGTTCTTTGTTTGTGGAAACGACAACAGATACTTCCATTCGGTCCAGTGCACAGGGACTTTTTATGATGATGACAAACGGAGTAGGGGCTTACCTGGGAAGTGTGATCAGCGGTTATATTATTGGAAAGTATTTCATTTTACAGGATGGCAGCAGCAACTGGCATGGTATCTGGCTCACTTTTGCAATTTATGCTTTGGTGGTTGCCGTTTTCTTCAGTTTTCTTTTCAAGCATAAACATAACCCTGAGCTGGCCGGAGCCATTAAACACTGATCATTGGTATCTACGAATAAAAAAGTGCTGCGGTTAATTACTGCAGCACTTTTCATTTTGATACAGGAGGGCTTAGCTCAAATGCGATTCAATCTTTTTAACAAAGTTTCCTTTTGGCTGTGCGCCGATCAATTTATCTACTAATTGACCATTTTTGAAAAACAGTATAGCGGGAATTGAAGTGATACCGTAATTCATGGATACCTGCGGATTGACATCCACATTTACTTTTCCTACGTTCACTTTTCCATTGTATTCTTTGGAAAGATCTTCAATAATGGGACCTATAGCACGACAGGGGCCGCACCATTCTGCCCAAAAATCCACTAAACTTAATTTGTCTGAAGCCAGAACTTCAGTTTGAAAATTGGAATCATTAAATTCTTTTGCCATTGGTATATATTTTTAAATTTACTTGTTGAGGACTGCAAATTTAGTTCCTGTTATATGAATAGTCAAAGCAGGTGTTGATTTGTGCAAAACTTGTCATTGGCTCAGTTTTATTGCTGACAAAGAGGCTTATGATTTGATCAGGAAGAGAGCACTCTGACATTCAAATCCGGGTTTTGCAGTAAGAAATCAACCATATCATTATTCATTTCAAAGCCTTTGCCCAGGGATACCAGGTTGATTTTCCACTTGTTTTTGGGTTCTGTTACGGTAAATTTTAATGTAGAATTACCGGGAAACTTTTTCATATTTTGTTCAAGAAAGTGAATCATATCCTCTCGTATATGTTTAGGATGTGCTTCAATAGTCAATTGTTTGGTCAGGTTTTGTTTCATGGTTTCGGCTAAGGATACATACAGAACTTTAAATTCGAATTCAGCCCGGTTGTAACGCTGTTTAAAGTAACCAATGATAAAGACTGAATTTCCCTGTTGCAGTATAGGGCTGAATTTCATGTAATCTTCGCTGAATAGCTGGAATGTTGTTTTCCCTGTATAATCTTCTATTACGAAATTTCCATACTTATTACCCTGTTTTGAAATTTTCTGTTGTGCTTCAGAAACTAATCCGATAAGTCTCAAATTATTCCCCGGGCTTGGACTCGTTGTTATAGATTCTTTGAATTCGTTAAACCTGGAAAGGGTGGTGACTTCATAATGTTTTATTTCAAATTTGAAATGATCCAGCGGGTGCCCGCTGATATACATTCCTGTCACTTCTTTTTCATGTTCTAATTGTGTGATAAGAGGCCAGGCCGGGCATTCCGGCATCCGCGGAGGGGGAATATCGTCCATCATCGAAAGATCACCGAATAATGTATTAGTTGACGAAACGGTTTGTGTTTGGTAAATCTGCCCGAAACGAATGATGCGTTCCAGGCCACTCAACGTTTCATCTGCCGGAATATGGAAATATTGTGCCCTGTGTAATTCGTTGAAACTATCAAAAGCTCCTGCATAGGCCAGGCTTTCCAGTGTCTTTTTATTTACAGTCCTTTGGTTAATTCGTTTGATGAGATCAAAGACGGTTTTGAAAGCCCCGCTTTTCACTCTTTCTTCAATAATGGCCTCCACAGCCGCTTCACCCACTCCTTTTAATCCGCCAAGGCCAAAACGGATTTCACCGGCTTTATTTACTGCAAATCCCTTGTGCGATTCATTGATATCAGGTCCCAGTACCGTTAATCCCATCCGTTTGCATTCTTCCATGAAGAAAGTGATCTTGTCGATACTGCCGGCGTTGTTGAGTACGGCAGCCATGTATTCGCTGGGGTAGTGTGCCTTGAGGTATGCGGTCTGGTATGCAACAAATGCATAACAGGTGGAATGCGATTTGTTGAATGCATATTGGGCGAAAGCTTCCCAGTCGGTCCATATTTTTTCCAGTTTATCCTGCGGGAATCCTTTTTTGGTGGCTCCGTCAATGAACTGGTTCTTCATTTTATCCAGTACCGCTTTCTGCTTTTTACCCATGGCTTTCCGCAACACATCCGCATCGCCTTTACTGAATCCGCCAATGCTCTGGGCGAGCAGCATCACCTGTTCCTGATACACGGTGATGCCATAGGTCTCTTCCAGGTATTCTGCCATCTCGGGCAGGTCATAGCTGATCTTTTCCCTGCCGTGTTTACGGTCGATGAAGTTGGGGATATAGGCGAGGGGCCCCGGACGGTACAGGGCGTTCATTGCAATCAGGTCGTCGAATTTGTCGGGCTTGAGGTCGCGGAGGTATTTCTGCATACCCGGACTTTCAAACTGGAAGGTTCCGATTGTATCGGCGCGCTGATAGAGCTCGAAGGTTTTGACGTCATCCAGCGGAATATCATCAATAATAATCTCCACTCCATGATTTTCCTTAATCATGGCCAGGGCATTTTTGATGATGGTTAGGGTCTTCAGCCCAAGGAAGTCCATC
>JAFDYJ010000058.1 GCA_018267515.1 Bacteroidota bacterium | reverse complement strand
GACTTCAAAGAACAGATTATTCAGGAATACCTGGCCGTTATGCCTCACCCTAAAGACGACACAGCGAACAGAAACAGAATGATAGAACAGCTAACAATAAGACAAGAAACACCAAGTGACTTTAAAGAAGTTTTTGAAGTCAATTATATCGCATTCGGACAGGACAACGAAGCAAAATTGGTTGATGCTTTAAGACGCAATCCGACAATATTTATTCCAGAACTTTCGCTTGTGGCAACTGACAACAATAAAATCGTTGGTCATATCTTAATTACGAAAATTATAATCAAAGACAACAACGGAAACATAAATGAAAGTTTAGGACTTGCACCAATGGCAGTTAGACCTGAATTTCAAAAAAGTGGAATTGGCGGACAACTAATCAAACAAGGACTTAAAGTAGCAGAAGAATTAGGCTTTAAATCGGTAATCGTATTAGGACACGAACATTATTATCCAAAATTCGGATTTAAACCAGCCGACAAGTGGAATATTAAAGCACCGTTTGATGTTCCTTCTAATGTTTTTATGGCAATTGAGTTAGTAAAAGACGGACTAAAAAATATATCGGGAACAGTTATTTACCCGCAAGAATTTGAAACGGTATGACACAACAAAACACAACTGAAAAAGAAGGGCGAAGGCATAACATCTTATTGGCAATTGGCGGGTTGAACGGCTTCGTATCAACGGAAGTGCAAAATTCAACTTCTGTTCTTCGATTAAAGTTCAGTGCTAAAAATCCCGCCCATCGCCAATACGTAAACCGTCAAACTGTCTAAAAACTCTTTTCATTATCCCCACACCTGAATAATAAAATTTGCTAAGTGGTATGTGGTAATGATAACTTACATCATGCAATACCACGACAATATATATCTTTAATAAATTTTTTAAGCCTTTGAATTTTTTCCGGAATCACTGGTATGACATCGGGGGATTGCTGGGTGTAATTACACTTGCGATAGTATTTACTTTTCGTTCGGCAATTTCCAACTATCAACTCCTGATGTGGCTTAGCCTGGCCTCACTTTTCTTTCATCAGCTGGAAGAATACCGGATAGCAGGCACTTTTCCCGGAATGATTAACAGGGTAATGTTTCATAGTGATTTACCGGACAGGTTTCCGCTAAACAGTAACACATCAATGGTAATCAATGTATGCATTGGCTGGACACTTTATTTTTTTGCTGCACTTGCCGGTGAACGGTTGGTATGGCTTGGAATGGCAACAATACTGGTTTCACTCGGCAATATTATTGCACACACCTTTCTCTTTAACATTAGGGGAAAAACAATTTACAATGCAGGTCTGATCACATGCTGGCTGTTTTTAGCTCCCTGTGTTTTTTTCTTCTTTAAAATAATTTCTGAAAACCATTTTGCCCAAACAACAGATTATTTAATCGGCATCCCATTAGGAATATTTATTAATGTTGCCGGGATATTCAAAATGATCAGCTGGGTGTCAGACAGAAATACAAAGTTTATTTTCAAAAACAATCAATTATTGCCCGTTGACCGTAAGTAATAAGTTTTTAAATATTGAAACCATCATATCATGACATTATCTCTCACCATATTATTAGGCCTTGTTGCTCTTATCTGTTTTCTCGGCGGACTGAATATTATTTTTAAAGGCGCCATGCATTTTTTACCTAAAGAACAACCGGCTCAACCGATACTGGATAACCTGGTTCGGTTTTTAGGTGGTATATATTTTGGATGCGGATTTTTATTAGCTTATTCTGCTTTTCATGCAGAAGAATTAGGAAACATAACCTATTTCCTGGGAATCGTTGTACTTTTTTCAGGACTGGGACGTTTGTTTTCGAGATATAAACTCGGGTCGGCAGGCAGGTATTTTGATTTTATCATGATAGTTGAAATGCTGCTGGGCTTATCAATAATCCTGTTAGCGTGGCTCAGATAAAAGTATAATGAAAATCAGCCCACACCCTTTCTTTAGGGAGGATAACCTATGCAATGCAATTTGCAGTTGATTTTACGTAACTTCATTCTGTCTTTATTCCCTTTTTCAGAGTTGTTTGCTTAATGAAAAAAACAATCTCATCTGTATTATTGTTATTCTTCGGAATAAGTTTTTTCGGGTATATCCCCGTTTATAAAATCCTGCGATACAGGATAAGGCAGGAAATCAAACAACAAATCAAAAAAGAAATTCCGGCGGGTGAACTTCATAAAATTGTTTTTGATACAAGTGAAGAACCTGACTGGGAAAGAGAAGGAAAAGAATTCCTGTACCGGGGCCAGATGTATGACATCGTAAAAAAGGAAATCGCCGGAGAAAAAATAATTTACTACTGCATAAGCGATGAAGAAGAAACAGTTCTTTTTGCACAGCTAGATAATATTGTGAGAGCGCAAATGGAAAATAAAAATACTTCGGCAAAAGATCTGTCAGAAATTTTAACGGCGCTTTCCCAGGCATATTTCAGTGAACAAGGCCGGTTGCCCGATGTCCCCGTTGATCTCTCCATTCATAATATTGAAATTTCTTTTTTTATTCCATCCGTTTACTTAGAAACGGAAGCTCATCCTCCTGATATCGTATAGCTGCAAATTTTCTATTTATTCATTTCATCACAAGAATGCGGCAATCACAGGCTTAATTGCCCTGTTGTATTTTCCGGGCTAAGTTTATAGAAAGTCGGGAAATCTTATTTTGGAAAAAGGTTCAACCGGAAAAAATAAATATATGCCGAAAAATCCGGTATAATAAATTCCAGATACAGCCTGATAAATTATTAGGATTTTACTAAATCATAATCATGAAAATAAATTTTGCGTCGAATATAATATTTAGCCTGGTATGCATGACGGTGTATTTCCCAGTCATGGCCCAGGAACAAAGTGATACAACCAATGAAATAACGCTGAACGAGATTGTAATTTCTGCTACCCGCTGGAAGCAGGAATCAAAAAATATCCCTTCCAAAATCATATCAATTTCTCTAAAAGAATCAGCGATTCAAAATCCGCAAACAGCTGCTGACCTGCTCGGTTTAAGCGGAAAGGTTTTTATTCAAAAAAGTCAGCAAGGCGGAGGTAGCCCCATGATCCGTGGATTTGCCACCAACCGTTTAATTTATACTGTGGATGGTGTCAGAATGAATACCGCAATTTTCAGAGGAGGCAATATTCAAAATGTCATTTCACTAGACCCGTTTGCTATAGAAAAGACGGAAGTGATGTTTGGTCCCTCTTCGGTTATATATGGCAGTGATGCAATCGGGGGAACCATGAGTTTTCAAACGTTGACGCCTCAATTATCAAACGACAAAAAAGAATTGATCACCGGTACTGCTGTTACCCGCTACGAAACGGCAAACAACGAAAAGACAGCCCATCTGAATGTAGGTGTGGGTTGGAAAAAATTCGGGATGATAAGCAGTTTCAGCTCCAATGACTTTGGTGATTTGAAAATGGGAAGTCACGGGCCTGATGAATACCTGAGAAAAGTTTTTGCAATGAGGCAGAATGGCTCCGATGTTATTGTTGCCAATGAAAACCCGGAAATTCAACGCCCCTCAGGATATTCACAGATGAACCTGATGCAGAAATTTTTGTACAAGCCTTCAGACAAATGGGAAATCCAATACGGGTTTCATTATTCAGAAACATCTGAATATGCCCGCTATGATCGTCATCTCCGGTTTAAAAATAATATTCCCCGGTACGGAGAATGGGATTACGGACCACAAAAGTGGATGATGAACAATATTAACATCACTCATTCCGGAGCTACTTCACTATATGATGAAATGACAATCCGGCTGGCAGAACAGTTTTTTGAAGAAAGCCGTATCAGCAGGAATTTTAATAAACCTGACAGGGAAACCCGGGTGGAAAAAGTAAATGCTTTTTCTGCTAATCTCGATTTCATTAAAACCATTGATACTAAAAATCAATTATTTTATGGACTGGAGTGGGTTGTCAATGATGTCAACTCGACCGGGATCAATGAAGATGTGATAAACAATACCAGTAGTCCGGGTCCTTCCCGCTATCCGCAATCAAACTGGTCATCCTATGGAATTTATTTGCTGGATCAATACAAAATTTCCGGAAAATTCCTGGTGCAGGGAGCTATCAGGTATAACCGTTATAATCTGAATGCTGTTTTTGATACCAGCTTCTATCCCTTTCCATTTACTAAAGCCAAATTAAATCATGGAGCTGTTACCGGCAGCCTTGGTTTTGTTTACCGCCCCACCAATTCATGGATGATGAATATGAATTTGTCAACCGCATTTCGCTCTCCCAATGTGGATGATATCGGGAAGGTGTTTGATTCTGAACCCGGAGCTGTAACTGTACCCAATCCCAACCTGAAAGCTGAATATGCTTATAATATTGATTTGGGAATTGCCAGGATTTTCGGCAAATCAGTTAAACTGGATCTGACAGGATATTACACAACGCTTAAACATGCCATGGTGAGACGAAATTATAAATTAAACGGGCTGGATAGTATTATGTACGATGGTGTCTTTAGCCAGGTTCAGGCCATTCAAAATGCAGCAGCAGCCCATGTATATGGAGTGCAGGCCGGATTGGAAGTGAAACTGCCAAATGGTTTCGGATTCTTTTCGGATTTTAATTTCCAGGTGGGAGAAGAAGAATTAGATGATGGCACTACAAGCCCTTTAAGGCATGCAGCTCCCTGGTTTGGTATTTCAAGGATCACTTACAAAAAAAACGGATTGAACCTGGAGTTCTATGCTATGTATAGCGGAAAAAGAAAATTCAGTGATATGCCGGAAGAAGAAAAAGGAAAAACTGAAATGTATGCAATTGATAAAAACGGGAATCCCTGGTCGCCGGGTTGGTACACTCTGAATTTTAAAGTGATGTACCCGTTTATGAATCACCTGTCTGTTTCCGGTGGAGTGGAAAATATAACGGATCAACGATACCGGCCTTACAGTTCAGGAATAGTTGCTCCGGGGAGAAACCTGGTACTTTCTCTGAAAGCAACATTTTAAAAATTTTAAATTGAGTACTGCTTTTATTGAATCATTTGAAAAGCGTACAACATTCTTATGTAAAAGGCTGATTAAAATTATTTTTCAATCCGTTGAAAATTTGTTTCTTTAAGAAACATCAAACCGGTAAGGCAAGCCGGGATGCTGACTTTCGTAATACAAGCCGGAATTTTTGCAAATGAAAATAACAGAACTATGCGCCGTTACATTTACAAATCTGCTACAGAACTTGCCGGCCTCATTCGTGAGGGAAAAGCAACAAGTACTGATATTGTAAAGGAACACCTCGGCCAGATTCATGATCACAATGATAAATTGAATGCACTCATTTCAATATTTGCAGAAGAAGCATTGCAGCAGGCAGAATTATGTGACAGGGAAGCAATGGAAGGAAAATTCAGGGGCCCTTTGCACGGCGTACCTGTAACAGTTAAAGAACAGTTCTGGATGAAAGGGAAAAGATGCACTGTCAATTTTAAGATGTTTAAAGATTTCGTTGCTTCCGAAGATGCTGTAATTGTCAAAAGAATCAAGAATAGCGGTGCCATCATTTTGGGTCAAACCAATGTTCCAAGAATGCTCATAGACTACCAGGTAGCCGGTGATATTTATCCCGAAGGAAAGAATCCGTATAACACTGATTATTCTCCCGGTGGAAGTACCGGTGGTGGAGCTGCTGCACTTGCAGCCGGTTTTACTACTTTGGAACTCGGTGAGGACTTTGGCGGATCCGTTCGGGTGCCTGCCAATTTTTGTGGTTTGTACGGATTGAAACCCACAGAAAAAACAGTGCCTTTTCATGGAAATGGTCCATTATCAAACAATACTAACTCCTTCCTGATGCACATGATTCAGGCAGGACCACTGGCAAGATCTGTTGATGATGTGGAGTTGCTATGGAATATTATTAAAGGACCGGATGAAAGTGACCGGAATATTCCGGACATAAACTGGCAACCATCCTCCGGAAAATCTTTAGCTGATTATAAAATAGCATGGACAGATAGCTGGCCGGGATTTGAAACCAGTACACAAATAAGCAAATTGATTCAATCGTTAGCCATTACACTTAAAACTCTGGGCTGTATAATTGAGAAAAAAATTCCTGACAATACAATACATCAGGAATCATTAGAAACCTTCGTGGGTTTGTTTCCATATATAATTGTTCAGGGTACACCCCGGCTGGCCCGGTCACTTATTAAACTGGAATTGTATGGCAAATTTTTAAAAGGAATAAAAAAAGAACTTCCGCATTTGGTAAAAATCATGAACCAGGCTTTCAAATTTAACGTCAATCATTATGGAAAAATGATACTTCAACGTAGCTTGATCACTCAAAGATGGGAGCATTTCTTCAATGATTTTGATTTTTTGATTTGCCCTGTGGCATTTGGTCCCTCCTATAAGCGCTGTAAGCTGGGGACAAAACTGCACTACGATGGAAAAGAAATGATTTATCTCAACTATGCCTGGCCTTATGTGGCCTGTTTCAATGCATCGGGAAATCCATCTCTCACCATTCCGCTTGGCCTCGGTGAAGAAGGATTACCCTTAGGTGTACAGATAGTCGGAAAATACTGGAGTGAGCCCGAGCTTTTCAATTTTTCAAAAAAGGTTGCAGCATTAACCCGGGGTTTTATTAAACCCAATGGATATGATTAATACTATCGCACTGCACGAAGCAGGATTCTGGCCTGGAAATAGTCTTCAACTAGTAAACAGATTAATTTAAAATAATTTTTCAATTCTTAAATTCTGGGAAATTGGATTGAAAAAAAACAATTCTATGCCAGATTATAATTATTGGTTTCAATACAATTTGTTTCAATTAAATTAAGTCCATTTTTACACAGTAAAAGGACAATTTGAGTATCTTCGGGCAGATACCCGATATAAAAAATAATGACAGATTTTTTTAATCGCATACTGCAGGAATTTAAGATACCGTTGGAAAACCCGATTCTGATCTTTTCGCTGATCCTGTTTATTATTTTACTATCTCCCATTCTTTTAAGAAGGCTAAACATCCCCGGTATCATAGGTTTAATTATAGCCGGAGTGGTAATAGGCCCGCACGGATTAAATGTTCTGGAAAATGATTCGGCAGTTGCGTTGTTCTCTACTATTGGTCTTCTTTATATCATGTTCATTGCAGGCCTTGAACTGGATCTGAATGAATTTAAATTAAACCGGTATAAAAGTATTTTATTCGGATTCTTTACTTTCATTATTCCGTTAGGCATAGGTTACCCGGTCTGCTTTTACCTTCTTAAATATGATTTCAATGCAAGTTTCCTGACAGCCAGCATGTTTGCCACACATACACTGGTGGCTTATCCCATTGTCAGCAAATTAGGAATATCAAAAAACCAGGCCGTAGCAATAACTGTCGGTGGAACGCTTTTGACAGATACGGCAGTACTTATTATCCTGGCAGTTATCATGGGAAATAAACAAGGCAGCCTGAACCAGGAGTTCTGGATACGCCTGGGAATTTCATTGGCAGTATTCTCAGCTATCATGTTTTTAATTATTCCCAGAATTGCCAAATGGTTTTTCCGGAAATTGGAAAGCGAAAAACATTCACACTATATTTTTGTTTTATCCATTCTATTCTTTGCTTCATTCCTGGCTCATGCTGCAGGGGTAGAGCCCATCATTGGCGCTTTCGTTGCGGGATTAGCTCTCAATAAACTGATTCCACATTCATCTGCACTGATGAACCGGATTGAATTTATCGGCAACTCTTTATTCATTCCTTTTTTCCTGATCAGCGTAGGAATGCTGGTGGATGTTCGTGTCATCATCAATGGCCCGATGGCAATCATTATTGCTTTGACACTTTCTGTTGTTGCCATTACAGGAAAATGGATTGCAGCCTGGTTTACACAGCTGGTATTCCGTTATTCCAAAGCACAGCGTCAACTTATATTCGGGCTAAGCGGGGCACATGCAGCCGCTACGCTAGCAGTAATACTAGTAGGTTACAAAGCAGAAATTATTGATGAAAAAATTCTGAATGGAACCATTATCCTCATCCTGATCACCTGTGTTGTTGCCTCTTTTGCTACTGAAAAAGCAGCCAAAAAAATTATTATTCATTCAGAAAGTGATACCGATAGCCTTACAAAATCAGATGAAGTAAAAAGTGAACATATCCTGGTGCCCATAGAAAATGTTGTGAATATGGAAAAGGCGCTGGAGCTGGCCATTTTTATCAAAGATAAAAAATCACCCAACCCGGTCTCGGTACTTTCTGTAGTGTCCAATAATGATGAAGCAGAAATCAATCTGCTTAAAGCCAGAAATAAACTGGAAGAATTTGTAAAAAAAGTATCTGCTTCCGAAACAAAGGTTAATATCATCACCACCATTGATCATAATGCAGCCAGCGGTATCACACGCATCTCAAGAGAAGTGATGGCCGATGTCATTATTTTAGGATGGCCCAGGCATTCCAGCTTTTTTGACAAACTAATTGGTGAAAAAATTGACAGCATCTTAAACAATATTGATAAAACAACATTTATTTGCCACTTTGTCAAACCTCTCATTTTACATAAAAGAGTTTTCATTGTAATACCTCCCCTGGCGGAATATGAATTCGGTTTTGGTTTATGGTTTACTAAAATTGCAATGCTGGCACAGGAATTAAGCATCCCCGTTTCGGTTTATTGTAATGAAACGACCGGAAAAGCTATTGAACGGGTGCGGAAAAAAGAAAAACTCACTGCCGCTTTTGTTGTTCACCCATTCACTGACTGGGAAGATTTTCTGATACTCGCCAGGTATATCCACCCGGATGATTTATTTGTATTAGTTTCTGCACGGAAAGGAGCTACTTCCCATATGAGTATCCTGGACAATCTCCCATCCAAACTTGAAAAACATTTTTCTTCCAACAGCAGGTTTTTAATTTATCCCCAACAATATGCTAATTCCATTAACGGGGATCAGTACCATGATTTTTCCACTGAGCCCCTGAATAAAGGAATTGAAGCTGTACAAAAATTCAGTAAAGGGATCGGCTCTATATTCAGGAAAAAAGATCATGACTGAGACTGTTGCGGATCCCGGGCATCCTGAAATCTATTTTACTATTTACTTTTCATTGTATCCTTTAAAAATCAAACTTCGTAACTTTGCATTCTTCATTATGAAAAGTTTTGATGTACCTATTATATACCGCAGCCCGCTGATTTCTGCTATTAAAAAGAAACGAAAAGAAGACGACCGTTTGAAAAAGGATTTCAGTCCCACTTTGTTAGATTTCGGGCCACTGCAGATTTTTCTCTCCCGGCATTTTGGATTTTGTTACGGGGTGGAAAATGCTATTGAAATTGCGTTTCGAACAATCAGGGAGAATCCAGACAAACGAATTTTCCTGCTTAGTGAAATGATTCATAATCCCCAGGTAAATGCAGACCTGAAAGCACAGGGCGTACAATTTTTGCAGGACAACTATGGCCGACCCCTCATTCCTCTCGATGAAGTGAAAGCAGATGATATTGTACTCATCCCGGCTTTTGGAACGACATTGGAGATTGAAAAAAAGCTAAGGCAGATCGGAATACCGACAGATAAATATGACACCACCTGCCCTTTTGTAGAAAAAGTATGGAACCGAAGTGAAGCGATTGCAAAGAAAAATTATACCATCGTCATACATGGAAAGCCGCAACACGAAGAAACAAGAGCAACCTTTTCTCATGCTTCTTTAAAGGCTCCATCCGTAGTAGTGAAAGATATGCAACAGGCCGTTGAACTTTCCAGATACATCAGTGGTGAAAAAAAACCGGAACAGTTTTATGAAGAATTCAAAGGACAATATTCTAAAAATTTTGATGTTACCAAAGATCTGCTACGTATCGGCGTGGTGAATCAAACAACTATGCTTGCCAGCGATACACAGGCAATTGCCGATTTTCTGAAACTGGTGATGGTTAAAACACATAATCTGAATGCCGATACTGTCAGCCACCATTTTGCAGATACCCGGGACACACTTTGCTATGCTACCAATGATAACCAGACAGCCGTAACAGCTATGTTACAGGCACCTGCCGACCTGGCCATTGTAGTTGGCGGATACAATTCTTCCAACACTTCACATCTCGTAGAACTATGCGAAGAAAGATTTCCTACCTATTTTATTAAAGATGAAGAAAAGATACATTCGGAAACAGAGATATTGCACTATAACTTTCACACTAAAGAAGAAACATTGACAAAGAATTTCCTGCCGGCAAAGGATCCGGTAAAAATCCTGATGACCAGCGGTGCTTCCTGTCCGGATGCTTTGGTGGAAGGTGTAATTGAAAAAATTGTCGGCTTTTTCCCTGCAAGAAAAAAAATAGAAGATTTAATAAAAGAATTTGAAGAGAGCTAAATTTGAAAGATGATCCCAATAGTTTCTATTCTTCAAGCTTCAATTCCGTGTATTAACACACAATTCATTATTTCTACCGGCAAAATTATTTATACAGCATTTCATAATACTCATGTGCCATCCGGTTACTGTCAAACTGGAAACGAACATCCCGCATTCCGTTTTTCATAATCTGCCTCCATGTATAATAATTATCATAGTACAATGGCAGTATTTCTTTGGTTAATATTTCCAGGACTTTATTCAGGTCATAGTCATCCTGTTCCTGAACATTCATATGAGAATAACCGGGATCGGGAACAACAAAACCATTATGCCCGTTATTAATAAATTCAGGTATCCAGCCATCATCAGTTGAAAAATTCACAGCACCATTCATGGCAGCCGTCATACCGCTGGTTCCCGAAGCTTCACGGGGCACACGGGGATTATTCATCCAGCAATCAGATCCCTGTTTCAATCGTTTCGATAATGCCAATTCATATCCAATCAGCACAGCTACATTTTTAAAGCGCTTGCTCAGGTAAACCAACTGATTAAATTCACTGATAGCCGGATGATCTACCGGGTAGGGTTTCCCTGCCCAGATAATCTGAATAGGATACTTTGCATCACTAACTAACTTCTCAAAACGTTCATCATTATTTGTGATCAGGCCGGCTCTTTTATATCCTGCAAACCGGCGAGCCCACACCAATGTAAAAATATCCGGGCTAAACAGTTTACCTGTCTGATCAGCAACAATTTCAAACGTTCTTTTCTTCAGGTATTTTTTTCGGTCATCAAAAGCCCAGTCATTACCCTCCTCCATAAAACGATACAACTGTTTATCCGACCAGTATTTCCAGTTTTGAGCATTGGTGATAGAAACAATCGGGCAAATGTTTTCATATTTGCTCCACATTGCATTAGAAACTTTTCCATGTAATTGTGAAACGCCATTTGCCAACTTAGCTATTCGTAATGCAGCTAATGAATGATTGAACTGATCTTCCGGGTTTCCCGTAAGTGCTTTCACTTCTTCAATGCTCAACCCGCAGAAATAACTCATTTTATGGCACAGATGAATTTCGTGCTTTTCATTTCCTGCTTCTTCCGGCGTATGCGTGGTAAAAACTAACCGCTTTCTTACCTCATCCACCTTATGATTAAATTTATTGTAGAGATAAAATGCAGAAGAAATTCCGTGTGCTTCATTTAAATGATAGAGATCCGGATTAAAGCCCAGCTCATCTACCAGTTTGGCGCCGCCAATTCCCAATAACATAAACTGCGCCACTTTGGTAGCCACATTAGCATCGTATAAACGATGACAAATCGTTTGTGATACATAATCATTTTCCGGCAGATCTGTACTCAATAAAAATAAAGGCGCTGTTTTAAAAGTTTCCGGGTTCAGATAATAGGCTTTCACCCAAACCGGGTGTTCATGTACTGTAATTTGAAACTTGATACCGGTATCTTCCAGGAAAGAATAATTTTTTTCCATCCAGGTTACCTGCAATGTCTGATCCTGGTTGCGGGCCTGATCATAATATCCATACTTCCACAGTATGCCGATACCGATGAGATTTTGTTTTAACTCGTAAGCGCTGCGCAAATGAGAACCTGAGAGAAAGCCCAAACCGCCACTGTATATTTTTAAAGGCTGGTGAATGGCAAATTCCATTGAGAAATAAGCAACTTTCCGGGTATAACGTTCATCCACCGGGTACGGAATCCTAAAATTTGAAAAATTCATGTCATGTACTTTTTACACAAGGGTGCAAGATAAAATTTAATCGGCAATAATTATTTCCTATTACTCATAAAAAGGGCTTATGCACATAGTGGGGAAAAATGAACAATCCTATCCTTTCTTTTTCTTTACTATAACTTTCTGTTTTACAAAAGTTCCTTCAAATACACAATGAACACCCCGGTAAGAACCACAACCTTCCAATTCCCGGATACGAACAGTAGAGCCAGTAAAAATCAGTTCCACTGCACAGGGGCCGGTATTGGAACGATACTCCGCTGTAGTTGGAGATTTCATAAGAGCTTCACCTTTCAGTTCACCCACACATTGACGATTATTTTTTTCAAAATGAATAAAAAACAAAATCCGGTTAGGCTTGCGTCCGTCACGAATGGAAACCAGGTTCATCTTACCGGCGGTATAATCTGCCGAAAGTTTATTCTTTCTTGGCAAAGTGTCTATAGGATTTATCAATTCAGTTAGGTGTTCTTCCAGCGGATCCGTAAGAATCAGCATAAAATTTTTGGCCGCATTATTAAGAATGTAAACATCTTTTCCTTCGTTTGCAGTGCCATCTGCATTCTTCCTCCTGATAATTTTATATACTGAAAGATTTTTATCAATACCCGAAACCTGCTGCGTATTTGTATTTGCATCCGGATGCAATACCAGCATCATGGCAATAAATTTTTTATCCTTATCAAAACAAATCAACAATCCTGTCTTCCGTTCCCCGTTTACCGCTTTTACAAACAGGTAGAGCTCTTCTTTGGAAGCCGTTACTTTTCCCATCGGGTAAAAACGGGGCTTCACCCCCTTCCCCATTACCCGGCTGATGGAAGAATCCGGTACAAATTGTGAAAAAACTTTATAGCTGATCCGGAGCGAATCGGGATCTTTTTTCCCAAGGTCAGCATCTGTAAACTGGAAAGGCAATGTCACCTCATTGAAGAAATCAATAAAGTCGCTGACGGCAACCGGCTCTTCACCCGAAAGAGAGGGCTTTTTTTTCTGCTTGCATCCTGATAAGACACCCAGTGCCAGCAGCATTATTATATATTTCCGGAAGGACTGCATTTTCTGAATCCGGCGGCTAAATTAGGGGTTTCCGGCCTGACTGTCAATTATCCATTTTGAAATTTCCTGTAATTAATTTAGGTTTGTCTAAACTTATTTTTAGTTGCGATGAACTTTTCTACCAGTGAAGAGAATTACATGAAAGCTATTTTTCATCTTCAGCAGGAAAACAGTACTGTTACCACCAACCGGCTGGCGGCCCTGCTGAATGCCCGTCCTGCCTCAATAACGGACATGATGAAAAAGCTAAAAACAAAAAAAATAGTTCACTACCGTCCCTACCGCGGCTTTCGCCTGACTACCGAGGGAAATAAAATTGCCCTGGGAATTATTCGCCGTCACCGGCTCTGGGAATATTTTCTTTCAGAAAAACTCAAGTTTACCTGGGATGAAGTTCATGATATAGCAGAAGACCTGGAACATGTCAGCAGTAAAAAGCTCATAGATAAATTAGATGCATTTTTAGGCTATCCCCGTTTTGATCCTCACGGTGACCCGATACCGGATCACCAGGGTAAAATTGAAAAAAACCGGCAGCTGGCACTGTCAGAAGTGCCACTGAATAAAACTGTAATCGTCTGTCATGTCAGCGATCAATCTTCCCCGATGCTGGAATTAATGAAACACAATAATATTCACATGGGCACCCGGCTGGAAGTAAAAAAGAAATTTTCATTCGATCAGTCTCTTGAAATAAAAATCCGTCAACAGGCTCCTTTCACTGTCAGCAACCAGGTTGCCAAAAAAATTTCAGTAAAATATGGAACCTAAACATCATCACGATATATCATTAGGTGATGTTCACGAAAGCGTTGACACAACGCAACCACAGCCTTCAAAATGGAAAAGGGTATTATCATTTTTTGGACCTGCCTACCTGATCAGCGTAGGATATATGGATCCCGGAAACTGGGCAACCGATCTGCAGGGAGGAAGCCAGTTTGGGTATAAACTCATCTGGGTTTTACTGATGAGTAATGTGATGGCATTGTTACTTCAGAGTTTATCGGCCCGGTTAGGAGTGGTACGGGGAAGAGATCTGGCACAAGCTAACAGGGAAACTTATCCTGCTTATGCTAATTACGCTCTCTATGTTTTAGCCGAAGTGGCTATTGCCGCCTGTGATCTGGCAGAAGTGTTGGGAATGGCTATCGGGCTTCAACTGCTGACCGGTATTCCTTTGGTATGGGGTGTCGCCATCACAGTGCTCGATACTTTTTTATTATTGTTTCTGCAGCGGTTGGGAATGAGAAGAATGGAAGCTTTCATCATCGGGTTAATTTTCATCATCGGCCTTTCCTTTTTTATAGAATTGGTTTTTGCCCGGCATGATTTGAATTATGGTCAGATCGCTTCCGGCTTTATTCCGAATATTCCCAATAATACTGCCTTATATATTGCTATCGGGATTATCGGGGCCACCGTGATGCCGCATAATCTTTATCTCCATTCAGCGCTGGTGCAAACAAGAAAGATAAAAAGAGATAAAGCCAGTATCAAAAGAGCATTGCGATTCAACATCCTGGACAGCACCATTGCATTAAATCTCGCTTTCCTGGTCAACGCCGCCATCCTGATATTAGCCGCTGCCGTTTTTCATGCATCCGGAAGGCATGATGTAGCAGAAATCAAGGAAGCGCATCATTTGCTGGATCAATTGCTTGGCACCGGCCTGGCTCCCATCCTCTTTGCCGTGGCATTGATTGCGGCAGGTCAAAGCTCCACTGTCACCGGAACACTTGCCGGGCAGGTAGTCATGGAGGGATATCTCCGGTTGCGCATGAATCCCTGGATGCGCCGGCTGCTCACCCGCCTGATTGCAATCATTCCTGCAGTAATTGTTATTTTGATAAAAGGCGAAAAAGAAATTGATTATTTGCTGGTACTCAGCCAGGTCATTTTAAGTCTCCAGTTAAGCTTTGCTATCATCCCCCTGATTCATTTTGTAAGTGATAAAAAAACCATGGGTAGCTTTGCCATTGGTCCACTTACAAAAATTGCATCATGGACAATAGCGCTGGTGTTAGCCTATTTGAATATCAGGATGGTCGCCGGCCAGGCAATTGATTACTTTGAAAGCTCCGGAAATATGTTTTGGAAAATTGTTATTGTTATATCCGGTTTGGCCTTTGTGGTGTTATTATTAATTGCATTTATTTATCCGCTGCTTAAACGAATGAGAAGGAGCATACCTCTCCGCTTACACCCGGAAGCCTCAAGCCTTCAATCTTTAACCATTCCTGCTTATGATAAAATTGCCATCGCATTTGACTTCAGCGAAAAAGATAAAACACTGCTTTCCCATGCTATCGGGCAGGGGAGCACCGGTTGTAAATATATTTTGATTCATATTGTTGAGAGTGTGCCGGCAAGAGTTTATCACAAAGAGAGTGATGATATGGAAACCCGGAAAGATAAAGAGCATCTTGATTTTTATGCGCAGGAATTAAAGGAGAGAGGATTTCATGCTGAGGCAAAACTGGGTTTTGGCAACCGGACAAAAGAAATCGTAAAAATCGTAAAAGAAACCGGAGCTGAACTCCTTATCATCGGAGGGCACCGGCATACCGGGCTTAAAGACTGGTTCTATGGTGAAACCATTGAGTCCGTACGCCATGACTTAACTATTCCTGTTCTTGTAGTCAATGTTTGATATAAAATTTCCCTACTACAATTTAGAAGTGCCGGTTAAATGATTTTTCACCATGTGCTTAAAGCGGCTGAAGGTTTCCGGTTTGATATTGAGAAATGAAGCCAGGTATTTTTGCGGTACCCGTTGAAGTAGTACGGGGTTCTTCGTTACAAAATCAATAAAGCGTTCCCGGGCTGTCATTCGGACATGGTTCATCTGCCAGCGATCTTTAATAACCATCGTATAAGTAATCACTAATCGTCCCAGGTGTTCCATTTTGGCAGAATGTAAATAAAGCTTCTCCAGGTCATCAAACTGAATCGAAGCAAATGTGGTTGGTTCGATGGTTTCAATTGTATATTCGGATGGTAGCCGGCTGTGAAAAGATTCCTGGCTCAGAATTATATGGTTTTCCATGGAGATCTGGGTATTGATTTCTTCAGGGCTTCCCTTATAGCGTTTATAATATTTCCGGGCTAATCCTTTTAAAATAAAATTGAAATAATTTTCCACTTTACCTGCTTCTGTCACTATAGTCTTTTTAGCAAATTGCCTGACCCTGATAACCGGGAACAGAAGATCATTGAACTCCTTTTCCGAAAGATCAATAAACTTCTTCAGGTAGTCAAAAAAGGGTCGAGTAGTTTCCATATTCTTAAACGCTTTCAAAAGTTACAAAAAAAGCTTGTGACTTAACCATGACTTAAAAAAAATTTTCTCAAAAAAATCTGAAATACAGGGTTTCCAATAAGATGGAACTTGTGTTTAAAACCTTAGTTTTGCCCCGCTGAATTTTAAATAAAAACTATTATGCCCCAAAAAATTAAAGTAGCCAACCCGGTGGTAGAACTGGATGGTGATGAAATGACAAGAGTTATCTGGAAATTCATTAAGGACAAACTCATTCTGCCCTATCTTGATGTTACGATCGAGTATTATGACCTGGGTATCGAACACAGGGATGCCACTAATGACCAGGTCACTATTGATGCTGCCAATGCAATAAAAAAATATCATGTTGGTATCAAATGCGCTACCATCACACCGGATGAAGCGAGGGTGAAAGAATTTAACCTGAAACATATGTGGAAAAGCCCGAATGGCACCATTCGTAACATACTGGATGGAACTGTTTTCAGGGAGCCTATCGTTTGCAACAATGTGCCCCGGCTGGTTCCTAACTGGACAGCACCTATATGCATAGGCCGTCATGCTTTCGGCGATCAGTACCGTGCTACCGATTTTGTTACCAAAGGAAAAGGTAAGCTTTCAATAAAATTTGAAGGTGAGGATGGCAGCATCCAGGAATTTGAAGTTTTTAATTTTAAGGGAGATGGCGTGGCCCTTGCTATGTACAATACCGAAGAAAGTATAAGGGGATTTGCACATGCCTGCTTCAACCAGGCGTTGCTGAAGAACTGGCCTTTATATCTTTCTACAAAAAATACAATCCTGAAAAAATATGACGGTCGTTTCAAAGATATTTTCCAGGAGATTTATGAGAACGAGTTCAAATCACAATTTGATGCAGCCGGCATTACTTATGAGCATCGTTTGATTGATGACATGGTGGCCAGTGCTTTGAAATGGCATGGCAATTTTGTATGGGCCTGTAAAAATTATGATGGTGATGTGCAAAGCGATACCGTGGCGCAAGGATTTGGTTCATTAGGTTTGATGACATCAACATTGGTGACACCGGATGGACATACGATGGAAGCTGAAGCAGCACATGGAACCGTGACCCGTCATTTCCGGGAGCATCAAAAAGGAAGACCCACATCAACAAATCCCATTGCTTCCATATTTGCCTGGACAAGAGGATTGGCCTTCCGTGGCAAGCTGGATAACAATCAGTCGTTAATTGATTTCAGCCATGCACTGGAAGCAGTATGTGTAGAAACAGTTGAATCCGGTAAAATGACCAAAGACCTGGCCGTATGTATTCATGGAAATAAAGTAAATCACGGAGAGCATTTTTTATATACTGAAGAATTCCTGGATGTGATTGATGTCAATCTCAGGAAAAAAATGAAATTATAACAGCTTTTTTTTATAATAGCTATGGAAAGACCGCCCATTTAACGGCGGTTTTTTTTATAATTCAATTTGATATAAAAAGTAAAATCATTTTTTTATCTTTCCAAATCAAAATCAACAATCATGGAATATATCCTTTTAGCAGCAGCGCCGGGACTTGCTATTTGTCTTTTTATTTTTTACAGGGATTTGTATAATAAAGAACCGATTCTTAACCTGATCATCAGCTTTATCCTGGGCTGCCTGGCCATCTTACCTGCTATGGGCTTTGAAACCTCATTCCATAAAGTCAGCGATGGCACTATTACCGGAGCAGCCATTTTTGCTTATGCTATAGTTGGATTCAGTGAAGAACTGAGCAAATTTCTCGGGTTACGGCTATACAGCTACAACCAAAAAGAATTCAACGAGCCATTGGATGGAATTATTTACTCAGTAATGGTAAGCATGGGTTTTGCCACTGTAGAAAATATAATGTATGCTATAAAATTTCAGGACATGAATGTTGTTCTGATACGCATGGTCTTAACGGTGCCGGCTCACGCCACTTTTGCAATCATCATGGGCTATTTTGTGGGGAAAGCCAAGTTTAATTCTAAAGCAAGCCTGGGATTATTGCTAACCGGTTTGCTGGGAGCTATTTTCTTTCATGGCACTTTCGATTTCTTTTTATTTTTAAACGAAATACCCACTGTCAGTGCGCAAACCGGAAATGGATTGCTGGCATTAGGCGCAATCGCTTCCTTTATTATTTCATTAGTATTATGTCGCAAAATGATTCTCTCCAATCAACGAATTTCGAAACAAATATTTAAAGACCGGACACTACCGCCTTTGCCACCTGACAATGTATAAAATCCGAAATGCAACAACGGAAGATATTTCACTGATTCGTGAACTGACTTTCCAGGTATGGCCGCAAACTTATGCGGCCATACTTTCTAAAGAGCAGATAACTTATATGCTGGAAATGATGTACAGTGAAGCTTCACTAATAAGACAAATGGAAGATGGCTGCCGGTTTATAATTGCATCTGAGAATGAAGAGCCGGTGGGCTTTGCTTCTTTTCAGCAAACAGAGCCCGGAGTTTTCAAACTGCATAAGATTTATGTATTGACATCACAGCAGGGAAAAGGGACGGGGAAATTTATCATTGACCATATCATAAATGAAATCAAAAGTCAAAACGCAAAAGCCTTACAACTGCAGGTGAACCGCTACAATAAAGCAATTGACTTTTATTTAAAATCCGGATTCAGGATCGTAAAAGAAATAGATCTTGAAATTGGCGAAGGATATTTTATGAATGACTATGTAATGGAAAGGAATTTCTAAGTTGAGAGTTGAGAATTATGAATTGAGATTTCACTATTCACTATTCATATTTACATTTCACTCCATCTTTACCGCTTTGCAATCCAGAAATTCTCTCGGATCTTTCATCTCTTCTTCTTTAAACATTCTGAACTCCAGCTCTGTACCCTGGATATAAATAGCCAAGGTTTGCCCGGCCTTGACTTTTTGTCCAACTTTAACAACCGGTTTCATTTGCCCATGATACCAAAAATAGAACTCTTTTACATTTATCACGATATCATAACTGTTGTCTTCAGAAGGTTCCGCCTTCACCACTGTGGCACTGATGCAACTGCGGACATTTGAATCCACTTTGCTCATCATCACCAGTTTTTGTTCCGGGCTATCCCAGCTATAAGCTTCTTTTTGTTCCGACCCGGTACCATATTCAAGAGGACAGGTAAGTATCATTTTTGTTGTTCCTGAATTGTTGATTTGTCCTTTTGAAAAAAAGGGAAAAATGACAAATGTCAGTAACAAAAGAGCCACTACCCTGTTCATGGATTATTTTTTTGAATTTAAAATTAAATTTTCTGTTTTTCCCAGCAACTAAAAACCGGATAGCTACCGGGTGATGATCAGCTACACCATCACTTGCGATTGTTTAATCATACCCATTACAAATACGCTCTGCACATTCCCTATGTTTTCAATTTCACCAAGACGATTAACATGAAAATCATAGTACGTATCCATATTTTCAGTAACCACTTTCAGTATAAAATCAAATTCACCGGAAATATTATAACACTCTATCACTTCCTCCATTTCATTGATAGCTTTGATAAATTTTGTTCCGGCCGTTTTACTGTGTTGTTTCAATGAAACATAACAAATCACCATCAAACCCTTCTTCACTTTGGAATGATCAACAACAGTTGTGTATTGCCGGATAACACCTGACTCTTCCATCCATTTAATGCGTTCATATACCGGCGTAGTGCTCAGGTGAATCTTATCCGAAATTTCCTTAACCGTAATACGGGCATTTTGCTGAAGCAGCTTCAATATGGCCAGGTCTTTCTGATCCAGCTTTACCGGAGTAGTGACTTCTTCTTTTTTAATTAGCTTAGCCATCGTGATACAGGCATTTATTCTACAAATAACGAAATTAAAGCATTTTTATTCTATATTTTTAAATTTGATTAGCTGTTTCCCCTGATCGTAATACCTTTGTATGTTCGCATTTTTAATACCTAATTCATACAATCAAATTATGTCAACTACATCATCATTAAAAATTGATTTTAAACTGCCTTATAAAGTAAAAGACCTTTCACTGGCAGAATGGGGCCGCAAAGAAATTCGTCTTGCTGAAGCAGAAATGCCCGGCCTGATGGCATTACGCAAAGAATATGGCGCATCCAAACCATTGAAAGATGCCCGGATTGCCGGATGTCTTCATATGACTATTCAAACTGCTGTACTGATTGAAACATTAATCGAACTCGGTGCTGAAGTGAAATGGAGCTCCTGCAATATTTTTTCCACCCAGGATCATGCAGCCGCTGCTATTGCAGCTGCCGGCATCGGAGTTTTTGCATGGAAGGGTGAAACAATGGAAGAAGCCGATTGGTGCATTGAACAAACATTATTTTTCGGCAGCCCTGACCGTCCGTTGAATATGATCCTGGATGACGGTGGTGACCTGACGAATATGGTATTGGACAAATACCCGGAACTGGTGCAGCATGTAAAAGGTATTTCTGAAGAAACCACCACCGGTGTTCATCGCCTTTATGAAAGAATGGCAAAAGGCACATTGCCATTGCCGGTTATCAATGTAAATGACTCGGTAACCAAGTCAAAATTTGACAATAAGTACGGATGTAAAGAAAGTTTGGTGGATGCTATTCGCCGTGCCACCGACCTGATGCTTGCCGGGAAAGTTGCGGTTGTAGGCGGATATGGAGATGTGGGTAAAGGCTCTGCTGCTTCATTGCAGGGTGCAGGTTGCCGGGTGATTGTCACTGAAATTGATCCTATCTGTGCATTGCAGGCAGCTATGGACGGATATGAAGTAAAGAAAATGGTGGATGCTGTAAAAGAAGCAGACATCATCGTTACTGCCAGTGGTTGTCGTGACCTGATCACCGAAAAACATTTCCGCAATATGAAAGACAAAGCGGTGGTTTGCAATATCGGTCACTTCGATATTGAAATTGATGTAGCCTGGCTGAATAATAATTATGGCTACACTAAAGACACTATTAAACCGCAGGTGGATATTTACAACGTGGACGGTAAAGAAATCATCCTGCTGGCTGAAGGACGTTTGGTAAATCTTGGCTGCGCCACAGGTCATCCTTCATTTGTTATGAGTAATTCTTTCACCAACCAGACATTGGCACAAATAGAACTTTGGAACAATCATAAGAATTATGAAAACAAGGTTTATGTTCTTCCCAAACACCTGGATGAAAAAGTAGCAAGGCTTCATTTGAAAAAAATCAGTGTGGAGCTGGATGAACTGACAGATGAACAAGCCGGATATCTCGGCATTTCAAAGAATGGCCCGTTTAAACCGGAGCATTACAGGTACTAAAGATACTGAGCCTGACGAGAGATACCGTACTTGACGAAGTAACCTCTTTACGACTGCCAATAATTTGAGTTTATCGAAGACCAAAGGTTGGCAGTTTTTTTATTTTCTAAAGTGAAAAAATTTGCTTTTAGGAAAAACATTTAGTTATGCGGCAATAAGTAATAAAATGAAATAAAGTTTTTCAAAAGAACGAAAATGAAAACCCGGGATTCTGATTAGCAGAATCGCTGTCGAACAACTTATTTCCATCGTTAATTTTTTTCACGGAAAAGCATTTGTTTTAGGTTGATTAATTTTACTTCTTCATTTTGAAAAAAAGATTTATGGATTATATAGATTATTACAAAGTATTGGAAGTGGATAAGAATGCCGGCCAGGATGACATTAAAAAAGCCTACCGCAGGCTGGCCCGCAAGCTTCATCCTGATGTGAATCCCAACGACAAAGAAGCTCATAAAAAATTTCAACTGCTCAATGAAGCCAATGAAGTGCTGAGCGATCCTGAGAAAAGAAAGAAGTATGATCAATACGGCCATGATTGGAAACATGCCGGTCAGTATGAACAGGCTAAAGCCCGGCAGCATTCCCAAAATTTTGACAGCCAAACCTTCCAGGGGGATTTTAATGAAGAAGGTTTTTCCGATTTCTTCAGTTCCCTTTTTGGAAATATGAGAGGTGGAAGTTTCCGGGGCAGGCAAGCCCGGTTTCGGGGTGAGGATTATCAAGCCGAATTACAATTAAACCTAACCGATGTTTTTCAAACCCACCAACAGGTATTGACAGTAAACGGGAAAAATATCCGGATCACAATTCCGGCAGGTGTGGAGAATGGACAGAAAATAAAAATTTCGGGTTATGGCGGTGCCGGAACCAATGGCGGCCCCTCCGGTGACCTTTACATTACCTTTCATATTCTCAACAACTCTTCATTCAAACGAAGCGGCAACGACCTTTATACCGATGCAGACCTGGATTTATACACTGCTGTTTTGGGTGGCGAACTGATCATTGATACGCTGGGCGGCAAAGTGAAATTACAAGTGAAGCCGGAGACACAAAATGAAACTAAAATCCGGTTGAAAGGAAAAGGATTCCCGGTTTATAAAAAAGAAGGAAGCTATGGCGACCTGATTGTTTCGCTTCATATAAAAATTCCGACTAACCTTACTGAAAAGCAAAAAGAATTATTTAAACAATTGTCTCAATCGAACTAAATCTTTTTTTATGAATAGAGATGTCGTCTATTTGACTGAGTTTTGCAGTCACCAGCACGTGGAGCTTTCTTTTATACATTCCCTTGAAGAATACGGGTTGATTGAGACATTGACAATAGATCAATCCTTATGCATCTATACCGATGAACTGCCCAAATTAGAACGGATTGTCCGTTTACACCGGGATCTCAATATTAATCCCGAGGGAATTGATGTCATCAATCTCCTGCTTCAGCGAATGGAAAATATGCAGCAAGAAATGAATGAATTAAAAAACCGGCTGGATTTTTATTCTAAAAACAATGAATGAATAAATCTCCATTGCCGGCAGGCTATTTTCTTAACACAGATCAACCTGATTTCTTATCCTACCTCATTTTTACGGTGAAAAGCCGGATGTAGTTTTGTGTTGTTAATTTATCAGATAACCAATCAAAAAAATTATTATGACAACAACAAAATGGACTATTGACCCTGCTCACTCGGAAATTCAATTCAAAGTCAGGCATCTGATGGTATCCTGGGTAAAGGGAAGTTTCAAACAATTCAAGGCAGAAGTGGAAACAAATGGTGATGATATCAGCACTGCTAAAGTCAGGTTTTCGGCTGAAATCAATTCCATCACCACCAATAATGAACAACGGGATGCTCATTTAAGAACCAGTGATTTCTTTGATGCGGAAAATCACCCGCAACTAAGTTTTGAAAGCAGCAGGCTTGAGAAAACAGATGATGAAAACTATAAAGTGTATGGAACCCTTACAATGCGTGGAGTCAGCAAGGCCATTGTGTTAAATGCTGAATTCGGAGGCTTTGCAAAAGACGGTTGGGGCAATACACGACTTGGGATTTCAGTATCCGGGAAAATCAACCGCAAAGATTTCGGAGTGAATTTCTCTATGGTGTCTGAAACAGGTGGTATATTATTGGGAGAAGAGGTAACTCTCATTGCCGATGCTCAATTCATAAAGCAGGCAGTGGCAGAGACCCAGGCTGCTTAAAAATAAAAATCCCCGGATTGATTGGTTGTTTTTTATAAACCAGGAGGCTGTCTGTAAAATTTGGTTACGAAATTTTCGTGGTAAACGGAAGGACAGAGTGTGTTGAGGCAGCCTCTTTTTATAGTGATATTTGGGAAACTGACTACTTTTTCTTTTTATGTAAGTAAAATCCGAATTTAATTCCTGCAAAAGCGTAGATATCTTTTACTTTAGGATTTCCCCTTGTATCACCGGTGGCAGAAAAATAGGTAGAACGAAAAGCCATTTCTACTGCCTTATCTCCTTTCTGTGATTGCAATGTTTCCCTGTCAACATAGGTATTACTTAAATCATCCAGGTAATCAGTAAAAAGATACCGGATACCTATTTCAAAACCGATTATAAATTTTTCTTTTACTTTATGTCTCCATCCAGCACCAAAAGGCAGACATAACTGAGTGAGAGAATATTCTTTTATCGAAGGATATTGAGCCAATCCTTCTCCTTCCGTACTCAATGGTTTCAGGAAAACTTTATTATGAGCATCATCATAGGCCCAGGGATTGAAATGAAATACACCGACCCCACCGAAAATGTAAGGATAAGAATAATAAATGTCCGGGTCGGCCAGATTCAACTCCAGGCAAAGATTACCCTCTAAGATGGTACTTTTAAAACTCAGGTTTCTTCCATACAGATCCCAATGTGAATTGTATTTATCATTTCCTGAGACCATTGCCCATGCAAGACCTAATCTGAAATTTACAAAATTGCCGGTATTATATTTTATGTTAGCGCTTAAAGAAGGTTGAATGGTATGTATAGGAATAGTCTTTTGAGTCAGATCTCCTGCATAGGATGAAATGCCGGGCATCACTTCCACCTGCCATCCTTTTTGTCCATAGGAAACACAGGAAATAAATAATAATCCCAACAGGTAAATTCTCATTGAATCACGTTTTAATATCGGTACGATTATTCATCACTGCTCTTAACATCACATACTGTCTTATAAAATAAAATCGGCCAAAAATATAAGGGGTAAATATATAGATTTTTTTGCTATTATCAGGCACTTATTATCAACCCTCGTTAATAACCAACCGAAGATATGATTCATCATCTTACATGATTGTTCTCATGTCTTTCTACATAAATGCAAATTAGATTTGCTGACAAATCTTTTAATTATGGAACCTCACTATTATCAGGTGGATATCAACTGGAGCAGCGACCGGAAAGGAGTAATGTGTTCGCCTGAATTAAATGTAATGACTCCGGGCAGCAATGGTTGTATTGAAGTGGCTACACCGCCGCAATTCCCCAAAGGCATCCCGGGAATCTGGTCGCCCGAACATCTTTTTACAGCTGCAGTGAGCAGCTGCCTGATGACCACCTTTTTGGCTATCGCCGAAAATTCAAAGCTTGAATTTCAATCTTTCAATTGCCATTCAAAAGGCAAACTGGAACAAGTTGAAGGAAAATTCCTGATGACGGAAGTGATCCTGGAACCAAGGGTTATGATTCTGCATGAAAAAGACAGGGAAAGAGCAGAACGGGTTTTGCAAAAATCTGAATCAGCCTGCTTAATATCCAATTCTATTAAATCAAAAGTCAGTATGCACCCGGTGATCGAAGTGGCAACTGCAACCCCGGTTAATCCTGATTGATTCACAAACCCGGAATCAAATTATAATTATTTCTATTTTTTGGGTTCTTTATTTTCCATGAAATTTGCAGGAATAAAATAACCGGGTATGTGCACCAATCTTTACCAGAAAATTTTCAAACCGCTATTCCTGGCAATTGCAGTATTAGCACCACTCACCTCTTTTTGCTGGGGCGTCATCGGTCATAGAGTTGTCGCAGAAATTGCTCAGCATCATTTAACCCACAAAGCAAAAAAAGAACTTCGAAAAATTTTTGGAAAAGAAACGCTGGCGCAATGGGCTAACTGGCCGGACTTCATCAAGTCGGACACAACAAATACCTGGAGCCATGCTTCCAAATGGCATTATGTAGATCTTCCGGCAAACCTGACAAAAGAAGAATTCATTTCAGACCTGAAAAAATTACCCGGTGAAAACCTGTACACCCAGATACAGGCTATGATGAAACAAGTAGCGGATCATTCTTTGTCCATCGAACAAAGACAGATTGCCTTAAGATTCCTGATTCATTTGATCGGTGATCTGCACCAGCCTTTACATGTGGGAAGGGATGAAGACCAGGGAGGAAACAAGATTAAAGTTTTCTGGTTTGACAGACCTACCAACCTTCATTCTGTATGGGACAATGCACTGGTTGATTTTCAACAGTACAGTTATACAGAATATGCCGGCATACTTGATATTGCAGGAAAGGATCAGATCAAAGAATGGCAGGATTCATCACTGGAAGACTGGTTCTACGATTCCTACCTGCTGGCTAATAAAATTTATGCATTGACACCACCGGATGCAAAACTCAGTTACCGATACAATTACCTCTTTAAAAACGACCTGGATAACCAATTGCTGAAAGGCGGCTTGAGGCTGGCAAAAGTCCTGAACGAAGTATTAAGATAATTCAATATGCCTGCGTCAACATGAAGTGAAAAAAAATCCACTCATTTTAAACTTATTTGAAATCTGATCGACTGCAATTTCATTTCTTCTACTTACATTTAATCCCTAAAACATTTTAACTATGAGTATTTCATTCTCCAAAAAATTAATTTCACTCCTTGTTGTTCCCGCTCTACTTTTATCATTTACATTCATAGCTGATAAAGCAAATTTTTCCGGCGACTGGAAATTGAATGAAGGAAAAAGTGAATTTGGACAACGAGGTGCACGATTTGCAACTAAGGCCCTGAAAGTTGATCAAAAAGCAGATGCCATTGTTATTTCCAAGACTTCCGCTTCTTTCCAGGGTGGTGATGATGTCACCACTACTGAAACGCTGACATTCGACGGTAAAGAAGTTGAGGGAAAAGGATTCGGTAATTCAGTTAAAAAATCTACGTTGAAATGGGCAGCGGATGAGCAAAGTTTTACTATCACTTCCAACACAACAATGGACAGAAATGGTGAGACCATGACGTTCGCCTCTACGGAAACCTGGTCTTTAAGTGATGGTGGAAAAACACTGACACTTACCTCTACCAGGACTACACAACAGGGAGAGATGACCACAAAGGCTGTTTACGAAAAGCAGTAAACAAAATTTTTTTGCTTGTCAGCCTGAACTACTGTTAAGGCTGACATTTTTTTTGGAAAAGATTTTACCATCCGATTCCATAATCTTCGCCATGATTGCTGGATCCGCCCCAGAGTGTCCCATGTTTCCAATCAAAATATATTGCATTGATCGGACCGGAAGTCCTTTGCTCAAATTTTAATTTATATCCCATTTGAGTTAATTCCTTTTTTATCCAATCCGGCGTATTGCTATTTATTAACAGGGAGCCCGGCTTAGGTTTACGATCATCTGATTTGGTTCCGCCTAACGAGAGCCAAAGCTGATCTGTGTTTATGTTAGCAGCTTCGGTTGCTTCCTGCACCGTCATCCCAAATTCAACCATATTCAGGAAACATTGCAACAGGTTTTGATCCTGCGTATCACCACCCTGAACTGCAAATGACAGAAAGGGTTTGTCGTCTTTCATTGCCAACGATGGTGTCAGTGTAACTCTTGGTCGCTTTCCGGGCTCTACCACATTAAAAGGATTGTAAGATGAATCCAATACAAAACTTTGTAATCGCTGGCTCATACCAATACCGGTATGCCCGGCAATACAAGCCGGTATCCATCCGCCACTGGGAGTAACAGATACTACCCATCCCTCTTTATCAGCAGCTTCAATAGAAGTCGTTCCCCGGAGTAATCTTTCCATATAATTTTCATCAACAGGTGAAACGCTTACAGGATATCCTCTTTCTTTAAAATACTTATCAAATGGATTTTTCTTTCCTTCAAAAGGATAAGGATCGCCGGGTCCCGGATTGGGATTATTTTTTTTAGGATCAATGAGCTTCGCTCTTTCTTTTGCATATTCTTTTGAAAGTAATCCTTTCATTGGCTGATCTTTTGAAAAATATGGATCGCCATAATAAAAATCCCTGTCGGCAAAAGCTAATTGCATTGCCTGGCTAATAGTGTTAATATACCGGGATGAATTATAACCCATACTCTTCAAATCGAAATTCTCAAGTATATTCAATGCCTGCAGCATCATGGGCCCCTGAGACCATTGTTGTAATTTATAAACATCAATTCCTTTATAGTTTGTCTTCAGCGGTTCTTCAATCATCACTTTCCATTTTGCCATATCCTCTTTGGTGATTAATCCTCCCTGTTCCCGGCAGCCTCTTACAAATTCCTGTGCAATATCTCCCTTGTAAAAACGATCATAAGCAGCATAGATGGCATCTTTTCTGTTTTTTCCTTTCTTCAAAGCATCCTGTTCTGCTTCCACCATTTTCTGAATTGTATTCAGCAAATCTTTTTGTACAAAAATTTCTCCTGCTTCAGGCGCTTCTCTTTCATTTCCGGCATGAGGTAAAAAAACTTTTTTTGAGTAGGGCCAGTCTTTTATTAGCTTTTTATTTTTTTCAATACTTGCTGCAGTCTGCTCTTCTATGGGATAACCTTCGGCCATTTGCAGGGCAGGTTCCAACACTTCTTTCAAACTCATGGTACCATATTCAGCTAACATCACACAAAGTCCACCGGGTGTTCCTGGTGTGACCGCTGCCAGGGGCCCATATTCAGGTGGAAAATCATAACCCTTACTTTTATAAAAAGCTGAAGTAGCTCCTGTCGGTGCAATACCCAGTGCATTAATAGCTATTACTTTTCCGGTCTTTGGATTGTAGATCAGCGCCTGTGTTTCACCTCCCCAGCTCAAAACATCCCACATGGTGCAGCCCGCAGCCAGCATGGCACAGGCTGCATCAATTGCATTACCACCTTTCTGAAAAATCATAGCACCGGCTTCTGCAGACAAGGGCTTTCCGGTAATAGCCATCCAGTTCTTTCCATGCAACGGCGGCTTCTGAGTTGATTGTGAATAGAGTGAAAAATTCAAAATCACTGCAAGCAAAATTAAAAACGGAGTTCTCATATTATTTTGTTTACCAGATAAAATTAGCTGAAACCTGAGGAAAAATAATGATTAACTAAAAATCAAAAGAATACCCTGAAAAAAAAATTGTGAATAAACAAGAGCTCATTCAGAATAAAACACCTTAGTTGGGGAGCAGTGATTTTGCTTCTTTAATAATACAAGCAGTCATATCCATCAGCAGTTGCTGTTGTTGCGGTGCCAGCATGAACGAAGTTTCTGCTTTATTCGTTCCAATAAATTTAAAAGACACAACTTTCTTTTCGGAGAGATTCAATAACTGCGAAGGAGTGGAAGGGCCATTTCGGAATGTAAAATGAAAATATCCTTCGCAATTGACAGTGCCGCTGTTTCGCAGTGTAAACTTTAATTTTCCGCCTTCAAAATTTATGACAACAGTAGAAGCATAGTCAAAGCATTTGCCGCTGTTATCCACCGTAAAAAAGAAATCAATATTCTTACTGTCTGCATCAATGGATAAAGTAGCCACCTGCAGATTGAAAAATCCTGTAGAAATTTTCGGCTCATTAGTGACAAGGTCCTTCTCCTTTAAAAGTGCACAATCCTGAGGGTAAGCAGGAAGAGAAAATAAAATTAAACTGACTAAGATGAACTTCATCTAACTGATTATTGAAGACACAAAGAAAAATTCAAACAGGGATTAATTCTCATTTTGACGAAACCGTTTTGTAACTGCCGCCTCTTCATCCGGTGATAATCGGGAAGTCTGTTTCAATACCTGAATAAAATAAGCCACTTCTTTTTCCGTAGCCGGGCAACCGGAATTATCTCCCGGCGTACTGTTTACATTTCCATCGGTTCTGAACCGGGAATCGGCTAATATCTTTCCCTTTGGATCAAATACAAGCCAATAAGGAATTCCGAGCCCGTCGCCACCATACTGTTTCCGGAATTCATTGGCTCCCGGGTTTTCAAGATTCTTTTTATCTTTTGATTCATCAACCGTCATATGACGGATCACATAATTATTATCAAAATATTGCTTACAGGAGGCATCGTTCATGCTGCTGTCCATACGATGGCACCATCCGCACCAGGAGGCATGGAAAATCACAAAAACATTTTTATGCTCTTTATCCGCCTTCTGATAGGCTTCTTTCATAATGACTTCAGCTGATGGAGGTGTGGACTGTGCTATCAGTAAGACCGGTACAAGCAAGAACAGTAGTAAATTGCTCAGAATTTTTTGTTGCATAGAAAAAAATTGTTCAGGTAAAAATAATTAAATAACTTTTAATCAGGGCAGCGAGTGAAATTTTAACGTATCCTGTAATTGAGGTCAACAACCTGAAATTTAAAACCATCCGGGATTTGCATGAAAAAATATTATTACCTATCATTTTGTGTCCTTTGCAGCTTCTATCTGCGGGCACAACAGGAAATCAAAATGACAGAAGCCCGTTTTAAAACGGGTGACAATAAAAGTTATAGTCAGCCGGGCTTTAATGACAGCCAATGGATAAAAATCAAAACCAGTGAAAACTGGGATCAACAGGGATTTCAAAATTATGACGGCTATGCCTGGTATCGGTTTCATGTCATCATACCTTCTTCACTAAAGAATTCTTCGGCATGGAAAGATTCTTTACGCATCAACCTTGCCAAAATTGATGACGCCGATGAAGTGTACCTGAATGGAAAAAGAATTGGAAAAGACGGATCATTTCCGGATGATCCTTCCGGCTATATTTCTAAATGGGATGAACCAAGAGTTTATCATCTCAGCACGAATGATCCGGTCATTAACTGGGATGCCGAAAATATCATTACCATAAAAGTTTATGATGGCGGTGGACTGGGTGGAATGTTTGGCAGTGTACCTTTTATCAACATGATAGATCTGATAGATGGAATCCGGCTCAGCTTCAGGGATAGTAAGCCGGGCAATGATAATAAATTAATTATCCCCTGTGTTTTGACCAGCACAATTTCTCAAAATATTCCCGGTACATTACAACTTCGGATAACTGACTCTGAAAGCGGTAAACTTATCAAATCTGAAGACCGGGAACTGACGGTGACGTTTGATAAAAACATAGTAGCTGACCTTGAAGTACCAAAAGACAAGAGATTTGATATTGAAGCAAAATTTGTTGAGGGAAATACCAAAAAATCGTTGAGTATTCATAAAGTCACAAATTATATATTAACACCTCTCCCACCCGAAACTCCCCGAATCAATGGCGCAAAGATATTTGGTGTCAGGCCGGGCTCTCCGTTCCTATTTAAAATTCCGGCTACCGGTAAAAAACCTTTATCCTATTCGGTTCGGAATTTACCTCCGGGTTTGAAAATAGACAGTGTCACAGGAATCATTACCGGCAAATTGATAAAAGCAGGAACATATAAAATGAATTTTATTGTAAAAAATAGTTTAGGTGAATCATCTGAAGAATTTACTGTCAAATGCGGAAATCTGTTATCACTGACTCCACCCATGGGCTGGAATAGCTGGAACTGCTGGGGATTGAGTGTTAGTGAAGAAAAAGTAATCAGCTCTGCCCAGGCATTAATAAATAAAGGATTGATTGATCACGGTTGGTCATATATGAATATTGACGATGGCTGGGAAGCAGAAAAGAGAAATGCAAAGGGAGAAATAGTGACGAACAGTAAATTTCCTGATATGAAGGTATTGGGGAACTGGCTGCATGACCATGGATTGAAATTCGGAATTTATTCTTCACCCGGCCCCAAAACCTGTGGCGGCTATCTCGGATCATGGCAGCATGAAAAGCAAGATGCCGCTACCTATGCCAACTGGGGAATTGATTATCTGAAATATGATTGGTGCAGTTATGGTGATATTGCAAAAGGCGATACCTCGCTTGCTGCATATATAAAGCCCTATAAAGTGATGCAGTCAGCATTGCGTTCACAAAAAAGAGATATTCTTTACAGCCTATGTCAGTATGGAATGAAAAATGTTTGGAGTTGGGGAGATAAAGTGGATGGCAACAGTTGGAGAACTACCGGTGATATTATTGATACATGGAACAGCCTTTCGTCCATAGGGTTCAGTCAAACCACACAGTATAAATATGCAAAACCCGGCAGGTGGAATGATCCCGATATGCTGATTGTAGGAATGGTGGGCTGGGGAGAAAACCTGCATCCGACAAGATTAACACCGGATGAACAATATACACATATCAGCCTATGGTGTTTATTATCCGCACCTCTTTTAATTGGTTGCGATATCAGCAAACTGGATGACTTCACATTGAATCTTTTGACGAATGATGAAGTGTTAGCAGTGGATCAGGATCCACTGGGCAACCAGGCAAAGCAAATCATAAAAAAAGATAATTACCAGGTTTGGATGAAAGTAATGGAAGATGGCAGCTATGCTATTGGTATTTTTAACCTCGGCGAAAGCTATCAAAATATCTCTGTGAGTTCTGCTGAACTTGGTATAGATTCAAGAAGTGAAGTAAGAGATTTATGGAGGCAAAAAGATTTAGGTCCATTTGGATTTTCATTCACAACAAGAGTCCCGCCGCATGGAGTAACCTTGATTCAGGTGCAGAAGTAAGAGAAAAGAAGCATGATATATGAAGTAGGAAGTAGGAAATATGAAATAGTAATTTAAATTCCCTTACTATGATCAAAAAAGCTTCTGATCTGGAAGTATTTCAGTTGTCTTATAAATTAGCAATGGATATTTTTTTGATGATCAGAAGTTTTTCCAAAGAAGAAAAATATTCTTTGACAGATCAGATAACCAGATCCTCAAGATCCATTACGGTTAATATAGCTGAAGGTTGGGGAAGGAGGGTTTATGAAAATGAGTTTAAAAAACACCTTGTCTATGCTATGGGTTCATTAGAAGAAACGAAAGTTTGGCTAAAGTTCACAAAAGATTGCACCTATATCAATACAGAAGCTTATGATATTCTGATTCAAAAATCAGAAGAAGTTGGAGTTAAAATTTTTAAGTTGTATGACAACTGGAAATCTTTTTAACTTCGCATCCCATTTTAAATCATCATACATCATAAAAAATGACCAAACTCTCAGTAAACATCAACAAATTTGCTACGCTCCGAAATTCAAGAGGAGGTAATAATCCCGATGTGGTTAAAGCAGCTATAGACGTTCAACGCTTTGGTGCTGATGGAGTCACCGTTCATCCCCGACCGGACGAACGGCATATCCGCTACAATGATGTCCGTGAAATAAAAAAAATCATTACTACAGAATTTAATATTGAAGGAAATTGTACTGAACAAAAATTTGTAGATCTCGTTCTTGAAATAAAGCCGGAGCAGGTAACATTAGTACCCGATGCATCAGGACAACTCACCTCAGATCATGGATGGGATACCATAAAAAACAAAAACTATTTAATTGATATTATTTCCGTGTTCAAAAAAGCCGGAATCCGTGTTTCCATTTTTGTTGATCCATTGATTGAAATGGTGGAAGGCGCTGCGGCTACCGGTACAGACCGAATTGAACTCTATACTGAAAGTTATGCAAAGCAGTTCCTCACCGGAAATAAACAGTCAGGAGTCCAACCATATATTGAAGCGGCAAAAAAAGGAAGAGAGTTGGGACTGGGATTAAATGCCGGCCATGACCTGGATCTTCACAACCTGAAATTTTTCAAACAAAATATTCCCTGGCTGGATGAAGTGAGCATCGGTCATGCTTTAGTTTGTGATGCTATTTATTTAGGATTGGAGAATACAATACAACTTTATAAGAGACAGCTGGGATGAACTCTTTAAAATTTCCGGCATTATTATCTTATTAATACCACATTTCCTTTTCTAAAAATCGTTTTCCCGGTATAATCAATCCCTTGTGCCATATAGACAAAATTGCCGGTTGATTGCCGGGTGCCACCAATATTTCCATCCCAACCTTTTCCAATCTGGCTGCTGTTAAAAACCAGTTGCCCCCAACGATTGAAAATTTTAAAATAATTTAATTGGGCTATACCAACACAAATAGGTTTAACTATATCATTTTTTCCATCTCCGTTAGGAGTAAAAGCGGAAGGAACAAAAATATCAGGCCCTGTTTTAAAGATCGTAACTTTAATATTATCTTCTGCATAACATCCTATACTGTCAGTTGCTCTTACCACATAAGTAATATAGTCTCCTAATTCAGGTCCAAGACTGGCCACCGGGTTTGAAATAGTAGTGAAATTCAGGCCTGTGCCCGGACTCCAGTTAAAATTATTTGCTGTCGGGGTATTAGTGGTTGCATTCAGTTGTAATAATTGTCCCACTACAATGGAAGTATCATTACCGGCAAATACTATGATTCTTGGTAAAACATTTACATGAAACGTATCCACTAACAGATTCGGACAACCTGCATTAGTAACAGTCAAAACATAATCCATAGTTGCCGGCGGAGATGCCGTTGCATTTATATTATAAGGGACAGTATTGACGTTTCCGGAACCCTGGTTTTGTAAAGTATTTGCATTTGACCAGGTATAACTAGTGCCGATATTTATGGTGGCATTCACTGCGGTAGAAGTTCCCCAGCATATTGAAACATCTGAAGGATTGATGGAAGCCACCGGATAAGGAGTATTGAAATAATGGATTGCAGCAAAGGCGCTGGTGTCTGCAGGGCATACACCGCTTTTCACAACAGATCTGTAATAGGTAGTTGTATTTATTGAATTGACATTATAAAACGAATTCGTATTGGCCGGTAAGAAATTATTCCAGTTTATTGCATCATTTGAAACCTGCCAGTTCGTTACGTTACCTACGTTTCCTGACAATGTAAGCAAACTGTTTGTAGATTGTCCGGCACAGAAATTCATATTATCAGGAGAGATAACTCCACCTACACTTCTTGGATCCACGGTTATAGTAGCTGTAGTGCTGGTATCAACCTTGCAGGTTCTCCCATTCTGAACAATCGCCGCAAACTGAGTTGTCAGGGTCAGATCCTGAGCAGTATGAGTAATGTCATTATTTAAAACAGAGGTCCAGTTCACACCATCAGTGGAAGAAATCCAATTGATAACATTACCTACCGCTCCATTCAAAGTTAAAGTAGTACTGTTAATACCGGAACAGACTGTATTATTGCTATTGACCTGTCCTGCAACAGTAGGTGGGGAAGTTGTAACATTAAGTGTATCTCTCAGATCCGCACAACTATTTACTTCATGAACTGTAATCATGCCCCCGTTATTTCCAACATCAACTTTGATAATATTGGTATTGGCACCCGAAACAATATTCCATCCTGCCGGGACGGTCCAATTGTAAGTCGCATTAGCCAATGCCGGTACCGAATATTCCAATGTTCCATTAATACAGGCTACCGGACTGCCACTGATCTCAAGACCGGCACAACTATTTCTCAATGCAACATAAGCATATGCAAAATGGGCACCGGGCACACAATTAGAAGCTTCAAAGGTCAGGCTCACTGTTCTGCCCCGGTAAGCTGATAAGTCAAATGTAACTTCTGTCCATCCTTTTGTCCAAACATCCTGTAAATAGGTCCCTGCATTTCCGGACTGACCTGAATGTGATAAAAATAAAACAGGACTTAAGGTAAATCCGCTTGCAATGGCTGCGGCAGTGTCCAATGTAGCACCGGTATTGCCCCCCCCCCCCCCCCCCCCTCTACCCCCCCCCCCCCCC
>JAFDYJ010000057.1 GCA_018267515.1 Bacteroidota bacterium | reverse complement strand
ATCTATCTGTGCCTGGAATTTCTGGCTCTGCAGGGTATTGCCATCGAGACTTAATAGCATTCCGGCAGGGTGGTGGGTATTATCGCAGGTAATGACTGCTGTATTATTTGCGAGTAGTTTTGCAAGTAATGATTGAGTAATAGTGATTTGCTGGTGATCCAGTAAGAGCAAGCCAATATCCTCTATAGGAGTGCTCTTAGTTTCACCACTGTCGTGTATCTCAATTACCAGTTGCTCATTCGCGGTTTTCAGATAAGCCGGGTTACCGAAGTAAAGCGTCCGTTTTATCATAGGAATGGGTTTGTAAGGATAAAACGGACGTACTATAAAATTATTATATGCGGGCCAATGGACTAATGGTGGTGTGTTGTCTAGTTATCATCATCTTCTTATTATTCCTGATGAGTGGCTAAACTTTGCATTTTAAAAAAGTTGCTTGTAAAAAAGGATTCACCTTTGCTATGGATAAGCTATGCAACGCTTTTTTGTGACAGGCTGTTGTGTAGGTATTGTGATTTTATGCAGAGCTAAATGGTTTTAAACTACAGATATTAAATTATTTACTTTTCCTTTTGAGTTCTGTTATTTTCTCCAAGTGTTCAATGTCGGCAATATCTTTTGACCGGCCACTTGCTCTTTTATTTTTAAGCAGACTATTGTAATGTATCAAAGGTAGTATGAGTCCTTCAAGCTCTGCTATGATCCGGTTTTTTCTGCCCTCTTCATATCCTAAACCTGAAATATTTGTCATGAACTCAGTTTTATCTGGCTGCTTATCGCTTCCTATATGGAATTTTTGCGGTTTTGTGAAATCCCAGCTTCTTATAGTATTTATTCCGTCTTCATCAAACCCAAGAGAAGCGAGAGCTTTAAGTAGCATCTCTTTATTGTCATTGTCAGGAGCGAGCCAAATATCCATATCTCCCGTTACCCTGTTATAGCCATAGTAATTAACTGCGTAACCGCCAATAAGAATAAAATCAACCCGGTGTTCCAGTAATGTTTTCAGAATAATTCTGTGTTCCTGGTAAAATATATTCATAGTAGTCAGTCAAATTTTATTTTTCTTTCCTGGTTATTAAGTATTGATTCATCTTTTATGCCGAAGGCAGCCATCGAAAGCTGCTTATGATTTTTCAATAACTCTTCGTGAGTCAATGAAGCATAATAGGCTAATTGGTCATTTTCCATTTCTTCAAAAGAATCGAATTTCTTTAATGTCCATTTTTTCGTTTCATATTCTGCTTCCGGCTCTGATAAAATATTTTCCTGTTCTTTTATTTCGCTATAGGGCTTTTTTTTTATGGGTGAGATATTACCGAGACGGTCAATGTTTAGTTTGATACAATATTCCTTAATCATTGTTCCATCAATTGCTCGTTCCATTTTGTTGAGAGATGAGAATTCTGCTTTATTCACTATAGAGGTAGCTACGCTCTGTTGAACAAAAAATATCTGATTGCCGGTAAAGCTTACTACTTTATAAATATTGCCTATCTGCTTTTTAGTCATATCGGTAAAGTCGGCTCCTTTTGTATCTAATCGTTCATCTTCAGTTGGCACATATACCAAATCATTCGGTGATAGATAAAATAACAACCTGTCTCCTTCTTCATTTTCTGTTGGTACTGAAGTTAATCCTTGTTTTTGTCGCTCGATGACAATATTCAAAGGAATAGTTTCATAATTCCTTTTGCCATTATCTTTGCTATAAACGGCGAAGAAAAGATTGGTGCCTTTAGCAGCTTCAACAAATTTTGTTTTTTTATTTCCTATTTGCCCTAAAGGAAACTTACTTCCTAATTCAAACATCCTGGCTTTATATATCGGTTGATGATATTTTCCGTCATTATATTTTTCAATATTCTTATTCATATCTTCAATACCTTCAGGTGAAAAGGCCAACTCGGGATTATTATCCTTTGCCTTAAGATAATTTTTAAGAATTTTTTGAATGCCGGTATCTGTTATTGATTCAATAGTTTTTGCATCGAAGCCTGTATCAATACTTTTCCGGGTGGCTGTCAATATCTTTCCTTTAGCAACTTTTATTCTTTTCAAATCTACTTTTCCGGAAACGGTGTCTTTGTGCATTTGTTTCCGGATTGCCCAGTTTACACCTGTTTGCTGCTTTGGTTCTTTTATTTTAGCATTATTTTTTTCTACCCACTTTTCATAATGATTGGTAGCTTTATTAATAATGCGCAAATTTTGTTTGAAGCTTATAATGATGTTTTCCAAAGCATTTTTGGCATCAATTGTAAAATTATTCCAGGGTTTGATAAATTCTTTTGGTACATCTCTTTCGATTCGGTCACCTGTTTGAGGATGATTATAAGCTGCCCTTTCAAATACTCTCAATTTTTTATTTAAATCATACCGTTTGGTTGATTTTGCATATTGATTGTTGAGAAGATTAATATGGTCTCTTGTGACGCAGGCAATTACCAGGGCATCCATTGCGTGATGACGGTGGTCAATTCGTTTTTTTGAAAACCCCTTTTGTAATGTAATGGGTAATAACTCCGGAATAGGCTTATTGTTTTTATTCAAAGCCATAAAACTTATTCCGTTTGCTATATCTTTCTCTGTTCTTAATTTTTGCATCCGTTCAAAACGTGGCAAAATCAAATCGTTCCATGCGTCGTTTAATCCCCAATCCTGTTTTAATTCTCCTGTTATTTTACCATTACCGGGAATAATATTTTTGGAATTGATACCATCATCGTTCATTTCAGCACGAACAATATTTGACAATATATTCGAAATAAATTTGCTGATATAACGGGTATCGTTTAATTGCCGTTCAATCATCTTTTCCGGAATATCTTCCAGCAGGAGCTTGTTGCGTTTACTCCTGTTTTTAGCGTAATGCTGTTTCACAAAATCTTCATACTCTTTTATCTCTAAAATCTGGATGGGTTTACCAAAGCCCAAATCTATAGTCGTACCATGATAGTTTCTGATAAATTCATAACCCAACTGGTTATCTTTAAGTTTATTTACGACCGATTCACAAATTACCTTGTTGCTGAAGCTATCATCAAAATAGCGACTTTGGGGAATGATGTGTTCAATTTCATAGTCGGGTGTAAATAACCTGTTTAGGGGTATTATTTCTCCTGTATAAGGTGAGCGATATTTTTGTTCCAGCCATAATTTATATCTTCTCAAATCGGAAGAGCTTGGTTGAGCAGATTTACTGATTTTCAGTATATCATCCTCTATAATAATATCCGAATTAAGCACGCCTTCTTCATATACTTTTAATATCTCCTGCTGCATTGGTGAATGAGGGCGCACGTTCTCCACGTTATCATCATTCGATAATTCAGCCAATAAAGCTTTAATACGAAGATTGGTGTTTTCATTTTCGAGCACCTGGTTGGTTATTCGCTTTCTTTCCTCAGCAGTATTTTTCATTTTCCTGCCCAATTCAATATGAATCTCGTCAAAGAAATTTTTTGCGCCGCTTCCATATTTTTCCCAAATGTCCTTTACTACCCGGAGCGTTTCTGTAATTACCTGTTCAACGATTGGATTACGCAAAGCATGCTGCCTGAAATTTTTTAAATACTCTTCAAGATCGTTTACCGTGTTCCATTTCCCGGCAATGGCAGCTTCAGAATGTCTTCCGTACACAATATATTGAGCTAACCATAATTGTAATCCTTGAAAATCCTGTTCTTTAGTCAGATGGATTGTCTTTTCCCTGATACGTTCCTTAATATTTTCATCATATTCTCCTGTCAAAATTTTTTCAATTCTTTTTCTGGAAGATTCATCTATAGCGTTCCAATTCCAATGTTTTCCCATCCGCAACAGGGGTAATAACTTTTTAACCGCTTTTTCTGAAAAAGAACCGTATTCGGTTTTAAAAGGTGGAAACTTTTTAAAGGCATCAACAAATGAATCTTTGTTCAACTTATGTTTTCCGGCAAAGGATTGTAAAGCCTTTTCATAATCTGTTTTATCTGTTACAGAATATATAATATGCCAAAGCTGTTGCTCTACATCTTTCACTAAAAAATCCTCCGGCTTATCTGTGACTTTTTCCAGCCGTGTACGAATCAATGTTTTTGTTTCATTGCATGGATATGCCCTGTCTTGTACATAGTTCCAGTAATATCTTTCAACTTCAATATTTAAAATTTTCCCTTTAAACCCCTTTTGCTCCAAAAAATACTTGATCAATGGTTTTTGTTCTATCTCCTTCCTGTTATTTAAAAATGCAAATAATTTTTCCCAATCTTCAAGGCTATTCAAAAATTCAGCCGTTACATTCTGATCATCATCCTTTTTATAAACAGACAGATTATACATCCATTGCCAGATGCGGAATTCCTGGTAATAAGGATTTGATTTTGGGATAGCTTTCAGGTATTTCGTATGCTCAACTCCATCTTTGTCCTTGTATTTTCTATACTCCAGTGTGCAATTACTGATAGATGATTTATGGCTGCGCAAGGGGCGTTGATAGAAAATAATGTCATTTAAAAACAAGTGTTCAAAGTCTTTCTTACTTAATTGTAATTGATGGGCATCGTTATTTCTATACAATTCACGAACACAGTCGCCGTACAAGTCTTCACTTTGTAGTTCGGTGTGGAATTCCTTTTGCTTTTTAAGTATCTGCCTTAGTTCATCTTTGTAATATTTACGTTCAATCGTTCTAACAAGCCGGCCTTTAATTTTTTGTTTAGGATTTTGAAGCAGGGCATCATATATATATGCCCCGATGGTCTTGCGGGATTTGTCAATTTCCTGCTCGGTCTTTTTCTTAAGCAATGTCCAGTCGTCTTCTCCGGGTGCCCTGAAACTTCTTTTTTCATTGCCTTCTTTATCTTTTTTTACAGATCTGTCATCATTTAGGTCTGTAGTAACAATAAAATCACGTACTTTATCTTTCCAGTCAAACAATGGTGTTTTGCCTGAACGCCTGTATATCCAGCCGTTTTCTAAAATCAGGGAATACCATATTTCAGCTTTGCCTTTCTGTGCTTCATCTGCAATTACATCAACAACTTTCAACGAGTGAAATTCCACCAGTTTGTTGGGGTTCTCTTCTTCCTCTTCACCGCGAAGTTGATAGTAACCACGTTTTTGATTAAAGTTGAGTAATATCCAGGCAAGCGCTTCCTTTTCTATTTTTTGGCTTAATGCTTTTTTACGGAGATAATAAATCGTCCAGTCGTAGGGTACTAAAGCAGGCTTACCATCTTTATTGATTAAGAGCTGTGGTTGATGCTGTTGAAAGTCAGCCAGCATTTCCTCAAACGACTTTTTGAAGATAAATGCTTTATTCTCGTAAGCTAACTTAGGTTCGGTTTCTTCTTTAAACTTACCCAGGCGTTTTTCAAAGTCAATTGCTTTAGCATAATGCTCCGGCAAAAAGCCTAATACATTCAATACCCTGTGCAGCCTTTCTCTTCTTAATAGATGTCTTTCTCTAAGTCGCCTTACACTTCTGTATCTTGTACGTTCCGCTGTTTGGGATACTGAATTGCCTTTATCAAACTCACCAAGAATATCCTGCGACATGGGGATGATACGGGTTCCCATTCCAAGAATACTTCCTTGATGTTTTTCAAAATCTTGCTCTACTAACGCCCATCCAATACTATTCGTTCCTAAATCCAATCCTAAAATTTTTTTCATATCTGTAAGGTTTGTTTCGAAATTATATTAATTTAGTATTCTAATTTGAAAGCAAATCACAATAAGGAT
>JAFDYJ010000056.1 GCA_018267515.1 Bacteroidota bacterium | reverse complement strand
AGCGGTTCGCCCTTCTTTTCTGTCAGTTCTTTTAGTTGTTAACTGCATTGAAAAACTCTTTCAGTTTTTGCCGGTCAAGTTTTCCATCAGTCCGCACACTGCTACAAAGGTCAAGTCCAAAAGGTTGAACTGCTTCAATGGCTTCTCTTACATTGTCTTTGTTTATACCACCAGCAAGGAACAATGGAATTGAAATTGATTTCCTGATTTCTCGGCTTAACTCCCAATTGTGTGTTCGCCCCGTCCCACCTAATTCTTTAACCAATAAGTTAGGGTTTCCACTGTCCAATAAAATTGCATCAACGTAATTGGAAATTTCGATTGCTTCTTTTATCGAATTGTCATCAATTACGTGAATCACTTGCACCAATTTTACATTTGGTAACTCACCACGAAGTAATTCATATTCTCTTTTCTCTAACTCATCCACAATTTGAATTGTTGTAGTGTAAACTCGTTTATAGTGTGCGATAATTTCTTGCGGTTTTGTCTCGCTGGTCAACAAAAATGTTGAAATAGGTGGTGGTATTGCTTTAGCGATTTGATAAATGAGTTCATCTCCTATAACACCAGGTCCGCTTGGCATGTGTCCAACCAAACCTAATGCGGAAGCACCATATTCAATGGCAATTTTTCCTTCCTCAATACTTCTTATACAGCAAATTTTTACTCGTGGTCGTGTCATTCTGTTTCTGATTACTGTGTCGTCATATGGTGACCACTTTCATTTAAACTGCGGTCTTTGTTAATCGCCTATTCTTAAGAAGACTCCTGCCATATTGAATACAAGTTCAATGCTATTATTAAGTTGCACCTCCTGATTATTTGACTGGATTTCCCAACCTATAATATGATTACCAGGATAATTCGAGTTAACATAATTGTGAATAGTAGACGGTATTACACTGTCAGGTAATTTTGGGGGACCATCAATATCAATAATTTTATTATTTGAATCAAACTCAAGTTTAAATCCCTCGGACAAAGTAATCTCATACCTTTCACTTTCCCCTTTTTCTTTTATCGCACGGATAATGGATGAGGATGGAAAATGTGCTGAAATATAGACTTTCACCTCAGTAGGAATTTCCTGCTCAGAAATAATAGTTTCTTTATCACACCCTACAGTAAGTAAAAGTGACAAAGAAACTGCAATAACTGAAATCATTTTTTTCATTATCTGCGTTTTATTGTTAGCACTATTTTTTTTCAGAGTTTTCGAAATCTTCTTTCAGTAAATCTACAAAATATTTCATTAAGCTTCAGGTAACGTGTTACTTTGCCCTATAAAATTTTACAAATGAAATATTCCTACAAATTCTTTGCTTCTTTCTTTCTTCTGCCGATATTTTTTACAGGTGTTGAATTAAGTGCTCCCCGGCATCCCGAAGTACAGGTAATCACAACAGGAACTAATACAAGTATTCGTGGATTAAGTGTTGTCAATGACAATGTAGTTTGGGTCAGCGGCAGTAATGGAATGGTGGGCAGGACAAGCAACGGAGGAAAAAGCTGGGATTGGATGCAGGTAAATGGTTTTGAAAAATCTGATTTCCGGGATATTGAGGCTTTTGACGGAGCCACTGCTATTATCATGGCTGTAGCGGAACCTGCTTATATTTTAAAAACAATTGACGGAGGTAAAACCTGGAAAGTGGTTTATGAAAATAAAACAAAAGGAATGTTCCTGGATGCCATGGAGTTTTGGAATGATCAGTCAGGAATTGTGATAGGTGATCCTATAGAAGGAAGATTTTTTATCAGCAGAACTTTTGATGGCGGCGATAGCTGGCAAGGTATCCCTGTTGACAAACGCCCAAAAGCAGACAGTGGTGAAGCTTGTTTCGCAGCAAGCGGCACTAATATCAGACCCCTGGACCGGGATGAAGCTGTATTTATAAGCGGCGGAACAAAATCCAGGCTTTTTTCTAAAAATATTCCATCCGAACTCCCGATTCTGCAGGGAAAAGAAAGTACAGGAGCTAATTCAATTGCAGTTTGGGATAACAATAAACTGAATGGTGGAAAAAAAATGATCATAGTAGGTGGCGATTTTAACAACCCCGGTTTAATTGAAAAAAATTGTTTCTATACTGCTGATGGTGGAAAAACATGGACGGCCCCGAAAACCCCGCCACATGGTTACAGAAGTTGTGTAGAATACTACTCAAAAAAAATTATTGTTTCCTGTGGCCTGAACGGTGTTGATTATTCTTCAGATGCCGGAAAAAACTGGGAATGGATCAGTAAAGAAAGTTTCAATGTTTGCAGGGCTTCCCGAATGGGAACTGCATTTTACCTGGCAGGAAATAAAGGAACAATTGCAAAACTAACCTGGAAATAATTCAGTCTTTTCAGAAAAGGAAGTTGCCCGGCAAGTTGACCGGCACTGCTTGAGTCTTTCATGCATTTATCAATGCATCTGCAATCCCGGCTTATAAATTCTTAAGTATTTCCTGAACGCTGGGTCGCTTTTTAAAATCAGGTTCAAAGAACCGGTAGGTAATGGTGGACTGTTTATTGATTATATAAACGGCAGGTACCGGCAGGTATTTCCCGTTTCTCCCGTTATCTTTTTCAATGTCAATGCCGGTGTTGTGATACCTTGTTAATGTATTTTGATCCACTTCAAACGCAACATCGTAGGATTTCATGATCTTCAGATTTTCGTCATTCAGTATGGAAAAGGAAGCCGAAGTCTTTTCAATGGTCTTCATAATACTTTCAGGTTTTTCAGGAGTCACTGCAACAAGAGTTGCTCCTTTAGCAATAATCTGTTGCAGGGAATCTTCAAAGTTTTTCAGCTCCCGGTTGCAGTAAGGTGACCAGTACCCCCTGTAAAATAAAAGAACCACTTTCCCTTTCTTCAAAATATCCTTAAGATGAACTTCCAATCCGGATTGATCTTTAGCTATAAAATCCGGAGCTTTTGAATTTATGAATAGGCCTTCCGGTGTTTTTTGTGCCGATGCAATGATTTGAAAAGAAAAGAATAGTAACAGAATAAACGATGCCTTCATATAGCCAAAATTAATATGCTGAAGCAAAACTATTGTCCTTCAAATAAATTATTAACAAAAGCTATTTTTGTTGTAAATTGACCGTTTTTCTGGACCAAAACCTCATATTTATGCGTAGCCACCACTTTGACAAATTTATCAGAAACCTCATGCAGGGATTTATCTTTTTAACAGCGGGAATTTTCCTGATATTTTACTGCACCTTTAATGGGATTCAAAAATTTGACTGGTTCCTCTGGGCAGCCGGTATTGCAGTGATCATTAACACAGGTCTTTTTTTCCTGGGTTCCGCATTCGTACATAAAGTAAAAGCTGACTTCATCCGGAGGCAAAGAAAACAGCGGGAAGAATACCAGGAATACACTATTGAGCCATAAAAAAATTTGAAAGGCTTTTTACTGATCCATTCACAAATAGTGACGGGGAATGGTTATAATTCTAATTTTCGCTGATCGCCCTGAAATCAACAGGCACTAATTTACTCACTCCGGGTTCCTGCATGGTCACTCCGTAAATAACATCCACGGTACTCATCGTCATTTTATTGTGAGTTACAATGATGAATTGCGAGTTTTCGCTGAACTGGCGAATCATATTAGTGAACTTACCAACGTTGGCATCATCCAGCGGTGCATCAACTTCATCCAGTATGCAAAAAGGTGCCGGCTTGATCAGGTAAATAGCAAATAATAAAGCGGTAGCTGTCAGAGTTCTTTCGCCACCACTCAACTGAGTCAGCGAAGTAGGTCGTTTTCCCTTCGGCTTGGCAATAACATCTATACCAGTTTCAGCAAGATTTTCTGGGTTCTCCATTACCAGGTCACACTGATCATCTTCGGTGAATAAAGTTTTAAATACTTTCTGGAAGTTATCTCTTACTTTATGAAAAGTCTCGAGAAATTTCTGGTTTGCGGTAGCTTCCACTTCTTCAATAGTTTTCAATAAACTTTCTTTTGCATTTATCAGGTCATTCTTTTGCTCAACAATAAACTCGTACCGCTTTTTCATTTCAGTAAACGCTTCAATGGCAGTTGGATTTATTTCGCCTAAATTTTCAAGTCTCTTCTTCATCCTTTCCACTTTTTCCTGCAATTCTTCAATAGGCATATCCGTAATACGGGGCTCGTCAATAATTTCTTCCAGGTTCACTTTGAACTCCACATTCAGGCGCTCCTTCATTCCGGCCAACTGAAGTTTTACCTCGTTCAACTGATCTTTAATTTCACCTAACAGGTGCTCTGTCTGTTCTTTCTCTTTTGCCCGGTGGCGTAATTCACTTTCCTTCTCCGACAATTTGTTCCTGAAATTATAGTACAGCTGATCCGCTTCGTTTAATTTCCGCTCATCTTCTTCTTTATTTTTCAGAAGCTGTATCAATGCACTATCCAGTTCCTGCAACTCCTGCCCGGATTCTAAAATACTGCTTTCTGTCTCGGTTCGCTGTTCTGTATTTTCCCGGATCTGGTTGTTAAGATCACTCAGTTGGTTATTCTTAAAATCCAGTTCCTGTTTCAACGCATTGATCTTACTGTGCTGCCGGGTTACCGTCAGGTTAAAATCATTAAACTGGTTTAATATCTCGCTATAACTTGTCTCAGCAGCTTTAAAAGCATCAGTGGCTTCGTTTAACCGGGTAGCCATTACCTGCAGCTCTACATTATATTCCTGCAATTGTTTTCTCACTCCTTCCACCGAACTATGCGTCTGTTGCATTTGAATATTCATGCTCTCCAGTCGCTGCTGGCTGCCGGTTTGCATGGAATATAAATTCTCCAGCTTATTATGCAAAGCAAACACCTGGTTATTCAGTTGCTGAATTTCATATTCCGTATTATCAATAGCAGACTCTCTGAGTTCTTCATTGAATGCCGTCACTTCATTTTGTCTTTCCTGGATTTCTGCCCGTAATATTTCAACAACAGATTCCTGTGCTGTTATTTCTTCCTGCAGTTTTTCCAGGTTTCTTGCCCTGCCGATTATTTTTCCTTCAATCATTCCTACACTGCCCCCGCTGAGTGAAAATTTTCCTTTTACATACTTACCGCTCTTTTCAATAATCACATGCCCATCACCGGCATCCAGCAGTTCATCACTTTCAGCAATGAAAACATTATTCAATAAATGTTCGGCTAATTTTTTGTATTTCTCATCCACTTCTACCACACTCAAGGCTGGTATTGCACCTTCTAATTGGTGGAAGAATACAGCACCTGTTTTATTGATCTTATCCAACAAAAAGAAATTGGCTTTCCCTTTTTTATTTTCATCAAGCAAGCGGATTGCCTGCATGCCTTCCTGCCAATCATTCACCACATAATAACTCAAATAAGGCTCCAGTACATTTTCCAGTGCAGCCCGGTATTCTTCTTTTACATAAATGATATCCGACAAAATCGGCGAGCTGAAATTCCAGCCGTTGTTATTATGCAAAAATTTTACACTCTCCGGATAACCTTCCATGGAGTCAATCATGCTCTTCAGCAGGTCATGTTCATTTTTCTTTGCATCCAGCTTGCGGGATTCCAAAGCCAATTTATTGCGAAGCTCTTCTAATGCTGCCTGAGTTTGCAAAATCTGTTCTTTCGTATTATCCCTGTGTTTTTGCAATTGCTCCAGGTCCACCTGTTTTATTTTCAGCTCTTTTTCTTTCAAAATCCTTTCCTGGTCCAGTTGATGTCGTTGCTGCTCCCGCAATCTCCTTTCTTCTTCTATCTGCCCGATCATGCGCTGCAGGTTTTGCACAGAAGTATCGGCCACCACAACTTTTTTCTCGGCATCAAACTGGTTGCGCTGTACCTGCTGGTGTTCATTGCGCAGCGTATCCACCGAATGACGCTTTTCATCCAGCACATTTCTTTTTCCATCCACCTGTTGGCGCAGCTCATCCAGTTGCACATTTAATCCGGATAAAGCTTTTTCCTCCTCTCCTATCTGCTGATTCGTAAATCCAATACTTTCTTCAATACCTTTCAGCTGACCGCCGGCTTTTTCCAAAAATTCTTTCAGGTCGTTTTCCTTTTCTTTCAAATGCTCCAGTCGTTGTGCCGCAAGATTTTTTTCATTCTCCTTACTGCGAACAGTCTGCAACAAATTATTAAACGCATATTGCATGGCCTGTAATTCTTTCTCTTTTTCTACAAAAGAAAGTTTCTCCTGTTCCAGTGCTGCTTCTTCCGTGGCAATCTCGGCTTCTACCCGGGTCTTTTTATCCATCTCCGCCTCATGCTGCAGGTTCAGTTCTTTATACGTGATATTAAAGCTTTCTAAGGCCGCTTTTGCCAACTCAATGCTGACCTCACGGTAATCCTTTTTTACTTCATAATATTTTTCAGCTTTCTTAGCCTGGCTCTCTAAAGTTTTAAGTTGATTATTGATTTCAAAAAGAAGGTCTTCGATTCTTGCCAGGTCTTGTTCTGTGGCATCTAATTTCAGTTTGGCTTCTTTCTTCCGGGTTTTATAAATGGAAATACCGGCTGCCTGCTCCAGCATACGACGGCGGCTACCTTCTTTATCCTTAATCAAATCATCCACCATTCCCAATTCGATGATGGCATAACTATCGGTAGAAATTCCGGTGTCGAGAAAAAGATTTTGAATATCCTTCAGCCGGCATTGCACATCGTTGAGGCGATATTCGCTCTCGCCGCTTTTATAAAATTTGCGGGTTATGGTAACGGTGCTGAATTCGGTGGGCAGCAGGTTACGGGTATTTTCAAAAGTGAGGCTAACCTCTGCCAGGCCGCTGCTGCTGCGGGTTTTGGAGCCATTGAATACAAGGCTTTCGAGGTTCTCACTGCGCAGGTGACTGATTTTTTGTTCACCAATTACCCAGCGGATGCTGTCCACGATATTACTTTTGCCGCAACCGTTGGGGCCAACAATGCCGGTAATATTATCATCAAAGTTTACAACAGTTTTGTCGGCAAAACTTTTAAAGCCTTTGATCTCAAGAGATTTTAAACGCACAATTTTTCGGATTAATTAGCGGCGAATTTACGGTATTCTACCCTCAAAATTTTTGAAGGATTTGGTTTTCCACAATTTTTTTAGGGATGTGGAGAAGATAATTTTTATATTGTTTCTACACCGGTTAAAGCCTACTTAATAGAAGGCGATCTAACTTTAACCTGCTGTCGTCACCCGGGATATTTAACAGAGCTAAAACTCTAAATTTATATCACAATCTTTTTCTATGGCACAAGTCATTCTGAAACCGATATTTCACAAGGAACAGGAATGTATTGCGTAACTATATTAAAGAAATAAAACCAAGGCCATTAAAATTTCTCTTTGAAAGAGAAAAAGCCGGAGAATCCTATCCCTCAGGGACAGCTCAGAAGGTATTCCAAAGAGCGAAAGAAAAAGCCGGGATAAAAAGGCAGTCAGTGTTCATTGCTTGAGGCATTGTTTTGCAACACATCTTTTAGAAAAAGGAATTGATATACGTTATATTAAAGAGAATTCAGGATATTTTTCATATCACAACGACAGAAAGGTATTTGCATTAGCTAAAGAAAAACTAATAAGCATTCAAAGCCCATTGGATGATATATGGGGTAAAGGGAAAATAAAATGGTGATTTATGATGTCGCCTTTTGAACTGACAATACGAAAAGGCGACAAAAACGGTATTGTAAATGAGCTTGTTTTGTTACGCATGGTGGCGTATATTTATGTGTTGGCCATAATTGTTATGATAGACCTTACCAACATAAGGAATTTTACAATTGACAGACCCGGTAGCTGGACTTTATTCGGTAGTCCTGAAGACTTTGACAACTTCCCAGAACAACACAGGGAACAGATTTTATTTTTAAACAAGGCTTCGGGTAAATACATCTATGATTTTGTCGCTTCTGCTAAACTTTTAACCGGTGACCTTTGGGAGCCTTTTGCAAAAGGTAACTTCAAGACGGTTGAACAATTCTCAGATTTTTCAGGCACTGCAGAAAGTAAGCAAGCACTAAAGAAGTGGCTTTTCAACAGAGCTATTCCTTTTAAAGCCTGGGTTTTTGTTTTGCCAAACTACAATGACTATCCAATATTGACAACACGGAAAATGATCATCAAATACTCAGGCAACTTATTTTTTGCTGACGACATAACAATTTTTGACAATTCGCTGAACTGGTGTTTATTTTTCTATCATGAGGGCCATTTGTTTTTCGGCAGGGACAATGTATTTGACCCATCAGATGATTATAAAAAGATGGAGGAAATGAATGAACGGAAGAAAAACTTCCCGCAATTCAAGCATCCTTACTTATAAACAACTACTACCAACTTGAGCTGTTTTATGCAAGTTGGGCTGGACAGTTTAACATCAGCTAATTTCAAATCCCAGCTTCAGTTCGATCCTGCTCTTCGAAACTTCCAGTTTCAAAAGCCTATTTCATCGCTTCAAGCGATACCCCTACTCTATGTATCTTTCGGATTCGAATGCCTGTTTTAGCGCTTCAAGCGTTAACACTTTATTTTTTATTTTTTCCTCTTACCAGGCATCTTAAAACTGATTTTCCCCTTCTATATACTTCTCATTTTTTTCATTAGCCATTTTCATTGGAAAAAGTTGTTGCTCTTATTGTCTTTAATTAGAGCCAATGAAGTAGTTTTACAAGACTAATGGCAGTTTTTGGACAGACTGACGTTGCCTGCACGTTATCAGACTTATAAAAAAATATGACGCATGAAAAGAGTTACAATATTTACTGTATTCTTCCTCTTAATCGGACAATTTGCATTTTCGCAAAACAAGGACAAAACATATATCCTGGTGCATGGTGCATGGCACGGTGCATGGTGTTGGTATAAAGTTGTTCCGGAAATGACTAAGAAAGGATATAAAGCAATCGCTATAGATTTACCAGGTCACGGGGAGGACACTACCAACCCTGAAGTAGTAACCTTTAGGATGTATGTTGAAAAAATAAAACAGGTTGCAAATAATATGAACGGACAAGTTATTTTGGTAGGACATTCAATGGCAGGGACAATAATATCACAAGCAGCAGAAGAACTTGGAAAAGACAAAGTTTTTAAATTAGTCTACTTGGACGCTTTTTTACCAAAAAACGGCGAATCAGTAAGTAAATTATCAGGAATGATTTTTCAAACATTGCCACAAGAAACTGACACGTCAAAAATTACTTTTCGTAAAGGAATAGTGAATGCTCCAAATGGTAAAACAAGGACTTTTAGACCTGAAGTGGCCGATATAGTTTTTTATCACGACTGTAACTCAAAAGATAAGGAACTTGCACATAAAAATTTATGTCGGCAACCTACAGAACCTCTTGGGGCAGCAGTTTCTGTAACAGAAAGTATTTATGGACAAATTCCAAAATATTATATTCTGTGTACGGAAGGAAAAGACCTTGATAAAAGTTTGTTGCCAACAAGGGTTAAATGTGAAAAACTGATAAAAATACCGACAAGTCATTCTCCTTTTTTTTCAAGACCAAAAGAATTGGCTAAAATTTTTATGACACTGTAAAATTAGCCAGCAGGCAACTTGGGTTTTATGCAAGTTGGACTGGACATTGTAACATCAGCTATTTGCAAATCCCAGCTTCAGTTCGATCCTGCTCTTCGAAACTTCCAGTTTCAAAAGCCTATTTCATCGCTTCAAGCGATACCCCTACTCTATGTATCTTCCGGATTCGAATGCCTGTTTCCTCGCTTCAAGCGTTAACACTTAGTTTTTTATTTTTTCCTCTCACCAGGCATCTTAAAACTAATTTTCCCCTTCTATATATTTCTCATTTTTTCCATTAGTCATTTTCATTGGAAAAAGTTGCTGCTTCATATTGTCTTTAATTGGAGCCAATGAAG
>JAFDYJ010000055.1 GCA_018267515.1 Bacteroidota bacterium | reverse complement strand
CCCTTATACTTCCGTTATAACCGATTTTCCTGTTTTTCTTTACAACAATATTCAGAATACCTGCGGTTCCTCCCGAGGCATCATATTTTGCAGATGGATTTGTAATGATTTCAACACTTTCTATGGCATCAGCCGGAATCTGATCCATTGTCAATGTAGAAGGTCGTCCGTCAACAAGAATCTGAGGACTACTGTTACGGAGCGTTACATTTCCATCTAAATCTACATTCAGGGAGGGTACATTTCTCATCACATCTACTGCAGTTCCTCCGGTTGATGTAATATTCTTATCAACATTAAATACTTTTTTATCAATAGCCAGCTGCAGCCCGGACTTTGAAGTTGTGATTGTTACATTACCCAATACTTTTTCATCCACTTCCATTTTAATATTTCCAAGGTCTTTCAAAAGCGCACCCAACATAGAGCTGGGGTCTGGAGTGCCGTTATTTCCGCTCATGTTATTGGCCCCTGCATTATTTCCCATTTTAAAATCAAATGCAACCGGGACAGTGATTTCTTTAAAACCAATAGCTGTGACATGAAGTTTATATTGACCAAACAATGGAATATTTTCAAGATTAAACTCACCGTTTTGCTTGGTCAGCATACCGGTAATGACAACATCTTTTCTGGATTTGGATACGGAATCAAATTTATTTTGCAGTAGTTCAACGGTGGCAAATTCAACCGGTTTGTTGGTTTGGGCATTGATAAGCTTGCCATAGAAACTACCGTTCATTTGTTGTGATGAATTACTCCGGTTGTTTCCAAACGATCCGGGCATCTGGGCATTCAGGATTAAAAAGCCACTAACTGATAAAATAAACAAGGCTAATCTTCTCATTTTCAATTTTTTTTTATTTAGACGTGCAAAGGTGCTCCAACCTGTCTTTAATGAATTTTATATTGTATGAGTGGTTTTATATCCGGTTAAAGGGTAATGGAAATTTCATTTTTCAAGGTTGCTGTAAAAACGCTTTTGAACGATATTTTGTTCAATATAGTATAGGTTAGGGACGAGATTTATTTGAATGAAATTCTTTATTGAAAACAAACCCCGAAATTCAAACGATTGTTTTGAATCATTTAAATTTCGGGGTTTTGGGTGGCTGATGGGGTTCGAACCCACGACCCTCAGAACCACAATCTGATGCTCTAACCAGCTGAGCTACAGCCACCATTTTCAGGACTGCAAAAGTATGTAAAACCAATACAGTTTGAAAATAATGAAATGGCTTTATTTAAAAGTTCTCAGCATTTAAATTCGAAGGCCGGGTTAACCGCTTATCAAAAACGCTTGTTAAAAACTCACAAAGACAAGAAAAACAGCGTTTTTGCGTTAATTTTGAATGATGCATAATGCAATTAAATACTTATTGAATATGAAGAGACTCCCAATTGTGATCACGATGGTAGTAGCCGGGTCATTTCTCGCTTTCCAAACTATGGGAACCACCGGTAAAACTAATCCGCCTTCTAAATATGAGGAAATATTAAAACTGGTAGTACAGAAGCTTACAGAAGATCATTATGATCCGCAAAAAATAGATGATGCGTTTTCAAAAAAGGTTTTTAAAAAATATCTGAACCAGTTGGATGCAGACAAAACTTATTTTCTTCAAAGTGATATTGATCTGCTGAAAAAGAAATATGAAATTCATATTGATGATGAAATGAAAGGAGCTCCGGTGGAATTTTTCCTGGAATCCGGAAAGATTTTCAATACAAGAATGGAAGAAAGTGCAAAATTTTGTTCAGAAATATTGTCAAAGCCTTTTGATTTTTCAATAGATGAAGAGGCAAACCTTGATGGCACCAGGTTGAATTACACTGTAACCAATTCGGAAAGAAAAGAACGATGGAGGAAAAGACTTAAATACCTGGCACTTCAGCGGTATTCGGATCTGTTGGACGTCAGAGAAAAAAACAAAGGGGTCGAGGGATTTGTAGTAAAAACAGATGAAGAGCTGGAGCAGGATGCCCGTGAAAAGGTCAAAAAAATAATGGACCGGACTTTTGATCATTACCGGTATAAATCCAGTGATGATGATAAGTTTAATTTGTTTGTAAATGCCATCACGACTACAATGGATCCGCATACGGAATATTTTCCACCGGTAGAGAAAAGATATTTTGATGAAGAAATGAGTGGCCGCTTTTTTGGGATTGGAGCTTCGTTGATCGCCAATGAAGATGGAGATATTAAAATTAATACCATAATTACCGGCAGCCCGGCCTGGAAATCGGGTGAATTGCAGGTAGGTGATATCATTCTGAAAGTCGGACAGGGTAAAGATGAACCTACCGATCTGACAGGATATGAAGTCTCAGATGCCGTAAAAATCATCCGTGGAAAAAAGGGAACAGAGGTACGGCTGACAGTGAAAAAGCAAAACGGTTCTATCAAAGTAGTATCCCTGGTAAGGGATGAGATTGTTCAGGATGAAACATTCGCAAGGAGCGCTATTGTGAAGAATGGCGATGAAAAGATCGGTTATATCTACCTCCCTGAATTTTATGCCGATTTTGAACATCCTAATGGCAATCGGTGCTCTGTAGATGTGGCTAAAGAAGTAATAAAACTCAAAGAACAAAAAGTTGACGGGATTGTTATAGACCTTCGTTCTAATGGCGGAGGTTCATTGTATGATGTTGTTCAAATGGTTGGGCTGTTTGTTGACAATGGACCTGTGGTTCAGGTTAAAGACCGTGAAAACAGGGCCAGCGTTTTAAAAGATAAAGAAAGTGGAGTTTTATATTCCGGCCCTCTTGCCGTAATGGTAAATGAATTCAGCGCTTCTGCCTCTGAAATTTTTGCTGCCGCTATCCAGGATTACAACCGGGGAGTGATTATAGGAAGTACTTCTACTTATGGAAAAGGAACTGTTCAAAGGAATATAGGGTTGGGAGATGATGGAATTTTTTCATTATCCAACACAGACCTGGGAACCATCAAACTGACCTTACAAAAGTTTTATCGCATAAACGGAGGATCCACTCAGCTGAGAGGAGTGAGTTCTGATATTGTTTTACCTGACAATCTTGAATATCTGAAAGTGAGGGAAAAAGATGATCCGGATGCCTTGTCCTGGGATGAAATTGCAAAGGCCTCTTTTACTCCCTGGAAACCCGGTTATGATTTAAAAACAATTGAACAACTCAGTAACCAACGCCTGTCAAATGATCCCAGTTTTAAAATTATTAAAAACAATTCCGAATGGCTGGCAAAAGAAAATGACAGGAACTATTTTCTGCAACTGGATAAATACCGCAAGGAGCAACAAAAAGTAAATGTGACTGTAAAACAGAATGAGTCAATATCCCGGCTAAAAGATTCATTAAATGTTTCTCCACTTCAGGGAGAAGCTAACCGGTGGCCTAATGACAAAGACAAGCAACAGCGGTTTAACCTGTGGATAAAAAGCTTACGTGCCGATATTTACCTGGACCAGGCAGTGAAAGTAATGGGTGATATGATTCATCAGCAAAATCTGGCTAAAGCAGCTCAGACTGATGAAAATAAAAAATCTTTTTAGGAATTTGCTTCCAAACAAAGAAGCTGTCCATTTCATCGGTGGACAGCTTCTTCATTTTAGAGATATTTTTCTTTAATAATATTTTTATGATGAACGCTGTGGCCAATTAAAATATATCCCATTCCTAAAACATAATTTGAGTGCCCACTTGCAATACCTGAATTTTCCATTTGTTCTGCATCAAAGGATTGAAAAAGTAATTCAGAAGATTTTCTAACGGCTTTGAACTCATTGATAAGATCTTCCCATTTTCGTGCAGAGGCCCTGGAGTTATTGGCAAACAATTCATCATCAAATGCAGGAAGGGAAGTAGTGTCTTTTCGTGCAAAGCAAAGAGCCCGGTAACAGAATATCCGTTCCGAGTCAATGATGTGCTGTAAAACTTCTCTGATTGTCCATTTCCCTTCAGCATAACGGTAATCAATTTTCGAATCCGGGATGGTTTCAAAAAAACGAATGAATGAATTGTTTTCATTACGAAATGCATCCATCAGGTCATTTTCAATTACCTGGTTGATGTAATTATGATAGTTTTGAGGTACCCGGGATAAATCTGGACGTGGCATAAGTTTGTTGGTTTATGTATATGCAATAAAGGTATTCAGTTTTAGTGAATAGAAATTGTAGTTTAATTGTCATTTTATGCAGGGAAAAGATTGCATATTCCAGGTAAAAAAAATGTCAACCTTAAATTATTCAGGTTGACATTTTTTCAATAAAACTCAAGTAAACTATTTAAATAATTTTATTTTAAAACGCTTTAAGTTTAGCGGGTTGAGTATTTCTTTCGCCCTTTAAGGTAGAAGCAAGTTTTACTGCTTCATAAGCATTTATGATTCCTCCTGAAACACTTAAATCGCTCAAAGAAACTTTTTCACCTGTTCCGGGGTCCAATACTTCTCCGGAAGGTTTAATAGAAGATTTCTCAATCACCATTTTTACCTGCTCAGGACTTAAAGCCGGAAAATATTCAAGAATCAAAGCTGCAAGTCCTGTTACCACCGGTGCTGCCATGCTGGTTCCCTGTAAATCCTGGTAATTATTTCCTGTGGGGGTAGTGGAGTAAATTTTTTTGCCGGGAGCAAATACATCCACTTCCTTTTTCCCGTAATTTGAAAACTCGGCAACTAATCCCCCGGTCAATGAATCACCACTGGCGCCAACAGTAATCCAATTATCTGCCCTTTTTTTATCATCCCGGAAAACAGGGTTCGGAAAATTATAAGCTGTATCAACATTTTTTGCATCATTACCTGCAGCATGAATTAATAAAACTCCTTTGCTGTCTGCATACCTAACTGCATCGTCTATCCATTTTTTTTCGGGAGAAAAGCTTTTGCCAAAACTCATATTGATTACTTCAGCACCATTATCAACAGCATAACGGATTGCCAATGCAATATCCTTATCATGCTCGTCACCATCCGGTACAGCACGAATCATCATGATTTTTACATTGTCTGCAATTCCATTTACTCCAATTCCATTGGTGCGATCAGCACCGATGATGCCGGTGACATGTGTACCATGCAGCGCATTTTTGGCACTTGCCATTACATTATTGTTGCCATAATATTTATCGTTAATATCCGAATAGTTATCTTTTACTATTTCGCCCCTGTAATCTTTCGGAGCTGTTTCAACGGCTTCAGCCTTTTTAATCTCACCTTTTAAATAGTCGCCAAAATCTTGCAGGAGATCCTGGTTTGTGCCGTCCATAGCACCATTTCCCTGGAATAAAGGCAGCATAATCATTTTTGCTTTCTTTACTTCAGGATCATTTGATTTAAGAGTATCTAATTCTTGGCCCGTATATTTTGTTTTGCCTAATGTCTTGCACAGTATGCTATCGCTTTTTTGAGCTGCATTGAAAACGTTTTTAAGAAGGAGTAGTTCAAAACTGTTATCATTGCTACTGCCCACTACGTTCTGCTCTGCTCTTTTCCACAACAAATATTGTTCTTTGTCTTCCTGAGACAGCTGGGTAGTATCAACTGTCTTTCCGCTCCATTTATCTTTAAATTCATGATAAACCCTGGCACCTTCATAAGAATCTTCTTCCACATTTCTGCCATCTTTTCCTCCTAAGAAATTCCAACCATAAACGTCGTCTATATAACCATTGTGGTCATCATCAATTCCATTGCCGGGAATTTCTCCCGGGTTATGCCATAAAACGGATTTAAGATCTTCATGTGTCGTATCCACTCCGGAATCTATTACAGCAACAATAACCGTTTTGCTTTTTATTTTTTTTGATTTTAAAAAATCATAAGCTTTATCCAGGCTTATCCCTGAATAACCACTGGTTGCCGGATCCATCAGTTGCCATCCTTTGGGTACCTCTTTAGGAGCTGATGTTTGTGCGTTTGTGAAAATGAAGGTACTGCAAGCCAGTACCAGGGTACTGAAAATTTTCCTGAAATTTGTATACATACTTAGTTATTAAATTTACGAATGTGTAAAAGCTGTAAAAATACTTATTGCCGGTCATACTTTTTAATGAAGGCTTCAGTATAACTTAATTCTGACGTCATATAACCTGAAAGAAGTTGTTTAATCTTAAGAGAGAAAAAATTTTAGGTTTTCTTTAAGTAAAACGATTAACGGAACTTATATGTCGAATTTGATACCCTGCGCCAATGGAAGCTCTGTGCTATAATTGATGGTATTGGTTTGCCTTCTCATATAGGCTTTCCAGGCATCACTGCCGCTTTCACGACCGCCACCGGTTTCTTTTTCTCCACCAAAGGCGCCACCGATCTCTGCTCCGGAAGTTCCGATATTTACATTTGCTATTCCGCAATCACTGCCGGTGACAGATAAAAACTGTTCAGCCTCCCGGAGATTTAAAGTCATGATTGCCGAGGAGAGTCCCTGGGGTACTCCATTTTGAATGGCAATAGCTTCATCAAGTGTTTTGTATTTCAATAAATATAAAATGGGTGCAAAAGTTTCCTGTTGTACAATTTTCGAGTCAGATTTAACTTCAGCAATACAGGGTTTTACATAACAACCGCTTTCATAGCCTTTCCCCTTTAAAACACCACCTTCAACAATGAATTTCCCTCCTTCTTTTTTTATTGAGTCAATTGCTGACAGGTAATTTCTTACTGCATCTTTGTCAATCAAAGGTCCAACATGATTTTTTTCATCTAAAGGATTTCCTATGGTAAGCTGATTATAAGCAGCAGCCAGTTTTTCCCTGACATTATTAAAAATTTTTTCATGTATAATAAGCCGGCGGGTAGAAGTGCATCGTTGACCTGCAGTACCCACGGCTCCAAAAAGAGCCCCACGAATAGCAATATCAATATCTGCATCTTTGGAAATGATAATCGCGTTGTTCCCGCCTAATTCAAGCAATGATCTTCCCAACCTGGCTGCTACTGCTGCTCCTACCGCTTTCCCCATTTTTACAGAACCGGTAGCGGAGACCAATGCAATTCGCTCATCATTTGTCATCCATTCCCCCACATCTCTGCCACCAACTATTAAGTTACTTACGCCTTCAGGGACATTATTTTTCTCAAATACTTTAGCTATAATTTGCTGACTTGCCAAAGCACAGAGTGAAGTTTTTTCAGAAGGCTTCCATATACAAACATTGCCGCAAACCCAGGCTATCATCGTATTCCAGCTCCAGACAGCTGTAGGAAAATTAAAGGCTGAAATGATACCAACAATTCCTAAGGGATGCCATTGTTCATACATACGATGCTCCGGACGTTCACTATGGATTGTCAAACCGTAAAGTTGGCGGGACAATCCTACAGCAAAGTCGCAGATGTCTATCATCTCCTGAACTTCACCATAACCTTCCTGGAGACTTTTTCCCATTTCATAAGAAACAAGACGTCCCAACATTTCTTTATTGCTTCTTAATGCAACACCTATTTGCCTTACAATTTCACCTCTTTTTGGTGCAGGCACCATTCGCCATGCTTCAAATGCTTTAACCGCTGTAAGCACCACTTTGTCGTAACTTTTTTTATCTGATGCAGTAACGGATGCTATTAATTTGCCATCAACAGGGGAAAAGGATTCAATGATTTCCCCTTTCGACTGAAGCCATATAGAACCTGTACTTACCCCGGAATTTTTTAATTGTATATGTAATGATTTTAAAAAGTCCATCATGATATATTTTCTGCAAATTTAAGCAAAGCTGAGGCAGCATCCTTTTTTGTGGTTCATGAGTAAAAGGGAAATCGTGAACAGGCTTTGCAGATTTGGCTGGCCGGAAGGATTCCAGGTTGTTCAGTATTGTTCATTCTTGTTAGGAAAATCTTTTGACTTTACATCGCTGATATATTGCCTCACTGCACCGGTGATTTGTTCATTCATATTGAGGTATTGCCGTAAAAATCTTGGTTTGAATTCTGTATTAATGCCCAACAGATCATGCATGACAAGTACCTGTCCATCGCAGTCACCTCCGGCGCCGATTCCTATAGTCGGAATTTTTAATTCCCGGGTTACTTCTTTTGCCAGGTCAGCAGGAATTTTTTCCAGAACGATAGCAAAGCATCCTGCTTTTTCTAAAAATTTTACATCTTTCCTCAGCTTATTGGCTTCTGCATCTTCCTTGGCACGAACTGAATAGGTACCGAATTTATAAATGGACTGAGGTGTCAATCCCAGGTGCCCCATCACCGGTATTCCTGCTGAAACGATTCTCTTTACTGAGTCAATCACTTCTTCACCGCCTTCCAGCTTTATGGCATGTGCTCCCGTTTCTTTCATAATGCGGATGGCCGATGCTAACGCTATATCGGAATTGGATTGGTAGGATCCGAAAGGCAGGTCCACTACTACAAAACACCTGTCAATTCCCCTGAGTACAGACTGTGCATGATAAATCATATGATCTAAGGTGATGGGCAAAGTGGTTTCATTTCCTGCCATCACATTTGAAGCTGAATCACCTACCAGGATAATGTCTATACCTGCATGGTCAAAGATTCTGGCAAAAGAATAATCATAAGCTGTTATCATAGAAATCTTTTCTCCGGATGCTTTCATATTCTTTAATGTATGGGTAGTTACTTTTTTAACTTCTTTAGATATTGACATAGTCCAGTGGTTTTATTTTAGAGGAGAAATCTGAATAGAAATATTAATTATATCATTCCGGAATGAAATTTGATTTTTGCAAATGTAAAAGTTTATTCAGTGAAATTACAGACCAATGAGCTTTGAGTTGAGGTCTATTGCTAAAGCAAAAATAATTTAGTTTGTAATTTCTCTCAGTTTTACTTCTTCATATAAGCTATGAATCAGCCCATCTGCAAGGCCAATCTTCGGAACAAATATTTCTTCAGCATCTGCCCAGCGCATGACATTAATATAAATGAGTAAGGCAGGAACTATAACATCAGCCCGATCTTCCTGGAATTTATACATAGCAATCCGTTCCGGAACGGTCAGCCGGTTGAATTCTTTAAAATAGTCTTTCAACTGTTCCAGGCTGAGAGGTTTGCCTTCTTTTCTTTTGGACATTGAAAAGACTTTATTGATATTTCCTCCCGAACCAATGGCGGTAACACCCGGATATCCTTTTGTTTTGCTGCGAATAAATTCTTTCATGCTGTCCCAGTATCCTTCTGATACCTGGTTTTTTAATAGCCGGATGGTTCCGATTTTAAAAGATTCTTTAAAAACAGGTTTGCCATTACCAAAAAAACTAAGCTCTGTACTTCCACCTCCTACATCTATATATAAATAAGATTTTCCCTTATTCATATTCTCAGCGATGTGGTTCTCATATAAGAATGTGGCTTCATCTGTCCCGGAAATAATATGGATTTTAATACCGGTCTCTTCTTTTATTTTTCTCAGAATTGTGTTTGAATTGACAGCATCTCTCATGGCAGAAGTGGCACAGGCTTTCAAATGTTTAACATCATAGACTTCCAACAGGTGGCGATAGGCTTTAATTGTGTGAAGTAATTTATCTGCCCGGGTGCTTGAGATTTCACCTTTATCAAATACATCAAATCCGAGCCGCAAGGGAACACGAACCAGGCTGATTTTGATAAATTCCGGAATATCGTGTGGGCCGGGAATTACATCATTGATCAATAATCTTGCTGCATTACTCCCAATATCAATGGCTGCAAGTCTCATCGGGAAGGAATTGTTTTTCTTGACAGGTAATTATAAATTTCCACTTGAGATCGTATCTTTTTTCTGGATGATTTTACGTATTCATTGCTCATGTCATTATCCAGCCACCGGGCTTTCACATTATCCTGTAATTGTATATTCAGAATCTCAATCAATTCTTTCTTGATGGCATCATCAAATACAGGACAAGTGATTTCTACCCGATGATCCAGGTTACGTACCATCCAATCTGCCGAAGATATATAAACTTTCTCATGGCCTTTATTCCGAAAAACCCACACCCGGGCATGTTCCAGGTATTCATCAACAATGCTGATGGCAAACACTCTCCGTTCCGATTTTTGATTTTGTGTGAGCATGCAGCAAATTCCACGTATGATCAATTTAATTTCCACTCCGGCTTTTGCTGCTTCGTATAATTTCATAATCAGAACTTCGTCAGAAAGTGAATTCATTTTCAAAATTATACCGGCTCTGTTTTTTTTCTTACGGGCATGTTGTATTTCATTGTTGATTAACCTGAGTAATTCTTTACGGGTATACCATGGGCTGGGCAACAGTGTCTTGCAGTCACGGAGTAACTGACTATTCCCGGGATTATTGATAAATCCAAATATCCTGTTGGCGTCAGCCATGATTTTTTGATTCGACGTAAGCAGGAAATGATCTGCGTATAATTTTGCCGTTTTCTCATTTAAATTACCGGTTCCGATAAATCCGTAAAAGAAACTTTTTTCCCGGGTCTTTTTACGGATTACACAAACTTTTGAGTGAACCTTCATATTCTGAATACCGATTAACACTTTTACTCCTTCTTCTTCCAGTTTTTCTTTCCATTCCAGGTTAGCTTCTTCATCAAACCTTGCTGTCAGTTCCAGCATTACGGTTACCTGTTTTCCGTTGCGTACTGCATTGATTAGCGCATTTATAATCCTGGACTGCTGAGCTAAACGGTAACAGGTTATCTTAATTGAAGTCACTTCCGGGTCAATGGCAGCTTCCCGGAGAAGATCAATAATCGGATTAAAAGAATGGTAAGGTAAGCTGAGCATTATATCTTTTTCCGTAATGACATCAGTCACTCTTCTTTCAGTAAGCAAGGGATGGTCAAAAGGTTTTTTCCGGTTTTTCTTCTCCTGGAATACTTCTTCAGGGAAATCCATAAAATTCCGGAAATTATGTATGCGGCCTCCGGGAATTAAATTATCTTTTTTTGTAAGATTCAGTTTACGGATAAGATATTCCAGCAAGCCCGGATCCATTTCCCTGTCATATACAAACCGGACCGGCTTACCTTTTTTACGATCCCGGATACCCTTTTTTATTTTCTGTGTCAGGGGAATTAATTCATCATTATCAATATCGAATTCAGCATCCCGGGTAAATTGAAATACAAAGGAACTATACTGGTCGTAACCGAAGTATGAAAAAATTTCAGGGAGGTTATAACGTATCACATCTTCTAACAGTATGAGATGATGTTGCCCGGTGGGAGAGGGTAATCTTACAAAACGGCTCAGCACCGGTTGAGGCACTTCTATCAATGCATATTTTCGGTTGAGTGCACCATCTTTTTTCCACATCACAATGGCCAGGTAAATGGACTTATCTCGGAGGTTGGGTAACTCATGAATATTTTCAATCATCAAGGGAATTATGTTCGGACTGACTTCTTCATCATAAAATTTTTTTACAAATTCCTGTTGTTCCGGATTGAGATCATTTTCGTTATCCAGGAAAATTTGCTGTTGATTCAGTTCTTCTGAATTTTCTTTCCAGATACGATAAAATTCAGTTTGCTGGTTTAATACAATTGTCAGGATTTCATCAAGAATTCGTTGTGGATTTTCCTCCAGATGAATATTGGCCCGGGCTCCCAGTTGAATCATACGTTTCAATGTGGCCACCCGGATCCTGAAAAATTCGTCAAGGTTGTTGGAAAAAATTCCAAGAAAACGAATTCGTTCTCTTAACGGAACAGAAGGATCAGATGCTTCCTGCAACACCCGGGCATTAAACGACAACCAACTGACATCCCTGTTGATAATTTTTTTCTTCAGAAGTTGAGGCATTTAAAAATGTCTATCAGCTATAAAATTACTAATGACAATCGAAACCCGGAATTCTGAAATTCCAATGGGGAATCAATTTTTATTGATCTTTTGGATAATTGAAGAGGTGGAGAACCCTTCAACAATCGGGTTTATGACTACACGTCCCCCGGACCTGATAACTTCTGCAGCTCCGGCAATCTGCTCAACTTTATAATCACCGCCTTTTACCAGCACATCCGGCTTCAGCACTTTAATTAATTCCAGGGGTGTATCTTCTTCAAAAATAATTACAGCATCTACCATAATTAAAGAAGCCAATAAAAGAGCTCTTGAATTTTGATCGTTCACCGGCCGTAGAGTTCCCTTTAATCTTTTGACAGAAGCATCCGAATTTACAGCTACGATTAAAAAATCAGCTTCTCCGGCTGCCTGCGAAAGAGAGTATATATGTCCCCTATGCAGAATGTCAAATACTCCATTTGTGAATGCAACGGTTTTTCTGAAGAATTTCCATTCTTCCATTCGCTGAATCAACTCAGGAAGAAGAAAAATCTTTTTTTCTATGCATTCAGGCTTATTCACCGGACTGTTTTTTATTAATAATCGGCAGAGCAACAAAACTAAGTAATCCGCCCACAAGAATCACGACTGTCTGTGAAAGCCATAGCAGCCACCCAAATGCTAACCCAATTCCTTTGGATGACCCATATAGCTGCATTGTTTTTTGAAGCATGACGGGGTAAGCTCCGATGCCTCCCGGAGTGACTATCACACCTATACTGCCGGCTGATAAAATTGTGAATGCTTCTTTGATCCCATATTGCGATGTTTCCTGCAAGGCAAAGAAACCGATATACCCGCATCCTATATAGCAAACCCAGATTAAAATGGTGTAAATCACAAAAGACATTCTTTTTTTCAGGTGCTGAATGGCAATGATCCCGGCCCATATACTTTTAATAATATGTTGAACCGCTCTGAACAGGTCTTTAAAACTTTTCTTTTTTATAATCATCCAGGCTGCAACGAATATTACTATTAATGCAATAACCAGTAAACCTAATAGCAGGTAAGGGTGTTTTTTAGTTTCAGAATTTGCCGGGGATTGAAAAAAAGTGTTTAAAATCTGCTCATAAAGATCCGGTTGAATTGCCAGGGTGATGCCGAAAATGAGCAATAAGGTTATTGAGTCTATGATTCGCTCCAGGATAACAGTTCCGATTAATTTATCAACAGGTACTTTTTCATACCGAGCTAAAGCTGTACATCTGACCACTTCACCCAGGCGGGGAAAAGCAAGATTGGTCAGATAGCCAATCATTACAGCAAAAAAAGTATTACTCTTCCTTAATGAGTAGCCCAGCGGCTCAATCAGCAACATCCATCGCAGGGCTCTTATATAATGACTGAATATGAGAATAATGAAAACGGGTACAATCAGAATGTAGCGGGCATGTTTTAATGATTCACGTATTTGTGACTTATCTGTACTGCTTAAATCTTTAATGGACCACCAAACCAGGAAAATGCCCAGTGCAAAAAAGAAAATATATTGAACTATGGTAATTGCCTTCTTTTTCATCGGCGTTTAAAAATACTCCGATGTTTCGGAATTACAAAGAAAGTTAGAATCTACTCATCGAGAATCATATTATCAATGAGCCGTACGCCGTTCATATAAGCTGCAATCAGTACAATAGTTTTTCTTTTATCATCCCGCCTGTTTATTGTTTTAAGCGATGCTGCATCGGCAATTTCAATGTAATCGGTTAGCAGTCCGCTTTCGTTCAGAATTTTTTCAGCTTCATTTTTAAGAACTGTGAATTCTGAATTATTTATATTCTTTTGAATGTATAGTAAGGTGCGGTAAATAGCAGTCGCTTTTTTTCTATCCGTTTCACTGAGCCGCATATTGCGACTGCTCATGGCAAGACCGTCTTTCTCCCTCAGGGTGGGGCAAATAGTAATTTTTATTCTTTTTTCAAACTCCAGCATGCCAACCAATCTTGTAATCACCTGGCATTGCTGATAATCTTTTTGACCGAGGTATAAGTTATCCGGCATCACAATTTTTAATAGGCGTTCCATTACTTTGCAAACTCCCTGGTAGTGGCCTGGCCTGAATTTACCTTCTAAAATTGTGTCAAGGTAACCGATGTTATAGGATGATTGCTGGCCGGTGCCTTCAGGATAGATTTCTTCAACATCCGGAAGAAACAGAATATTGCAGCCGGATGTTTCTAATTGATAGATATCATTTTCAATTGTTACAGGGTATTTTTTGAAATCTGAAGGGTCATTAAACTGAACAGGATTTACGAAAATGCTACAGATGGTCAGATCATTTTCTGATACGGATTTTCTGATAAGTGAAATGTGACCGTCATGTAATGCTCCCATAGTGGGTACAAACCCCGTTTTCAGCTTCTTTTTTCGCTGCTGCTCAATGTACTTATACAGGTCTGTTCTTTTTTTAAATAAAATCATTTTTCTAAGTGAATTAATGTCAAAATCCGCTGCCGGTGGGCATTTCAACCTAAAATAATTAACTTTGCCCACTTTTAAGAGAGGATGTAATTTAAATGGGATGCCAATGCCAGCAAAGAAAAGAATTTTATTTATTGCCAACGAAATGTCTCCCTACCTGGAGCTGACTGAGTTTTCTGAAACGGTAAACAAGCTTGCAATCAAAGCAAACGACAATGGTTTTGAAGTACGTTGTATTATGCCCCGTTTTGGAAGCATCAATGAAAGAAGGCATCGTTTGCATGAAGTGGTACGCCTGTCGGGAATTAATGTTTCGGTGGACAATGAAGATATGCCCCTTCAGATAAAAGTTGCTTCTCTCCCCAATGCCCGGTTGCAGGTGTATTTCCTGGATAATGAAGATCTGTTTAAAAGGAAATACCTGTTTCATGATGAACAGGATAAGTGGTTTGATGATAATGGGCTCAGAACTGTTTTTTATTGCAAAGGAGCGTTAGAGACAGTTAAAAAGTTTGGATGGCCGCCGGATATCATTCATTGCAGCGGATGGATGACCGGGTTAATACCGGCTTACCTGAAAACCGTTTACAAAAGAGAACCTGTATTTGCACATAGTAAGATTGTGTTTACAATCGGCCAGAATACTTTCAAGGAAAAAATGGGGAGTGAGTTTATGAAAAAAGCGCTGATCCATCCCACTTTAAAGGACAAAGATCTGCAAGTGTATAAAGAAGCTAATAATACCGCAATGTTCAGAGGCGGCGCCACTTATGCCGATGCTATTACTATGGGCTCAGATAAGATAGAAAAAAAGCTTGTAGAAGAGTTTTCAAAAGTGAGAGGAAAGAAGACCTTGTTGTTCAATCCGGAATCGGATTTAACAGACTATTTGCAACTCTATAACGATCTTGCGGCCAGGTGATTCCTTAAATCTGCTATTCTCAAAACCCATAAAAAAAATTTGTGTTTTCCAGAGCCAATCTATTTTCTTTAGCAGCAATTTCCAGTTTTATAGTACTGTTAACCTATGGTTGTCAGAAAATAAATGAAGCCACTACTTTAGGTGGTGATCTGATCCCCGCTGTTGATAATGTAAATACATTTGACACTACCATTTCGGTGCAGACCTATAATGGGTTATTCAGTATCCTGGATGATTCTACAATGTTGAGCCGTACTGATGAACATTTTGCAGGCCATATCAGCAATGATCCTCTTTTTGGAACCACCAATGCTACCCTGTACCTTGAATTAAAACCCGTTTTCCCTTATACATTTAGTTTTGGAAATGTGGACAGTTTGCTGGGGCTGGATTCGGTGGTGCTGGTAATGTCATATACAAGTACATTCGGCGACAGCCTTTCGCCAATGAGCTTTTCGGTGAAAGAAATAAGCCAGTCAACTGATTTCCGTTATGATTCTAATTACCTGATCCGCTCGAATACTTTTGCCTTAGGATCCACACTTGGAAGTAAAAATGGTATCATCCCGGCACGACTGAGCGATTCCGTAAAAGCTTTCCGGGATACAACTGCAAAACAATTGCGCATTCCATTGGATAATTCTTTTGGGATGAGGTTGATGAGTTATGATCCCACTATTTATGCTACTGACTCGGCATTTCGAACTCAGTTCAAAGGATTTGCCATTGTACCATCGGCGTCAACAGAGAATGCATTACTTGGGTTCGACTTGACCGGCGCAAATACTAAACTCGCATTTTATTATCATTATAAAAACGGGGCAGTTACTGATACCAGTGTTGTTGATTATTTCAGCTTCAGTTCTACCAGTGCGCATGCTAATTTAATAGAACGGGATTATTCCGGTTCTCAATTAGCCTCTTACCAGGGAGGAACTACTCCGGACGACCTGGTATTTATTGAAAACACGCCGGGTTCATTTGCTACTATTAAAATTCCGGATCTTAAATTATTCCCCAACCGTATTATTCACCGGGCAGAGCTGATAGCAGAACAAGTCTATGATCCATCTCCATCCTCGGATAATATTTTTACAGCTCCTCAAAGATTATACCTTGACGCATATGATTCTATAAAACATGATTTCCGTGCAATACCTTACGACTTTATATTAGATCCGACTGTCGGACCGAATTATACCAGTTTTGGTATGTACGGAAAAAAGACTAACGACGGTAATGGGAATCCAATTACTATATGGAAATTAAATGTTACACGCTATGTTCAGAATTATCTGACACGCAGGGAATCATTGTACGATCTCAGGTTGTATTCTCCATATACTGCTTTTGATTTATACCGGTCTGATGGAGTCAGTGATGTCGCCAGGTACATAGCTATTAATGACCAGGTTGCTTCCGGCAGGGTTCGTTTAGGCGGTGGTAATCATCCCTCACAACGAATGAGACTTCATATTGTTTATTCCAGGTTATAAGAGTGGTTCAGGCTCAGAAAATGTTCATAAGTATATAGTTTTCCGAATCCTTATACTTTGTCTGTTTATAGCTGCCCCTTATCTTTGCACTTCGAAAAAATAACCCATGCCTTATTTATTTACCTCTGAATCCGTGAGTGAAGGACACCCGGATAAAGTAGCCGACCAGATTTCTGATGCACTTATTGATAATTTTCTTGCTTTTGATCCTAATTCAAAAGTGGCTTGCGAAACACTGGTAACAACCGGACAGGTAGTATTGGCCGGTGAAGTAAGATCGAAAGCCTATCTTGATGTTCAGGAAATTGCCCGAAATGTAATCCGGGATATCGGGTATACCCGTAGTGAGTATATGTTTGAAGCAAGCTCCTGCGGTGTGTTGTCTGCTATTCATGAACAATCCTCAGATATTAACCAGGGAGTAGACCGCAAAAAAAAGGAAGATCAGGGTGCGGGAGACCAGGGAATGATGTTTGGCTATGCCACCAATGAGACGGATGATTACATGCCATTGGCATTAGACCTGGCGCATAAAATATTAATTGAGTTAGCTGCCATACGCAGAGAAAAGAACCCCTATATGCCTTACCTGAGGCCCGATGCAAAAAGCCAGGTGACGTTGGAATATGATGACAACAATCGTCCTGTAAGAATTGATGCAATTGTAGTATCCACGCAGCATGATGATTTTGATACTGAATATAACATGCAGAAGAAAATCAAATCGGATGTGATCAATATTTTAATACCGAGAGTAAAGGCCAGGTATAAAAAATATGCAAAACTGTTCAATTCAAATATCAAGTATCATGTGAACCCTACCGGAAAATTTGTGATTGGCGGCCCACATGGTGACACCGGGTTGACTGGCCGCAAGATTATTGTTGATACATATGGAGGAAAAGGGGCTCATGGTGGCGGTGCTTTCAGTGGTAAAGACCCGAGTAAGGTGGATCGGAGTGCTGCTTATGCTACCCGGCATATCGCAAAAAATTTAGTGGCGGCAGGGGTTTGTGATGAAATTCTTGTACAGGTTTCTTATGCAATAGGGGTTGCAAAACCCACCAGCATCAATGTGAATACCTATGGAAGTGCAAAAGTTAAAATGTCGGATGCTGATATTGCAAAGAAGGTTTCTGCCATATTTGATATGCGTCCATATTTAATTGAACAACGCCTGAAATTACGCAATCCTATTTACAGCGAAACTGCAGCCTACGGCCATATGGGAAGAAAGCCAAAGATTAAAGTAAAAGAATTCACTTCACCAGAAGGAAAAAAGATTAAAAAGAAAGTGGAGCTGTTTACCTGGGAAAAATTAGATTATGTTCCACAGGTGAAAAAGGCATTCGGGTTATAGAAACCACTATTCTGCTTTTTCATTTGCAAGAGCAACAGGCTCCGGGGTTATTCCGGATTTTAAATCTTCAAAGTATTTCTTTTGAACATAACGGGCTGTTCCAGTTAAATCACCGGGTTGCCAACCGGGAGCCAGAAATATATATTTAATTTTATTACCCAGTCCTTTTGCGTTTTTCACATCATGCCATAAACTCCGGAATTCATGAACCTGCGCTTCCCAAAATCCCAATTCATGAGTTACAGTTGTAGTACCATACACAATGGGCTCTGACCTGCGGGCATAGGTGCCCAATAGCTGATCAAACCAGGGAATAACTTCTCCGAAATTTTTATCAAGATAACGGATGTTACTGGCATGATGAATATGGTGAGTGCCGGGTGTGACTAATAAATATTCCAATATTGGGATACGGGATACTATTTTTTCATTGAAATGGATAAACGTTCCCCATATTTTATTCAGTGAATATAGAATGAAATAAACGATGGGGTGAATACCGCATAACGGTATTAACAGGTACAGAATATCTAAGGAAACAATATCAAAAATTGAAGTTCGCAAGCCTGTGGTGGCATTCATTTTTATTGCAGAATGATGTACTTCGTGCAGGCACCAGAATATTCTTGATTTATGATAAACATAATGAGTTCCGAACTGAATAAAGGTGTACATAAAAAAACCAAGCAACAGCGTATAACCATTCAATTCAAGATCCCATAGCCTGTGTTCATAAACAAAAGGATAAAGATCCGTGAATAGAAATGTTTTTAATATTGCCTGAACTATAATGGTAACAACACCCGTAGAGATATTCACCCAGGTTTCTTTTGAATAAGCTTGTTTGAATCGAACCAGTAAATAAATGCTTTCGGCAGCTACCATTGCAACTATGTAATAGGGAAGCCACTGTTTTAATACATCCAGCAAACTTTGGTAAGAGGAAATGTTATCCATTACTAAAAATAATAATTATTTCAGATACTTGAATTCCTTAATAAATAAGAATTTTCAATTTAGAAGAACTTATTCTATGAATTATTCTTTGTTTCTTTGATAAGTGAAAAGTTTCAGACATAAACAGCGTCCTAAAAAGAGTACATTAGTGGCTGGTATAAAGGCAGTTACCGAGTCTTTAAAATCGGGAACTGCGCTGGATCGTATTTACGTGGATTTTAAGGCTGTCGGAAAAAATATTGACGACATAAAAAAGTTAGCTCTTCATAACCAGGTGCCTGTCAATTATGTGCCTGCTGCCAAACTGAATAATTTTAATGTTAGCAATCATGAGGGAGTAGTAGCGCAAATTTCCAGGGTGAAATATTATGACTTGCAACAAATCATTTCTTTTGTTGTAGGAAAAGGAGAATCACCGCTATTCCTGATATTGGATGGCATCACGGATATACGAAACATTGGTGGTATTGCCAGGACAGCTTATTGTTGCGGCGTTCATGCCCTCATTATTCCTGATAAAGGAGTAGGGGCTTTGAACGAGGACGCCATTCTTACGTCTGCCGGCGCTTTGGAAAAAATTTCCGTGTGCAGGGTGAATAGCCTGGTGAAAGCTGTGGACGAACTGCACTTAAACGGCATCAAAGTTTTTGCCAGCGAAATGACAGCTGGAAAAAATGTTTTTGATTGTGATTTCGAAGAGCCTTGTGCTATTGTTTTAGGAAGCGAAGAGAAAGGCATTCATCCGGTTCTGATGAAGAGTTGTGATGAAAAATTCAAAATTCCCATGACTGGTGATTTTGAAAGCCTGAATGTATCTGTCGCTACCGGCATAATTCTTTTTGAGGCGATGAAACAGAGAATGTAATGAAACATGATTTTGTCAAACTGATTGAATGCCCCCGTGACGCCATGCAGGGCTGGAAGCATTTTATTCCCACTGAAAAGAAAATTGAATACATCAACAGCCTGTTAAAAGTCGGGTTTGATACTATTGATTTCGGAAGTTTTGTTTCGCACAAAGCAATACCGCAAATGGCTGATACCGGGGGGGTAGTAAAAAGAATTAAAGTGCAGGGGACAAGGACGAAATTGCTCGCAATTATTGCAAATCTTCGGGGTGCTGAAGATGCCGTAGTGTTTGATGAAATTTCATATCTCGGTTTTCCCTTTTCAGTTTCGGAAACCTTTCAACAGCGTAATACAAATTCATCCATTGCTGATTCTCTCAAAAGAGTAGAAGAGATTCAATCTTTATGTTTGAAGAAAAATAAAGAATTGGTGGTTTATATTTCCATGGGCTTTGGTAATCCCTATGGTGATAACTATTCTGAAGAAATTGTTTTTGATTGGGTGAATAAGCTGGTATCATTAGGAATAAAAATTATTTCATTAGCTGATACGGTTGGACTAGCAAGCCCCGATCAAGTGTATGCTATGAGCAAATATTTAATTGATTCCATTCCATCAATAGAAATAGGCGTACATCTTCATAGCAGGGCAGATAACTGGAAAAAGAAATTAGATGCTGCTGTAAAAGCAGGGTGCAAAAGATTTGACGGCGCTTTAAAAGGAATTGGCGGCTGCCCGATGGCTGAGGATGAATTGGTGGGAAATATGAATATGGAAAAGATGATTGACTATTTTAAAGAAAGAAATTTAATACCTGGTTTGAACCCTGAGGCTTTGAAACAGAGTTTGCTGATAGCCGATGAAATTTTTATTTGATTGTTTTTAAATTTTGAATTTTTCCTCATGGATTTCATGCTCCCTTTTGAAGTGAAGAAGTTGTCCCGCTTAATTAATTACCACAATAAGATATTACTGATTGGCTCTTGCTTTACCGAACACATTGGTAACTCATTGGGGGAATTAAAATTTTCGGTTTTACAAAATCCGAACGGTATTTTGTTTGATCCTGTCAGTGTCTGCAAAAGCCTGGTCTCTTATGTTCAGAACAAACAATATTCAGATTCCGATTTGTTTCAACTCAATGAAGTTTGGCATAGCTGGCAGCATCATTCCCGTTTTTCCAATACAGATAAAAAGCAATGCCTTCGAAATATTAATGAATCACAAAGCAATGCTCATCATTTTTTGAAAGCTGCTGACAAGTTGATAATCACATTAGGCACTTCATTTTCTTACCGGCTTACGGGGTTAGGTCAAAATTCAAATGGCTCTCCTTTAGAAGGACTCGGGGCGGCTGTTGCAAACTGTCACCGGGCACCTGCTCAGTGGTTCAATAAACAGTTGCTGGAGATTGAAGAGATTGTTGCTGCATTAGATAATTGTATAAAACAATTGTTGCAGTTCAATCCGAAATTGCAATTCATCTTTACGGTAAGCCCGGTCCGGCACATAAGGGATGGAGTGGTTGAAAATAATCGTAGCAAAGCGAGGCTGATTGAATCAGTACATCATTTGGTAAACAAATATGAACAGGCATATTACTTTCCTGCTTATGAGATAGTGATTGATGTTTTGAGAGATTACCGGTATTATGATGTGGATTTAGTGCATCCTAATTATATGGCAACAGAATTTGTACTGGAACGGTTTTCAGAAAACTGTATTGATGAAGAAGCCCAACAAATGGCTGTGGAAATAAAAAGCCTTGTGATTGCCCGGAAACATAAACCTTTTCATCCCGAGACTAATGCACATAAATCTTTCCTCATGTCAAATTATGAGAAAGCAAAAACTTTACAAGAACTATTTCCTTTTATTGATTTTGCAGACGAACTGAATTACTTTTCTCAGGCTTCGAAAAACCGGTAAACTGTTTTCTCATAATATTTCTCACCGGGACGAAGAATGGTATCGGGAAAATGCGGAATATTAATCGCATTGGGATGCTTATGTGTTTCAAAACAAAAGCCTGAATAAGCGCTGTACTTCGTATTATTCTTCCCGGATATTCCAGGTATTCCTTTTCCTGAATAAAAATGAAGAATGGGTTCAGTTGTTAAAACCTGTAACCCGGTTCGTGTCTCTTCACAAATTGCTTCACCCGCAAAAGTCAATTCGTTTTCCCTTTTTTCCAGCACAAAACTTTTATCATATCCGTTTTCCATTCCTGCCTGATTACCGATTTTTCTTAATTGCCGGAAATCAAATGCTGTATTATCACCGTTTAGTTGTCCCCCGGTTGTAATTAAATTAGTATCCTGTTCCAGGATTTCTGAAGAATTTATCCGGATCAGATAGTCATGATTATTCCCGTAACCGTTATTCAGGTTAAAGTACTCATGACGGGTAAGATTAATTATAGTTGTTTGATCGGTCGTTGCTTCATATTCAAAAGAAAGTTCATCTTCTTCCAACCTGATCTTTGTATGTACCATAAGATTTCCAGGGTATCCTTCCTCGCCATCCGGGCTTTTGTATTTTAATTCCAGTTCATTTTTTACGGGCTCAAAATTTACTATGTTCCATATTTTCTTGTCAAACCCTTCTATACCTCCATGTAATTGGTCGTTGCCCAAATTCTTTGACAATTGATATTTTTTTCCATCAATAACACAGGCTGCATCTTTGATTCTATTGGCATAACGGCCGACAGCACATCCCATCCACATATAATTTTTTAAATAAGTATCTGACAAATAATCTTCCAATTTGTCAAATCCTAAAACAATATCATTGTAACTGCCATTAGCCTTTCGAATTTTCATCGAATTGATAATACAACCATAATTACTAATCCAAACTTCATGACCTTTAGTACTTTTCAATGCAAACAAATAAATATCTTCACCGGATGGATGAGTGAAGCGGAAATGTCGGGATAAATTCATTTTTTCTATATATTTCAGTTTGTTTATGAAAGATAAACTTTTAAAAGAATTCAGGGATTATTTTCACAGGGATGCTGAAAACATTTTCTTTTGTCCGGGGAGGGTGAACCTGATTGGAGAGCATATTGATTATAACGGTGGCAAAGTGATGCCCTGTGCTATTTCCAAAGGGACTTATCTTGCTGTTTCAAAAAATAAAGAAAAAAAAATCCGCTTTGCCTGCCTTGATTTTCCTGAAAAAGCCAATTTACATATTCAATCTTCTTATAGCAAAACCGGTAAACAATGGTTCAATTATCCGCTGGGAGTAATAAATTATTTGCTTCAAAACGGAAATGAAATTTCAGGCCTGGATATGATGTATGCAGGTGATCTTCCCGTTGGTGCGGGACTTTCTTCATCAGCATCTATTGAAGTGCTTACCATCTTTGCTTTGAATGAGCTATTTGGATTAGGCATTCCCAAAGTAGATATGGCAATAGCGTCTAAAAAAGTAGAAAATGAATTTATCGGAGTGAGTTGTGGCATCATGGATCAATTTGCTGTTGCCATGGGTCAAATGAATAAAGCTATTTTACTGGATTGTGAGTCGCTGAAACATGAATTCATTCCTTTTGACACCGGCGAGTATGTTTTACTTATTGTCAACAGCAATAAACAAAGGGCTTTGGCAGATTCAAAGTATAATGAACGGTTTGCTGAATGTGGTAAAACTTTGAAAAATTTAAAGTCAGAATTAAAAATTGAAAATCTCTGCGATCTGGATTTGAAAGCTTTTGAAATGAATCAGCATTTGATTGAAAGTGATATTTTGAAAAAGAGGGCAAGACATGTGATCAGTGAAAATGAAAGAGTAATGCAAGCATCTGATGCTTTAAAAAGAGGAGATATCAATACTTTCGGCTTACTGATGTTTGTTTCACATCAATCATTGAAAGAGTGGTATGAAGTGAGTGGTGTTGAGTTAGATACGATAGTAGATTTTTCCAAAAATTATAAAGGATGCATCGGGGCCAGGATGACCGGTGCAGGGTTTGGAGGATGCGCTATTGCTCTTGTGAAAAATGATTTGATAAATGATTTTTCCGGGCAGCTTATAGCGTATTATAAAACTACGCTTGGATATGAACCCACCGTTTTTGAATCAGGAGCAGCCGATGGGGTAAGAGCCATCAGGTTTTGAGACCATATGCATTTTTCAACAGTTCTTCCAATCTCTTTAACAACGTAAGTTGATTCAGCGCCCTGTCAAAATTTTGACCTTTATATTCGGTTTTGTAATAAATACCGCCTCGCATAAAATCAGTAATAAACCGTATTGCCTGCATATAAATCATTATCAAACCGGCATAGTGGATATATTTTTTTTCTGAATCAGTCAGCTGCTTCTCCATTATAGAAAGATATCCGCTGACAATCGCATCATAATAACTTTTCCGGATTTGGATTTTCTCAAAGTGCAGATAATTCTCATCTGCATTGCCAGCCATGGAACGGATCATATCTCCAAGATCTGAGAAATAATATCCGGGCATCACGGTATCAAAATCAACAGGGCAAATCACTCTTCCTGTTGTTTTGCTGAAGAGTACATTAGCAATCTTTGCATCGTGATGCATAACCCTTACCGGAAATTCATGCGATGAAGTGATAATATCATAAAAATGCCGGTAATGTTCTCTCTTCTTTAGTTCCTGCAACAAGGGTTGTGCTTTTTGTATTCTTTCATACAGATCACCTTTTTCAGCTTCTTCCATTTCTTCATATCGAAATGAAAGATTATGAAAATCGGGAATTATAATTTTCAGGAGTTCTGTATTGAAATCTGCAAATGCAGCCGTGAATTTAGCAAACGCCTTGGCAGCAGCTTTTGCCTGCTGTGCCTTTTGGGGAATATTCAGTGTCACTGAATCAGGAATGTACCTGAATGCTCGCCAGTAATTTTCATTACGATCTTTAAAGAGCATCTTTTCTTTTTCGTAGAAGTAAGGTGAGGGTAGTTGCAAGTCCTTGGATTCATATTCGGCAAATTGCCAGATTTTAAAGTAATTTTCCTGAACATCCCCGGGTTTTTTAAATACATTTTTATTGATCTGCTGAAGAATAAAAGAAGAAAGAGAATTACAGGAAACTATGTAAGTATGGTTAATAAGGCCATTGCCGATGGGCTGTATATCAATTTTATCAGAATCAGTTTTTTGTCGCCCGCAATTAAAATTAATAAATGCAATTGCAGCATCCCAATATTCGGCAGTTCTCATATTTTCGAAAGATAATGTTTTTTATAAGAGTTTATTTATACAAACGTTTGCGTCAATTTCTGAAATCAATGCATCCTGTCGCCACGTAAGCTGAGTTGCTGCATAATTTCAGCTTCATGTTTCAGCCATTCCAGCCATCGGATTCGAACTTTTTTCTTGTCTATATAGGTTTCTGCCAATTCAATAAACAGGGTGTAATGACCGGCTTCACTTTCCATAAATTTCCTGTAAAATTTTTTGAGATATTCATCATCAAGACCTTCACTGAGCCGTTTAAATCGTTCGCAACTCCGGGCTTCTATAAGAGCACACATAAGCAGTTTATCCAGCAGCCGGTCTTCTTCTCTTCCTCCTTTCTTTTCAAATTGGATTAGCTGATTGACGTATTCATCTTTTCTTTGCCTTCCGAGTTTTAGATTTCTTTTTTGTAATTCCAGCAATACAGATCTGAAATGGCCCCATTCTTCCGAAACAACCGGAGAAAGATCTGTTACTAATCTGTCTTTATCGCTATATCGTTGAATAAGAGAAATACAGGAAGTGGCAGCTTTTTGCTCGCAGTAAGCATGATCCGTTAAAATCTCTTCTAACGATTTTTTAGCCAGGTCAACCCAACGGGGATCGGTAGGGAGTTTCAATCCCAGGATGCTTTTTGTATGTGATGAAATTTCCATACCCTGCAAATCTAAACAGTAAAAAAGAAAACAAAGCTTAAAATGGTTAAAATCAGTCGGGTAGGAGAAATTGGCAATGTTAAGTAAATGAATAATGTTTTTTGCGATCAGGCTGCTCTGCCTTAACTTTGCAGCCGAAATAAAAAAGATGAAATAATCGGATGAAAAATTAAAAAAAACAAGATGCCTTTAACAAAAGAAAAAAACAAAGAAATTTTCACAGAGTTCGGTGGCAAAGCTTCAAATACCGGATCCATTGAAGGACAGATCGCTCAGCTGACACAACGTATCAGCCAGATAAGCGGTCACCTTCAGGAAAACAAAAAAGATTTCTCTACACACCGCGGTCTTATGCAACTGGTAGGTAAGCGCAAGCGTTTACTGAATTATTTGCAAAAAAATGACCTGAAAGGTTATCGTTTATTGATTGAGAAACTTGGAATCAGGAAATAAAATCCGCTGAAATTCTCCGGGCGGGGACATTGCTTTTCAAAAACTGGTTTTTCTGTTTGTACTCAACTTCGTTTTATTTTAATGAATTGATTACCGGCAGAACTTCAAATTCCGATGAGTTACCGGTTTAAGAATCTGGTAAAACTAACAGACAGCAATTCAATCCTGAAAACACAGGGAGAATCGGGCTTCTTAACAAAGTCAGTTGATTTTCTTTTCGTTTCAATTATTAAATAAAAAAACATTTATTATATGTTACAACAACCGATTCGTAAGACTTTCGATATAGGTGATGGCCGCATGGTGACTATTGAAACCGGGCGGTTAGCCCGCCAGGCTGATGGAGCTGTTACTGTCTCAATAGGTAATTGTATGCTATTGGCAACCGTGGTTGCCAACAAAGAAGCCAGGGAAGGTCAGGAGTTCTTTCCTTTGACTGTAGATTACCAGGAAAAATTTGCTTCTGCCGGTCGCATTCCCGGTTCTTTTTTCAAAAGAGAAGCAAAGTTGAACGATTATGAAGTGCTCACTTCAAGACTTATTGACAGAGCTCTTCGCCCATTATTCCCGGAAGATTATTTCTGTGATGTGCAGGTGCTGGTGACTTTGATTTCAAGTGATTCTGAAATTTTACCCGATGCAATGGCATGTTTAGCCGCCTCTGCAGCCTTAGCTGTTTCAGATATTCCTATTAAGGAAATTATTTCTGAGGTAAGAGTGGGAAGAGTTGATGGTCAGTTTAAAATTAATCCCAGTCGCTCTGAAATGGCAAATTCTGATATTGATTTCATGGTAGCTGCAACCGATAAAAACCTCATGATGGTGGAAGGAGAGGCGCAGGAATGCAGTGAAGCCGATCTTTGTAAAGTATTGGAATTAGCTCATGATGCTATCCGCATTCAGGTAAAAGCACAGGAAGAATTGAGAGATTTAGCAGGTATAAAAGGGAAAAGAGAATATAAAAAGCCGGTGCTGGATGAAATTCTTCATGAAAAAGTAAATGCATTTGCCAGGCCCAAAATTTATGAGGTTGCAAAAGGCAAACTTGGCAAAGCAGATCGTTCAGAGAAATTCAAAGCAATTAAAGAAGAGTTGATGGAATTTCTCAAGAAGGATCTCAATGTTGCAGAAGGAGAGGAATTACCGGCAGAAACGAAGAAACTGGCAGGAAGCTATTATGGAGATTTACAGTACTATGTGATCAGGGATATGATTCTTGATGAAAAGGTCCGGTTAGATGGCCGTGGTCTTGAAGATATTCGTCCTTTGGATATGGAAGTGGATATATTGCCATCTCCACATGGTGCAGCCCTTTTTACAAGAGGTGAAACTCAGTCTCTTACAACAGTCACTTTAGGGACTCCATTAGATGAATTATTGGTTGAAAGTGCAGCAAAATCTGATTATACACGTTTTATTCTTCATTACAACTTCCCCCCGTTTTCAACAGGAGAGGTAAAGATGATGAGAGCTCCGGGAAGGAGAGAAGTGGGTCATGGAAACCTGGCTATGCGTTCTTTAAAA
>JAFDYJ010000054.1 GCA_018267515.1 Bacteroidota bacterium | reverse complement strand
CGGTGGCAGCATTTTTTATCTTACTTCCCGAACGAGTGTTCTTTCCGATAGCAAAGCGTATCTGGATGTTCTTTGACAATTTATAAGTGGTGATGTAAAATATCTCTTATTAGAGGAAACACATTAGCATCCGTTCGGGCTTACGATGAGCGGGATATCATCAAAGGCTTTAGCGTTCGACAGTCCTGAAAATAAGTATAAATACAACGGTAAAGAACAACAGAATAAAGAGTTCTCAGATGGTAGCGGGTTAGAATGGTACGACTACGGTGCAAGAATGTACGATAACCAGATTGGACGATGGATGACCATGGACCCCAAGTCCGAAGTGATGCGACGTTGGTCGCCTTATAATTACGCTTTTAATAATCCATTACGATTTATAGACCCTGATGGGATGAAACCCACTGACTGGTTCCAGTACAAAACTAAAGATGGTAGTGTAGCAACAGAATGGGTAAGTAGTGTTAAAGATCAAAAATCAGCCGCAGCTTATGCAAAAAGCCAGGGAGGCGGCGAAGCGAAATACATAGGAAAAACAGGTACGGTTGTTTCCAATACAAACGGTTTTCAGAAGTGGGAACTAAAAGACCAAAGCTATAAAGAAGTACCGTTTACTGTTGCATCATCTGAAACACAAGCTAAACCAACTACAACAACCGAGAACTCTGCCGCAGGTGAACCTGCTCAGCCATCTGCAGATATATCAAAATCTTTGAACGATGTAAATAATGGTTTGGCAGCTGCTGATGCAGCGCCAAGTACCGTTGCTATGGGTGTTGAGTTAATTAAAAAGACATCAACGTCACCAGTAGCTGACGATATTTTAAAGGTTGGCAAAATAGCTTCTAAAACATCTACTGGATTAGGTATAGCGAGCATGGGAGTTACTGTTGTTGATGGATTAACCTCAAAAGAAGGATGGAAAAAGCATCATACTGCTGATTTAGTAGTAGGAGCAGCACAAACCTTTTTACTTGGTAGCGGGCTGGTAGGTTGGGGAGTTGCATTGTTATGGACAGTAGCAGATATTGCAACCCAAGCTGCCACTGGAAAAAGTATTACCGAAAATTTATTTGATGATTAAAGAGTGAGTTTGTATGTACAATTTTATTTTCTGGTTTTTTTATAAATTTTTTGAATGGCGTAAAGGGTTTAAATCATCATTCATAGCATCTGCTATGGTTGGTTTAACGATTCTGGTACATTTAGGTTTGGTTCATTCAATTATCAGATACTTTACAAGATTTACAATAGGAGTTTTTAGTAATAGTTATGGCTACAACAGGTTAATCTTATTGCCGGTGGTAATTCTTTGGTTCTATATTTTATATCAGTTTTATTATAAAAAAAGAGCTGACGAAATTTTAGAAAAGCGAAAAAAAAATAAGTTCTCCGAGCCTAAGAATATTATTTTTGCAGTTTTATTGATAGTTGTACCTCTACTAATAGCGATTAAATTAACGAATATTGCTGTCTCAAATCAATAACAAAAGCCGCCCTGCTATCCGAAGTCTTCAATAAGAACAAAAATGACTGATTGCTATCCTGAGTCTGAGACTCAGGATAATTTTGAAAAGAAATCCTAATTTGGCATAAAAACTTATGAGTGATGGCGGTTATAAAATCAGGAACAAAGAAGGTATTCATTTTATAACTTTTGCGGTGGTAGAATGGGTAGACGTATTTACCAGAAAGGAATATCGTGACATTGTGTTGGATAGCATAAAATATTGTCAGAATGAAAAGGGATTACTAATATATGCCTGGTGCATTATGAGCAATCATGTGCACCTTGTAGTTTCAGCAAAAAATAACGATACCAGTAACATACTCCGTGATTTTAAAAAATTTACCAGCAAACAGATCATATCGGCAATAGAAATGAATGAACAGGAAAGCAGAAAGGACCGGATGCTGAAAATATTCAAAGAACAGGGAGAAAAGAACAGCCGGAATAGTAAGTATCAATTCTGGCGACAGGATAATCAACCCAAAGAATTGTTCAGTGATAAGTTCAGCAGTCAGAAATTAAATTATATTCATAACAACCCGGTGGAGGCTGGGCTGTTTGATAAAGCAGAAGAATATTTATACAGCAGTGCTGGAAAGTCCTGAGTTGTAAACTCAGGACAGCCTTCGTAATTTTCTTAAACTATTGAACACTCTGGATAGCGGGGGGCCTATATCAGAGATTTTAATACGCAGCAGGCTTATGCCTCTTAAATCAAGAAGCCGCAGCGCTGGGGCTTTGTTATCTGCATGGCTATTCCACTTTCTTATAAATGATCGTTGTACTGTCGCTTAATTTTTTCTCCTTAAAATCCTTTTTCTTATTAGCATCTTCCTTAACACCATTTGCAAATTTTTTCATCTGTATAAAAAAAATACTGCCTACCACAACAATAATTAAAATGATTATCCAAATAAAAGTTTTCTTTCCTTGCTTCATTTCAAGCCTTTTTTAATTAAAACTTGCCATAGCTTCTAATATTTTCTTGCATCTTTTTATTTGCTTCGTCTATTCTTTTTTGCTTTTCCGATTGTGGAAGATTATACCACTGAACATATTCCTTAAGCTGATTAAAGTATGCATTTGGTTTAGGGTTAATATCGAGAGGTAAATTTATACCGTTATTCTTTTGTGTAGCGTCTTGACAAGCATCCACGCAATTATTAAAGTAAAGGTTATACTTCTTCTCACCACTCTGATATTTTCCCTGTAACTCAAAGGCATTCGCACTAATTTGTTTATCCTCTTTTTTTGAAGTATTCATCGTTGTAAATTCATCAAAGGCATTACCACCTATACCAGTTTTTGCCGCAGTCATGAGTTCGCTTTGTGTAGGATTTCTGGTTATTGTTTCCATAACAGGCTTACCGTCTTTCCCTTTTATTACATTACCTTTTGAGTCTGTTTTAACTCGTGTCTCGGTAACTTGCATTTGCTGTATATCAACACCGCCTTCCGTATTACTGGCAGATAGCATCTTTCCTGTTCCTGGATTTCCTGTAGCACCTTGTGAAAAGAAAAACCAATTACCTTGTTCATTCTGAAAAAACATTGACATATGTCCATTACCACCCGCACCTTCTTTATCTATCATATAAATTACAGTGTCTCCAAGTATGTCCCCGTACCTTATAGGATTATTATCCATAGCAGAATACAAACTCATCTCATCCTTCGGCTTGGGATCAGCTTGCCAGAACCTACCTAATTGCGGGTCATGTGAACGATAAAAAGTTTCGTAAAGATTAATATCGAAGTCTTTGTTTAATTCGTAGTTATTGTACTTATGCTTATTCTCGGGATTTCCAAAGTTTAAAGCTTTCGAATTAATTCCGCTCATCGTCAATCCGAACGGATAATAACGAATTCAACCCTAACCCATATCAACAGGCTCTTTCAAAGAACTCAATTTTTGATAAATTTAGCCAAAATTGCAAAAAACAGCAGGTAAATAACCTCCTTACTATTAGAATTATTTACATATTCCCAGCAACGTCTTTCCGCAAGCTTCGTGTCCTGACTTTGGACTTTGCGCAACAACCTACTCCTCTTTTTTCCTCACGATCAAAAACCAATCATTATCCAGCGGCAGATAGCCGTAATCATAACAATAGTAATAAGTCTTGCCGGTTTTGGTAGTATATAAAAGTGTCAGGTATTTGAATTGAAATCCAAGTCGCTGTAGTTTATCTTTATTGGCTTTTGTAGTTTCTTCTCCCTGCGGCAAAAGAGATTCCAGTATTTTCCTGTTTTTCAGCAAGGCATTATTGATATTACGGACAATACTGCTGTAATTACTCTTTGCTTTCTGCTGATTATTATAATTGTTCCGGCAATAATCGTCGCAAAATTTTTTATCGGCTCTGCCTTTTAAAGGTTTGCCGCAGAAAAGACAATTTTTGATTTCTAATGCAGGCATGGTAAGGGTTTCAGAAGATCAAGGTACTAAAAATTATTTCCCGCTTCATGCGGAATAAGCCGTGTGCAAACGCTTATACCCGGTTAGCTTCGGGAAGAAACGACTAAAAACCGACTCCCGCTTTTTCACCGCCACATCTTTGTGTTGTCAATCGGCAAAGACGTCAACCGGTTGATTGAAATAAACAAATTCAAAAATCGCACCTGTAAACAAAAATCAAACAGGGGCACAAATTTTAAAACTATGTACGCATTAAAAAACAAAGTACAACTGATCGGCAACCTGGGTAATGCACCCGAAGTAAAAACATTTGAAAGTGGAAAAAAAGTAGCCAACTTCCGCATTGCCACAACAGAGATTTATCGTAACGCAAAAGGCGAGAAAGTAAAAGACACACAGTGGCACAATCTCGTAATGTGGGGCAAGCTTGCTGAAATTGCCGAAAAGCATTTGACAGTAGGTAAAGAAGTAGCTATTGAAGGTAAACTGGTGAATCGCCAGTATGCTGATAAAGACGGCAATAAAAAGTATTATACCGAAATACAGGTAAATGAACTTTTGATGCTGGGTGGCAAAGCCGCAAACGAATAAAGCTTTAGCCACAGATGAACACATAATAACGCAGATTTTATTTGTTAGTGTTTATCTGTGGCTTTTCTTAATTAAAGGCTAACATGAAATGGAAGATTTTATTTTCAAGGTGGAAACTTACAAGATTATCGGCATTTGTATGGATGTGCAAAGAACTCTTGGCTATGGGTTTTCTGAAATAATTTATAAAGATGCGATGGAGTTAGAGTTTTTTGGATCCGCTCTTGAGTATATGAGAGAGGTTGAATTAAAGGTTGGATATAAAGGACAAATACTTCCACATACATTTTTCGCAGATTTTTTGTGTTATGGGCAGATTATTGTCGAGGTTAAATCTTCTGGTGAAGGAATAATTAACGATCATATTGCTCAAACATTGAATTATCTAAGGGTGTCTGGAAATAAAATTGGACTAATCATTAATTTCGGTAAACGAAAGTTAGAATATAAGAGGCTGATCTGTTCTGATGGTAATAATGCAGATTAGTTCTGTGTTCATTTGCGTAAATCTGAGGCAAAATCAAAACTTCTGTGGCAACATTCATCCCTGATACCAATAATGAATTATTTCAACTTGCGGTGCAACTCGTTAATAAAAGCTCCCGCAATATTTTCCTGACCGGAAAAGCCGGAACAGGAAAAACAACTTTTTTAAAATATATTCGTGAAAGTTGCCCCAAACAAACTGCCGTTGTAGCGCCAACAGGTGTAGCGGCAATTAATGCCGGCGGAGTAACAATACATTCTTTTTTTCAATTGCCTCTCTCTCCCTTCATTCCCGAATCAAAAGGATTTTCAGACAACAATAATGAAAGTGTTAATCGCCACAACCTGTTAAGCCGCCTCAGGCTGACCAATGAAAAGAAAAAAATTTTACAGGAACTGGAGTTATTGATTATTGACGAGATCAGTATGGTTCGATGCGATACGCTGGATGCAATAGATATTGTATTACGTCATGCCCGCCTGCGACACAACGACCCATTCGGCGGTGTACAGGTTTTGTTTATAGGCGATATGTTTCAGTTGCCGCCAATAGTTCCCGAAAATGAGTGGAGCCTGTTATCACAATTTTATAATAGCCCCTATTTTTTTGACAGCAGGGTTTTATCGCAGGGGCAACTTCTGTATATCGAGTTTTCTAAAATCTACAGGCAAAGCGAAGAACAGTTCATCAACCTGCTAAACCAGGTTCGTAATAATGAGTTGGACGCCGAAACAGTTGCATTGTTGGAGAAAAGATATCAACCGGAATTCAGGCGCCGGGCAGATGATGGGTATATTATTTTAACTACACATAATTATAAAGCGGAAACCACCAACCGGGTAGAACTTCAACAACTGCCGGGTCAAACGTTTTCATATAGGGCAGAAATAAAGGGAGAATTTTTTGAAAAATCATTTCCGGCAGATGAGATATTGCAACTGAAAGAAGGATCGCAGGTAATGTTTTTGAGAAATGATATGGATAAAAGTAAGCGATATTTCAATGGAAAGATTGCCAAGGTTACCCGCCTCGAAGAAAATAAAATAGTTGTTCGTTGTGAAAACGAATCAATGGAAGTGGAAGTGAAAAAAGAAAGCTGGGAAAACATCCGTTATTCCTGGAATAAAAGCAAAGGAATGCTTGAAGAGGAAGTGCTTGGCTCTTTTGAACAGTATCCATTGCGGTTGGCTTGGGCTATTACCATACACAAAAGCCAGGGACTCACATTCGAAAAAGCAATTGTTGATGCGGGAGATGCTTTTTCGTCGGGGCAGGTTTATGTGGCGCTAAGTCGTTGTACCAATCTTGATGGACTGGTATTGCAAAGCAGGATTAATAGATCAAGCCTGCAATGCGATGAACGAATTATTCAATTTGCCCAAAACAAGCAGACAAGTGATCGGCTGAAAGAAGAATTAAAGGGATCCGGTAAAAGTTATGAAAAGGATATTTTGTTATCGCTGTATGGTTTCAAGCGTATAATTAATGCCGGTAAGGAATTGCAGAATTTTTTGATAGAACATCAGAAGTCGTTCAATGCGGAATCTTTAATATGGATTGAAAAAGTACAGGATTCCATTTTGGCAATAGATAGTACTGTTGAGAAATTTCATCCACAATTATTATCTTTTTTTGAACCCCCTTTCACTGAAGATAAGATTGCAGCCCTGCAAGAAAGAACTAAAGCTGCTGCGGATTATTTTATTAACCAGGTTGATGAGGTTATTCAGATCATACAAGCATCTCCGGCAATAACCGATAGCCGCCAGCAGGCAAAGGAGTTTAATAATAGCGCCAAAGACCTTTTTGCGCTTTTATATACCCGGAAGCAATTATTAATGTCCTGCAATGGTCAATTTAATATAGAGTCGTATTATCGGGTTAAAAGAAATATCAATATTCCCAACCTATCGGTTAATGCCTATTCGGCAACAGCAGAGCAAAAAACAGAAACAGAAAATCCCAACCCCGAGCTTTATTATGAGTTGAAAAAACTAAGAGATAGTTTTTGTTCTAAAAGGGATTTACCGGTTTATATGGTTGCGGGTGGAAAGACACTTGATGAAATGGCAAGATACTTACCACAGTCATTGGATGAACTGAAACAGATAAGCGGTTTTGGCGAAGCAAAGATTAAAGCCTATGGACAGCAGTTTTTGGACATAATAGTAAAATACAGCAATCAACACAGTTTACATTCGCTTGTTTCCCAAAAGATTCCTAAACGAAATAGAAAGGACAGAGACAATTCTATACCCTCTGACAGCAAGGCTGTATCATTCAGGCTTTTCAAAGAAGGAAAGACCGTAAAGGAGATAGCAACAGAAAGAAATTTCACCACACAAACTATAGAAGGACATCTTTCCTATTATGTGAAAAGGGGCGAAATAGACATTGATGCCTTAGTTGAAGAGGGAAAACGAACTCGTATTGTATCTGCATTAAAGACTGGTAAAGGAAATTCATTGACTCCAATCAAAGAAGCATTGGGAAACGATATCAGCTATGGAGAGATACGGATGGTTCAAGCCTGGATGACGTTTCATAATTCATATCATTCCTCTTAACCTTAATTGTGTTTAACCACACAGCAAACAGAATGAATAAATGTGAATAACCTTTATGTTGTTTCTCTAATACACTTCAAAGTTTTATTTGTCATTCATTAAAATTATTCACATTAATTGCAAATTGATTTGTCAGATTGATTTTATTATCTATCTTTTCATAACGAATCAATATGATAACACTTACTAACCCCGGTTATCGCCTGATTAGTGATCACGGCTATGCCGAAGTGAGGCTAAACCTCAGCAACAATCAAAAGACATTAATTGCATTACGCCCCTACAGGTCAGGAGAACTGTTCTCAACGTTTTCTGCTAAGGAAACAATGAGGGAGCCTAACTACCTTTCATTCCAGGTGGGCATTCATAAGCACATTATGATTGACCCTGAATTTTTGCAGTGTATTAACCACAGTTGCAACCCCAACACATTCTTTGATACACATGCCATGCGTGTTGTTACATTGCGTCCTATTAAAAGGGGTGAAGAATTAACGTGGTTCTATCCATCAGCAGAATGGGATATGGCACAGTCATTTCATTGTTTTTGCGGAAGCCCAAATTGTTTAGGAGAAATCAAAGGAGCCGCTTATCTTGCAAAGAGTGTATTAAATCAATACAAGCTAACCCGCTTCATTCAACAACAATTGCATGATCGTTCAAACGAAGAGAGAGCCTAAGAAGAAAACTAAACGCAACACCAATCCTTCACTTGCGGAACTAAAGATATGGGTGCTGTATCCCCATTTTGAAACGGACGACCCCAACCTGAAACACTATTACGATTTCTCTCACAGCCTTGACGAGTTCAAGAAAGTATTTGAGGAGCTCGGTGCAGACTGGATTTGGCAACCGGTTACTACGCAGGATTATAGAGAAGTGATAAGCGCTATCAGGAAAAAATCCAAAGGAAAAACAGCCTTTGTTTTTAATCTATGCGATGGTGATGAGATTAATAATACTCCCGGAGTATCTGTAATACACGAACTGGAAAAACACAAACTTTTGTATTCGGGTTCCAATGCTTATTTCTATGATATTACTTCTTCAAAAATTCCAATGAAGAAGGCTTTTGATATGGCAAAAGTATCCACAGCAAAATGGGAAATCGTAGATGGGAGCGAAGAATCAATAAAAGGAATATGTAGGCGTCTTGGCCCACCCTTGTTGATAAAACCTGCTGTGTCGGGTGGAAGCATGGGTGTATCAGTAAAAAACGTAGTTCATACAGACGAAGAAGCAATTGAAAGAATCCGGGAATTAAACCAGGGTTATCGTGGCTGGCAATTAACTACAGGAGGATTGTTTGTAGAGCAGTTCATCAAGGGCCCGGAATATACCACAATGATTGTCGGGTCATATAAACATCCTGAAAAATGCATTGTTTATAAACCGGTAGAACGTATTTTTCATGAATCACTTTCGGAAGAAGAACGGTTTTTGTCGTTTGACAGGCTTTGGGAAATTTACGAGGACGAAATGCCGATGCCTAACGGCGGAAGTTTTTATCACTATCAACCTTGTGATCAAAAGCTTTCAGAAAAAATATGTAAACTTAGCCTTGATGCATATTGCGCCGTAAAAGGGGTTGGTTATACCAGGATTGATATCCGGATGGATGCTGCTACAAAAGAATTATATGTACTGGAGGTAAATGCTCAGTGCGGACTTAGCGAAGATGAAGACTATACTTCTATCGGAGCTATTCTCCGTTTTGCCGGTAAGTCGTTTACACAATTGGTTGAAGAAATAATTTATGATACTATTGCAAACCGGAGCATAATCCGGTAAATTCAACAATGAAGATTTGTGTATTGCTGCCAGATTATTCAACCACTTCGGTTGATTACAAGGAATATGATCCTGTACGCAACCTGTCTTCATTAATGCCCGAAGCAGAAATGGATCATGTGTTCATCAATAAACTCACTACTTACAAACAACTGCGTGAACTTGGCAAAAAGGGGTATGACATTTTTGTAAACCTTTGTGAAGGTTATCCCGATTGGGAAGTTCCGGGACATGATATTTATTTCAATGCCGAATTATTGAACCTGCCCATTACCGGACCCGGTACCCGTTTATTTGATGTTCCTAAGAAACTGATGAAATATGTGGCTTATTCAGAAGGCGTGAAGATTCCTGCTTATGCATTGATTACTTCTTTAGATGAGATTGAAAAAGAGATTCTGCATTTAAAATTTCCCCTGTTTGTAAAACCGGCACATGCCGGAGATAGCCGCGGGATTGATGAACATTCGCTAGTACACAATAATGAAGAACTGATAAAAAAATGCTCTGCTATTATTGAAGAGCATAGTTCATTGTTGATAGAAGAATATATTGCGGGCAGGGAGTTTAGCGTTTTGGTGGCTGCCAATGCTGACAATCCGAAAGAATGTACTACTTATAAACCCGTTGAGTATATTTTTCCCAAAGGACTCGAGTTCAAAACTTATGCATTAAAAACATGGGAGCTTCATCCTGATTGCAACTTCCCTTGTAATGATGACGAATTGGAAATAAAATTACGGGACGCAGCAAAAAAAATCTTCCAGGCTTTTAGTGGCGTAGGTTATTGCAGAATGGATTTCAGGGTAAACAGTAAAAGAGAAGTATATTTTCTTGAACTGAATTTTACCTGCTCTGTATTTTATACCGATGGGTGGGATGGATCTGCAGATTTTATTTTAAAATTTGACGGAACCGGTCATGAGGGATTTCTTCGCCATATCATTGCAGAAGGAATAGCGAGACATAAAAGAAAACAAAAGGCATACGAGGTTAAAGGAAATTCTATAGCGGGGTTTGGAATTTATGCCAGCCGGAATATTACAAAAGGGGAAGTCGTCTTTAAGGGCGAAGAGAGACCACAAAGAATCATTACCAAGCGTTTCATGGAAAAGAACTGGAACGAAAAAGAAAAAGAATATTTCCGTCACTACGCCTACCCGATAAGCAAAGAAGTATATATTTCTTGGGATGAAGATCCGGCTGAATGGGCGCCACAAAATCACAGTTGTGATCCCAATACCGAATTTGACGGATTAAATGTTGTAGCAAAAAGAAGCATTAATCAGGGAGAAGAACTTACGTTGGACTATGCTCTGTTTCTTGATGAAACCATGGAGCCCTTTAATTGTTCCTGCGGATCTCCTAACTGCAGAAAAATAATTACGGGGATAAAAGATATGTCCGTAACGAAAAGAGAACAGGCCAAAAAATCCGGAAGAAGACTCTCCCGCTCTCTCACCGCCCCATATAAACCATCAGTATCTGAACGTCAGTCGGGTTAATACCAGAGATTCGACTGGCCTGGCCAAGAGTTCCGGGCCTAACTTTATTTAATTTTTCCCTTGCTTCATTCCCAAGAGCAACGATTTTTTTGTAATCAAAGTTCTCAGGGATCTGAAGATCTTCCAATAAAGCCATTTTTTTCACTATCTCCTTTTCCTTTTCTATATACACGTCATACTTTACCTGGATTGAAGCTTGTTCCAGAACTTCCTTTTTATAATCTTTCAATTCTGCTTTAAGTTTAGGAACCACCTGCAGGAAACTATCCAACTCTACGTCAGGGCGCAATAAAATTTTTTCTGCTTTTTGTTTTTCAGATATTGGTGAAGAGTTGATTGTTTCCAAATAAGAATTTACTTCTTCCGGATCCAGTGACATATTATTTAAAATACTTTTTACCTTATCAACAGCTTCTTTTTTTGCTAATGTTATATCCATTCTCTCCTGTGATGCCAGGCCAAGCCTATATCCCAGTTCGGTTAATCTGAGATCTGCATTATCCTGTCTTAAAAGAGTTCTAAATTCAGCTCTTGAAGTAAACATCCTATAGGGTTCTTTTGTTCCTTTACTGATCAGATCATCTATCAAAACACCTATATACGCATCACTTCTTTTTAAAATTACGGGTTCTAATGATCTTGTTTTCTGATGAGCATTAACACCTGCAATCACCCCCTGGCAAGCAGCTTCTTCATAGCCGGTAGTTCCGTTTATTTGCCCTGCAAAAAACAAATTTTCAATAATTTTTGTTTCTAAAGAGTATTGAAGCTGAGTTGGCGGAAAATAATCATACTCAATAGCATATCCGGGCCTAAAAAGTTTAACATGTTCAAAGCCGGGAACTATACGAAGAGCCTCGTATTGCGTTTCTTCAGGTAAGGAAGTTGAGAAGCCGTTTACATAAATTTCAACCGTGTTCCACCCTTCCGGTTCTACAAAAAGCTGATGTCTTTCTTTTTCTGAAAAGCGATTTATTTTATCCTCAATACTTGGACAATATCTTGGCCCTGTACCTTCAATCCTGCCTGCGAACATAGGGCTTTTATCAAATCCGGTTTTGAGAATATCATGAACTTTCTGATTCGTATAACTAATCCAACAACATCTTTGTTTTTTGGGCTTATCGGTTTTTAGAAAGGAGAAACCTGTAACTTCTTCATCTCCATGCTGTTCTTCCATTTTAGAATAGTCCAGACTTCTGCCATCTACTCTAGGTGGTGTACCGGTTTTTAGACGATCACTTTCAAAACCAAGAGAAACGAGTTGTTCGGTTAGCCCGCTTGCCGACCTCTCTCCCATTCTCCCGCCACCAAAATTTTTTTCACCAACGTGAATCACTCCATTCAAAAATGTTCCATTTGTCAGAATTACTGCTTTTGCTTTGATTTCATGCCCAAGTCCTGTTTTTACTCCAGTAACTCTTTTATTTTCAATCAATAATCCTTTTACCATATCCTGGTAAAAATCGAGATTTGCTGTTTTTTCCAACAATTCCCTCCATTTAAGAGAGAAAAGCATCCGGTCGTTTTGAGTTCTGGGACTCCACATTGCAGGCCCCTTCGACCTATTTAGCATTCTAAATTGAATCATTGAAAGGTCACTGACTATCCCGGAATAACCACCAAGAGCATCAATTTCTCTCACAATCTGGCCTTTTGCTATACCACCCATTGCCGG
>JAFDYJ010000053.1 GCA_018267515.1 Bacteroidota bacterium | reverse complement strand
GCTGCTCATGGTACCGGTGTAATTGCCGGGGGCAGTATGCGTGCCGTACTGGAAAGTGCAGGTGTTACTGACGTATTAGCAAAATCGTTAGGTTCTGCCAATCCTCATAATGTGGTGAAAGCAACCTTCAAAGCCCTGGCTTTATTACGTGAACCTGTACATGTTGCCAAAACCCGTATGATCGGTTTGAAAAAAGTGTTTAACGGATAAATGAATTTTCAGTTTATGAAAAAGATTAAGATAACATTGGTACAAAGCCCGATAGACAGGCCGGAACGTCAGAAGCTGACTTTGAAAGCTCTTGGATTGGGTAAAACCAATGCATCAAAAGAAGTAAATGCGACTCCCCAAATATTGGGAATGGTACGCAAAGTAAATCACCTGGTGAAGGTGGAGGAAGTAAAATAAAAATTCAAAAGTTTAATCTTTTGGATTTTACTCTTAAAAAAAGCGAGGGGCGATTTCCCCGTTAAGTATAAAATCAAAAAAAATGAAATTACATCAATTAAAACCTGCAAAAGGAGCCACACATAAAGAAAAACGAATCGGACGTGGTGATGGTTCGGGTCATGGTGGAACATCTACAAAAGGTACCAAAGGACATCAAAGTCGCAGCGGTTTCAAAAGGAAAATGGCACATGAAGGCGGACAAATGCCCATACAGCGTCGTATTCCCAAACGTGGATTTAAGAATCCTCATCGGGTAGAATACAGAATTTTTAATATTGGACAGGTAGAGCAGTTGGCAGACAAATACAGCATTACTGAATTCAGCCCGGAAACACTGTATGTGAACGGGCTAATCAGCCAAAATGATAAAGTGAAAATTCTTGGAAATGGTGATTTAAAGAAAAAAATCAGTTTCAAAGTAAATGCGGTAAGCGGCAAAGCAAAGACATCTATCGAAACTGCCGGCGGGTCCGTTGAATTAATCAAATAATTTTCACTAACTTGCAACAACGCATTTATGATGCGTTTTTGTGTTTTTAGAGCTTTTAAACTATTTTATTTCCAGTGAAAAATTTTCTGAAGACAATTAAGAATATCTGGAGTATCGAGGAATTACGGAATAAAATCCTATATACCTTATTACTCATTGCAATTTATAGGGTTGGAACTTATATAACATTGCCGGGTATTAATCCGCAGGAATTAAATACTTCAGGTAGCAGCAGTGGTATTCTTGGGTTAATTGATGCTTTTTCCGGCGGTGCATTTAGCCAGGCTTCAATTTTCGCATTAGGAATCATGCCGTATATTTCTGCATCTATCTTTATGCAGTTGATGACTGTGTTGGTTCCAAAATTTCAAAAACTTCAGAAAGAAGGAGACAGCGGCCGGAAAAAAATTAATCAATACACCCGTTATATAACAGTTGCAGTAACAGCCTTACAGGCTTCAGCTTATGTTACCTATTTGCAACGAATGACTTTCCAGGGAGGTATGATTGCATCTTATACTCCTTATTTCTGGCTATCCACTGTTGTGATTCTTACTGCGGGGTCCATATTTGTAATGTGGTTGGGTGAAAAGATTACGGATAAAGGATTAGGTAATGGTACTTCATTAATTATTATGATCGGCATCCTGGCCCGCTTACCACAATCCTTTTTACAGGAATTTCAAAGCAAATCAGTACGCAGTGGGGATATTTTGATATTCGTTATTGAAATTGCTGTTCTCATTGCAATCATTTTAGGTTGTATCCTTCTGATTCAAGGCACAAGAAAAGTTCCGGTGAATTATGCGAAACAGATAATCGGGAATAAACATTTTGGCGGAGCCCGCCAGTTTCTACCATTAAAGGTGAACAGTTCAGGAGTGATGCCTATCATCTTTGCCCAGGCAATTATGTTTTTGCCAACGTTAATTACGTTGGGTGGGGGCCAAACATTAAACGCAATGTTTACAGATCATGAAAACGGATGGTATATGTTGATCTATGCAGTAGTGGTTATTGCTTTTACATTCCTGTACACAGCTTTGATTTTTAATCCGAAACAGATTTCGGATAACCTGAAGCAGAATAACGGTTTTATTCCGGGAGTAAAACCCGGGCAGCCGACTGCAGATTATATCGGAACCATCATGGATCGTATTACCTTCCCCGGCGCTATTTTTCTGGCTATTATTGGAATCTTCCCCGGCTTTGCACAACGGCTTGGTGTTACAGCAGGGTTTTCAACCTTCTTTGGCGGAACTTCTCTTTTGATCATGGTAGCGGTAATTTTAGATACACTACAGCAAATAGAAACACACCTGCTGATGCGTCAGTATGATGGTTTAATGAAAAGCGGTCGCTTGCAAGGACGCCAGGCTGCTTCTGCAGTACAATACTGAGATCGAAAATAATTTAGATATTAAGACCTGGCAGGTACCTTACATGCCGGGTCTTGTCTTTTACACGAACACTTACAGTATGATCTTATATAAAACAGACGAACAAGTGGAGCAGATGCGGCAAAGTGCTTTACTCGTAAGTACAACGCTGGCTGAAGTTGCAAAGATCCTACGTGCCGGCATTACTACTCTTTCGTTGGATAAAATGATCGGGGAATTTATCAGGGATCATAAAGCCATTCCTTCCTTTTTGAATTACCATGGCTATCCATTTAATTCCTGCCTTTCTGTTAATGATGTGGTGGTGCATGGATTTCCGAATAAAAGCGAATTGAAAGAGGGTGATATTATTTCTGTTGATGTAGGCGTTATTTTAAATGGGTGGCACGGTGATCATGCCTATACATTTTCCATAGGTGATCCCGGAACAGCAGTGAGACAACTGATAAGAGTAACACGGGAGTCATTATATCTCGGTATTGAAAAAGCAATTTCCGGAAATCGAATTGGAGATATATCATATGCTATTCAAGAACACACTGAGAAAAAATTTGGTTACGGAGTAGTGAGGGAATTAGTGGGACATGGGTTGGGAAAAAACCTGCATGAAGATCCGCAAGTACCCAATTTTGGTAAAAGAGGATCAGGGCCGAAGCTGAAAGAAGGAATGACCCTGGCGATAGAGCCGATGATTAATCTTGGTAAAAAGGATGTTTTTACAGAGGAAGATGGTTGGACAGTAAGAACTAAGGATGGAAAACCTTCCGTACATTTTGAACATGATATTTGTGTGAGAAAAAATAAGGCTGATATTCTTTCTGATTACAGTATAATTGAAAAGGAAGAATGTAAGAATTCAAATCTATACACACTGACAGCTTCTATAACAGCCGGTAACTGAATTCCACTCTGGGGTCTTTCCAGATTTCCTGGGGACTAATATAAGTATCATGCATTCTGAAAACGATTCCGGCTTTTGCAAATGCATCTCTTACCAGTTCCGAACAGATATAATTTTTGTTTCTTTCTTTTTTACCAATTTTGAATAGAATACGCATCATGATCCGGATTATTTCCCAATTATCATAAGGCTTTGTGAGTTCATCAAGTCCAAAACTGATAGCTTTATTCAGTTTTTCGTGCTCCATGTCAAAATTTATTTTCGCAATAACAACCTGACCTTTATAAGGCCGCCTGGTTCCTTTATAATTTTTCAAATATTTAGTTAAGGGAATAAGACGAATTCCTATCCGGGGTTCGGCCTCCAGTACCATAATCCGTTCCAGTTCATTGTCTTTATATATAATCGCCACATGACTCCACACACTTTTGGTCAACCCCTGAATAATTGAAGAGAATGTATAACTGCCCGAACTGAAAAAGATATGGCCTGTTGTAAGCTCATGGCGGATTTCATCATATTTTGTAATTGGAATTTTCTTAAGTTGTTTTTTGGTAATTGCTTCTGCCATACAATTTATAAGTTATTTGTTCATGTATTATTTTATATTTCGATCAACAAGGTAATTTGGGATAATGGGAAACAGGTACTATTGATCTTCTAAATGTACTTATTAAATTGTAAAACGGGGATAAGTTGATTTTTGTGGGTATAGCTACTGATAATAATCAGGAGCCGGCAATGGGAGGTGAAAAAGGAAAAAAGTATTTTGCAAATCTAATGCCGGGCAACGTCTTTCATATTACAGGTTTAAAAGGAAGGGATGAGCAGGAAATCCCCGGATTGCAGAAGCGATTCGGTAAGAATATTCCCGAAAAAAAACGATCCTTTACTTTCTTTCGCATTCTATGGAGTGTAGCCGGAGAGCCAATGTTTATTTTATTAGCTCTATCCTGCTCTGTTTATTTTATTCTCGGTGAAATAAGTGAAGGTATCCTTATGGCAGTTGCCATTTTATTTGTAACGGCTATTTCACTATACCAGGAAAACAGAAGCAGTAATGCATTAAAAGCACTGAAGCAGTACACTGAGCCCAAAGTAACTGTGATCCGGAATGGAATTGAAAAAACAATAGATTCAGAAAACCTGGTCCCGGGTGATATCATCATCCTGGAAGAAGGGAATAATATTCCTGCAGATGCAAAAGTCCTTCATGCAAATGATTTAAGTATAAACGAATCAATAATTACCGGGGAGTCATTGCCGGTTGAAAAGAATTCTTCGGATGGCTCTGATATTTTATACCAGGGAACTACCATCAATTCAGGAAAGTGTATTGCCGGCGTCACAGCAATAGGTAATCAAACTGAATTGGGAAGATTGGGAAAGAGTATTACTTCTTATAACTCGTCAAAAACTTTATTACAACAACAGATTGGAAAATTTGTAAAACGATTATTCCTTTTCGGGTTGACAGCTTTTATTCTTATCTGGTTGGTTAATTATCTGAAAACGGGGGAGGTGATACAGAGTTTATTATTTGGCCTTACCCTGGCAATGGCAGCAGTGCCGGAAGAAATTCCGGTTGCTTTTTCTTCTTTCATGGCATTAGGAGCTTATAAAATGAGTAAGCTTGGAATTATTACACGCCAGTCGCAAACAATAGAGAATCTCGGCGCTGTGACGGTGATTTGTCTTGACAAGACAGGAACGATTACAGAAAATAAGATGGAAGTCAGAGATATCTATGATTTTACAAAAGATGAAGTACTGGATTTAGATAGACTGCAACATGGTAAAGGCGAAGCTGTTTTACGGTATGCTATGCTTGCCAGCGAGCAAAATCCTTTTGATGCAATGGAAAAAGCTATTCTTGAAGCATGGAATCGTTACGCTGCCGGAAAAGTAGAAACCTTAAAACAGGTCTATGAATATCCCCTTGAAGGCAGGCCGCCTATGATGACACATGTTTTCCAGCAGGAAAGCAAAAAAATAATTGCAGCTAAAGGGGCAGCTGAAAGAATCCTGGCTGTTTGTAAAATTGATCCTGAAGCAGAAATACGGATCAATAAATATTTAAAAGAGCTAACTGTCAAAGGATTCAGGGTTTTGGGAGTAGCCAGCGCTATTCATACAGAAGGTAATCTGCCATTGACTCAGGATTTATTTAACTGGAAGTTTGAAGGACTTATAAGCTTATACGACCCTCCCAAGAAAAATATAAAAACTGTTTTTAATCATTTCTATGAAGCAGGGATAAAACTGAAATTACTGACAGGTGATCACCCTGGAACTGCACTTAATATAGCCGGACAAACAGGAATGAAAGACTATCAAAACTATTTAACCGGAAATGATGTAATGAGGATGAGTAGCGAAGAATTGAAAGCGGCTATACAATCTGTAACAATTTTTGCACGGATGTTTCCTGAAGCTAAGCTGAAAGTGATTGAAACCTTAAAAGCTATGGGAGAGATTGTAGCAATGACGGGCGACGGAGTAAATGACGGACCTGCATTAAAAGCATCAGATATCGGGATTGCCATGGGGAAAAAAGGAACTGAGATAGCCCGGCAAGCCTCAGATCTTATCCTTACGGATGATAATATTGAAAAAATTCAGGAAGCCATTCTGCAAGGGAGAAAGATTTTCAGCAACCTGAAAAAAGCTATCCGGTATATAATCTCAATTCATATTCCGATTATACTGACTGCAGCGCTACCCTTATTATTAGGCTGGAAATATCCGAATATATTTACCCCCATTCATGTTATTTTCCTGGAGCTGATTATGGGGCCCACCTGTTCTATCTTTTTTGAAAGGGAACCGGTAGAAAATGATATTATGAACCGGCCACCCAAACAAAATAAATCTGCACTATTCAGGAAAGGCGAGCTATTACTTAGCATTCTTCAGGGTCTAATTATTACAGCCGGAGTACTTTCATTGTATTATTTCTACATGACCCGGGGTCATTCCATTGAAAAGACAAGAACAATTGTTTTCACTACTCTTGTGATCAGTAATGTTTTTCTCACTTTTACGAATCGTTCTTTTAAAGAGAATTTTACTAAAACTATTTTTTATAAAAACAACCTGGCGCCCTGGATAGTAGTACTTTCCCTGTCTTTCCTGGTTATTATTCTTACAGTCCCTTTCTTTAACCACCTTTTCCAGTTAACTTTTTTCTCTTCTGCTGAATTCTGGATTTGTACCGGTGTTGGATTTTTATGTGTTGTATGGTTTGAAATATACAAGTCAATTCTACACGCCCCACATTAACTGGCTGTTAATGACAATTTCCTGACTGACCATGCTCAGTATTTTTGCTGACGGAAGTTCTTGAAAAAACATTGTTGTGAAGATAACTTTGGACTGAATAAAATATTAATAACCCAAAATAAAGGAGGTCTTATGGCAACTAAATCATTAATGAAATCCGGTGAGATGTTTCCGACATCGTTTGAAGATTTTTTTAAACCCTGGAATGAATGGATTGATAATGGTGGTTTTTGGAACCGTACTATGAAAATGCCGGCAGTAAATGTGTCTGATAATAAAGACAATTACGTTGTTACTCTGGCAGCTCCGGGAATGAAGAAAAATGATTTTAATATTGATGTGGAAGGAAATATCCTCACTATCAGCAGTGAAAAAGAAGAAAGTAAAGAAGAAAAAGAAGCAAAGTACACCCGCAAGGAATATAGTTATTCTTCCTTTAGTCGCAGTTTTACTTTGCCCGATGAAGTGAACAAGGAGAAAATAGATGCTGCATATGAAGATGGAGTTTTAAAACTGACACTTCCAAAAACAGAGGTATCCAAAAAAGCTGCCGCAACTAAGCGGATTAGTGTGAAATAAGCCATCAGGTGTATGAACTGAGCATTGCCCTGCTATTGATTATAGCAGGGCTTTTTGCTGAACGCAGTCCTACTGAAAGAAGTGGTATGGAAATATTTCATTTTAATTTATTAAATACCCGGCTCTCTTTAGAGGTTACTACTGTCACATATGTTTCATCCCTGATATTTATCACAGGTCATTGTGATTTCCATTCTTTTTGACTAGTAGCAGGGATGTTAATTTTATTATTTAAACAGAGATATTATAATGCCGAATTCTGAATTACAAATCCGTCAGTTTCATTATGAAAGCGATACCTGGAAGCGAAACCTTGAATTCATAAGGCAGGAAAATGCGATTCTTAAAAATCGCCTGGCCGAAGTTCTGCAAAATATACCGGGCGATAAAGAAGTGCTCCATACGGCGGAGCAGTATCAAAATGAATTTATTTGTGAAGATGAACTCATTCAATTATTGAAAAAAGATATTGCAAAACTGGATACTCTATTGCTTCGGGAAGCAAGCAGGGATGGAGAAGCGGAAAAGGATATTATAACGAGACAAAAGCGACTATCGGAGGAAGTGAAAAATGTTATCTCTTCTTTCAACCGGTTGAAGTTTGATTTTAATAATTATTTAGGCACCATTTTATAATTGGATATCTAAGAAGAAAGGGCATTTACTCATATCCGAAATTTTATAAAGTGGATTATCTCAATTAAGCATATTCGATAATTTTTTTTCATTAAGAATCAAAATCGAGCCGCTTTTAATATCAATCAATTGTTCATTTTTAAAATCACTGAGTGTACGGATAAGCGATTCTGTGGCGGTGCCGGCAATGGTAGCCAGGTTTTCCCGGCTGATATGAATCGAAAAACCGGGATCCCGGCCCGGGTTGTATTTGTTATTCAGGTGCAGAATTGCATCTGCCACTTTTTTTCTCAATGAATTGTAAGCCATACCCAGTAATTGCTCTTCTTTCTCAGAGATATTTTTTGCAAGCAATTTGATAAAGAGTTTTGCAATTTCCCGGTTATTGTTGAGCAGGCTTTCAAATTCTTCCTTAGGTATTACTGCCAGTTCACAATCTTCCATGGCTTCTGCTGTTTCTTTGTAAGCGGTTCCTTCCAGTAACGCAATATAGCCGAGAAAATCTCCTTCGGAATATAATCCTACTACCAGCTCCTTGGTGTTTTCATTGGATTTAAAAGTTCTGACTTTTCCTTTTTGTAAATAATATAACCGGGAAGGGCGATTCCCTTCAGAAAAAATTATTTGTTTTTTTTTGTATTTATTAATATTTCTGCCTTCCCTAAGGGTTTGTAAAGCATTTTTACTATCTGTTACAGTCAACAGCTGATTGAAACCTTCAATTCCATCTGCTATCTTTTCCCGGATCATCCTGGCTTTTTTCAATCGTCCCTCCACTGCTTCCAGTAATTCTGTTCCTTCAAAGGGTTTGGTTATGTAATCATCAGCTCCCAGTGACATCCCTTTTCTGATATCAGATTTTTCAGTTTTTGCAGAAAGAAAAATAAAGGGAATCTGATGTGTTTCGGGGTTTTTATTGAGCATGTGCAATACAGCATACCCATCCAAAACCGGCATCATGATGTCGCAAATAATGAGGTTAGGTTTTTCTTTCAAAGCTATTTCAACTCCTTCTTTGCCATTACCTGCAGTATACACTTTGTAATTGGCAAGCTCCAGTATTTCTGCAGTATTTTCCCTGATGTCTGTGTTATCTTCAATTAATAAAATCTTTTGCATTGAAAAAGTTGATTTTTAATAGTTTAATTAAAAAATGAGAGGCATTTCCGTCCTTCAACTTGAGTTTTCCGGATTTTATTTACAACAATTTAAGATTGTGAACTTTACAAATGTCAATATCCTTTTCAAACTTGGGAAATTGTTTTTTGCTTCTTTGCGATTTATATCAACCGGTTACCTGATTTTCAACAATTATTCTGTAAACTTATTTTTTGTAATTTATATCTTTTCCCGGAATATGTTGTTTCAAAACTCCGAAAGGCTTTGATCAGGATCAGCCTTGTAACTGCCAGCTGTCATTGAAGCCGGCAGGAGTTCAAAATAGTTTAGTATTATAAAAATGAGTTATGAAAAAGATACTCCTGGCTTTTGACGGCATTCATTATTCAGAAGGTGCCTGCGAATTTGCTAAAAAGCTAAATGAAAAAAGACCTATTCTGCTTATTGGTTCATTCTTACCCCAGGCAGACTATGCTAATCTATGGAACTATTCTTCGGGAGGTGTGGACAGGCCCTTATTTGTCCCTGTGGTAGAGGATGATAACTCGGAAATCGTGAAAAAGAACATAGAGCGTTTTGAAACTTTTTGTGTTAAAAATGAAATCGAATTCAGAGTGCATAATGAATATTTTGATTTTGCATTACCTGAATTGAAAACAGAAAGCCGGTTTGCCGATGTGCTGCTGTTAGGAGGCGAGACTTTTTATGAAAACCTGGGTATTGAAAAGCCCAATGATTATCTGAAAGAAGCACTTCGGGGTGTCGAGTGCCCGGTTTTAGTAGTTCCGGAGAAGTTTGAATTCCCGGAAAGTAATATCCTGACTTATGATGGAACTGCTGCTTCTGTTTTTGCAATTAAACAGTTTGCTTATCTTTTTCCGGAGTTTGCCGATAATAGAACAGTGATGATTCATATTAATAAGAAAGGGGAGGCAAGATTACCGGAAGAAGTTAGTATTGGGGAATTGGTGTCACGTCATTTCAATGACCTTACTATGATTCATTTAAAAGCAGATCCACAAAAATATTTTATTTCATGGTTGATGGAAAACAAGAGCGCAATAGTAGTCAGTGGTGCATTCAGCCGTTCTGCGTTTTCTGAATTTTTCAAAAAGAGTTTTGTTACAAAAGCGATAGAGGAGCATCATTTTCCCTTATTCATTGCTCATAATTGATCAAAGCATAAAATCCGGTTTATTTAATTTTCTGGAAATGCGGAATGCAATATTGATCATTCCTACATGGCTGTAGGTTTGGGGGAAGTTGCCCCATTGCGAACCATCTTCACTAACATCCTCGCTTAACAATCCCAGGTGATTACTATATTTTAAAATTGTTTCTACTGTTTGGCAGGCTTCATCCAATTTTCCCATATAGGTAAGGGCTTCAGCATACCAGAATGAACAAATCAGGAAGGTGGATGACGGATTCCCAAAATCATCCGCATGCCGATAGCGGTATAGTAACCCGTTGGAAGACTTTAACTTTCTTTCAATAGCCTCGAGGTGAAATTTCGCTTTTGGATCTTCCGGGTGCAGATATTGCATAGTCAATAATTTCAAAGTACTGGCATCAATATTTGTGGAACCGATCGCCTGGGTATAGACTTTATCAACGGGATCGTAACATTGTTCCAACATTGATGCAGCTTTTTTAATAATGGTGTCAGCCTTTTGAATCATACTATTTTCCTGAATCGTGGCAGCAAATTTTTTTGCAGCCTGTGCACCTGCCCAGTGAAACAACAAGGTATAGCAATTCTGTTGTTGTGTATTCCGGAATTCCCAAATGCCGGCATCAGGTTGTTCCAGTGTATTTTCTATGAGCTCAAGCAGGCGGCTTATAATAGATTTATAATCTCTTTGTGTTTTATCGTAAATGATCAGCCGTTTGTCAAAGATGAGCGGAAGCATGGTAAGTAAAACCTGGCCATAAACGTCATTTTGTAATTGATGGTAGGCTGCATTGCCGATCCGGACAGGAGTATTGTTAAGGTACCCACTGAGCGGTAAAATTTTCTCTTCCAGGTTGTTTTCGCCTGTGATGGAATACAGCGGCTGAATTTTCCCGGAATCACGACTCAGTATATTCTGAATGAATTCGAAATATTTCTCAAGTTCGTCAAAGTGGCCAATCATGTTAAATGCCTGTAGCGTATAATACGAATCCCGCAACCAGCAAAAACGATAATCCCAGTTTCTGCCACTGCCCGGTGACTCGGGCAGGCTTGTTGTGCCGGCAGCAATGAAACCACCGGTATCTTCATATTGGTGCAGCTTTAACGTCAGTGCTGAACGTACCACTTGTTCCTGGAATATATCCGGGAGGTAACTGCTCTTAATCCATTTCTGCCAATAGTTCTGTGTCAGTGACAGGAATCTTTCTGCCGTATCCGCAAGAGGAGCTTCTAATGGTTCACCATAAGTAAGAACGAGATAATAATTTTTATTCAATAAGAAACTTTTTTTCTCAGTAATATATACAAGCGGAATATCAGTGGTCAACCTTACCGGACCGCCGATATTCATATACCGGATATGATTACTGGCTGAATACTGTTCGGGAATTATAGTACCGTAGTCTCCACGGGGCTCACATTCCACTTTTATATGCGGAGCGCCGCTTAGCCATTCTATTTTCCGGATTAACATCAGAGGCCGGAAATATCTTTCATATTGGAAAAAGCGGGGAGCCAGATCTATTACTCTGAATCTCCCTTCTCCGGATTCAAATTCAGTGCAAAGAATATTTGTATTGGGTAAATAATATTGAGAGCTCTTGTACTCATGCGAAGGGTTAATTCTGAAGCAGCCTCCCTTCTCTTTTGCAATTAATCCTCCAAATAAGAAGCTGTTATCAAAGCCCGGCATACACATCCATTGTACATTAGCATCTGTATCAATGTACGCCAGGTAGGAACAATTGCCGATAATCCCTAAGTTATATTTGTGTGCCATCCGGTATTAATTTTCATTTTTTAGAAATAAGTTTTTTAACAGCTTGATTACATCTTCCTGATCAGACAGCTTAAATGCTGCAGCTGTTTTTCCAGGACCGATTTTTATGGTGACAGAATCTGATCCCAGTGCTGTGAACATATCTTCATCTGTCCGGTCATCACCAATAGCCATCACAAAATCCGGTTTAATTTCATTTTCTATCTTTTTTGCTATTACGCCTTTGTTGACATTCGTAAATCTTACTTCGATAATCTTGTTGCCTTCTAATACCTGCAATGCTGTATCCCGGACCATATCGGAGAGGGCGTGAAATAATTTCCGGGAATAAAAATTTCCCTCTTCAACCCCTGCATTCCGATAATGCCAGGCAAGTGTAAAGGATTTCTCTTCAATAAAAGAACCCTGGCATTTCTGAGAAATAGTTTCCATTACGGAAAGAATATCTTTCTTCCATTCCTCATTCTCAACCACCAGCTTCTCCCATTTTTGCCCGGGGTATTTGATCAGTGCCCCATGCTCCGCAACTACAATCAGGTTTAAGTTTCCCAGCCATTTGCCAATTGTATTGCTATCCCTGCCGCTGATGATAACCACATTATTTTTTTTGTCGGATGTCAACCGGGATAAAACCCGGATTACGTCTTCATTGGGAGCCGACAGCGAAGGAAATTTAACTAAAGGCATAAGAGTACCGTCATAGTCAAAAAAAAGCAGCCTTTTATCTGATTTTAATACCTGCTCGGAAACTTCTTTGTAATAATTCCAGTCTAACATAAGCAATACTGATTGACTCATTGAATTGTTTCGAAATTACAACCGTTGATACAAATGGAATTTAAAACTATTTTTTCAAAATATCTTCTTCAGATAAATAATCCAAAGGGCACCTGGAAAGGCGCCCTTTTCTTTCTTATCACTTAAACTATGAGAAAAACTTTAAAATCTATAGTCCATTTTTTACGACCTAATAATTGTTAACTGTTCTTCTTTTCATATTTATATAGATTCAAAAAATTATACCCTGGGAAAATGTAACTATATTTCATGATTCTTATTTATTTTAGGATGTCCCGATTGTAAGTACAGGCGGATAAATATTTTTTTGTAAAATTCCTGTAATGCGGTCCAGCGAGAATCTTTTGAAACGACTCTGCCTTCCGGGATTAACAATTACAAGATCAGTATCATTATCAATTGTATAATCTTTTACTGCTTCTGCAACATTGTAGCCATCCCGTCGAGTCATTTCAATGGGAACGTCACAATTATCGCGGATAAGCTGGTAGGAACGATGCAGGTATTTCCCGACACGTTGTGAGTAATCCTGATCCTGCTTATGGGTAATACCCAGCAAATGAATGGTTGTTTTATAAAACCGGGCAAGGTAGATTCCATACATTAGCTTTCTTAATGGGATAAAATCAGTTACCGGAATTACAATAGAATATAAATGACTTATACGACGTTCTTCAGGTACGGTTATTACGGCAGCAGCAGTTTTCCCGGCAATCCGGTTTACATCCAGTCGCAACTTATTCCTTTTCATTTTCCGGGTAAATACAGTGGCCAGCACGACATCGATTTTATGATGTAAAATATAATTGACAGCTATGTCATTTCTATTTCCCTTTTCAAATGAGCTAAAAACTTTTAAACCATCAGAAAGTTGATCCTGATATTTTTGAGCAAGAATTTTTAATTTATTAGCCCGTTTTGTATTACCACTTTTTAGTGAAGAAGAGTTAAGTCCGAATAGTTTTTTAATTGCCTGCTTAGGGAATAAGGAAGAGTCTGTGTACAGCAGGTGAATATTACATTGAAATGTGTTGGCAAGGGCAATGGCTTTTTCAACTGTTCTTTCGCTTGCAGCAGAAAAATTAAAGGGGATCAGTATGTTGTTAAAAAGCTTATGCATATCACCACCTTGAATTGCAATTTAACGCCCTGCGATTAAGATATAAGTAATCGCAGATTAGAAGGTTATTAGAATTATAAAAATGCCCGGGAGAAAAGTTCGATGTGGAAACGGGTTCCCTGTAAAGGATCACTTGATGCTTTTAATACCCCATTATGAAGATGAATAATTCGCTTTGTTAATGCAAGCCCCAATCCAAATCCCGGTTTGCCCGTGGCGCTGTTTCCACGGAAAAAAGGTTGGAATATTTTTTCAATTTCTTCTTCCGCCACTGCATCGCCGGAGTTAACAAAATCCAGGACTATCTTTTTCCCGGTGAAACTAAGTTCAATATCAATTTTTTTATCTTCTGAATATTTGCAGCCGTTTTCAACTATATTTTTAAATGCAGTATAAAGTAAATCGGTATTTCCATGAACAATACACTCATTTTCGTCTTCCGGAAAATCTGCAAAACGAACATTCATAATATAATCCGGAAAAGCCTTTTTGACATTGGCAACAGCTTTCATCAACACTTCATCTATCCGTACATCTGATAACTCAATTGCGCCTTCACTTCCGGTCCGGGCAATAACTAAGAGACTCTTTGTTAACTCCTGCATTACGTGTACTTCATCAGATACCGATTTTAAAATATTCTCATATTCTTCGCTGTTTCTTTTTTGTTGCAATCCGACATCTATCTGGCTGCTCATAGAAGTGAGCGGAGTGGATAATTCATGCGAGGCATTTGAGATAAACCTGCGTTGAATTAAAAAAGATTCTTCAAGCCTTTCCAGTAGCTTGTTGAATGTTTCCGCCAGGGCATTAAGTTCATCTTTTGTTTTCCCGGTGCTGATCCTGTTGGAAAGATGGGTTGAGGAATACTGATTAACTTCTTCAACTATCCTGTTGATAGGCCTGAGAATAAGACCGGAAAAAAACCAACCTGATAAAAAAGCTAAAAAAAACCCTGCTGCTGCAATGATCCATAAAATTGTCTTCAGATTTTGCGCTACATTTTCATGGTACTCGTCAAAGGCAACAGTCAGTACAAAAAAACTATGGTCTTTGTTAATGTACCTTGCGAGGTATCCCACTCTCTCTCCGGCAGGAAAAAAGATTTCATCTTTGTCTTTTGCTTTTAAAAAAATGGAACCGGCAGGTGTTATGGTATCGGAAGGATTATCAGAAAAACTGTATTGAATTTTCCCGCTATCATTATAAATGGCTACGTATTTTTTTTTCAGGGAGGCTACTGCCCCGGAGTCAAGTTTGGTCATCACTCCCTGGATCAGGGTATCTGAAGACACCCACAGCCTTGCAGTAGCAATAGTGCGGTTTTTGACCCGTTGCTGAAACTGGAATTTGTTTTTACTATATAACCATTCATTGATAACCCAGAAAGAAGTGAAAAGAAGAATGCTTACTAAAACGGTAAACCACAAAGCTATTTTTAAACGGATGGACATTAGTTCTCCACTTTCAGTACATACCCCATACCCACCATGGTATGAAGGAGTTTCTCCGGAAAGTTTTTATCTATTTTATTCCGTAAATAATTCACATAGACATCTATCACATTCGTTTTACTGTCAAAATCAAGACCCCAAACCTGTAATGCAATATCAGCCCTTGATAAAACCCGGTTATGGTTTCGTAAAAAATATTCCAGTAATTGGAACTCTTTGGCGGTTAACTTGATTACTTTCCCGTTCCGAATGACTTCTTTGCTGTCCAGGTTCATTTCCAGGTCTGCAATTGTTAATTTATTTCCGGTAGGTGCAACAAGTGATTTCCTTTTCAGCAGAGCTCTGATCCTGGCGAGCAATTCTTTAAATTCAAAAGGCTTAACAAGGTAATCATCGGCGCCTGTATTGAAGCCTTCTAATTTATCACCCACTGAACTCATGGCTGTGAGCATCAATACAAGAATATTGTCATTTTTTCTTCTTATCATTCTACACAGCTCATAGCCATTTATGACCGGAAGGTTTATATCAAGTATAATAAGATCATAATCCTGGTTTTTGAACATGCGAAAACCCATATCTCCATCGTAAGCTACTTCGGTGTCATAACCATTCTCCTGGAGACCGGATTTCAATGCATCTGCAATTTTTCTTTCATCTTCAACCAATAAAATTCTTATTTTTTCCATCTCCGGAATATTAAAAATTTCTTTTAAGAGAAAGTTGAGTGAGCCGAAAGATACAAATTAGATAGTAGATATCTTCTATCTTTTCTTTCAATCGGGTGTACTTTCATCTGCTTTTTTTTGGTAGGAGAGTAGCAACATCACAAAACCAAAAATTGAAAATATACTTCCGCACCAGCGATTTACGGATTGATCACTTTCAGAGCTGAAAAATCCGTACAGAAGTAATAGCAGGCCAACGATCAGGAAAAAAGTTCCGATTACAAAACGCAAATCAAATAATTTATTCATGGCAAAATGTTTAGTAGAAGATAATATTAAATACCAGTGTGATCAGCAATACAATGATTCCAAGCCAAAGAGGGTTTCTGTACCATGCCTTCGAAGGGTCAGTTTGTTTAGGTGTAAGGCTGTACACTAACCCAATCAATTTTTCCCTGGGGGCAGGCTTTGTTGCCAGGCTTATTAAAACCGTTACAATGAAACAAACTGTAAATGCAATCCATGCAATATTAAATGCCTGGCTGGTGCCGGAATAAAATGTATGAAGATTAGTGATCCAGCCACCCTTGCCTTCTGCTACGGTTAGGCCATGCGTAAGTGCAGCTGCTGATGTCCCGGATAGTAAACCCCAAAAGGCTCCATGACCTGTTGTCCGTTTCCAGAACATACCCAAAAAGAATGTGGCAAATAATGGCGCATTTACAAAACTGAAAACCAGTTGCAACAGATCCATAATATTATTAAACTGCCTGGCAAAATAGGCGGTGGCAATTGAGAATAAAATGCCCACTACTGTGGTGGCTTTCCCGACATAGAGATAATGTTTTTCGGAAGCATTTTTATTGATATGGGATTGGTAGATGTCAAAAGTCCAGACGGTGTTAAATGCGGTTACATTTCCAGCCATGCCGGACATAAAGGAAGCAATTAATGCCGTTATTCCCACACCTAAAATCCCGCTGGGGTATAGTTTTGAAAGCATGACTGGTAATGTCATGTTATAATCAGTAACTCCATCTGCATTTTTGGGTAATTCAAATCCGGGAAATTGATTTTGCAAAGCTAAAATGATAATGCCTGGAAGGATTACAATCAGGGGCATAATAATTTTCGGAAAGGCAGCTATAAGAGGTGTTCGTTGGGCATCGTTAAGATTCCGGGAAATCATGGCTCTTTGTACAACCAGGAAATCTGTACACCAATAGCCAAATGATAATACGAAACCTAATCCAAATATGAGGCTGAACCCGTCAACTCCCATCGGATTATTTGCAGCATTGTCCATACCCTTCCATAAATGCAATTTTACATTATCTACGTTATGCATGATTCCTTCCCATCCCCCTGCTTTATGTAAGCCGATAAAAACCAAAGGAGCAATTCCTAATACAATTAAAAAAAATTGTAACACTTCATTATATACAGCGCTGGTTAATCCACCCAGGAAAGTATAAATTAAAACGATTCCGGCGGCAGTCCAGACAGAAAGACTGAAATCCCAACCTAAGATGGTTTGCATGAGCATGGCAAGTGCATATAAAGAAATGCCGGAAGAAAATACTGTCATAACAGCAAAGCTCAACGCATTGAAGGACCTGGTTTTCTCGTCAAATCTGAGTTTTAGATATTCGGGAACACTTCGGGCTTTGCTACCATAATAAAAAGGCATCATGAATACGCCCAGAAATACCATGGCAATGGCAGCTCCAATCCAGTAATAGTGGGCTGTGTATAATCCGTATTTTGAACCACTGGCAGCCATTCCCAATACTTCCTGTGCTCCGAGATTGGCAGAAATAAAAGCCAGGCTGGTGATCCAAAGAGGAATGCTGCGGTTACTCATCAGGAAATCGTTTCCGGTCTTTATTTTCTTCTTTAATAAAAACCCTACTCCGATAACAAATAAAAAATACAGGATGATGATGCTGTAATCAATAAAGTGCAGTTGCATGCTTTTGTTTTTAGTGAAGCGTTTATTTTTTTAACAGATAATTTTTTTGAAGATCGTCATAAATTTTTATGTAATCGTTGGTTTTTCCATTATTATCAAAAATTGATTCCCAGGTATTGATGGGCTCCCAGATGCAGGTACCTTTTCCTTTTCCTCCGGGTAATTCAAAAACGATTTTATTGACTTCTTCTTTTTTTGCAGAATATTCTACAACAATTACATCTTTATTATATCTCCTTATCAGGTCATTAAGATTGTCTCTTAAATCATCCAGGGTTCCATGCCATTGCGGGTAATAGGATAATCCAATCACATCGAAGTGAACTTTTCGCTGAATCATCTGGTTAAAAAAGAATACAGATTCATCATTTTGTCCTCCCAGTGCAATGTGAATCATAATGATAACTGAAGGATCAGCCGATTTTACTCCCGCTATTCCTGCAGAAACCAGTTGTGCCAAACTATCTACATGCATTACGTTTCCTTCCGGCCATACTAAACCATGATTGATTTCATTTCCAATCTGTACCATGTCGGGAGATGTTCCCTGTTCTTTTAAAGCCTGTATTACATTTTTACTGTAGTCGTATATTGCTTTTTTCAAATCTTCGAAGGACAAATTGCGCCACGCAGCCGGCTTATATTGTTTGCCCGGATCAGCCCAGTAATCACTGTAATGAAAGTCTAGGAGAAATTTCATGCCTGCTGCTTTTATTCTTTTTGCCATTTCTTGGGTATGATTCAAATCGCAGAATCCTTTCACCGGGGAATATCCACTGTCACGGGCAGGGTTATTGAATATTCTCAGACGAATGTAATTAAAGCCATGATCTTTCAGAATTTCAATTACATCTTTTTGAACACCGTTGTCGTAAAACTTTTTTCCTTCATCTTCTAATTGTGGCAGGAAGGAAATGTCAGCTCCAAGCATTTTGGTAGCTTCCCTCGGCTGTGCTGCTGTGCCTGACAGTTGATAATTTTTATCAACGTTGATTGATGAAATACTTCCCGGCGAAACAGTAACTATATCTGTTGAACCGGTATTCAAGCCGGCTGCCTGAGCTTCGAAGAATATAGTTCCCGGTTCCTTTGTAGATTGAATCAGCACCTGGCATTTACCATTGAATAAACTTCTTTGCCATGCGCCTTCTGCACATTGATCAGGTTCATGACTGCTGGGATCTCCATTTCCCACACCAATTATTTTCCCCGGGCCTTTAATTGTAAAACGGATCATGTTGTCTGCATCAGGAACTTCACGTATCTGCTGATCTGCCACACTGATATTGATTACACTTACATCCGATCCGTCTGCGAGCATTGTGGTTTTGTAAGGAGTTATTATTACCTGCGTTGGAACTCCTGTGGTTTCCACTTTTGTCGTGAGTATTCTGCCTTTTTTATGTGCAATGGCTTTTAATGTTCCCGGTTCATAGTTCACTTGCCAGTTTAAATGACCATTTCGGGGCATATCTTTTTTGCCAAGGCTTTTTCCATTTAAAAACAGTTCAATATTGTCTGCATTGCTGTTTACCCATACATCAACCGGAGGAAATTTTTTATTGTTCCAGGCTTGCCAGCCTTCAGGTGGATTCCAGTGTGGGGAAATGTGCAGCACATCTTTATCCGTCCACCAGGATTGATAGTAATAATAGATATTTTTTGGAAAGCCGCACATATCCATGATTCCAAAATGTGAATTTATATTTGGCCAACTGAAAGGTGTAGGTTCACCACGGTAATCGAAGCCGGTCCATACAAATCCACCCATCCAGTATTTGTTTTCAGCAGCCAGCTTCCACCACGCTTCAGCAGTGCTGGCCCAGGAGGGATACGTGATGTCCTGATCCGGTAAGTAAGCTCTTATATTGTTTCTTTCATATTCGCCTCTTGTAGTCACGGTACTTCCGACTTCTGTTCCGATTATCGGTTGACCGGGATGATCACGATGATAATCTGCCACACTTGTTATGCGATAGTTGAAACCACGGATCGGAATTACCTCGTTGATACCCTGAAATATATTTCCTACATCAGCTCCATAAGTAGAGGTGCGGCCGGGATCCAGTTCTTTTTGCCTTGTGATAAATGTTTGAGCTATTCTTTTACCAAAATCATTCACTTGTATCCATCCTTCTTCGTTTCCTATTGACCATAGAAAAACAGAAGCATGATTCCGATCTCTTACAATCATTCTCTCAAATTGATTTATATATTCCGGGCTGCTGTTCAGCAAGCGGGTTTCATCCATTACTAACATTCCTAAACTATCGCAGGCATCCAGGAATTCCGGAGTGGGAGGGTTATGACTTGTTCTGCATGCATTTACTCCCATATTTTTTAAAAGCTGAACACGATAATAATGAAGGTAGTCGGGTAAAGCGGTCCCCACACCGGCAAAGTCCTGATGATTACAAACTCCCTGGATTTTTAAAAATTTTTCATTTAGGAAAAAACCTTCTTTGCTGTCAAACCGGACTGTTTTGATGCCGAAACGATCTTTTACCATGTCCACTATTTTATTTCCGGATTTTATAACAGACACTACACGATACAGGTACGGATCTTCCAACGTCCATAGCCTTGGATTGTTGATCCTGATTTTTTGTTTGACGGTTGCTTTTGCGTTTACATTTAATGAAAGAGGCAGCTCTTTACTTTGACCAATTTGTTTTCCTTCACGATCAGTGACATATGAATAGACCGTACAGTCAGAAGCGGTGAGATTATTATTTTCTACACTGGTTTCTATATTTATAATTGCATTTTTATCTGAAAGTTCAGAATGAACATATAGCCCTCCATCAGGAACATGAATGTTGTTAAATTCGTTCAGCCATACATGGCGATAAATTCCTGCTCCCTCATAAAACCAGCCTTCATATTGTGTAGCATCTACCCGTATCACTAAGACATTATCCCGGTTGAATTTTATAAAATCGGTTACATCATAGGCGGCGCCTATGTATCCACTCATATTGTTACCAACAAAAAAACCATTCAGCCAGATATTGGCATTCCGGAATATTCCATCGAACTGAAACTGGAAACGGGATCCGGAATCCTCCCGTGATACAGTGAAATGTTTTCGATACCACCCTATACTGGTTTCAGGAAACAGGCCACCCACCGGTTTATATCCATGAGATTTCACATCATCATTCTGAACATTTACAAACGGCAATTCAACGGCCCAATCGTGGGGTACATTCAATAGTCTCCAGGTGCTGTCATTAAACCCGGGATCTATGGCTGTTCCGGGGGCAGCTCCCGATTTTGAAAAAATGGTAGCAAAACTGTAATTAAAATCTCTTGCGGGATCAGCAACGTTTCCAAAATGAAATCTCCAACCTTCGTCGAAATTAATTTTTTTTCTTGGGGACAGTGGCTGAGCCTTTATTTTTAGCCCATCAGTAACACAAGCTATAAGAAGAAATGAGATTAGTAATTTATTTTTCATAAATACAATTTTTAAAGGATATTCTATATCTCCTTTTCCCATTTCAAAAGATGGGGTTATTTCCGCATGCTATAAAAAACAATCAGCGCATTCAGTGCTTATTTGTGGCTATGTTTTTCCAGGCAATTGTTTCTATTTTTCAAAAAGATAAAAGCCCTGTTGAACCATTAACACTGTGTTCAGGTTTAATGAAATGCATTTAATGCTTCAGTCGGCTTTCCTGAATTATCAAAGGCACCTAGTGTATATCCCTGCCAGTTGTTATAGCTTTCCGGCTCCCAATAAAATACTCCAAGCCCCCTGTTATTAGCAACAGATTTTGTTTTTGAGATCAGGTCTGTTAAAAATGATTTACAGTCAGAGGACTGATCCCAACTCATGCCTACCTCACATATCATCACATCCTTATTATAGCGGCTTACCATGTCATTCATATTAGTAAGATACTGTGAATTTAATGTTGACCAGTTTGATGCTGTTGGATAAAGCGACATCCCGATGATATCCCAGTTGGTGCCATTATTTTTAAGGCCATCAAATATCCATCTGAATAAACTGTTGTCATAGCCGTTGGAAATATGAATAATCACTTTTATGGAAGTATCAACTGATTTTACTGCATTATATCCTGACTTTACCAGGGCTGCAAAATTGCTCATATTCACAGATGCTTTTCCATCCGGCCAAAGCATACCATCATTGGTTTCATTTCCAACCTGCACCCATGTAGGAGTAACACCATTTGTTTTTAAAGCTTTCAATACATCAGCTGTATGATTATAAACGGAAGTTAGTAATGCGGAAAAATCTTCTCCGGCCCATGCAGCAGGCTTATTCTGATGACCGGGATCCGCCCATGTATCGCTGTAATGAAAATCAATCAGGATTTTTAGTCCGAGATTTTTTGCACGAATTGCTTTGGCTATAACATCAGCCTGGTTACACCAACCATTGGCTGGATTCACCCAAACTCTCAGGCGAATAGAGTTCATGCCCATGTTTTTCAAAATCAACATGCAATCCTGTTCAGTTCCGGAGCTGTTGTAAAATTTAATTCCGTTAGATTCCATTTGTGTGAGCCAGCTTACATCAGCGCCTTTCGCAAAAAACGGAGTTGATGGAGGAGGTAATTGCTCCTTTGGGACAGAGTTTGTTTTTTTGCATGTTGCAAAAACAAATACACTGAAAGTGAAAAATAATATAGATCTTACCCGCTTCAAGAAAATCACATTTTTTTTTTAAATGGATAAGATTAGTTGTAGAAAGGCTAGCGCTTCAAATGTAAAAAATTTCCCCAATAGAATTTCTTTAATAAGCAACTTTGTTGTGAAGAGTGCAAATAAAAAGAGGCCGTATAAAAATTTAGTACGACCTCTTTTTTAAAACAATCGTTTGATATTACTGGACTTTATATGTCATGCTCACAAAACTTACGGTAATAGTATAAGTTCCGCTTGTTGAAGGGGCAGGTGTATTGGATCCGGGTACAGCGCCATCAATAAGCAAGGCACCTCCATCGGCAGCCATTCCATTTGTTGCGCCACCATACTTATGACTCCAATCACCATTTACCGGTAAGAACAAATAACTTCCTCCACTTGTTAATGGCAAGCTGAGTTGAAATACTCCCGGCGTCAATTGAGTAAATTGTTGCGACGGCAGAGGAACAGGATTTGCCCATCCACCCGGTGTGGCATCTCCTACAATAAATAGATTTGATGGCACAGGTGTAACAGTATAAGTGTTGGTTACAAAATTTACAACTATACTATATAAACCTGATGTGCCTGGGGCAGGGGTATTGGAACCGGGTACTGCACCATCTGCAAGAAGTTTCCCACCACCTGATGCTGTTCCATCAGTGGCGCCACCAAACTTATGACTCCAGTCGCCATTTACGGGCAAGAGTAAATAAGAACCGCCGGCAGTTAGATTGACTACTATACCAAAAGAGAAATTATCAATCTGAGTAAATTGCTGTGATGGAGTTGGGACAGGATTGGCCCAACCTCCCGGTGTTGCATCACCAACAATATATAAATTGGTTGGCATAGGACTCACCGTATAAGAGTTAGTAGCAAAATTTACAACTATAATATACATTCCTGATGTTGCAGGAGCAGGAGTATTAGATCCGGGAACGTCCCCGTCTGCAAGTAAAACACCTGCACCGGATGTACCGTCAGTAGCTCCACCATATTTGTGACCCCAGTCACCGTTTAAAGGAAGGAATAAATATTGTTTACCACCGGTAAGATTGACTGAAATTGCAAAAGTGAAATTGTCAATCTTTTTGAATTGTTGAGAAGGGGTGGGAACAGGATTAGACCAACCTCCAGGAGTTGCATCTCCTACGATATAAAGATTTGCAGGAAGAGTTTGTTGGGTGACTGTATAGGTATTGGTCTGGAAATTAACAACGATTTTATAAACTCCTGTTACTGCCGGAGCCGGTGTGTTTGATCCCGGCACAGCTCCATCTTTCAATAAGGTTCCTCCTCCGGGTTGTGTTCCATCTGTACTGCCACCATATTTATGTGTCCAATCGCCGTTGACAGGCAGGAATACATAACTTTTTCCTGCAGTAAGCCCGATGGTAATACTATATGAATACGCATCCACTTTCTTGAATTGCTGTGATGGAGTCGGAACGGGATTAGCCCATCCTCCCGGTGTAGCATCACCCACTATATAAAGATTGGGTGGTACCGGGGAGAAAGTTGTGACAGACACTTTAACAACATTAGAATATGAGATTGCTCCGCCGGCAGTAGTTGCTTTTACCCTGTATTCAACAGTGCCGGAGCTTCCGATAGGTATTCCTGAAGTTAAAGCAGTAGTATTCATGTCATCTTCTGTCAGCGACAGGTTATATACTGAAACTCCTGCAGCAAGCTCCATGGGTGACACGAAATTTTTGCTTGCAGAATCGTACTGTATGCTGTAAGTTATATTTCCGGAATAGCCGGGAAATGCTGCTGACCAGGAAAATGTGTTTGAATGATTAGCGGAAGTTGAAGCAGAACCGGTCACACTGGTTTTCTCTGTTGTAAGTTTTGCAGGATCATTGAAGGGAGTAATTGAAACCTGAACAATATTTGACAGATACCTGTCATTGTTATTGGCATAGGATGAGGTGACTCTCATATCCAGTTTTACCGGCACTCCAATTGAATACCCGTAATTTAATAATATAGTATTCAGATCTCTCCCGGTAAATGTGGTACTTAAATTTTTGGTTATTGTTTTTGATACTCCATTTGCGAAGTTTTTTCCGGTAGAGTCTATTTCAACGATATATTTCATATTAGCTGAGTCGGTAGCATAATCCGGAAATGTCCAGCTTAATGTCAGTACTGTTTTGTTGGAATCGGACAATTGCGGAGTGAGTGCTGTCTTAGAAGGTGTCAGCGTAACAGCATATCCCTTTTTGTAATAGGAGAGATCCTCAATTTTATCGCATGCAGCTACTATATAAACAACACTCGTTACAAACAGGAAGTAGTTAAATATTTTTCTCATAAAATAATATTAGGGGTGAATTATTGTTTGGTTAAGGTCACTTTGCCTAATTGGAAATCTACATCTATAATATAAGTTCCACTGATCAATGGAGCTCTTACGTTCTCGCCATTGGGTGAAAGATCAAAGTATAATGTTGAAGGATCTCCTGAGGGCTGTTCAGTTGCTATGCTCCATTGCTTATCGGAATCCCATGAACCATCAACAGATATAAACTTGTATTCTTTATCTCCGATTAATGCTATTTTCAATTGATAATGTGTTGGGCTAAGCTGAGTAAATTTTTGAGTTACCGGATCTGTTAGAGGATTGCTCCAGCCGCCGGCCTGGGCGTCGCCTACGATAAATAAATTACCACTTGCCGGTGGAGTGATTTTTGGAGGAGGAGCAAAGGGAACAACACCGGTAAATTTGAGAACATTGGAATATAGCGGTACTGCACCGTCAATACTGGACGTTATTCTAATTTCAACATTATGAGGTTTCCCAACAGCAAGTAACATATCGTTTGCCAAATAACTATTTAGCTTATCCTGTGTTAGAGAAAGGCTCATGTCCTTAGTTACTGAAATGGAAATTCTCTTCGGATTAGTGAATTTAGAATTGGTGGTATCAATTTCAATAAGGTAATTCACATCATGCGAACTAACACCGGTGGTAAACCTGTAATCCGGGTTCGTCCAGGTTAGGTTAATAGCTTCCTGGCTGGCCGTAACATACGACAAGGGTATGGTGCCATTTACTGAGCTATTTAATACAGGAGCAGCGCCGCCTAAGTAATAGTCAATGTCTTCTGCTTTATTGCAGGAGAGAATGCCGGACAAAAGCACTAAAAAAAACAGCGGATGAAATATTTTTTTCATAATGAGTTTTTTTGAAGTTTAGTAGCCTTGGTTTTGAATCAGGTTTGAATTAGCGCCGACTTCCGGTGCCGGTATGGGATAAAGATTGCGAAAAGATTCAACGCCGGTACCGTTGGCAATGTTACCCTTCCAGGGCCATAAATAAGCGGATGTAGTGAATTTATTAAATCGTATCAGGTCTGTACGACGATGACATTCCCAATATAATTCCCGGCCTCTTTCATCGAGAATAAAATCTAAAGTTAACTGGGGCTGTGTAATGTTGCCGGAAGAATTTCCATAAGCCCTTGTTCTAAGTGCATTGATGTAACCGAGAGCAGTCGCAGCATCACCATTGGTTGCGCCTCTTAATACTGCTTCAGCATATATTAAGTATTGTTCTCCTAATCTGAAAAGCGGCATATCAATTCCTACACCTAAATTGCCGCCTTGTGTATAGCCCTGGCTGCCGTCCCGGTTCAGGTTTTTAAATTTAATAGCTGCAAAACCATCTGAAGAACGGTTTGCAATATCTATGGATCTACCGGTTGTAAAAAACTGTGATCTTTTATCTAAAGTGCCTGTATAATCCGGAAATAGATTCGGTAGATTCTTAGTAACCCGGTTGCCACCCCAGCCGGAAACGCCAACTATAGAAGGAGGTATATCTCCGCTGGCACCTGCATAAACAATATAATTGGTACCTCCATAATTCTGCGATTTTTGGCCATCATAGTTAATAGTGAAAATCAACTCATTTGTACATTTATAATTGTCGTTTAAAAACAACCAATTATAATTTGATTCCAGGCTGTATCCTGCATCTATGACCTTTTTTGCATAGGTTACAGCATCATTGAATCTTGCAGTGCCGGTGTACACTTGTGCATTGAGATACATACGGGCTAATAAAGCCCATGCGGCACCTTTGTCCGCTCTGCCATATTGATTGGTTCTTGGATCGGGAAGTTTTGTTTCCAAATCTTTTAATTCAGATTCTATATAATTAAACAAGTCAGCTCTTGTTATTTGGGCTGGCATAGAAGCGCCAACTGCATCTTTTTCCGTAGCAAAAGATGGGTTGCCAAAACAATCCATAAGAACCCAATACTGGAAAGCTCTTAAAAAGCGGGCTTCAGGAATATAAGCTCTGATGGTATCTGCACTGCTCCCTGAAATTCCTCTCTTTGATAAATTTTCATCAGAACATTGCCTGATAAATTCATTGCACAATAATATTTGATAGGCCGAGCGGATATATAATCCTTCTAACATCGGGTTACCTGATGACCAGTTCAGATTGTGAAAATCATGAAGGCCTGCGTCAGTATTACCATTCCAGGATGCATTATCTATAGCTTCGTCTGTACTGAGCTCCTGCACATTCCAGAACATCCGTATGAAATCGGAGTTTCCTTCATCAATAACAGTGGGACTGATGTCCGGGTTTCCGGCACCACCGGCGTTGCCGGTCAAAGCAAATGCACCATATATTTTGGCAAATCCTTCTTTGTATCCCTGGGGAGTGCTATAGGCTACATCAACTGTTACCCCATTCGTTGGTTTTAAATCCAGTACTTTCTTACAGGACGTAAAACAAAACAATGTGAACATTGAAATTAATGAGACGAATTGAATATTTTGTTTCATATAATTCATTTATTGTTATTATCAGATTTAGAAGTCAAGAGCAACGCCAAGAACAAATGTGCGGGGTCTTGGGTAACCGTTATTGTCTATACCTCCATATATTTCGGGATCTAAACCTTTATATTTTGTAATAGTAAAAACATTTTGAGCCGCTGCATTTAACCTGAGATTTACATTATTACTGATTTTACCCAGGTTGTACCCCAGGTTTATATAATCCATTTTCAGGAAGGATGCATTCTGTATATAATAGTTAGACTGATAAAAATTACCGGTTCCCTGGAAATCAGTGTATAACACATCAGGCCCTTCATTAGCGAGATAAGAAGAGAATAAGAACTTGCTTACGGCGCTATTAGTGGCAACATTATTATAAACGTAATTCCCGATATTGGCACGCATATTAAATCCAAGACTCCATTCTTTATAAACCAGGTTAGTGCTGAACCCCATAAACCATTTTGGAATACTGGATTTAAATAAGATCAGGTCACTGGTATTAATGATTCCGTCTCTGTTTTCATCCTCATACAAATTTTCTATCGGCTTACCGGTTGTATTATCGTAGATCTGTCTGAACATATAAAAACTGCCTCTCTCATATCCCACTGCATTAGCTATAATACCACCGTTGCCGCCGATACCGGCAATCTGGTTGATAAAATTGGGATCATCATTAATGGTGAGTTTTGAAATCCTGTTTTTATTGTAAGTGGCATTAAAAGAAAGATCCCAGGTCAGGCTTCTTGACTTTATTGGTGTTACGTTTAAGGTAAACTCGACACCTTTATTTTCCATACTGCCAACGTTTGCCACAATCGTATTTGCAAAATTTGTAAAGGCCGGCTGTGTAATCTGGTTTAACAAATCGGTGGTGTTTTTGTAATAATATTCCACTGTACCGGATACACGGTTATTGAAAAATCCGAAGTCAATACCAATATTGGTAGTGGCAGTCTGTTCCCATTTTCTGTTTGAATAATATCCACCGGGCCGGTACATCTGGTAAAATGTATTGCCGAATTGATATTGAGCTTTTAAGTCGCTCAGGTTATAATATGAAATATAGTCGTAAAGCCCGATTCCATCTTGCTGGCCGGTTACGCCATAACTTAAGCGAAGCTTCAGGTTGCTGAGTGGTTTAAAATTTTTAAGTGCCTTCAGCTCACTTAAACTCCAGGCAATGGCACCGGATGGGAAATTAGCCCAGCGATAGGCGGGAGCAAACCTTGAAGATCCATCCCGGCGGAAAGAACCGGTAATAAAAAGCATATTGCTGAAAGAATAATTAACCCGTCCGAGAAATGATACAATTCTGTTTTCCGGTTTGTCATTCGGATACTGAGGAGTGTAGGTTACCGCTGTATCTCCGGCATAGCTCTTGAAATAATGGTTGGTGGTTAAATAGTCCTGGTATTCCAGGCCCGCCATTGCTTCGATCCTGTTTTTTGAATCAATGTTTTTTGTATAATTCAAATAAAAGTTACCAAACCAGTTATTAATATCAGTTTCATAATGACTTCTGGAGCCGCTGTGTACTGAGTTATCAGCAGCAGTAAATGATTTATAAACCGATGCAGCGCTATCATCCCAAACTACATTGCCATATCCCTTGGAAAAATCATATCCTGCGTTGGCAATGGCATGCATATCAGGAAAAAAATGAAGTTTATAATCTATGGTTGTATTTGCAATTACACGATTGGCATTTCCAATATCATGCTTTTGAAGTAGTAACCCGAGCGGGTTTTTGGGTGATAATGAAGAAAGACCTGAAACCGTATTGGGATCTAACCGTTCCCAATAACCTCCATAAAGAGAGCTTTTAGAATAAACAGGTTGTGTGGGATCAAAATGGTTTGCTCCCCAAACGGCATCCTGGTTGGCAAAGCGGCTTTTTGTGAATGACCCTATTACATTCAAATCAATTTTCAGATGATCATCCAGTAATGTTGGACTCAGGTTCAGATTGGTACTGATGCGACGCAAATAACCTGTTTTTAAAATCCCTTTTTGATTGAGATAACCAACTGACAAGCGGTAAGGAACTTTTTTCAAAGAACCGGAAACACTTAAATTGTTATCATTAGAAACAGCAGTTTGATATACATAGTCCTGCCAATCTGTACTATAAGATCCCAATAAGGCTCTTTGGTTTGCATCACCATACTTATTTACAAGAGCACTAAATTGAGTAGGGGATAAGACCGAAAATTTTTTAGCTAATATACCTGCAGAAACCTGGGAAGTAAAGGAAAATTTAGGTTTACCCCGTTGTCCTTTCTTAGTTGTAATAATGATTACTCCGTTGGAAGCCCTGCTTCCATAAATTGCCGTTGCAGAAGCATCTTTTAAAATTGTGAACGAAGCAATGTCATTTGGATTTAATAGTACCATGGCATTGGCTACACCGGCAATGGAAGAATTTGAAAGCGGCATACCATCAATTACAATTAACGGATCGTTACTTGCATTTAATGAAGAACCTCCACGTATCCTGATAATACTACCTGAACCCGGGGCTCCATCGTTTTTTGTAATGGATACACCGGCCACTTTTCCGGAGATCAGTTGTTCAGGAGTAGTTACCGCTCCCTTGTTGAAATCTTTTGCAGAAACAGAAGCTACAGATCCGGTCAGGTCTTTCTTTTTAGCCGTACCATAACCTATTACAACTACTTCAGACATTACTGAATTTGCAATGTCCATTGTAACATTGATCTGTGATCTACCCTGAATGGATACTTCTTGAGGTATATATCCAACTGAAGAGAATACAAGGGTAGTTACTGATGGACTTACCGAAATCTGGTAAGTTCCATCTGCCTGGGTTTCCGTCCCGGTTTCAGTACCGCTTGCTAAAATTGTTACTCCCCGAAGTGGAGTACCATCTTTGCTGTCAGTAACTTTTCCTGTAATGACTTTTCCCTGGGATATTGCAACCTGGGAAAACAGGAGTAGTGAAGGAAACACAAATCGTTTAAGAATGTCCTTGAATAGCATAAGCAATCATTAAGGTGTTTAGTAAATCAAATAAAATTTGCTAATGTGTATTTGGCACACAATATAGGCCTTTTTTTTGCGCTCCAAATTTTTATTTAAAAAAATTTTTATTCAGCCGTTCAGGCTTATTGTGTTAATTAATTGTCCTTCATTTTCTTATTAATTTTAGGGCACTTGGGTTTTTGGAAAGCTCTGAAAAGCTACAAATTCAAAAGGACAAGCCTGGCCATTAAAGTGCGGTTCTCTTTTAAGTTCAGGAATTAGAACAGCTTGATGGGTGAGAGTATTTCATGCATTTTTCTTCTGCGGTTCACTCAGGTATAAAATTCTTGAGTATAATTTTATAAATATTACTTGAGAAAACCGTTGCAGCTTTATTTAAAAATTGCAGAACCCGGGTGATCCTTTTTTTCTGCAGGTAAGGTGAAATAAATTTTTAAAACTGAGAAACCTGAATAATAGAAATAGAAGATTTTGTTCAGGAAACACTGTCAAGTACTGAGGGTTTTGATTTCCTGGTTTGTCTTCTTTTTTTATAGAGAGTTTTTAAAGTATAAAGTTTGCCCGGCCGATGCGGAACATTAACTTCCATTTGATCAAGATCCTCCAACCATCCTTTTACTGCAATTTTTTTTCTGAAATTTCGGCGATCAAGAGTAATTCCAAGAATGGCTTCGTATAACTTTTGTAATTCACGCAAAGAAAATTTTTCAGGTAAGAGATTAAATGCAATCGGGTATTCCATCACTTGTTCACGCAGCCGTTCCAGGCAGGTATCTAAAATCATCTTATGGTCAAAAGCAAGTTTACGGATGTCTTTAACAGGGTGCCAGTGAAGTTCATTTTCATCAAAGTTCAACATTTGATGTTTTATATCTATTAAAGAATAATAAGCCGTAGTAATTACCCGCCCGGAAACGTGGCGATTGATTGTACCGAAAGTATGTACCTGTTCGAGATACACATCCTCCATTCCTGTTCGCTGTTTTAAAACCCTATAGGGAGCACTGTCCAAATCTTCGTCCGGCCGCACCAGGTCACCTAACAAGGAATATAAACCGGAATACTCTTCCAGGTCAGATTGTATCAACAATACCTGAAGTTTTTTTTCTTTATAACAAAAGATGACACAATCTACCGATATGGCAATGTTGAAATATTCAAGATGGCTGCTCTTTTCAATTTCTGCGGTTTTCAACTTAATATTTTTATCCATTTTTTTAGAATTCAGCAAATTTAATGTGGTAAAATTATTTTGGCCTGTGCTGATTTGCCATTTAATTGAATTCTCAAAAAATAATTGCCGGAACCCAATTTTGCAATTGCCTCCTTCAAAGAAATACTATGCTGCCCTTTTGCTAAAAATCCCGAATAAACGATTCCCGATTTTTGGCCCTGTATATTAAAAATATCTACCTGTACTTTCCCGCTTTCAGGAGTTTTCAAGTCAAGAACGGAGTTTTGTGAAACAGGATTTGGGTAAACAAGAGCAGTCAATCCGGAGGATGTTGAGTTTACATTACCAACAGCAGTGACCACTGTATTGACAATGTTTCTATTTAAATAAACATGGTATTCGCCGGGTTGTAATGAAATGGACTGTGCAATCCCGGTAGCCGAAATAGTGGTATTGCCCAGGTAGTCATACCAGGTGCCGGCATTTTGGAAAGTGATATTAGCATTTTGCGGAGTCACATCAAAATTTCCAACTACCAGGAGGTTTGAAGTATCAGTAGTAATTTTAAAATATTTGACAGCGCCGCTTAGGTCCCATGAAATTTTATTTGAAGTGAAACCATCTTTATAAGCAGCATTAAATCTCAACTTAATTAATGCCGAAAATATATCATGCAATCGCTGCCTTTGAATATTCTGAAGATATTCCCAATGGATCGGCTTCGGATCCGTTCGACAATTGGAGTTTATAGTGCCATCCTGGCAATAATTTATTGGAAAATCATAACCCAGTTCCCCGAACTCCCAGATCATTTTTGGTCCCGGTATGCTGAATAAGAATGCACCGCAAAGTTCAATTCTTTTTAAAGCAGTATTCAAATCTTTTATGTTGTAACTACCGGAACTGTTTCCAAACTGAAGGTTTTTATACATCATTCGTTCTTCATCATGACTTTCCATATAGGTAACAAGGTGGGGATTTGTCCAGCCACGGTTGGTAAAAATGCCGCCTTCAAAATTCCAGCCGGATGAAAAGCCCATGGCTGCCTGCTCATAATTGTAAGACATATTTCCCCAAAGCATCATTCCGTAATTTGATAATTCTGTTTCTTCTGTATTGGCAGCAAAATGCTCCAGTATGGCATAGCATCCTGATGATTTCAATTGCAACGTATCATAATATCTTTTCCAAATGGCTATACGGCTGGCATCATAAGCGCTCCAGGCATTCACATCACAGTTGTTGCCATTATTATCACAGGTTTGTGTTTGTGTAAAACCTTTTGACAAGTCAAACCGGAATCCGTCTATTTTGTAATTCGTCAGCCAGAATTCCAATACCCGGCTTACAAAATTCCGGGTTGCAAGACTTTCATGATTCATATCGTAACCTACATTATAGGCATGTTTTGCAACAGGATTGAACCAGGGATTGTTGGCAGCAGGGCGATTATTTGCTGCATCCCAATACAATTGCACCAGGGGCGATAGACCAAATGAATGATTTAACACCATATCCATGATCACTGCAATTCCTTTTTTATGACAGGAGTCTATAAAGTTTTTTAGTGTGGTTGCCGGACCGTAATATTTATCAGGAGCAAAATAAAAATCGGGATTATATCCCCAGCTCAGGTTGCCTTCAAATTCATTGAATGGCATTATCTCTACTGCATTCACACCAAGATTTTTTAAATAATCCAATGTGTCTTTCAGCGTTTTCCAATCATGATTTCCTAAAAAATCACGGAGCAGTAATTCATATATAATAAGATTCTTTTTATCCGGCCTTGTAAAATTATTCATCTGCCAGTTAAAAGGGGTTTGCCCGGTTTGAACAATACTTACTACACCTGTAGTCAGCCCGGTAGGATAGGATTTCAGGTTGGGATAGGTAGAGGAAGAGATACTGCCATCATTGTACGGGTCCAGCACTTTTTCAGTATAAGGATCGGCAATTTTTAGTGAACCATCCACTAAATATTGAAAAGCATATTCGGTTCCCGGAGTTAAACCGGTGATGCGGATCCACCAGTAATTGCCATCGGGAGTTCTGCTCATTTGATATTGCGATTGCTCTATCCAGTTGCTTCCGGGAAATTCCCCAATGACGGAAATACGATTTTTCTGAGGGGCATATAAAACCAGCGTGACAGCAGTGTTGTCACTTTCATAATTAATACCGTCTCGGGCACCTGCGGGTAAAGGTGCAATAACAACTCCGGAAGATGCGTAAAAACGAAGTGTATCGGTTTTTGTGCTGACTCCATCATTAGCTTCAGCCACAATTTCCTGGTTTCCGGACGTAATAATGGTGGGGTTGGCAGAAATTGTTGTTGTGTTGGAGGTGGTCTGAACTGTACTTCCATTCAAATACAACTTCATGTTGGAAGTCTTGTTAGCAATAGCGGTGATGTTAATATTATCGCCTGTTGATTTTGTCAGCTGTTCAGGTTGTGGAATAAATGTAGGTTGCACTAAGGGAAGGGTAATCCGGGTTGCCACAACCGAATTATCATACACCGGGATATACATATCGCTTCCATCAGTATTGCGTTGTGTTTTTGTGCCGTCGCCATTTCGAAACAGGATAGCGATTTTCTGAATGGTTTCCGATCCGTTGCTGATTCCAAAAAAAGTTCTCAAACTTCCGGCAATTGTATATTGCCATTTATTATTTCCGGCATAGGTACATTGTGCCTGAGCATTGGTTGTACCCCAGGTGAATTTTACATATCGCCAGTCAGTTGAACTGCTGCTTAAATTGGTGAGCACACCGATATGAACATATACATCCGTGGTTGGATTGTAATTCAATAATCCCTGGTTGCCCCTGGCCGCATCCATTGTTATTACGAAATTCTGGCTGCCATCTGACTCAGAAGGAAAGCCGGGAGTCCAGCTTAATAGTTGTGCGGATGCACAGTAACCACCCAATACAAAAAGAATGGCCAGTGCAACTCTTTTTAAGAATACGAAACTCATAAACTTGACAATTTCTATTTCACAATACAAAAGACCGGAATCTTTGGAAGAGGACTAAGATAATAAATATGTACAAAAGACACATTTATTTTTCCGGCTTTTTAAAATGAAGACTTAAATATCTCTGAGACTGTTTGTTTTTATAGATTGATGGAATTCACCTGTTTGACCGGCAAATATTCATTGAATGTCTTATAGGATTATTTCAGGTAAAAGATTTTGTTTCAGAAGAAAGGTAATTATATTTTGCTTTTACATTAATTATTTCAAGAGAAGTGAATGACTCAAATTCATTGCAATATTTTATGTGCCTTTTAAAATTTTTCAATGGTCAGGCTGCCCTGCAAAGTTCAGCGTACTGAAATAAATTAATTCGCAATTACATTCAGATGTTTGCCATCTATCACTTTACCCGGATATTCTTCCAATGCTTTCTCCAGGCAATCCATTGCCGCATTGATGGCATCAAGGTTCAGAACATAGGCCAGCCGGACTTCATTTTTTCCCAGGCCTGCTGTTCCGTAAAACCCTGTTGCCGGTGCCAGCATTACGGTTTGATTATTGAAAGTGAATTTTTCCAATAGCCATTGACAGAATTTATCACAATCATCAATCGGCAATTTTGCAATAGCATAAAAAGCGCCACCGGGATTGGGACAAAATACACCCGGCATTTTATTCAGACGGCTTACCAGCAAATCTCTCCGTGCCTGGTATTCTGTTTTTGGTGCATCAAAATAATGTTCCGGCAAATCAACTGCTGCTTCACCCATTATCTGGGCCAAACCGGGAGGGCTCAATCTTGCCTGTGCAAACTTCATGGCGGCATCGTAAACGTTTTTATTTTTAGTCACCAATGCTCCCAGCCGGGCGCCACAGGCACTGTATCGTTTGCTGATCGTATCCATCAATAATACATTTTGCTCCAACCCTTTTAATTGCAGTGCACTGATACTTTTACCGTGGTAAGAGAATTCACGATAGGCTTCATCGCTGAAGAGGTATAAATTGTATTTCAAACAAAGTTCTTTCAGCGCTTCCATTTCCTCCATGCTATAGAGGTAACCTGTGGGGTTGTTAGGACTGCATACTAATATCGCTTTTGTTTTTGCAGAAATCTTATTTTCAAATTCCTTGATTGGCGGCAATGCAAATCCGTTTTCAATATGGCTGGTGACAGGGATAACCTTGACTCCTGCAGCACAGGCAAATCCATTATAGTTGGCATAGAATGGTTCCGGTATGATAACTTCATCTCCCGGGTTCAGGCAGGTGAAAAACCCAAACATGATGGCTTCGCTGCCGCCGGTGGTAATGAGTATCTGATCATAGCTCACATCAATACCCACTCTTTTATAATATTCCACCAGTTTACGGCGATAACTCTCATTACCGGCACTGTGACTGTACTCAAGCACTTTGATGTCCGCATGGCGAACAGCATCCAATATCGGTACCGGTGTTTCAATATCCGGCTGGCCAATATTGAGCTGATAAACTTTAATTCCTTTTTTCCGGGCAGCCTCAGCATAAGGCACCAGTTTACGAATAGGCGAGGGGGGCATTTGCCTTCCTCTTTCTGAAATTGATAACATGGGGCAAAGGTAAGGAGAACGCTATTTTTTATAATCCCGGATTTAAAACCCAGCTATTCTAACGGTGTATTTCGAAGAGCAGAATTATGTATGTTTGAAATTCCATTTAATGCTCAAATCCGGGAAAGTATTCATGAAAATATTTAACATAAAGGTTTTTCCGTTTCTATTACTGTTTACCTCTCATATAAGTTTTGCTCAGGTTGAGAATATCAATACAGACAGGCCGGATCAAAGCGATGGAGTTTATACAGTTCCTAAAAATAAATTTCAAATTGAAAATGGTGTTACCATTTCTAAGAATACTTTTCTGAACAATTTCATGTTACGTTATGGCCTGTTTCATTCTACGGAAATACGGTTACTTTCTGATGCAGGAAAAGAAGATGAAGCAAAAGGATTGAAACCTTTTTCGATAAGCTTAAAGCAAAGAATAATTCGGCAGCATAACCTACTTCCGGCAATAACATTTGTCGGATACATGACTTTTGAACAACTGGCCGGCAAGGCATTCCGCAGCAACCGGATCCCTTTCCGGATGGAACTGGCATTTGAAAATGAGTTAACTGATAAATTTGTTCTCGATTATAATGTGGGCACATCTGAACAATTTAAAGCGCTCAATCTGACAATGAATCTCGGATTTGCACCTTCGGATAAAATATCAACTTTCATAGAGTACTTTTCAACTATTAAACGGTCGGCTCCGGAACACAATATGGATGCAGGAATTGTGTTCACGTTAAAACCGCAACTTGAGTTTGATATTGCCTGTGGCGGTTCACTCTCCGGCCCGGGTGTTGATTTTTTCACCACATTTGGAGTTTCCTGGTTTTTTAAATAAAGTAAAATATGATCTGATTTTAGATTGCTATCTACGATTTATTCCGGCCCCATGCCTTGGTTCGTGTCGACACGAACTAAGGCTGTGAGAAATTATAATACGGAGAAACAAAATGTTTCGCAGAGCCGGAAACCGAAATGAAATATAATCAAGAGATGGATCCGCTACTCTTTCAACAAAATACATGCTTGAGCATATCATTGAAACTGAACAGATAAAGATTTAATGGAAATGAGTATAAAGGTTTGTATAATTATTATGTATTTTGCAAGACAATTATTTTATGAAGTCAATGAATGCTGAAAGCAGGTTTTCCAACGATAAAGGAAGTATTAATGTAAAAGTGTCTGTACTGTCCTTTAAAGAAAATGATGCTCATATTATTTTTTGTCCTGCGTTGGATCTCAGTGGTTCGGGAAATACAGAAGCTGAAGCCAAAGAAAGCTTTGCAATTACCGTAAGAGAGTACCTGAATTATACCATCCATAAAAAAACGTTGTGGTTAGATCTGAAAAAACTGGGATGGACCATTCAAAAAAATAAAATGAAACCGGCGATACCACCACCCATGTCTGAATTATTGGAAGCCAATGACGAATTCAGCCGCATTTTTGATAATTACTCCTATAAAAAATTTGATACCGGTGTTAACCTTCCTGTCTGTGCATAATGGGGAAGCTCAGAAATATCGCTCTTAAAACTTTCCGGCGTTACTTACAACATTGTGGCTTAAAACATATACGTACTAAAGGTGGACATGAAATATGGAGTGCCAAGCACCTGACCCGGCCTGTAGTTTTGCAGACTCATGTAGATCCTATTCCTGAATTCATTATTAAAAATACTCTTCGTACTATAGGAAAAACAGAAGAACAGCTCCTGAAATTCCTGGAAGAATAGATTTCTCTCTCATCTCTTAGTATGTGATAGTCCTGAATTCCCCCGTCTTTTCTTATTTTGCACAATCACCATTACATTATGCCTTTAAGCTGGAATGAAATAAAAACAAGAGCGGCTGCCTTTAGCAACAAATGGAAAGAAGAAGCCAATGAAGATGCCGAAGCCAAATCTTTCTGGGACGATTTCTTCAACATCTTTGGCATTAGCCGCTACCGGGTTGCCAGTTTTGAAAAAGCTGTAAGAAAAACAGATGATACCCAGGGATATATTGACCTGCTGTGGAAAGGCGTTATCCTTATTGAACATAAAAGCCGTGGCAAAAACCTCGACAAAGCTTTTGCACAAGCCAAAGATTATTTTCCGGGACTAAAAGAAAAAGAACTGCCCCGCTATATTTTGGTTTGCGATTTTGAAACCTTTCGCCTTTATGATTTGGAAAACAACCACAGCAACCAATTTGCACTTTCTCAATTAAAAGATAATGTAGCGCTATTCGGTTTTATTGCCGGCTACGAAAAGAAAACCTATAAAGAACAAGACCCTGTAAATATAGAAGCTGCCGAACTCATGGGCAGGCTGCACGATAAACTAAAAGCCATTGGCTACTGCGGTCACCAGTTGGAGTTGTATTTGGTTCGCCTGGTATTTTGTCTCTTTGCCGACGACAGCAATATTTTTGAAAAAGGAATTTTTAATGAGTACCTCGACAATAAAACGGCAGAAGATGGCAGCGACCTTGCCATGCATAATGACAGCTTGTTTACCATACTCAACACTGCTGAAGAAAACAGGTTAAAAAACATTGATGAAAGCCTTGCCGTATTTCCCTATGTAAACGGAAAACTTTTTGAAGAACGCTTAGCTGTTGCTGCTTTCGACAGCGACATGCGAAAAACCTTGCTCGATTGCTGCCTGCTGGACTGGGGAAAAATTTCTCCCGCCATTTTTGGTTCGCTGTTTCAAAGTGTGATGGACGAAAAAGCCCGCCGCAACCTCGGCGCACATTACACCAGTGAAAAAAATATTCTCAAACTTATAAAACCGTTGTTTCTTGATGAGCTGCACACCGAATTTGAAAAAACCAAAAACAACAAAGCCGCATTGCAGCGGCTGCACGATAAAATAAGTGGACTTCGTTTTTTGGATCCTGCCTGTGGCTGTGGCAATTTTTTAATTATTGCTTACCGTGAAATACGTTTATTGGAAATAGAAATTATAAAACAATTATTAAAACTGCAGGGCTACCGGGAAGAAGTGCTGAAAGGAGCACAGATGGACGCCAGCTATCTGATAAAATGCAATGTGGACCAGTTTTACGGAATAGAGTATGAAGAATTTCCGGCGCAAATTGCTAAAACCGCATTATGGCTTACCGACCACCAGATGAATATGAAGGTGACCGAAACCTTTGGTGAATATTATGTGCGGCTGCCTTTAAAAAAATCTGCCACCATTTTACAGGGCAATGCATTGCGTATTGACTGGCAAAGCCTGATTGACCCAATTCCATTTGAAAAAGGCGAAGCTGTCTATGATTATATTTTAGGCAACCCGCCGTTTGTGGGTTACGCATGGCAAAATGCAGAACAGAAAAAAGATATGGATGCCGTGTTTGCAGGGGTAAATGGTGCCGGAGTGCTAGACTATGTAACAGCATGGTATATTCTTGCCGCAAAATACATACAGGGCAAACAAACAAAATGTGCATTTGTAAGTACCAATTCCATATCGCAAGGTGAGCAGGTAGGCATATTATGGAATGAATTATATAACAACTATAAAATCAAAATCTTTTTTGCACACCGCACTTTTAGCTGGAGCAACGAAGCCAAAGGAAATGCCGCCGTGCATGTAGTGATTATTGGTTTTGCCAATTTTGAAATTGATGAAAAGAGAATTTTTGAATATGAACATATAAAAGGTGAGCCACATGAAATAGTTGCAAAAAACATTAACTCATATTTAGTTGATGCCAAAAATGTTTTTATCCTGAAAAGGACAAAACCAATTAGTAAAGTTCCAGAAATTAATAGGGGAAGTGATGCAATTGACGATGGCAATTTGTTATTAAATCTTGAAGAAAAAAATGACTTAATTGAAAAAGAGCCAAAGGCTGAAAAATGGATAAGACCCTTTTTAATGGGAAAGGAATTTTTAAATAATATTCCTCGTTTTTGTTTATGGTTAAAAAATATTTCTCCTCAAGAATTAAAAGAAATTCCATTAGTATATGAGCGAGTTCAAAAGGTTAAATTATTCAGAGAAAAAAGCAAGCGGCCTCAAACGCTTAAAGCAGCAATGTTTCCAACCCTATTTGGTGAAGAAAGACATCCAGAATCAGACTACTTAGCTATACCAAAAGTGTCTTCTGAAAATAGAGAATATATACCAATTGGATATTGTTCTAAAGATATAATTTGTGGAGACAAATTATTTAATCTGCCCAATGCTTCCTTATTTCATTTTGGCATTATAACATCATTAATGCACAACACTTGGATGCGATATACCTGTGGAAGAATGAAAAGTGATTACAGTTATTCAAATACCATAGTTTACAACAACTACCCCTGGCCCGAAAACCCAAGCGATAAACAAAAAGAAGCTGTGGAAAAAGCAGCGCAGGCGGTGCTGGATGCAAGGTCAATGTTTCCGGAAAGTTCCCTGGCCGATTTGTACGACCCCAATACCATGCCGCCGGCATTGGTAAAAGCACATCAGCAATTAGATAAAGCAGTGGATTTATGTTACCGTCCCCAACCCTTCCCTAACGAAACAAAACGGATAGAATTTTTATTTGAGTTGTATGACCGTTATACTGCCGGGCTCTTTACCAAAGAAAAAAAGGGACGTAAGAAAGTTGGAAAAAAATAAATAGTTTAACCAAGGCAATCTCTAAATGTATGTTACCTGCGGGGAACGAAGAGTAATCGCTAAGAGGCTGTTTAAATATTGTTTCGAAAAAATACTTATGCGTAAAATTCCGAAGGAATGAAATGATTATAACATAATAGAAAAGTAAGCCACAAAACCCTGAAGGGGTGATATAGTGAGGTTTAATATTTCACCTCTTTCGGGGTTCTTGTTTCGGCTTTACTTGCTTTTTACAATCATGCTACCCCTTCGGGGTTAAATACATAACAAAAAAATCAGATAAAAATTTAAACAACTTCCAAGGAATATGACTAAACAAAAGAAAGCCCAGGAAGAACTGGTCCGGATTTTTTTAAGAAACGGATGTTTCCGTCGTCCTGACAAAAAGAGGCTGAAAGAAGGATATAAGAAATATAAAAAAGGATGCGAGACCAGGTTTACAGTTTTCAAAAAAGAAGAAATATTGATCAAACAATTGTTATCAAAATCAGGATTTACCTATGGTAAATCATTTAAAAAAGTAAAACGGATTGTTATTCCTGTTTATGGGTATGATAACATGATGGCATTTCAGAAAATGATTTCTGAAAATAAAAAGAAAGAAAAATAGAAATACAGTCTTCTTTGTCCTGGTTAGGGTTGATATGAAGACATTGAATTACAATTAGCAAAAACTTAATGGAAAAATACTTCAATCAACTGCTGGACGATATTGCTTATGCTACTAATAACATAAGCTGGCCTTTTGCTGAAAAAGAATTACAGCTATGGGATTGGATACCTGATGAAGAAGAAAATCAAACCGCACCCATCCGGAATTTACAGGATTGGACGGGAATTCAACAGTCCATGTTGCCTCCTGAAACAATGCTGAATGACGAACAAATTCATCTCTTGCTTGAAGCGCTGAATAAAATGTTGAATGAATATAATTGTTGTTTTGTTTTGCAAACTGCTGTGTCCGAAAGAATCCAATACTCCTGCATTCGGGAAAATTTTAACCAGGATGTGAAAGTTAAACGCTGGCATATGGGTTTCTTTGAAACCTGCAAGCCCGGAACTGAACATGGTAAATGTGCATTAGGCGAGCATTGTCAATGTGCTTTTTATGCTGAGCTTTTTAAAGATATGATAGATGAAGATCTGACTCCTGAAGAAGAAAGGAGAAGGGAACTTGAAATTGAAGTTCAGCATATCAAAAGAAAATACGGAGATGACTGGATGAAATATTACCCTTATCATCTTGATGCAGCTTATGATGACGAATACGGAAACCCTTATGATTACGGATTTGGTGATGAAGATGATGATGACGAAGATGATTGGTGGAGAAAGTAAAAATTCTTTCTACTACTTACTGCAACAAAACCTTCTGAACATTTGCACCTGACCGCAACCAATATATTCCCTTGGGATAAGAACTGAGGTTGATGGTTGCCGCACCTTCATTAAGATGTTTTTTTAATATTAAGCTGCCGGAGCTATTATAAATATTGAGGATAGTAGCGCTGTTTATATTTAATTGCAAGATTCCATTAGTAACAGGGTTATTAAGTATAGTAAAAGAAGCTTTCACCGAAGCAAAATGAATAGCAATCACTTTACTATAACTGAAATGCCCGTCATTATCTTCCTGCAGGATGCGATAATAATTGACACCAGTATTTGGCTTACTATCAACATAGCTGTAGTGGCGAACACTGTTGCTGTTGCCAGCTGCTGCGGTCTGCCCGATATTAGTCCAGGAAGAACCATTACTGCTATGCTGAATAATAAAATCTTCAGTGTTTTGTTCGATAGCAGTACTCCATTCCAATAGTACATTACTACCCTGAGGCTTTGCCATAAAGTTGAGCCATTGTAAAGGAAGAACGCTTAGTCCGCTATTTTGAGCGGTATAGTTAGAACCGGCACCATTCAAAGCAAAATTGGTAAGAACTCCATTATTGGTTCCTGATTGATCCACGAGAGTGATTAATCCTGTATTGGTTCCGCCAGGAATACCCTGGTCTGCGGTATAATAACTAACTAAACCTGTTTGCGTGGTTGGATCCAATTCAATGTCTTTGCTCGCCTGTATCTCAGCTTGTGTTCTTGCAACATTCCAAACCCGAAGTTCATCTGCAGCGCCACCGAAATATTCCGGGAGAGTAGGTTGGTTACCCAATACCAGGTTATTTGTATTAGTAGCGATCATTCCTGTTTGTGGCATTGAATTAGCGAGTAGCCCGTCAATATATAGCTTTATAGTAGCTCCATCATAGGTTGCGGCAAGATGATGCCATGCATTTAAAGACGGATAAGCTGCCGAGAGAGTTCTCCAGGCTCCTCCAATGTATAAATATATTACTGCATTAGCCCAACCATCATTGGTACGGGGAAATATATATCCTGTGTTTTGGCTATAGCTTGACTTACAGATTACATCCTGCACACCTGTATTTTTTGTTGCATATACCCATGCTTCCAATGTAATGTTGTTGGTAATGTTTAAAGAGCTGTTGTAAGGAATGTCTACTACATCATCAACACCGTCAAAGTTGATAGCATTACCCGAAAATTGTGTAGGCGATGTTGCCCAGGTAACAGCAGACTGTGTAGTTCCATTGCCAATACCTGTTCCAGTGCAACTGTTAGTAAGAGTAGTACCGCCGTTTTCATTGCAATGGTAATAAGCAATCAGCCCAGAAGTGGTTGGGTCAATTGATTTGAACATGTATTGTTTGATTTGTGCCTGGGTTCTTACCACATTCCATATCCGGAATTCATCTATCATGCCATCCAAATATGCATCAGAACTCCAATTACTCTTGCCTATATAACAATTGGTGCGACTTACATTATTAGGAGCAGCGGTGGTTCCTGAAGCTCCCTGCACTCCATCTGTATAAATTTTTGCATTGCCAGATCCATCAACTGTAGCCGCTACATGATACCAACGCCCTGTTACTAAGTTGGAAGGCCAGGTAATGCTGGTTTGACCGGAGCCCTGATATACATGAAGGACTAAATTGTTGGTAGTACCATCGTTAGCCAATAAAATATTATCGCTGGCTGTCCCATTTCCGATATCACAAATGCGTGACCAATTGTTGAAAGCTCCCCATTTTATCCAACACTCAATTGTAAAGCCTGTAGAAAGGTTTCCGGTTGGGTTGATGGTGCCGAGATCAACGTAGGCATTGCTGGTGCCATCCATGCTTATCGCATAATTGGTTTGAGCGTTGAGTAAAGTTGTAGAAAGCAGGATGAAGGAAAAACAGAAAGCGAAATAAATCTTTACCATTTTGGTTTTTTTATTGGGTTCATAGATAGGGTAGTTATAGGGATATAATAAAGGTAGTTAAAAACTTGTATTAATAGTCAAAAAAACTTCAGAATCATTAATGTTTCATTGTATCATTTCTTATGGTCAGTGTTGCAGTCATTATTGATTTAATTTGCCTTGTTGATTTGAAATAGAAATACTTTAGGAAGAAAAGATTTTGTCTGCTCTCATTTCATTTTTTTTGTGAAGGAAATCTTAAGAAGTATCATGAATAACAGCTTCAAATCTTAAATCTTTGTTGTAACCTCCGGTTTGGTATCAGCTGATTCAAATCAATTTGTAATTTTTCACCCGGTTTCTAAAAGCCGTACCACAACATCTGATATTTCGATTTTATTATTCACCCTTAGTATTTCCGACATGGAAAAATTTTTGTTCAATGATGGAACGAATGTTATCCAAGAATTGCATTCTGCCGAAGAACTGAAATCATTGCTGCGGTCTTGCAGTGATCCGTCACGGACCCGGATTTGGGAATTCGATTCTAATGAATGGATCAGCTACACAGATTTTGCAAAAAAGTACAGCTTCAGTTTTTTACCATCTCCCGATCTGAAAAGAAAGGAAGTGGCGCCATTAGCAGATGGAGATGAAACGGAAACACCCGGTTGGAAAAGGAAAGTGAAGCGATTTTCATTTGTGATTCTTATTATAGCGGCCGCTTTGCTTATTTATAATTTTACCCACATCAAATGGGAAAGTGCAGGTGTGATCAGCCGTATGGCATCCCGCCCAGCCAATATGCCTGATGTGAATGTGGATTCACTTATACAGGTTATAGAAATGCAGAGAGGGCAAAGCCTCGACAAAGTGACCCGGACAAATTTCAGGATCAGAAATTCATGGCCGGATAAAATAAGCCTGAAACTGACAGGCGATAAATTTTCTAATAAGGTCACCAACAAGTTTGAAAATCTGAAACTGACAATTGATAATTCAACCGGATATAACCTTAACAATGCCATTGTGCAATTGAATACCTGGAAAAAAGTGAGCCCGGATCATTTTGAGATCAGCAATACAGACACAGTTCGTTTTTCAAATATCGGATATGTGTTGCCGGCAATTAGAAATGTGGAGCGTAGCTATCAGGGCGATAGTTTGTCTGCATCATTTTATTCAATAAAATCAAAGGGTTTCAATTTTTGTTATTCATCCGAAAAGCAAAGCAATTACGGCAATATCAACGACAGATGGTATTGTAAAGATTAAAACAAGCCACTATTATGGGACTATATTATTTACCATTATTAATTCGAAGTGACCGGTATTTTATTGCCCGGTTAGAAAAAGAAAATTCCGGCAGCATCATTGAGACGGATTTTGATTTTGTGGTGCATGCTGAAGACAGGGTGCTGGCACCTCTGTTAAGCATTGAGGATCCGGATAAAGTTGTGCTTAATCAAATGGCGCCGGTAGACCTGCAGGATGTCCTGATGCGGGAATGCCAGGTTTCAATGGCCAAAACAGAAGAAGGATTTGAATTAAGAATTAAAAAGAGCAGTTCTTTTTCAGTTGAGCCTTTTTCAGATGAAACAACGGGTGTGCGGCTGGATTATTCAAAGGAGCAGAAACGAATTATCCTGGGATATTATAAGAACAAGGTGGAATCTTATCCCTTTTTTATCCGTGTTGTTTTCCAGCTGGATGAAAAAGAAATTTATGCCGCCTGTTTTCATTTTGCAGTCGTTGCATCAAGGCATTGCCACCGGGTTGTTATTGATTTTGGAAGTGAAGCCAGCCAGATCGGGTATAAAAACTGTGGTCCGCAGTCTTCCATAATACAATATGATATTCTTAGAAATATCATGGGCCAGCTTAAAGTGATCAATCCTTATAAAAATTATCAACGGGATGATTTTTTGAACAATGAACCCGGGCAGCAAAACCTGTATCGTTCCTTTTATGCTGTTAAAAAAAGAATTTCAAAAGAAGAGCGGCTGCAGTTCCCTTATAATTTTACCAACGATATTGAAAAAGATAATATCCGCTTGTTCATTACCAGGGAGGAAGTGGCGGCAGCTTTTCAATCTTCTTTCCGTGATGAATATGAGATTGTGCCCAATCTGAAATTAGGTATTGAAAAAAGTTTGCAACTGGTTTGTGAAGACCAGACAGAAGATTACAGTATCCGTGAACATAAAAAGGAGCTGATCAGCGCCATTCTCCTGCGTTTACTTCGCCTGATGATTGCTACCAAACCGGATTTCAGAAATGGCGGCATCATCGTTACCCTGTTGGTGCCCAATATTTACACCCAGCAAAACATCTTTGATTTGTTGAATGAACTCCGGAGTCAGACGCCTTCCGTCTTGAAAACATTGGATATTCAGGAGGGTGATTTGTTTGTGGAATATGAAACCATATCTGAGAGTGATGCAGCTTTTATGGGTTATCAGCAAACTCAATCTGATATCAAATTGGCTAATGGAGAAATTGCATTGGTAATTGATTGTGGAAAAGGAACTACTGATATATCCATGGTATTAGCTGATGACAATGAAAATTATTGCAGCTTTTTCAGAACCGGTTTTGCAGGGGCCGGTAATGTGCTCTCGTATGGTTTTGCAGAAGATTTTCTTACATTGGTGTTGAAAGCTATTCCCGGCAACAATGATCTTTCTGTTAAAGATTTTATTCAAAAAAATATACTGGAGCAAAACCTGACAGTGGATGTATGGGATTTTCTTCAACTTATAGAAACTCAAAAAAAGAAGTACAACCAGTTGCCCTCTATCGGGCTGGATGAATTTTCGAGATTAACGGAACAGTCAACGGCCACTGAAAGATCCATTGCAAACCTGTATAAGGACCAGGCCACGTTGCTTCAATATGCAGAAACTATCCTCAAAGGGCGCAATGTCCGGTGGGATAATGAAATTACAGGGATCATTCAGAAATCATCCGATTGCATTGTTCAATGTATTATTGCCAGCATTCGTGATGTCATTACAAAAGATATCAGGAAGCGGATTAAAGTGGTCATGCTCAGCGGCAGGGCGTTTTACTTTGATGAATTGAAAATAAAGCTGGAAGCTGAAATAGGCGACCTGTTAGGTGAAGAAATCAGCATACACACAGTAGCCCCGGGACGATCACTGAATAATAAAAATGTGGCATTGCATGGTGCATTCAGTGGAGCCTATAAGATTACGGATTTTACCGGCATACCCATTGATAAAAAGGAAGGACTTTCAAAAAATAATGATATCATCAATAATAATGCATTTTTATATCATGGCATAAAAATCGAACCGGGAAATGATATTATTTATAACACAGCTGTGGTAAGAAGAAATAACCAGGCATTAAAAGCTTTCCGGAATAAAACAATGGATATATATTTTACCCGGGATAATATTTACCTGCGGCTGATGGAAAATCAGAAAGTGAAAGATGTGCGTTCTTTGTATAGCATCCTGACTTCTGTAGCGGAAGTGTATTCTCCCATACAGGATATGAAAGCTATATCTCAGTTTCCATCCAATACCGGTGAGTTAGCTTCCATCAGTTCGGTTCATAAGGATATATCAAAAGACAAACAGTCATCCAATAAAAAGCCGGTAAAAAGGAAGACCGGTATATTGCAGTTTTTTCAATTCTGATTTAAAAGTTTTATATGCGTGTTAGAATACTTTTACTGGTATCACTGCTTTGTCTGAAAGCAACATCGTATGCGCAGACTGAAAACCGGCATATTCAAATTGTGGATAGCCTGACTCCGCAGGAAAAAAAGTCCAGGAACCCGATTATTCTCAAATCTGAACTGGATTCACTGATTAAATTGCATGAGGCCGGTATAGTAAAACCTGTTATTCAGGAGCCTGTTATTCCTCCGCAAAAGAATGATTCTGGTACCTGGTTGTTGTTTTTTACAATACTTACTCTGGCGGTAGCAGGATTTCTGGTTGCCCTGATTTTTCAACAACGAAAAAAACTTGCAGTTATTTCTGCCTATTTGAATCATCAGCGTCAGTCCAATGAATCAGGTGTAAAAACTCCTCCCAGCCGTGATTCCGGTGATCTTGAAAAAAATACGATTTCCGATATGCAAACAAAAATTCGAAACCAGGATGCAAGGCTTGAGAAATTAAAAACCGAAAATGAAAGCCTGAATGCTGCTGTGAAAGAATACAGCCGGACTCAGAATGAATATGAGAAGTTATTTAAAATTATTTCCCAGACATTTAAGGTTAAAAAATATCCCGGCGCAGCCGAGGGTAAGACCGATATCGAAACCCTTGTCAGCTTATTTGAAACCGAGAAGTCTTTCACAGGACATGTGTACGACCAATTTATCAAACCACTTACAGTGATTGTTGATGCTAATAAAAACAATCCGGCCGGCATCAGCAAAGAGCAGCAGGATAAATTGCTGGACATGCTTGTATCCCTATCGCTGCTTTATATAGAATACCTGTATCTGCGGGTAAATGATTTGTCAGTAGGAGGCAATATGGTGCAGCGAATGAGTGACATTAAAAACGGACTAAAACTGAATACAGAGTTATTGAAAAAACTGAATATGCAAAACGGCAGCCGTGCATTAGTCCTGAAGTTAGCGTTGGAAAAAATCAGCCTGAATAGTCTTTCTTATCCTGTTTTTGATGAAACAGACCTGAACCGCCACTAATCCAAAAGAATGTTAAAGATCATTAGCAGCCTCTCATTTCTTTATGCCCTTACTTTTTGTTTATTATTATGGTATGGGCTTTACTATTACAGATCCTTACCCCGGCCGGGAAAAAGAAGGAAACTATTCCTGCCTGTATTTTTTGTAATCAGTATCGCCTGTTTCCTGTTTCTGTGGATTAACATGCATGCGCCACTCAGTATGAAAACATACAGCAACCTGGAACATTATTTTATTCGGCAGGATGGCTTCAGGGTTTCTAAAAATATAGAATTAGGAAAAACAGATACCGCCAATTTTAGTGATAATGCTTTCAACCGGTTTGAATTTGAAAAAGAGAATAATGGGGTAGTACTTTCCTCTCCCTATTCTGAGGAGCCGTTTTACATTTCTAAATCCGGAATTTACCAGATTGCATCTGCATCTTTTCCTGCCAACGGACATACTTTGTCTCTTACAATAAATTCAATACCTGTACATATCTCCTTTCAGCAGGATAAGGACTTTGAAGTTAACCTGCCGGATGTAACCTTCAAATTCCGGAAAGATATCAGGAAGGGTATTTCGATTTGGAATAGTATCAGAGACCTGGATTCTTTTATTAATTCCGGTTATTATACCAATCCATCCATGTTAGAAAGTTTAAAAAATATTTATTTCCTGCGGGATAGTATTTCCAGAACGGGCTATGGAGAAATGAAATATTTTATTTCCGGAAAATTATTCAGAATTGCATCTTCTGTAAAATATGATTCAAAGAGTTTGCAGCTCCGGGATTTGTCTTTTAAAACCCAATTGCAGGATGGAAGTCGTTTCGCATGGGGAATCGGGTTTCAAAGTAATAACAAAAACCAGTATCTTTTAAAGTACGGGAACGGGAATGATTTTACAATCTTGAATCGCTACCCGACTTCCTATCCCTTGTCTGAAGAACAAAAAGATAACTGGACCCGGCATACTGTCAACAAATTCCTGGTATCCACAACTCATGACCTGGAACGCATGCCTCCCGTATTCAGCGAGGGGTTTTGGTTTACTATCTCGGGAAACGATAGCACAGATTTCTTTTCCCCGGTTTTGTTAAGCTATCAAAAAGATGCCGGAAACAGATCACCTCAGATCAAAGCAGCCCGCCTGAATAAACTCGGGACAGAACTTGCATGGGATCAAAATCAATTATTATTGCCTGCTCAGTCGGGAAAGTTTCAATGGATATTTAGTTTAAGAAATACATACAACTGGGAATTTGGTGATCATCAATTGACAAGTGATCAATGGCAGTTACGGATTTTTGGCATGCTTGTATTCTTTTTCTTAATGGTTTTTCTTACTGCAGCATTAAAACCAGCTGAACAAAGCAGCTGGGTCTGGCAATTGCTATCCTGTATTGCTATTGTTTTCCTGGCCACAAGATTATTTCTTTACTGGCGGTACAAAAGCTTCCCTCCTTACGAAGGAATGGATTTGCCTTCGCAACAGCAATTGCAGAGTATTTGGAATTTCCGGATTGTTATTGTTACGGGAATTGCTCTTGCACTTTTTTTCGGGTTTGATTTAATAAGGCAGATTTATAAAAGAGCTTCAGGGAGAATTCGTAAAGAACATTTATTTTCACAGCAGTTTGAAAAAATGAATTTTTTCAAACGAAGTACACAAAAATATCCAAAACAGATTTATTTCATTTCATGGTTGTTCCTGCTGGCTGCCTGTTTTGGCTGGGCCTATCTTAAGAATTTTGATGTGAACGATTGCCGGCATATATCACTGGTATTAATGGTTATTTATTTCATTTTTCTCTTTATTTCCTACCGGCATTCTCCCCTGGTGGCTTCAGCTGAAAAAAGCTGGTGGAAGATGGATACTTCCCAACTCTTTCACCTGTTGGTCAGCAACCCGGTGAAAGTCTTGCTCTCTCTCAGCCTTATGGGTGTATTCATTTTTATTGATATTGGATTTGCCATTGTTTTTTTGAATTTCCTTTTATTTAATGAAGCTTTTTTAAATATAAATTATAGTATATCAGGCCTGTCGGCCGGTAACTCGACAAATAGGAAAGTTTTTGTTATTTCAGCAATTATTTATTCTGTTGTTTTTATATTAAACCTGCTTTTTGCACCTTATTTTCTCGGGTATGTTTTACAACTGCCACAACTAATATTTACTTTAATCTTTTCAGTATTCCTGTGGCTCGTTATTTTAAGTATAACAAGAGTTCTTTTTCCGCAGATGAATTATCGCCGGTTGCTTCGGCTCCTTGTAATCCTTTTACCATTACTGTCGCTGGCTTATTTTAAATTCATTCCGAAAGAAATTATTCTGGATAAGGCGGAAAGAACCAAATACCGGATTGATGTCCTGACCATGCCGCCAGATAAAGCGATTCAATTGGCCTATCGGGAGGGAAAGACATATGAGCCGGTAATCCGGGCGGCACAAAACCAATGGTTCATTAATACTTTTATTTATGAAGAAAATAACCCGGCTGCTCATTCCTTTTATTTTCATTTACTGCCGCAATCCCCGCAGAATAAGGGAGCAAAATATAATGCGCAAGCCACCGATCTTGTTGCCAGCCGCTTTTTTATAGCTGAACATGGAAAGGGATCCGTACTCTTATATGTTCTCCTGTTGTTGCTACCCGTGATCCTGCTGGCACCGATTTATAAGTTGTACCCGGATTTTACAAACCGGATAAATAACAATTACCCTACGGTAACTTTAGGATTTACATTGTTGAATTATTTATTGATCAGTGCATTGCTTGTGATATTAGCAGCAACGGGTAAGTACATATTTTTCGGCCAGGATCTTCCCTTTGGCAGTATTTTGAGTAAGCAATCTGTGCTTTTCCCTTCTTTTCTTATTGTAATGGTGATCTTACTTTTCAAGTCTGTTCCGGCACAATACTATTCAAACCGGAAAAAAAATATTCCCGGAATTATTATCTTTTTGGGTTTATTGATTCTTCTTGTTTTCGTTAAACCTGTTTTCAATAAGAATAAAGAATTTAATATTACGGATCTGTCTAAGGACATGAATTCATTCATTGATAGCCGTATTCAACCTGTTTGGACCTATATTAATGCTTCCGGAAAAGGAAGAAAAATGTCATTGGCCCGGAAAGATGCATGGTTCACTGATTCCCTGAGAAAAATGATTGCATCCGGAGCTTTTGATGCTGACAATTCTTTTTTTAAGCATGAAATTATTGACTATTCAAGAACGGATTTTACCCGACATTTGGATCAGAAGAGATTTTTATATCTGGATATGAATTCAGGCTCTCCGCAAATGACAACCAATAGTAATTATTTTCGGATTGAGCCCCCTCCTCATTTAGAGTATGCATGGAACGGAAATATCTTTGGCGATACAACGGTTTATAATATCTCATTATGGGATCATCATAAGGGAACCTTGATTAAAAAGCATCTTTCAAATTTTACGGATCAGCCTGCTGAAGAACTGGATAAAGGTTTAATGCTGGCGTTTAAAGAAATTTTATCTCCGGGTTTATATAAAAAGTTGTTTCTCGTAAACACGGGCAGTACAGATCAACTGGTCAAATCCGGATCCCGGGAAAAACGTTTGGCTGCAGGAGATAGTTTGTTATTATCCAACCCGGACCGGATTATTATTTCAGAACCCGGGACAGGAAATGAAAAAACCATAACAGTAGAGCCCGATGCATTTATGAAAAATTATTTTGTAAATGGCAGTCGCTTCTATATATATCCGTTAGGAAATGATTTTTTATGGGCACGGAATTTTGCTGAAAGCATTACAGCTGATTTTATAAACGGAAATCATTCTGAGAAAAATGCAATTGTCTCACTGGATTTTGAAATGATGGATTCTCTTGCTGCCATTATCCGAAGCATCGTGGGAAGAGATTCTTCCTATAAAAAAGGTGCTGAATATGGTATATGCATTGCTGATGGCAGCGGACGTTTGCTTGCCATGAGTGATTTCATCAAAAATATTGACCGGCCGGATCCGAATGATAAGGCAGCATTTAAAAACGCAATAAATGGTGATAATGGACTGATCTCTCAATCGGCTCTCAGGAAAATGATTGGAAACATTAATTTGATGCGATTAAATCCCGGGCCCGGCTCTACTTTAAAGCCTATCGTCTTTTCTTCAGTAGCATCTCAATTGAATATCAACTGGGATCAGTTTGCTTCAGAAGGTTTTTCAAAACCTCAGAATTATTTTGGCGGAGAAAAAGTAGCACAATATGATTTTGAAGAGTATCATGGCCTGGTAAAGAAGGTTACAGATTATTTCAGGCTTTCCGATAATTATTTTCATTCCAATGTAATACTGCTGGGCTCTTATCCAAAACAAGTACCCGGTAAATTACTTTCAACCAATTTTGTAACACAGAAGCCGGATACCGGAACGCATTGGCCCTATTTTTTCTATAATGGAAAAACTTATTGGTTGGATGGATTTCAAAACTGGCCCGGCTATCAGAACGGGAAAGCTCATTTCGGAACAGATAGTTCTTATATATCTATTGGCATGTTAAGCAATTTCGGGATCTATAATCGCAATCCCGGGAAAAGCTTTGATCGCTTTAATTCTGTTTATGATTCAGTACTTTTTGGAAAAGCAGGAAATCGTTCCGGCTTTATTTTACCTGAAAGCAGTTTGTTTGATCAACAGGGAGGTAAGATGAATATGAATGTGCCGTATGATGTTTTTGCAAATTGCTTCAGAGGTCATGTGATTGGCAGTAGCCAGGTACTGATCCCTCCTGTAAAAATGGTGGAAGCTTTCGGCAGACTGGTTACGCAAAACAGGAATTACAATCTTACATTGAACCCCTACGTTTCACCGGTTAGTTATAACCCTTTTTATACTGATAGTACGATCGGGTACAATACTTTTCTTTCCCTTATGCGGGATGGCGTTTTTACAGGGATGAGAGAAGCTTTATTCAGGGGCACAGCGGGGAAATTGGGCAGCCAGCTCAAAGACGGGTCACCTTATTTTTATTATGCAAAGACAGGAACTACAGGTGATAATGAAATCAAAACAAAATCAAAACTCTTTGCGATTGTAATATCGGCTAAAGATATCACCAGCCCGGATTATACTTTCAAGAATTTCAATAAGTTTTTTACTATCTATTTTACTTCTCAAAATGGGCCCAGCAAACAAAATGATGAATTACAGAAAAGGGTGATCAGGTATCTTGAAAATTCTACGACATTTAAAAAGCTGATGGAAGCAAAATAGCAACACTGATTTTTATTTATAAGAGAGTATGAGTGTAAATGGATTTTCGGGAATCATTCCACAACTAAAATTGTATTGGAATGTATTGGCGTTCTTTGAGTATTTATAATAGAATTGAAAGTAAAGAATTTCAACTTAGATAGTATTGACCTAATGAATGTTTACATTCAATCATTTAAGGTTGGTTTGCAGATGAGAATAAAAAATCCCTGCATTTTTCTGATGCAGGGATTTTTAAAACAAATAAAAATGAGTTTACACTATAAGTAATTGATCTTACAGTTTTAATTTTTGCCTTTATTCTTTACCCAGGTATCGTACGCATCGGCAGCTAATACTTCACCGCTGATATGTACGGTTTTAGGATTTGTTACTCCTGCCAATTGGATGTAAACATCTTTATTAAATGTAGCAAGTGCTGCTGCATTATACTGAACTTTCAGCTTTGCAGTGGCGCCGGGTGCGATGGGTTCTGTGATTTTTTCAGGTGTCGTACAACCGCAACTGGCCCAGGTGTTTTGAACAACAACTGGTTTATTGCTGATATTTTTGATTTCGAAAGAATAAGTCACGGGCACATTTTGTTTGATTTTTCCAAAATCATGCTTTTCAACGTTTACTTTAATCAAAGAATCAGCTTGTGTTTGAGCCATCAGGGAAACACCAAAAAACAGAGCGATCACAGGTAATAAAACTTTCTTCATGTTTTAAATTTTAAAGGTTTTGTTTTTTAAGAAATTCGACAAATGCATTGGCAGGTGCGGAACCCTGTGGGGCTTTCCAAACCATACCTTTTATTTTTATTTGTTCTGTTTGATTCGTATTATAAGTTATTGTAATGAATTTTTCAAAACTGCCTTCAGCAGCTGCATTATATCCAACTTTGATCTTTGCACTGGTACCGGGTGCTATAGGCTCCGGACTCCATTCAGGTGTGGTACATCCACAACTTGCCTGTACATTATCCAGCTTTAAAGGTACTTTCCCTGTATTTGAAACTTCAAATTCATAATACACCGGTTTTCCCTGAGGAATTTTTGAAAAATCGTGTTCGGTTTCTTTTAGTTGTAAAACTTTCTGATTTGAAGTGTTCGATTTATCTGTGCTTACTGAGTTGGTATTTTGAGCAAGCGAGTATAATGAGATAGTGAATGCTAAAAAAAGGGTCAGGAATTTCTTCATAATATTCGTTTGCGTTCCCAAAATTAATTCAAAGATGCCAGAATACATAATGAGGTTGCAGCCTTAACATGTGATTTTTTATAAGATCAAATAATGGAGCTATTATTCTTACTTTTGCTCTATGCAGACAATGACTTCCCCAAACATATTAGATAGTAAACTTTCGTTTGAAAGTTTTAGGGAAGAAGTGCTGCTAGATTTTAAAATTGCTTGCATTAGTCGGGAAACCAGTCTTTTAGGTCGAAAAGAAGTACTCACCGGAAAAGCTAAATTCGGAATATTTGGTGACGGAAAGGAGATTGCCCAGATAGCAATGGCAAAATATTTTGCTCCCGGCGATTTCAGAAGCGGTTATTACAGGGATCAGACGTTTATGCTGGCATTAAACATGGTCACTGTCCAGGAACTTTTTGCCCAGTTGTATGCTGACCCTGATAGTATTCGTGAGCCATTTAGTAAAGGCAGACAAATGAATTGTCATTTTGCCACCCGTTTTGTAGAGGAGAACGGCGATTGGTTTGACCTTGCTAATAATAAAAATATTTCTTCAGATATTTCACCAACAGGAAGCCAGATGCCCCGGGGTTTAGGTCTTGCATTCGCTTCAAAAGTATTTCGTAATAATAAACAACTTCACTCATTTTCTCATTTATCTAACCGGGGCGATGAAGTGTGCTTTACAACCATTGGTGATGCTTCAACCAGTGAAGGATTATTTTGGGAAACAATTAATGCCGCAGGTGTTTTACAGGTTCCTTTAGCCGTTTTTGTCTGGGATGATGGTTATGGAATCTCTGTACCCAAGGAATATCAAACTACAAAGTCATCCATTTCAGAAATTTTAAAGGGGTTTCAAAAGACAGACGACAGTAATGGTATTCATATTTATAAAGTGAAGGGGTGGGATTATGCCGCAATGTGTGAAACATTTGAAGAAGGAATCCGGTTTACCAGGATGAATCATATTCCCGTGGTCTTTCATGTAGAAGAATTAACTCAACCACAAGGACACTCTACTTCAGGAAGTCATGAAAGATATAAATCTTCTGAACGGTTGGAATGGGAAAGAGAATGGGATGGTATCAGAAAAATGAGAGAATGGATTATTTCCAATGAACTTTCGGATGAAAATGAGCTGGATGAAATTCAAAGAGCAGCAAAAGAATATGTGAAAAAAAACAAATCCATTGCATGGGAGCAGTTCTTAGCTCCTGTGAAAGCACAGATTGCAAAGGCATCGGATCTATTAATTGATTTAGCAAAACATCTCCCACAATATTCCAAAGCGCTACAAAAAATTAATTCTGATTTATTGGCAAATCAGGAACCTTTACGGCGTGATGTAATGAAAGTTCTGAATTCTGTTTTAGATCTGGTGGGTAATATTGAACCGGCTTCTCAGGTTAAAAATTACTATCAGGATTTGTTGAATGAAAGTAAAGAACTGTTTAGTAGTTCTCTTTATAATGAAGGGCCTAAAAGTGCTTTAAAAGTAACAGAAGTAAAAGCTGTGATTCCTGCAGAGGCGCCATTAATAAATGGCTTTGAAGTGTTGAACAAATATTTTGATTCATTATTTTCTTCCGATCCAAGAGTGCTTGCTTTCGGTGAAGATCTCGGTTATATTGGAGATGTAAACCAGGGCTTCATGGGCTTGCAACAAAAATATGGTGAGCTAAGAATATTTGATACAGGCATTCGTGAAGCAACGATAATCGGTCAGGGAATCGGGTTAGCAATGCGGGGGCTTCGTCCTATTGCAGAAATTCAGTACCTGGACTATTTGTTGTTTGGACTGGAGCCTTTGAGTGATGACGTATCCACCCTGCATTATCGCACTGCAGGACTGCAAAGTTGCCCGTTGATTGTTCGTACCAGGGGTCATCGCCTGGAAGGTATCTGGCATAGCGGATCACCAATGGGGATGGTCATCAATTCACTCCGGGGAATGTATGTGTGTGTACCCCGCAACATGGTGCAGGCGGTGGGCATGTATAATACTTTACTTCGGGGAAATGATCCGGGATTGATTGTTGAATGTCTGAATGGATACCGGTTAAAAGAAAAATTACCGGCAAATCTATTAGACTTTACGGTTCCATTGGGAACACCGGAGATTGTCAGGGAAGGGACTGATATTACTATCGTCACCTATGGTTCTACTTTACGTGTGGTACAAGAGGCAGCGACCCTGCTGGCTGCCCGGGAAATTAGCTGCGAAGTCATAGATGTTCAAACTTTATTGCCTTTTGATATTCATCACAAAATCGGCGACTCTCTTAAAAAGACCAATCGTATTGTTTTTGTTGATGAAGATGTGCCCGGTGGATCTACTGCTTTTATGTTTAATAAAGTAATGGAAGAGCAGGGAGGTTACCGCTATCTCGATGTGGCTCCCCGGACTATCAGCGGTAAGGAGCATCGTCCTGCTTATGGAAGTGATGGCGATTATTTCAGCAAGCCTAATGCAGAAGAGATAGAAGCTGTCATCAAAGAAATGATGGCGGAATGAGGTTGAAATTTCGTAATTTGAAAACGCAAAAAAATCTCTTATTCAAATTTATTCATTATGTCAATTGTAAAAGTAATCGAGGTAATTGCTTCCTCAGAAAAAAGTTTTGATGATGCTGTTAAAAATGCAGTAGCTGAAGTTTCGAAAACGATTCATAACATTGACTCCATCTATGTGAAGGATATGAAAGTGCACGTAAAAGATGATAAAATTTCTTCTTATGGAGTAATTTGCAAAGTTTCTTTCCGGGTGGATTAAACCTGTTTTTCTGAATTTCGGTTTGCTTATTTCCGGCTTTTTCCAGATTGTAATGATTTATCTATTTTTTTATGGAAATATAGTTTCTGTACATGAATCTTAGTATTTATCAGGTTGATGCATTTGCAGATAAATTATTTAAGGGCAATCCTGCTGCAGTGATTCCGCTGGAGCATTGGATTGAAGAATCTTTAATGCAGCAACTGGCCATGGAGAATAATCTGAGTGAAACAGTTTTCTTTACTGCTTCTTCCCAACCGGGCGTTGACTTTGACATCCGGTGGTTCACTCCATCCAGTGAAGTGAATCTCTGTGGTCATGCCACTCTGGCATCTTCTTTTGTGATTTATAATTTTTTAAATTTTGAAAAAGGCAAACTTGTTTTTAATTCTAAAAGCGGGAAACTGGAAGTTGAGAAAAATGACGATTGGTTCATCATGGATTTTCCTGCATGGAAGCCGGAAAAAGTTTATACCTATCCCGGTAATCTGAGAAAAGCATTGGGTGTTGATGAGATTCTTGGGATCTATAAAAACCGGGACCTGATGGTGGAACTGAATTCAGAAATTGATGTACGTACTGCAAGACCGGATTTTTGTGCTATTAAAAAATGGAATGAGAATGTGATCATTACGGCGCCGGGTAAAGGAGACATAGATTTTGTTTCACGATTTTTTGCTCCTTCAATTGGCGTTGATGAAGACCCTGTTACAGGTTCAGCACATTCTCAGCTCATCCCTTTTTGGGCAGAAAAATTGAATAAAAAAAAGATGCATGCTGCTCAATTCTCTAAAAGAGGAGGAGAATTGAAAGTGGAGCTAAAAGGCGACCGTGTGAGTATAGCAGGTAAGTGTGTATTTTTCATGAAGGGAGAATTCACTCTTTGATTGTTGCAGGTTGATTGAACTACTCTTAATTTTTTTAATCAAAAAACCGGGATCTTAATCCGGGATCCGGAACCATACATGAATCCTTTTTGCCAAACCATCTATACCTGTTTTTAGCAATCACCCCATAAATAGCATCACGCAAAAATCGTGGAAAGATCCAGAAAATCTGTGTCCATTTCCAATACCAGGGCAGTTTATTGTAGAGTCGAAGACCCGCAGTAGATTTTGAATAAATTTTGCCTTTATCAAGCAAAAGGAAAGAATCAAATTGCTCCAAAGGAAGATTTTGTTCTCTTAAAATTTTCTGGCCATAATTTGATTGGAGTGTTGCAAAGCGGAATATTTTCTTTTTATCCTGGCGGATAATAAAATTGATTACTCCGTTACAGTAGTTGCAGATACCATCAAAAAAGATTACCGGAGGTGCATCCACATTAGAAGTTTAAGTTTTTTTATCCCATGTTATGAAATACTTTTTGAACATCTTCGTCCTGCTCTAATCGTTCAATAAGTTTACTTACATCTTCTGCTTGTGTATCAGAGACAGGTACTGTGGTAGCGGGTATCCATTCCACTTCAGCACTGATGGGGGTAATATTTTTTTCTTCCAGTGCTTTTTGCATATTGCCAAAATCATTAAAAGCAACACGGACTACTAATATCGGCTCACCATTTTCCCCGGTTCCTTCCCCTAATTCTTCCAGGCCATGATCTATTAATTCCAGTTCCAGGTCTTCCGTGTTTAATCCTTCAGGTTTTAATTTGAAAACACCCATCTTTTTGAATTGAAAAGAAACGCTTCCGCTGTTTCCCAACGTGCCATTTCCTTTATTGAAATGAGATTTTATATTGGCTACTGTTCTTACATGATTGTCGGTTGCCGTTTCAACTAATAAGGCTACCCCGTGAGGGCCGTAACCTTCATAAAGAATCTCGTCATAGCTTTCCATTTCCTTTCCCATAGCCCTTTTAATAGCAGCTTCCACTCTATCCTTAGGCATGTTTACGCTCTTGGCATTTTGAAAGCAGCGTCGTAAAGCGGGATTTGTGCTTGGATCCGGGCCACCGGCTTTCACGGCAATTGCAATTTCTTTCCCAATCCGTGTAAACTGTTTTGCCATCCGGTCCCAACGGGCAAACATGGTTGCTTTTCTTACTTCAAATATTCTTCCCATTTTTTTATGATATCAATGTTCAAATAAATTATTTGGGAGTGCAAATTTAAGCCAATGCTATTAAATGCAAAACCGTTTTGCATATAACAAAACGGTTTTGCTCGGAAAAATTATTGAAATCAATTTTATACTTCAGATTCCGGCTTTTTAAGTTTGCTGGCATAAAGCACAAAATGAACGGCTGCAAATGCAATTGAAATATATAGCAGCGTTTTATCGGCATCCATTCCGACAATATATTGGTGAAGGAAACCGGCAACAACCAATAGCAGCGAAAGTCCTATCCCGGTATAGCGGGCCATCCTCATTCCTTTCCGGTTATCGCTTCCATTTCCTAAATGACTGTGTGCGGCTCCATACACAAGGTAAATGTCAAGGCCTATCAGCATCCATACAATTAAACGTATCCATGTATCCATGGGAAGAAATATCATCATGAATAAGCAGGTGGCGATACCTAAGATAGGCACTAATGGTACTAAGGGTGTTCTGAATGCCCTGGGTAAGTCAGGCATTTTTTTACGCATTACCAATATACCAATGCAAACCAGGATAAAGGCAAATAAGGTACCGATACTAGTCATCTCACCCACTACTCTTGCCGGAACAAATGCAGCAAACAGGCTTACAAAAATCATAAACATGAAATTGCTTTTAGCCGGTGTACGGAATTTAGGATGAACTGTTGAAAATATCCGGGGTAAAAGACCATCTTTACTCATGCTGTAAAATACCCTGGATTGTCCCAGCAACATTACCAGAATAACAGATGCATAACCTCCCAGGATAGCAACCACTATTGCCCGGTTCAACCAGGGATAATCGGGTTGTACCACTCCGTTTACAACAGATTTTCCCATATGTTCAATAGCCACATAAACCGGGGCAATTGCATCTTTACTGTCGGTGCCTAAAAAAGTTTTATAACTGGTAACGCCGGTCATGACATGGGCGAAGAGTAAATACAATATGGTGCAAATTACCAGGGAGCCTAATATACCAATAGGCATATTTCTTTTTGGATTTTTTGTTTCCTGCGCTGCCGTACTTACGGCATCAAATCCGATATAAGCAAAGAACACAATTGCCGCTGCCCGTATGACCCCTCCAAAGCCATGATTGAAAAAGTTTTCGTGGCCGGGTTCTGTTGCCGGAATAAAATAAGGATCATAATTGCTTGTATTGATATACTGCCAGCCTAATAAAATGAAAGTAAGTACAACACTCACTTTTAAGGCAACTATTACCGCATTTACTTTGGCGCTCTCTGAAGTTCCTTTTATAAGCAATAAGCTCATCAAAACAATGATAAATACGGCAGGAAGATTTATTATACCACCATCCCACGGGCCGGCAGTAAGTTCATTTGGTAAATGAATATCAAAGCCTTTCAAAAATTTAACCAGGTAACCGCTCCAGCTTATCCCGACTGTTGCAGCTCCCACAGCGTATTCCAATACTAAATCCCAGCCGATAATCCAGGCAATGAATTCTCCCATAGTAGCATAACTGTAGGTATAGGCACTGCCGGCCACAGGAATCATGGATGCAAATTCTGCATAACACAAACCTGCAAAAGCACAACCTAAACCTGCGACTACAAAAGATATGGTGATAGCCGGACCGGCATGATTGGCAGCTGCCATACCGGTGATTGAGAATAAGCCGGCGCCGATAATGGCCCCGATACCTAATGCAATTAATCCTCCTGCACCAAGAGTTCTTTTTAAAGTATTACTGCCTGTTTCTCCAGCTTCATTCAACAGGGCAGCCATTGGTTTTCTGACAAATAAACTCATAAATAGGTTGGTTGTTGTTTAGAATAGGTCGTAAAGTAAAGAATAATTCATTTCAAACTGCAAATCTTTTAAAGAATTGAGATTTCAGGCTGAAAAATTTTGACAGTCGGTAATTTTTCCGATTTTCGGCAAATGATACCCCCATCTAAATGAAAAAAAATCAACTAACGCTTTGGATTTTTATCGCCATGTTCCTGGGTACAGGAGTAGGTTACTTTGTTAACAGGAATTATAATGCAGATACTATTAAAACTTTTTCAAATAATATTAATTTACTAACTGTCATTTTTCTCAGGTTGGTTCAGATGATCATTGCACCATTGGTATTTTGTACACTGGTAGTCGGAATCTCCAAATTAGGTGATATAAAGACAGTCGGAAGGGTAGGTGGAAAATCATTGCTCTGGTTTGTATCTGCATCGTTAGTTAGCTTACTGCTTGGCCTGGTACTGGTAAACATATTTAAGCCTGGATATGGCATTGACATCAGTGTCGGGGATACATTTGGCGCCAGTGAACTGATGGATAAAACACAAGATTTCTCTATCAGGAAATTTGTTGAACATGTATTTCCAAAAAGCCTTGTGGAGGCAATGGCTAACAATGAAATTCTACAGATTGTACTCTTCAGTGTATTTTTTGGCGTAGCAGCCACTGCTTTACAGGACTATGCCAAGCCTGTTATCAGGGGTCTTGACGCTGCATCTCATATTGTGTTGAAGATGGTTGGTTATGTAATGAATTTTGCTCCACTCGGAGTATTTGGTGCAATTGCAGCTTCGGTGGCATCTAAAGGGTTTAAAATTTTCAGTTTTTATGGCCCATTTCTTATGTATTTTATGCTTGGGATAATACTGTTATGGGCTCTGTTGTTGGGAGTAGGATATTTAATTTTGAAAAATCGCATCAAAGGTCTTCTGAAAAGAATTGCACAACCATTATTGATTGCTTTCAGTACGACAAGCAGCGAAGCTGTTTTCCCAAAACTTACAGAGGAGCTGGAACGGTTTGGTTGTAAGGATAAAATTGTTGCATTTGTCTTGCCACTGGGTTACTCTTTTAATTTAGATGGAAGTATGATGTATATGACATTTGCCAGTTTGACCATTGCGCAGGCAAATCATATAGAATTGGACCTGGGTACGCAGTTGACAATGCTGATGGTATTAATGCTGACCAGTAAAGGAATTGCCGGCGTACCAAGAGCATCGCTGGTAGTTGTATTGGCTATCTGCAGTATGTTTAAGATACCTCCGGAAGGTATTGCTCTGATTTTACCCATTGATCATATTTGCGATATGTTTCGTTCCATGACAAATGTGGTGGGTAATGCATTAGCCACCTGTGCTGTAAGTAAATGGGAAGGGGCACTAAATCACTCTCATCACGAAAATAAGGTTGAAACATGATAGATATTTTTTTACTGAATGAAGGTGGATTTATTCAAAGATTTATTGATTGGATTATTCACAATGGCGGTTTATATGTATTATTATTAATTGTATTTGCCGAAACAGGTTTGTTTATAGGATTTTTCTTTCCGGGAGATTCATTATTGTTTGCAGCAGGTATTTGGGTGGATGATCTTGCCAAAGAGTTTTTCAATGTGCACTGGGTAGTTGTCATGTTATTGGTGATTGTAGCTTCTATTTTAGGAAATATGGTGGGTTACTGGTTTGGCTACAAAACAGGGCCCTTGTTATACGAACGAAAAGACAGTTGGCTGTTTAAAAAGAAGCACCTGGTGAAAGCAAAATCATTCTATGATAAATATGGAAAACCAACAATATTTTTTGCAAAATTTCTACCCTTCCTCAGGACATTTGCTCCAATTGTAGCCGGTATGGTTAAGATGAGTAAACCGGTATTTATGTTTTATAATATTGTTGGCAGCTTGTGTTGGGTTTCTTCCATGATGCTCGGTGGACATTTATTGAATCAGTGGGTAAAGAGCCAATTCGGATTTGAATTGAAAGATCACATCGAAGCAATAACCGTAGGGATCGTGTTAGTTACAACGTTACCGGTTTTATACAGGATATTTTTTGTTAAGAAAAATAAGTCGGAAACCAAAACTCTTCCTCCAGATGAATAACGAATCAGAACAAAAAAAATCAGGTTCTATTTTCAACATCATAGTGATTGTGGCAGCTCTCGGCTATTTTGTTGATATCTATGATTTGTTATTATTTACTATAGTTAAGGCTCCCAGTATGAAAAGTGTGGGCTCTACAGATGCCACCATGCTGGTGGACAGCACTTATGTTATCAATTTACAAATGGTCGGCTTATTGTTAGGAGGTATTATTTGGGGTGTGTTAGGTGATAAACGGGGAAGACTTTCCGTATTATTTGGCTCAATAATTTTATATTCTGTGGCAAATTTTTTAACAGGTTATGTTCAAACGGTGGATCAATATGCCTGGTGCCGGTTTGCAGCAGGGTTAGGTTTAGCAGGTGAATTGGGGGCCGGCATTACTTTAGTAAGTGAACACATGCCGAAATACAAAAGAGGCATCGGTACTTCTATGGTTGCAGGCATCGGATTGAGTGGTGCTATTGCCGCTTATTTTACTTTTCAATTCTCAGACCATGACTGGAGGTTGTGTTATAAGATTGGTGGAGGATTGGGAATCGTATTATTGATCTTACGTATTGCAGTTTCAGAATCCGGAATGTTTAAACAGGTAAAACAACTGAATGTTACCCGGGGCAATTTCTTTATGTTCTTTTCAAATGCACGGCGTTTCAAAAAATACATTTTTGCTATTCTGATTGGATTACCAACCTGGTATGTTGTTGGTATTGTAGTGAATCAAAGTGATAAGTTTGCCGGAAAGCTTTATGGTAGTACTACAATAGATTCAGGAAGGTCTATCATGTTTGCATATGCTGCTATTGCGATTGGAGATATTGTCGTAGGATTTATTTGCCAGCTCTTTAAAAGCAGAAAAAAGGCTTTGCTTTTATATTACTTTCTTACAGCTGCTTCCTTGATATTGTTTTTCAGTCCTTTTAATAATTCTGATTCCAGGATGTATTGGATTTGTGCATTGCTGGGATTCAGTACGGGTTTCTGGGCAGTATTCGTTACAATGGGTGCAGAACAATTCGGCACCAATCTCCGTGCTACTGCGGCTACCACAATCCCGAATATGGTTCGTGGTGCGTTGCCACTGATCAATCTTATGTTTTTGAATCTTTTTCAAAAAGATTGGCAATGGCCTCTTATCAAAAGCGGTATTGTAACAGGAATTGTTGTAATGATAATTACCTTGATTGCTTTCTATTTTACGGAAGAAACCTATCACAAGGATCTGAATTATGTGGAATCCTGAGTTATTGATTATTTAACTTCGCTTTTTCGATTAAATAGTTTCAAAAGATAATTCCTGGGTCACGATCATGAAAATTCTCATTATCCGCTTTTCTTCTATTGGAGATATTGTACTTACAACGCCGGTGGTCCGTTGTTTAAAAAAACAAGTTCCGGATGTAAAGCTGCATTTTTTGGTTAAGAAGTCATTCTATCCTGTCGTAAAACATAATCCCTATATTGATAAGATTCATGTGCTGGATCATAGCTGGGGGTTGATGATGCATGAATTGGCAGATGAAGATTTTGATTATATCATTGATCTGCATCATAACGTAAGAACGCTCCGGATTAAAAACAGGCTGAAGAAAAAATCATTTTCATTAAATAAACTCAATATTGAAAAATATCTCTTAACCGGTTTTAAAATTAATATTTTACCTGAATTGCACATTGTGGACCGGGAAATGAAGACAGTAGAATATTTTGGAGTTAAAAACGATGGGGAGGGAATGGATTATTTTATTGGCCCGGATGATGAAATTAAAAAAGGAGATATTCCTTTATCTCATTCTGCAGGATATATTGGCTGTGTGATCGGGGCTTCATACAGTACCAAACAGTTACCTGTGCACAAATGGAAAGAGTTCTGCAACCGTATTAATTATCCGGTAATATTATTAGGAGGAAAAGTAGATCAGGAAATGGGAGTTGAGATTGCTTCTGTTGATCCGGTGAAAGTTTATAATGCTTGTGGAAAATTCAGCCTGAATGAGAGTGCTTGTTTAGTCAGAAATGCAAAGGTGGTAGTGAGCAATGATACCGGGCTGATGCATATTGCTGCGGCTTTCAGGAAACCAGTAGTTTCATTATGGGGTAATACGGTGCCTGAATTTGGGATGTATCCTTATTATGGAGATAATTTTTTAGCAACTCAAAAGCAATCACCTTATTCTATTGTTGAAACCAGGAATCTATGGTGCCGGCCCTGTTCAAAAATCGGGTATAAAAAATGTCCGTTAGGACATTTTAAATGTATGGAGAAAATTTTAGTAGAAAATATGATCCGTGATGTTGAAAACCGGATATAAAAAAAGCTTTACATCTGAGTGTAAAGCCCGTAATTCTCCACATGGAGAAAATAAGCTGGGATCCTCTAATCTACTTTCCTAATGTTAAAATAAAAGCTACAACAATTACGCTGACGATCAGAGCAATTGTAATTGCGCCTTGTACATCAGGATTTTGAAGTAATGAGTAAACTTTTTTCATACACAGATGTTTTAAAGTTTCATAATTGAGTTTACGGCTTCCATTTGGTACCGGATCTGCGAGAAACAATAAAGGGTCTGTGATTTAAATAAGGTTGGATTGATCTGAAACAAAGATAAAAAAATATCTGAATTTGTTTACTATTTATTCAAAAAAATAAAAGGCTGTTTAAGGGTTTTTACGAATTTCTATTCTTCAATTGCAACCTGTTAATTTCCCGTAAGTTAAACTAGGATTAATGGGCCTTTTTAAATATGATAATTCCAGGCAATAGTTACGAGTCTCGTTGGCTTCCAATACAGTTATTTTCAGCTTTGTATTTTTTTTTGCTTGTATCTTCAGCCAAACAACCAAAATTGAAAACTAATTTAACCATTAGTATCGCTTTTCTTTTTTCAGTATTGCATATAAATGCTCAAAAAATTATACCTGGTATTGATTCGTTCCGTATTCATGGTGATATTAAGATCACCATTGACAAGCCTTTAAATTATTCATCACATAAGAAGACAATTATCGTTTTTTATGCATTGCCAAATGGTAACACTACTGAACAAACGATGGGGAAGAAGATCCGGGATGGTGACGATTGGCGCTTTGATATTCAGCACATCAGGGCACAGACAGAATTTGTCAGGAAAATCCTCAAAAGAAAAAATTTTGTTGTTGTTTACCTTGAGAATAATTTAAAAAGCTGGCCTGCCTGGAAGCAAAAGCACCCCGGGTTTCTGCAATTAATCCCACACCTTGTTGATTCCATATCAGGCATGGTGAAATCGAGGAGTACTATTATTTATCTGAACGGCCATAGCGGAGGCGGAAGTTTTATTTTTGGATATCTGCAAGGAGTCAAAATGATACCGGAAAAAATAAAGCGTATCAGCTTTCTTGATAGTGATTATGGTTATGACAGTAGTTATTATTCAAAACTGAAGAACTGGCTTCAGCAGGTTAAAGGTTCGGCACTAAATATTTTTGCTTATAATGACAGTATCGCATTGTATAATGAAAAACCGGTTGTGTCAGCAACCGGGGGTACCTGGTACAGGAGTCATTTATTTTTAAAAGATTTACAAAATGATTTTTCATTTTCAGTAAAAGAGGATGATAGCCTGGTCGTTTATAAAAGCAGAGATCGGCGAATTCAATTTTTTTTTAAAACAAACCCGGATCGGAAAATTTTCCATACTCAACAGGTGGAATTGAACGGGTTTATTCATTCTATATTCTGCGGAACAAAATATGATTCCCGGAAATACCGGTATTATTCCGGCCGGGCTTATATTTCTTATATATGATGAAATTTTTTCTTTAAAACTGGTAATTAAAGCCACTTTGAAAAGTATAAATTGTATTTGGTGCTGTGCCAGCAGGAAACTGATCATAAATTAAATTCCATTGAAGAGAAACTGAAAACCGCTTACCTGTTTTTATTCTCAGGTTTAAATCATTTAACAACCTGAAATCTTTTAACAGGTTCAGCCGGGGTTGAAAATATGTTGTGCTGATAATCTCCATATTCTCATTGGGTAAAATAGTAAAGGAAATATAATTACTGCTTCTCCAGTTGAAATGTTTGATAACAGGAGAAGTTGCCTCTGATTCGATTTCATACATTAGGAGGGCTGCCGCATAAAGATGTAGCTTTTTTGTGGAAACAATTTTAAAACGGGGGCCGGTACCGGTAAGTGACCTTAATTTAATATCGGTGACAAGATCTTTTTGAACCTGTGAAAAAGCTTCCCATCTAAGCCAGGGTGTCAGCTTTCGGTTATACCGGAAATGCAAAAACCGGTTTGATAAATATCTCTTACTTCCACCCCTTAAATAGCCGTAGTTTCCTAAAATTAACCAGAGATCTTTTTTTGTTTTGTATTGCAGGTGGGCACTCATATTCAAGCTGAAAACGTTTTGTTCTGATTTATTGAATGAAAAACTTGCACTTGCACCACCCATCCACCCAATGCTGTCTGATTGCATTCTGGCATTTTCAACGTTGATAATTTGTGCTGTACCGGGCAATCCTGTTAATACCAGAACTACTTGTAGAAGATTTAAAAATAAAATTCTTTTCATGTTTCAAATATCTGCTGAAATTGTAAAAGAACTTAATTTTCTAAAACAATCTTTTACTGTCTTTTTATTCAGAACTGGCTTTTTTTTGTCATCAGACCCTGAATTTAGATGTAAGACATCATTTGAAGGGAAAGTGAATTTCTGATAAGATCTACCGAAGTATTATAGGAAAATGTTTTCGGGCATTAGTTTACAGTACCTACTGTTCACAAGTGCATAACATTTACTTGGTATAGTCATCGCCGGATTAGATTACCTTTGAAAAAAAAATCAAGTATGAAAAGGAAATTAATTTTTGTTGCTGTTTGTTCTTTAGTTCTGGCTTCCTGTAATAATTCCGGAAAGGAATCCGCAAATGGTACTGATTCTTTAAATACCATGAAGAGCGATACTTCTCATAGTATGAATATGAATAGTTCAAGTGTTTCGGGTGTGCCTGCTGTTACTGAAGGTGCACGGGTATTTTTTAAGAATGTAAAGAATAATGCTACTATCAGTTCACCTTTCAAAGTTGAAATGGGAGTGGATAAGATGAGCGTAGATACCATCGGGCCTGTTGTAGCGGGTAGCGGCCATTTCCACATTTTCATTGATGCTGAAGATTCTCTGGCACTCGGAACCGTAGTTCCTACAGACTCAGCACATATTCATTATGGAAAAGGGCAGACAGAAGCTGAAATAAAACTAACACCCGGTAAACATAAACTCACTTTACAATTTGCTGATGGGATTCACAGATCATATGGAAGCAAATTAGCTACTACCGTAAATGTTAATGTGAAGAAATAGTTCATAACCGGCATTGTTTCTTAAATAAGGACCCACGGCATTTTGTTTTTATATGCAATGGTTCGGGTTGACTATTGATATTTTTTGAAATAGTCCATATCCAATTTTGTTTTACTCAGATCAATTCAAAATTGAGTTGGAAGCTTTTTCATAATAATTTCTTAAAAGCCGTTATCCATTCCTAACAATGGCATAGTAATCGAGTCTTACTTCACAGGAGTTGTGAAACATTTTTTTAACCGTAAAAAGAATTTCTATGAAACAAATTTTAAAAGTCTCAATCGTTGCTATTGCCATGGCACTGTTGATGCCGTTTCGTAATACGGCATCAGCTCAGGTTTCAGCGGGAATTTCATTCCAGGTATTTTATGACAATCTGAGTCCTTATGGCCACTGGATTGATTACCCGGAATATGGATATGTATGGAACCCGAATGTAGGATCCGGCTTTCGCCCCTATAGTACAATGGGGCATTGGGAATGGTCAGATGAATACGAATGGATCTGGGTATCCGATTATGATTGGGGCTGGGCCCCATTCCATTATGGACGTTGGTTTTTTGATCCGGCCTATGGTTGGCTTTGGATGCCGGGATACGATTGGTCACCCGCCTGGGTAGCATGGAGAGGAGGAGGTGATTATTATGGCTGGGCCCCATTACGGCCGGGAATATCAATCAATATTTCAATCGGCAGCTATGCGCCGCCCGTTGACTATTGGTGCTTTGCTCCGAGAAGATATATTACTTCACGCCGGATCTATGATTACTGTGTCAGTCCCCGGATGAATGTTAATATCATACATAATACCACCATTATAAATAACTATAATTTCTATGGAAGCCGGAGTCGTAATGTCTTTGTTAACGGCCCTCGCCGTTCAGAAGTGGAACGATACACTCATGAACGAATCCGTTCCGTTTCATTTCGTGACTCAGACCGGCCCGGGAGAACAGATTTCAGAAATAATTCCATCACTATGTATCGCCCAAATGTAGAAAAAAATGATAACAATCAGTTCGCTCCACGGAGTTTTAGCCGCTACAATACAACTCCTCAGCAAAATGAAAGATGGGAGAGGAGTGATAATGCATTTAACAGGCATAATAATTTGCCTGGGCAGAAAGAAACAAATAATAACAATCCAATAAAGCCGGAAAATGATAATACCGGATGGCAGGGAAGAAAAGACAGGAATCCTGGTGAGGAAAGGACTAACAATCTCCCTCAAAGAAATAATCAAGACCAGGCAAATCCTTTTGGACAAAGGCAAAGACAAGATCAAAATACGGGGCAAAATTCTGATCGCCGTAAATTTCAGGATAGAAGTAACAATCAGAACAATAATAACAATAACAGTGATAGAAGTTTTAAACCATTTGAGAAGAGGCAACAACCGACTCAGGACAACAGTCGAACTAATGAAAGGCGTAGTTGGGGAGATCAGAATAATAGTCAACAAAGAAAAATTGAAGAGCCCCGGAAATTTGAACGCCGTGATAATGGAAGTCGGGACCGTGGAAATAGAAATTTCGGCAGAACTGGCAGATCAGAAAGAAGGCAAGGATAAAATTTTCTTATTTACCGGGTGTAAACGAAGCTCGCCAAAAGCGGGCTTTTTTTTAGTTTGAAGTAGCGGCTTAATTGATATCCATAACAAGGAGTCCTGGTTCGGGTTTGGTAATCTTTAAAAAGATAGAAATATCAACTTATTTTTTTAGGCAGGACCGTTACTTTCCTGATAGGTTCTGCTACAAGAAATTCCGGCTTTTCACCTTGTTGAAGAATCAGGTCGTTATATTTTTCTTTCAATGCTCTTTTGAAATTGCCAAGATAGCCGGGTTTGGAGATACGATCCGGCTCTAAGGTGATGGCTTCAATCAGGTCATTTCCTAAATACATCATTAATTGCATAGTATAACGTTCTTAATACAAAAGAACTTCATTTCATAAATAATGTCAATACTACAAGTACTCTATTTTATTAGAAAGTTTACTATATAGCGATGTATAGTGATATTTCGAAAGTATTTGATAAATGTCAATAGTCCAGCTCGAGCCCCAACCTGTCTTTGAGTTCTTTAAGCAGCGGATACTGCTCTGCCATTTTTTGAAATTGTTGACTGATGGTTAATGGAACTTCGCCTGTAATTTGTTCTGAAGGATTGTCTGACACGATTACATTAAACCGGAGGAGATTGTTGTGTAATTGATGTTTGAGAAAGGAAAAAAGCTTATTGCGTTCTTTTTCAATAAATTTTTGTTCCAGATTATTATTACTGACTACTTCAAAAGATTCAGCATCTTTCACCCGTAATATTGAACGTTCAAAACTTGGAACAGCAGGATTTTTAGCATCTTTCAGAATCTGTATATAATCAGTCCAAGCCATTTGTAATTGCTCAGCTTGCAGCGGGTGATTCATTTTATCATTTGAATTGTCACCATTGTTTCTGAATTGATCCCTGAGTTTATCAAGAGCAACCAGCCTGGAATTAGCCGGATTAGTTGTACTGTTTGACTGAGGCTGAGGATAGGATGGCAGTTCTTCAGTAACTAATGATTTTTCAGGCTTGTTTTTTTTCCCGGTTGTTGTATCTACAATTAATTTTGCATCCGAAGTCCGGGATTTTGTTTTTGCGAGCTTATTTTCTTCTTTCTTATTAAAAGGCTTAATAGCTGCAATGCGAAAGGCCAGAGGGGTTTCAACTACTTTTTTTTTTGTGATACCGCCTCCTTCTGAAGTAAGTTCAATTGCCTGTTGCAGGTAACAAAGTTTGATGAGTGTCAGTTCAACAAGCAATCTTTTATTGCGTGAAACTTTATAGTTAAGTTCAGCCTGGTTCAGAATATTCAATGCGCTGACCAAAACTGCAGCGGATGCATTTTTTGCTGTTTTAATATATTTTTCTTTAAAGCTTTCCACAACCTCCAATAGACCGGCTACTTTTTCATCTTTACTCACCAGCAGGTTTCGAATAAACTCTGCAAATCCAATTAGTACCAGCTCGCCGTCAAAACCCTTGCGATTGATTTCATCATACAACAACAGGGCTGCTGCAAGATCCTGTTGCAGAATATAATCCATCAGCTTGAAATAATAGTCATCGTCCAGAATGTTGAGATGTTCCAGTGTATTGGAATAATTCAATTGCCCATTTGTAAAGCTTACAATTTTATCCAGGATGCTAAGTGCATCACGCATGCAGCCTTCACTTTTTTGTGCTATCACATGTAGTGAGGGATCATCGGCTGTTATATCTTCTTTGCTGCAGATTGCCTTAAGATGTTCTACGGTATCATCAATAGTAATGCGTTTGAAATCGAAAATCTGGCAGCGGCTGAGAATAGTGGGAATAATTTTATGTTTTTCTGTAGTAGCTAAAATAAAAATGGCATAGGGCGGGGGTTCTTCCAATGTTTTTAAAAATGCATTAAAGGCATTTGAAGTAAGCATATGTACCTCGTCTATTACATATACTTTATATTGCCCGCTTTGAGGTACGAAACGTACCTGGTTTACCAGTTCACGTATATCATCTACAGAATTGTTAGAGGCGGCATCCAATTCAAAATAATTCAGCGAGGTACCTTCATTAAAGGATTTACAGGAATTACATTTATTACAGGCTTCTCCCTCTTTTGTGGGATGTTCACAATTGATGGTTTTTGCCAGAATACGGGCACAGGTAGTTTTTCCCACACCCCGGGGGCCGCAAAATAAAAAAGCATGGGCCAGTTGGTGATTCCTGATTGCATTTTTCAGTGTAGTGGTTATATGTGATTGCCCAACTACTGTATCAAAAGTCTGTGGTCTGTACTTTCTTGCTGAAACGATAAATTTATCCATGGACCTGCAATTTAAGAAACCCTCTTAATTCATCGGGAAAAGAAAACAGTTGTGAATAAATTTTTATGTAAGCACCGGGTGAGGTTTAAATTCTTTAGCTCTGTCAAATAAATAGCGGTACGTTGTGAGAATACGACTTCTGTAAGTTCCTAATGCTTCAGCAACATTGATCATTTTGGGATTAAACTCGCCGACCCATTGCATTTCATAATCATCATAAATGGGGGTCCCGTTTTTATAAATTCCGTTTTCAATGTGAACCCCTTGTACCATTTTAGCGCTTTCTACTATTAAATAGCTGTCTACTCCCTTGCCCTGAAACTCAGGTACTACTCCAAAGACGAGCCCGGTAAATTTTTTATTTCTTATGGTTGTTTTTATCCAGAAAAATTTCAATCTGCTCCAAAGGTTGAAGTTTCCATCCAGGTATTTGAACCACTGATTCAAATCAGGCAAATTGATCCAGATACCAATAGGCTCTCCTTTGTAATATACAAACCAGTTAATTCGCTCATCCATTACCTGTCTCATGTTCCTAAACATTTTAAGAACTACCCTTTCTTCCAGTTGTTTCATCCCGCCATGACCGGCCCAGGCTTTGTTGTAAACAATGGTAAAATCCCTGGTAAATTTTTCCAGCTGATTTTTTTTTATATGCGCTGAACTGAAATTGGGATCTGCTGCACATTCTGCATGCCGGTCAAAGAACTTCTGCTGTAATCTCTCTTTCACCTTTAAAGCAAAACAAATCTGGTTAAAGAATTTTTTGAAGCCATAGTTTTCAAATAACTGCTGATAATAAGGTGGATTAAAATTCATACAATACATCGGAGGAATTTCCGTTCCCTGAACGACCAGCCCCCACCAACGGTCTCTTTCTCCAAAGTTGATCGGGCCGTCCATGGCTTGCATTCCCTTTTGCATCAACCAATGCCTGGCAACATCAAACAGCATATCCGCAGCAAATTGATTATTGATACAATCAAAAAAGCCGATGCCCCCTACCGGCACATCATCTCCGATGGTTTTGTATTTTTTATTGACAAAGGCGGCGATACGGCCAATCAGTTGGTCTTCCTTGTCTAGCAAAATCCATCGGATTGTTTCACCATAGCGAAAGGCTTTATTCTTGTTTTTATCAAATACAAAAGAAACATCTTTATCAAGAGGACGAATATAGCCGGGGCTCATCCCATTGATAATAACATTTACTTTCAGAAAGTCTTTACCAGTCTGCCTGTCTTTAACTTCCACCAGTTGCATAAAAACAATTGAACGGCAAATGTAAAAGAAACAACGAATAATGATAACACCTCATTAGCTTAAGCAGCATAAAAGAGTATTGAGGAAAAAGAAATAAGGATAAATGTTGATTTGAATGTCCCTGTGTTCTTGAAATAAGGACACTTCAAATCTCAGTATGCGAATCATACAGGCGATAAAGCTTTTGATTTCGAACTAATTTTACTGATCCTTTTTGATTCCTTCGGATCCGGCTTTCAGGTATTTGTCAAGGAAAATTAAAATCTGACCATACCCTTTAATTTCGTTTTCCTTTTTTACAAAACCGTGACCCTCGTCTTCGAAGACCACATATTCAACCGGTATATTATTTTTCTTAACAGCCTCAACAATTTCGTCACTTTCAATTTTCAGTACCCGGGGATCATTTGCACCCTGCAATACCATTAAAGGTCTTTTAATATTGGAAGCATGCAGTAATGGAGAATATTGTTTCAACCTTACAGTATCTTCAGTATTAGGATCTCCAATTTCTTCGTACAACGCTTTTTTAAATGACTCCCAGTATGGAGGTATTTCTTTTAATGTTCTCAGAAAATTGGTGACACCAAACAGGTCAACGCCAACTTTGAACTCATCGGGCTTAAATGCCAGGGCAGCTAACGTCAGATATCCTCCATAAGAACCGCCAATAATTCCAATTTTCGATGAGTCTATATAATCAAGTCCGGCAAGAAATTTTTTGCCCCAAACACAGTCATTTAAATCTTTATCACCATGATTTCGGTTATCCATTTTATTAAAAGATTTTCCATAACCGCTGCTTCCACGGTTGTTGACGGCCAATATTGCGTAACCATGATTGACCAGGAACTGGATCAACGCAAAATAACCGGTTCGGGATTGACCACCCGGCCCGCCATGTACCCATACTAATGCAGGAACTTTGTTCTTTGCACTCGCCTGATGTGGTTTATAATAAATGGCAGGGATTTCTAAACCATCAAAAGATTTATACCGGACCACAGTGGCCGATACAAGATCATTGGCGTCTATTTCCGGGTTTAAAGTATTGGTTAGTTTTTTCAGGTCTTTTGTAGTAAAGTCGTATATATAAATATTATTGGGTGATTTATCGTCTCCGACTGTCAGGCTCATTTTATTTTCGCTATTTGAAATACTTACAGTCTGTATATCTCCATCTTCAATTTTTGGAAAATCAATCGGGTTGCCGGTTTTATGATCAAAAACATAAAGTTTGTTATGCCCATCTTCATTGACAGCAATCACCCTGTACTTTTCATTTCGTGAAGTGTACATATACATGACATCCCATTTGGTGGAAAAGAAATTTTCTTTCGCACCGCTTGCAATATTGTATTTCATGATGTGCTGGTATTCGCTTCCTTCATCAGTAGTATAATAGAGCGACTGATTATCTAAAGAAAATTGTAATGGTCTGTTTGCGCTTTCACTGCTATCATTGTCTATTTTTCTCAATTGTTTGCTCTGCAGGTCAAGAATGAATAGATGAGTTTGTGAGGTAGTTATATTTTGGACTAAGGCCAGGTATTTTTCATTATCTGACAATGCTCCTATGTCAAAACCAGACTCATTTGTATAGATCATTTTAGGTGTCCAGGTGGCTGTATCCATCTTATATAAATCGAAAAACCTGGGATCTCTTTTATTGGAGGTGTAATACATGAATTTATTATCCCGGCTCCATCCTGAAAAGGCGGCTCTCTCTTTTTCACCCGGTGTTAAGTCTCTTACAGTGCCATCTGTTTTTAGAAGAAATAAGTGATCGTTTTCGTTTCCTCCCTTATCCGAACTATAAATTGAGTGGGCAGAACCGGGTACATAATCGTTTGCAAAAACTGATTCTTTTGTGGAATGGGTAAGCTCTTTTTTCTGACCACTGGTAATATTTATTTCATAGACATTAAAAATCCCGCTTTCATTGCTGGTAAGCAGCAATTTGCTGTCGTCAGTTGATATAAATCCACCCATGGCCTGTGAACTCTTATAAAACTGCTCTATGGAATATTGTTTTATTTCTTTTGTTTGATCGGAATCCGTGCCATTGTTGCAGGCCACTAACAGAGCTATTGAACTGAAATAAAGTATTCTTTTCATTTTTAGTTTCGTTTGATGCAATGTATATTTTATTTTGAAATCCGGTCAGTGATTTATAGGGAAGTTGACGATAGTGGCTGCTTTCTCCGAATTATCAAAAAACGTTAGGGGAACGGGGTGAGAACAGGGAATATTCCGGAAGCTTTCAACCCTCTTTCCACAACCCAAAAAAACATTTTTTTTGGTATTGAAAATCAGGTTGTCCCCCTTACCTTTGCGCCCTGAAATAAACCCCCTCAGCAATGTCAAAAAAAGGTAAAATCAAACAGGTAATCGGCGCTGTAGTTGACGTTCAGTTTGACGGCACTCTTCCTGAAATTTATAACGCTTTAGAATTAAAAAGAGATAATGGCGATACTTTGGTATTAGAAGTGGAGCAACATCTTGGTGAAGACAGTGTTCGCTGTATAGCTATGGATGGAACGGAAGGATTAGTTCGGGGCACGGAAGTTACAGATACCGGGAAAGCGATTGCTATGCCAACAGGCGAGCATATCAAGGGTCGCTTGTTCAATGTAACCGGTGACGCTATTGATGGGTTACCCGCTGTTTCTAAAGTTAATGGCCGACCGATTCACAGCCTGCCACCTGCATTTGAAAACCTTAGTACATCATCAGAGGTATTGTTTACAGGTATAAAGGTTATTGACCTTATCGAACCTTATGCAAAAGGCGGTAAGATCGGTTTGTTTGGTGGCGCCGGTGTTGGAAAAACAGTTTTAATCCAGGAATTGATCAACAATATTGCGAAAGCTTATTCCGGTTTATCAGTGTTTGCAGGTGTTGGAGAAAGAACCCGTGAAGGAAATGACCTGATGCGTGAAATGATTGAGGCCGGCATTATGAAATATGGTGAAGAATTCAAAGAAAGTATGGGAAAAGGCGGATGGGATCTGAGCAAAGTGAATATGGAAGACCTGTCTGATTCCAAAGCAACATTTGTATTCGGTCAAATGAACGAGCCGCCCGGCGCAAGAGCAAGAGTAGCATTGAGCGGTTTGACTATTGCTGAATACTATCGTGATGGTGACGGACAAGGAAAAGGTCGTGATATCTTATTCTTTGTTGATAACATCTTCCGTTTTACGCAGGCAGGTTCAGAGGTTTCTGCACTGTTGGGCCGGATGCCTTCCGCTGTGGGTTACCAACCAACGTTGGCAACTGAAATGGGACTAATGCAGGAGAGAATTACATCAACAAAAAATGGCTCAATTACGTCAGTGCAGGCAGTATATGTACCGGCAGATGACCTTACGGATCCGGCGCCGGCAACAACCTTTGCTCACCTGGATGCCACAACAGTATTATCAAGAAAAATTGCTGACCTTGGAATTTATCCTGCAGTGGATCCACTGGATTCCACTTCCCGGATATTGACTCCGAAAATTGTAGGTGATGCTCATTATAGTTGTGCAAACCGGGTAAAATTAATTTTACAACGCTATAAAGAATTACAGGATATTATCGCTATCCTGGGTCTTGATGAATTGAGTGATGATGATAAGATGACAGTGGCAAGAGCCCGGAAAGTTCAGCGTTTCTTATCTCAGCCTTTCCATGTCGCTGAAGCGTTCACGGGATTGAAAGGTGTGCTGGTTCCTATTGAAGAAACCATTCGGGGATTTAATATGATTATGGATGGTGAAGTTGATGAATATCCTGAAGCGGCATTCAACCTGGTAGGTTCTATTGATGATGCTATGGAAAAAGGAAAGAAATTGCTGGCAGCAGCGCAGGGATAAAAGACCAGTACAAAGTATTTAGTATTAAGATATCTAGATATGGGAATGCACAATTACAGAGAACTAAAAATTTGGCAGCGTTCCATGGAATATGTGGTCAAGGTGTATGAGATAAGTGCAAATTTTCCAAAAGAAGAAAAATATGGGCTTACTTCTCAGCTTAGAAGTTGTGCAGTCTCTGTTCCAAGTAATATTTCTGAAGGTGCGGGAAGAGGTACCAACAAACAGTTTAAAAGATTTTTAGAATTTTCAATGGGATCAATTAATGAATCACAAACTCAAATAGAACTTGCTTTTAGAGTCAATTATTTAACAAAAGATATTTATGAATCGCTAATTGATGAGGCTTTACAGATTTATAAAATGATTTTAGCTTTTTACAATAGCCTAAAAGTTGAAGAATAATCTAAGTACTGAATACTAAACTTCTCAATACTTGTTTCTATGACCTTAGAAATACTTACTCCTGAAAAAAAAATATACAGTGGTGAAGTGTATGGCGTACAGATGCCGGGCATCAGTGGCAGTTTTGAAGTGCTGGAAAAGCATGCTCCATTAGTAAGTGCCCTGAAAGCCGGAAAATTAAAGATTCTGAAAAACAAACAAAATGATGTGGCCCAATTTGAGATCCGTGGCGGCTTTGTAGAAGTATTGAATAACAGAGTTACTGTACTGGTAGAAGGCGCAACCTCTTTAGAATAGCCAAACCGGGAAATCAGTATTCCTTTTTTTAAAAACACCTTTCACGGTTCTCCAATTCCGGGATTTTTTATTTTGTTTGCTGAGAAGCTCTTCTTTTTAATTCTTCCTCTGCATAACCAAATACTTTTTTCATCATATCCGTTTTGCGAAACTCATACTTAGTCCTGATATTTTCTTCTTCATTACCCACCATCAGGAACATTCCATCAATTACTCTTGCAGAAATGAAATCGGTCAGGTTGCCTTCAAGCGGTTTGCTGATGAAAGGAATTTTGTTATAAATATTTACGAGGTTATTCCATTCGGTAGCAGCGCCTTCTGTTTTAACAGTGCTGTCAACAATCGGACGAAAAGCGACCATCAATTCAGGACTCATACTCGTTTTGAAATAATCGGTAGCAGCATGAGTATTATCGGTTATTAAAATTTTTGCAGCATCTTTAATACTCATTTGTTTGACAGAATTTATAAAAATCGGTTTAGCTGCACTGACAGCAGATGACATGGCATGAGTATATTTTGCAGTTATATTGCCAATCATTTTATCCAACCCAAGATCCCGCAGCGTCTTTTCAATCTTTGCAGCATCTCCGGGAAATACAAAACGAACTAATGGATTTCCATTCGGGTCTGCAAAAGCATTAAAGCTTTTAAACAAACCTTGTGTCAATGCATCTTTGAGCCCGGTCACCATTTCAAATTCTGATGGAGAAATCAGCGATGCTACCTTTTTCAATGTTTCACAGGAGGAAAGAATTATCGTTAGACCCAAAGCTGAAGTAAATAAAAATCGTTTCATAGAAACTTAATTAAGGTTGCAATTTAATTCAATTCCGCTTCAATGAGACAAGTGATCCTAGTTGTTAGCTGATACTTTATTTAAGAAAACGGTTTGATGGAATAAACGGATTTACTTTGTCATAAAGAAACTCAGTATAATAAAAGTTGTGTTTAAAATATTGATAACTTACATCCCTTATGGTTACAGACACGTATGTAATTACTGAAAACAAAGTCAAAGAACCTCCATCTTCTTTATTGGGGAGATTAAAGTTTCTCGGGCCTGGATTTATCCTTTCGGCTTCTATTGTAGGTTCAGGTGAATTAATTGCTACTACAATTTTAGGTGCAAAAGCCGGTTTCATTGCATTTTGGATTATCATTATAAGTTGCCTGATGAAGGTGGCAGTGCAGTTGGAATTTGGGAAAAGAGCCATTTTAACAGGACAAACAGCTATGCGGTCGTTCAAAGAATTGTCCGAAACCCGGACTGGAAAAGGCAATTGGCTTGTCTGGACAGTATTTATTTTGTTGTCCTTAAAAATTATTCAGATCGGCGGCATACTGGGTGGTTCGGCTATTGTTTTGTACATGCTTTTCCCAGCCATTCCAATCTATATATGGATATTCATTATAGCTCTTGGTACTTCAGCAATGATATTTAAGGGATATTATAAAATGATAGAAAAAGTATCGCTGCTGACGATTGCTGCTTTTACCATTACTACCCTTACCGCTATGTTTATGCTACAATTTACCAGTTTCAGTTTTTCAGTGGCTGATGTTTGGGGCGGTTTGCAATTCAAAATGCCCCCGGCTATCGTTGCAGTTGCTTTTGGTGCCTTTGGTATTACAGGTGTAGGCGCTGATGAAGTTGTGGCTTATAATTACTGGTGTATTGAAAAAGGATATGCTGCATACACTGGTCCAAAAAATGATACTAAAGAATGGAAGAAACGGGCCCGGGGCTGGATCAATGTAATGTACCTGGATGCCATTGTTGCCATGATCATTTACACAGTGGTCACAGCAGCTTTCTATTTATTGGGGGCCGCCGTGCTTCATGGAAGATCCGTTATTCCTGAGGGGAATGGAGTAATTGAGACTTTGGCGCTTATCTATACTCAATCCCTGGGACCAGGCGCAAAAATCATTTACCTTGTTGGTGCATTCTTTGTGTTATTCTCAAGTGTATTTGCATCTTTGGGGGCATGGACCCGGATATTTCCAGATATTTTCGGGCAATTGGGATGGATCAATTTTTTTGATTTGAAGAAGCGTAAAAAAGTAGTTGGTTGGTTTGCCTGGATTATTCCTTTGATTTGGGCGTTGATGTATCTTTTCATCAAGTTGCCGGTTATCATGATTGTCTTCGGTGGTATAGTGGGTTCAATAATGCTATTTGTGATAGTTTATGCTGCTATACAATTTCGAAGTAGAAGAGCTGCGTTTATGCCTTCAGGAATTTTTTATAATACAGCGTTTATAATTAGCATCCTATCAATTTTTTGCGTTGGAGTATATGGTTTATCGCAACTTTTTTCAAATTAACTAAGGGCAAAACCTGCCGGGCTGTTCAATAATTCTAATGAACAAAGAATAACACTTACATTTTTAGTTTGAATAGATAAATGTAATAGGTATATGGACGTAAAAAATGCGTTAATTCAATTGTGGGTCAATGGGAAAATTGATCATGATCTCGTAATCCCCTCCCAATTGACGTAGTGAATCTTTCCAGATCTGTGTATGGTTAGGGTGAAAAATCAGTTTCTTTGTTGCTTGTGCAGTAAGCCAGGTCTTTTCATTCATTTCATTTTGCAATTGTCCGTCACTCCAGCCGGAATACCCGATATAGAACCTGATTTTTTTAAAATCCAACTGTTCAGTTTTAATCAGTTCTATAATAGTTGGAAAATCGCCACCCCAGAATACTCCTTTTATCACTTCAACGCCCCCCGGAATTTCGGTAGGGTATTGATGTAAAAAATGAATTGTATCCATTTGGACCGGGCCTCCATAATACACCGGTAATTGATGTCCTTCCAACTCTGGGATCAACTCATCTAATGTGTTTTCATATTTACGATTGAGAACAAAACCAAAACTGCCTTCTTCCTGGTGCTCACACATGAAAACAACAGTTCGCAAAAAGTTCGGATCTTTTAAAAAGGGATCTGCAATCAGTAATATTCCGGGTGCGAGGTCAATCATAATTCAATATAGCATGAAAACTTGTCTTTAAAAACAAGATTTTAATTTTTATCTGTTTCCGGAATAAAATTTACTTTTAGAAGGATATAAATTGCCCGTTTTTTAAAATCAAGTTAAAAAAGCTGAGCTTGTTCTTTCTGTATTCCTTTGGAACAAGACACGTATTATTTTTGCAGGTATGCCTTTTCGCAAAAACGGTTATCTTACGCTGTAACTCTGATCATCAGTGAAAAAAACGTTTACAATAATCACAATTCTAATCAGTCTCTCACTGGTGGGAATTATCTTAATTCAGATGTCCTGGTTAAGAAATATGGTGTTACTCCGGCAGGAACAAGTGAAACATAATGTAGAAGAAGCGACAAAAATGGTTGTTGAAGACCTGGCATTGCGCAAAGGAAATTATTCTTCCGGTACGGGTATAAAGAGCCGGCTGAATCTTCAATTGGATCCTTTTGCTTTCGATATATTTAAATCTCCTACCATCGGGCAGCGGTTTACCGTTGCTGAAATCAGTGATAAAATCCGCAGAGCTTTTAATATAAAGAATCTGCAGGGTGTAAATTTTGAATTCGGGCTTTCCACCTTGAATTACAGGGGTGGAATTGATTATTTTGAAAAGAGATCGGATAAGTTTGATGCCTATTTTGCAGATACAGTTCATAACTATTCTTATATAGCTCCGATATTAGCACTGACCGGTACACCCGGAGAGAATCTTTCTCCTGATGAAATTCTGATTGTTGTTATTCCCGGGGTAAAAAGCATAGTGCTGCAATCATTACGCTGGAATATTATTATGGCTGCTTTATTCAGCATCATCATTATTGCTGCGTTTTATCTTACTGTTCGCACCATGTTGCGGCAGAAAAAACTTGGGGATATCAAGAATGATTTTATTAATAATATGACGCATGAGTTCAAAACACCTATTGCTACCATTTCACTGGCAGTTGATGCCATGCGTAATGAAAAAGTATTGCAGGACCGGGAGAAAATAGGTTATTTTAATTCTATTATTAAAGAAGAGAACCAGCGAATGAACCGCCAGGTGGAAACGATTTTAAAAGCATCACAGTTGGAAAAACAGGAAGTGGAATTAATACTGAAACCGGTTCATGCTCATTCTGTAATTAAAGATGTTGCCGATAACTTTACATTGCAATTGGAAGAAAAAGCCGGCAAGGCTGAATTATTATTGAATGCCCACAATGATCTGATTGAAGCAGATGACATACATTTTTCTAATTTACTGAACAATCTTATTGATAATGCGATTAAGTATTCAAAAGAGAATGTCCCCCCCCGGTTGATCATTACAACACAATCTGATGCAAAAGACCTGGTGATTACAATTGAGGATAATGGTATAGGGATGAATAAAGAAACGGTTAAGAAAATTTTTGAGCGATTTTACAGAGCCCACACCGGAAATCTGCATAATGTTAAAGGATTCGGGCTTGGGTTAAGTTATGTAAAAACCATCGTAGAAGCTATTGGCGGCAAAATCAAAGCAGACAGTATGCCCGGAAAAGGAAGCACTTTTGTTATTGAAATTCCGCTTAAGAAAATACATGTTTCAACCTGAAAATTAATCGTTCCACAAAAGACATCCATCCCCGTAACTTAAGAACCGGAAATTATTTTCCATCGCATAATTGTAAACGTTTTTCCAGTTATCGCCTGCCATAGCAGCCACCAATAATAAAAGAGTGGATTGCGGCTGATGGAAGTTTGTGATAAGTGCGTCAGCAATTTTCATCCGGTAACCCGGTGCTATAATCAGCTGCGTGTTGGCAACGAGCTTATTGAGAGAATGCAATTTCATCCAGTATGTCAATGATTTCAACGATTCTTCTGCAGATACGTCAGGTTCCGGTGTTTGATATACTTCCCATTGAGTTAGATTCAGATTGTCAGGAGTGATGGTTGGATCTGATTTTATTTTCAATCCTAGTGCATACAGGCTTTCAACGGTTCTGAGTGAAGTGGTGCCTACTGTTATGATTGAATCAGTAATTGCATTTTGGATTTTTTCAATACTCTGTAAAGATACATCTATAAATTCGGCATGCATTTCATGTTCACCGATTGTATCAGTCTTTACCGGCTTGAATGTTCCTGCGCCGACATGCAGCGTTACAAAATCAGTTAAAATGTTTTTTCTTTTGAGTTGGTCAAATAGATGAGATGTAAAATGCAGTCCTGCCGTAGGGGCAGCCACGGATCCCTCCGTTTGCGCATATATAGTTTGATAGCGTTCTGCGTCAGATGGCTCTGACTTTCTCTTGATATAGGGTGGCAAAGGAATAGCGCCGATCAAAAGTAATACTTCTGAAAAGCTTAAATAAGAGGGTGACCATGAAAGTTCAACTACAAAATATTCAGATTGTTTGGAGACAAATTTTGCAGTTAAAGTAGCCGAACTATTTTGTTTGTGTAATAGTTGCCCCGGTTTCCATTTTGATGCACCTCCGATCAAACATTTCCATAAAACTTTTTCATGTTGTGATAAAGCCGTAGCAATATCTTCATAACTATCATCCGGTGCCAGGCAAAAGATTTCAATTTCACCTCCGGTAGGCTTTTGAAACAGAATACGGGCCTCAATTACTTTTGTATTATTGAAAATCAGTAATGAATTCTCCGGGATGTAATCGGCAAGATTCCGGTAAATATCTTCCTTGATTTTCTGATGCCGGTAAATCAGCAATTTTGATGAATCTCTTTCCGGCAATGGGTATTTTGCAATTCGTTCAGATGGAAGTTGGTAAGTATAGTCTTTGATAAATAGATTCTTCGGATTCATATCTGTACGGCTAACTGCCGTAGTTGAAAACAAAGATACTATCGTTTTGAACTCCTGTTTATATACGTGATACTTACTTACCTGCAAATGACAGAAGATTCAGCGGAAAATTTTCATTCTGATTAATTCCTGCTTATAACAATCGGAGAAGATTTTGTAATTCAATCTGCAGGTTTTGGATGTTAAACAGCATTGATTTTTTTTATTCTCTTACTTATATGCAGTACCTGATTTTTGAAAATGAATTTGAAAATCGTTCGTTGAGAATTTCATTTTTCATAAGCGCAATAGGGTAAGTTATTAGGTTATCCACAATTTTCCCACAGCAATTCACATCTAATTCACTGGATTTTCAGGCCAAATATTCTTGTATTTTATAAAACTCTTTACAGCATTGAGTTTCAGGAGAAAATATGGTGTGGAAAAAATAAAAATCAAAAAATTTGTTGGTGAAGTGGGAAAATGTGTTATTTTGTGGCAATTTAATAAAATTTGATTCAATTCACTGATAATGACAGGTTTTCTAGGCGAATACGAGGCAACATTAGACGCCAAGGGGCGGTTTCTTCTTCCGGTGGGTTTTAAAAAGCAGTTGCCGGAAGTTGATGCCACTCATTTTGTTATTAACCGTGGATTTGAAAAGTGTTTAAGTCTTTACCCGATGAAAAATTGGGAGCCGCTCTTCGAAAAGATCACTAAGCTAAACGACTTTGATCCAAAGGTCAGGCAGTTTCTCCGGTATTATCTGAACGGAGCTACACAGGTTGAGCCCGACACCGCAGGTCGTTTACTGGTGCCGCCTAATCTGAAGGAGTATGCTGAATTGAAAAAAGACATAGTGTTAGTGGCAGCGGTTAATAAAATTGAAATCTGGGATAGTAATAAGTATAAGCAGCTCTTTGACTCATTTTCTGCAGAGACCTTTAGTGATCTGGCAAAAGATGTCATGACAAAAGACAAGGAATGATTTTTTAATCCTAATTCTTTATCATTGGTACAGCCCTATCATACACCGGTTCTTTTGAAAGAAACAGTGGATGGTTTGAAAGTGAAACCCGGTGGAATATATGTGGACTGTACATTCGGAGGTGGAGGACATTCAAAAGCAATCCTGGAGCGTATTGGGAACAGGGGAAGATTAGTCGCATTCGACCAGGATCAAGATGCTCAAAAAAACCTTCCGGCAGATTCAAGAATCATTTTCATCCCTCAGAATTTTCGTCACCTGCAACGTTTTCTAAGGCTTCACCAGGTGGCAGCAGTTGATGGGATCCTTGCGGACCTTGGCGTTAGCAGTCATCAGTTGAATGAAGGCAAAAGAGGTTTTTCCACCCGCTTTAATGCGGAGATGGATATGCGGATGGATCAGCATCAGAAACTAACAGCATTAGAAGTTGTCAACACTTATACTGAACCAAAGCTGCACAAGCTATTTGAACAGTATGGGGAAGTAACCAATGCAAAAACACTGGCCAAAACGATTGTCAGTACCCGCCAATCGAGACCGTTAAAGACCACTGACGAATTTCAAAATGCACTCCGTTCTGTAGTAAAAGGAAATCCTGAACGATACTTTGCCCAGGTATTCCAGGCGTTGCGGATTGAAGTGAATGATGAACTGGGTGCTTTGAAAGAAATGCTGCTCCAGGTAGCGGATGTTTTAAAGCCTGGAGGCAGGATCGTTGTGATCACATTTCATTCTCTCGAAGACAGGTTGGTGAAAAATTTTTTCCGGCATGAAAGTTTTGATGTTGCGGAGCAGAATCCATTTATTAATGTTGAACGGGTAAATAAGTTGAAGCGTATAACTAAAAAACCTATTACAGCATCGGAGGAAGAAGTTCGGTCAAATTCAAGAGCAAGGAGTGCTAAGCTCAGAATTGCAGAAAAAATATAAAGATTAAAAAATTTGAAAAGTTCTTATTGATAGATAGCGTTCGAGGGAAAATTCTGGAAATCTATATCCATTGAAAGAACGCTGGATTCAAGTGCCACATAACTGGATTGTGGCACTTAATCCAGAATTGAAAAACCAAAAGGATAACGTTTTATGCAGGAATATCAAAATAGAAATGAACAGGAGGCTAATTCTCCCGGATGGAAAAAATGGTTGAATTATCATTCCATTGTGAAACAGATCCCGTTTTTTTTATTTCTCGCATTGCTGGCAGTGATTTATATATATAACGGTCATTATGCGGAAAAAATGACCCGTGCCATCAATTCAACAGGAAAAGAAGTCAAGGAATTAAAATACGAATATAAAACGGTGAAGAGTGAAGTGATGTTCAGAAGCCAGGAAAGTGAACTGGCAAAAGCAGTGGCTCCTTTAGGATTAAAAGAACTGGTTGTTTCACCGGTTATCCTGAAGGATTCCATACAGTAGAAGCGTAAAAGAAATGGCAATAAAAACGGTTGGGCTTTGATTGATAGAGGCGAACTATCCGGATCAGGACAACTTGAAATTACGTTTTCGGAATATACAGGATAAACAACAACTAAAAGCGGCGGACATTGGAAGTAAGACGTGACATATTATGGCGGGTTTACCTGAGTTTTTTAGGTATTGTCATTTTAAGCTGCCTGGTACTGGGTCGTGCCTTCTACATCCAGCGGGTACAGGGTAATTACTGGCGTAGCATGGGTGACAGTTTGCATCAGCGGTTTGTTCCCTTAGATGCAGAACGGGGCACAATCTACAGTGAAGACGGTCAGATGCTCAGCACTTCACTTCCTCAATTCAATATTTATATTGATTTTATGGCGGATGGCCTGCGCCAGAAAAACGGGAAAATTTTTAAGGAAAATATTGATGCTTTTTCAAAATCCATGGCCGGCTTTTTCGATGATAAGTCTGCAGATCAGTATAAGAAAGAATTATTGGCGGCCTATAAAAAGAAGGATCGTTACTATTCACTGAAAAAGAAATTAAGCTTTGCTCAATACAAGATATTTCGTGATTTTCCATTAGTAAAACTGGGCAGGAACAGGAGTGGTATAATTACAGAAGTGAAATCTTTCCGCAAGAATCCATTTATGATGATGGCTAAAAGAACAATCGGCCTGTACCGGGAAAATGCGCAGAATATCGGGTTGGAAAGAACCTATGATTCTTTATTAAAAGGTGAAAAAGGAAAACGCCTGGTTCGCTTTATCAGCGGAGGTGTTGCAATACCTGTAGATGGATATGATATTGATCCCGAAAACGGGAAGGACATCGTCACAACACTGGATGTAAATATTCAGGACATAGCTGAAACTTCATTGATGGGCATGATGACTAAGAGTGATGCTCAATACGGTACCTGTATTGTAATGGAAACGAAAACAGGAAAAGTAAGAGCAATGGCAAACCTGGGTCGCAGGCCGGATGGAAGTTATGATGAGGATTATAACTATGCTATGCTTACCACAGAGCCGGGCTCTACTTTCAAGTTGGCAACTTTATTAAGTGTACTTAGTGAAGGAAAAACAACTACCAATGACCTGGTTGAAATTGGCAGTTCCGGGAAAGCATTTGTAGGTGTTCGGGATGTGAATGATGCTGAGCGGGCACCTAAGCCTGTATTAACAGTGAAAGAATGTTTTGCCCATAGTTCCAATATCGGAATGAGCCGAATCGGATATAAAACATTTGCAAGCCAGCCCCAGAAATTCAAAGATTATTTACATCGTTTTCATCTTGATTCAGTAACCGGCATTGATCTGTTGGGTGAAGACAAACCCCGGTTTGCTAATTTAGGTAAGGGCGCAAACCTGAAAGATCTGGTCACCATGTTTTTCGGATATGCTGTTGAAGTCAGTCCCCTGCAGACTTTAATGTTATACAATGCTGTGGCCAATGATGGCAAAATGATGAAACCTTACCTGGTCAATAGTGTGAAGAGCAATGGAGTGACATTGAAAGAAAATGAACCGCAGATTGTATCGGATGATTTTTGCACTCCCGGCGTCATTCGTTCTGCAAGAGATTGTATGGAGGATGTAGTAAAAGAAGGGACAGCAAGAGCTGTTTTTAAAGGTATGCCTTTTCAGGTAGCTGGAAAAACAGGGACAGCGCATGTTGCAGATGGAAAATTAAAATATAGTGATGGAGTGTACCAGGCTTCTTTTGTAGGTTATTTCCCTGCAGATAATCCACAATATAGTTGTATCGTGGTGGTTCGCACAAAACCTCATGCCTATTTACATTATGGTGGTCAATTGGCAGCTCCTGTATTCAGGGACATTGCTACTCGTCTATATGCAATGTATGTTGACAAAAAGAATGCTTCACTCTATGCAGCAGTAAAAGATAGTTCTGCTTTTCAATATGCCGGAAATACAAATGACATAAAGAATATTTTCAATCATCTGGACATTCATTATACAGATTCGTCAATGCAGAACAGGTGGGCTGAAGTGTATTCTAAAAATTATGAACCGCTGGTAATGCCTAACAGCATTCAGCAGCAGAAAATGCCGGATGTGAGAGGTATGGGATTGAAGGATGCATTATTCCTGCTGGAGAGTATGGGTGTGAAAGTGATTCCCAATGGAAAAGGGAAAGTGATGGGGCAGTCACTTTCGGCAGGAAGCGCCATTACCAAAGGAGTAACAGTGTATTTGCAGTTAAGCTAATATGAAACTGCAGGATATATTATATAAAGTGAAGATCCGGTCAATAGTGGGGGAGAGAGATATTGAAGTAGATGATGTGCAGATTGATTCGAGAAGAGTGAAGAAAGGAGCTGTTTTTATTGCAGTGGGAGGTTTAGCAGTGGATGGACATCAGTTCATTGAAAAAGCGATTGACTCCGGTGCGTTGGCTATTGTTTGTGAGAGAATCCCTGCTTCGGTTCATGAAGATATTACTTATATAGAGGTAGAAAGCAGCCCGGAAGCATCCGGTTATATCGCACATAATTTTTTTGGTTCTCCTTCGGAGAAAATGAAAGTGGTGGGAGTAACGGGGACCAATGGAAAAACAACAATAACGACGTTATTGTATAAGCTCTTTACATCATTGGGATATACATGCGGATTGCTGAGTACGGTGGAAAACAGGATTGGAAATATAACAGTTCCGGCCACTCATACTACTCCGGATGTAATCAGTCTGAATTTTTTGCTGAAACAAATGCTTGATGCGGGTTGTACACATGTATTCATGGAAGCGAGTTCACATGCCATACAACAACATCGTATCACAGGGCTCAGGTTTGCCGGAGGAATTTTCAGCAACATCACTCATGACCATCTGGATTATCATAAAACATTTGATGAATATATCCGGGTGAAAAAGTCCTTCTTTGATACGCTGCCTTCTGATGCATTTGCTGTCAGTAATGCAGATGATAAAAGAGGGATGGTGATGCTGCAGAATACAAATGCAAGAAAATATTTCTACAGCCTGAGGACATTGGTTGAATTCAAGGGAAAAATCCTGGAGAATAATCTGACAGGTCTTGTGATGAGCATTAATGAACAGGAGGTTCATTTCAGGTTGATCGGGGAATTCAATGCATATAACCTGTTAGCTGTGTATGGTGCTGCAGTTTGCATGCAGGAGGAAAAACAGGAAGTTCTCATGTGCCTGAGCGTTTTAACGGGTGCTGAAGGAAGATTTGATTATATCATATCGGCAAAAGAAAAAATAATGGTGATTGTAGATTATGCACATACACCGGATGCACTGCTGAATGTACTGGCCACAGTGAAGAAATTAAAAAAAGGATTTGAACAGGTGATTACGGTTGTGGGATGTGGCGGAGACAGGGATAAGACGAAACGTCCGGTAATGGCAGAAGTGGCTTGCGAACATAGTGATAGAGTTGTTTTCACCAGTGATAATCCACGAAGTGAAGATCCGGTGCAGATCATTAAAGACATGGAAGCCGGTGTGGGAGCAGCAGCCAGGAGAAAGTATATCTCAATTGCGGATCGCAGGGAAGCTATCAAAACCGGGATTAGCCTTGCAAAACCGGAAGATATCATTCTCATTGCAGGAAAAGGACATGAAAAATACCAGGAGATAAAAGGAGTTCGAAATCATTTTGATGATAAGGAAATAGTCAGGGAATTGTTTGAAGAGCTGGATAAATAAACGGGAAAAAAGTATAAACCACAAACCAATAACCGGTAATGCTGTATCACTTGTTTCATTGGCTGAACGAACAGGGAAATAAATTCCCCGGTAGCGGGTTATTTGAGTTTGTCAGTTTCAGGGTTTTGTTAGCGATGCTTCTGTCATTGATTATAACAATGGTTTATGGTAAAAAGCTTATTCGTATCCTAAGAAAAAAACTGGTGGGTGAGAACGTTCGTGATTTAGGCCTGGCCGGTGAGGAGGAGAAAAAAGGAACACCGACAATGGGAGGAATTATTATCATCCTGGCCATTTTGATTCCGACATTATTACTGGCAAACCTGGACAAAGTGTATGTGAGATTGATGGTGATCAGCACTATCTGGTTAGGCACAATCGGCTTCATTGATGACTATTTGAAGTTGCGGGCTAAAAGAATCGCACAGCAAAAAGGAGAAGCTTACAAGAAGAGTAATAAACATGGTTTGGCAGGCAAATTCAAGATTCTTGGACAAGTAGGATTAGGTATAATAATCGGTGCGACTCTTTATTTCAACAGTAATGTGAAAATTTGGAGAGAATTCATCGGCAAACCTGCAGTGAGTGACACTATGGTGATTACGAAAGAGGTCAATGGAAAAACAAAATATTTTGTTGAAACAAAAGTGCCGATAACCACCATACCCTTTGTGAAAACACATGAGTTCAATTATTCGAAATTATTGCCGGCAGCATGGAGAGATTATACATGGGTTCTTTACATATTGGTTGTGATATTCATCATTACGGCAGTTTCTAATGGTGCTAATATCACAGACGGATTGGATGGCCTGGCTTCGGGGACATCTGCAGTAATAGGAGTGTGCCTCGGCATTTTTGCATATAGCAGTGGCAATTTCTTTTTTGCAGATTATCTCAATATCATGTACATACCTGATCTGGATGAGTTGTCCATTTTCATTGCTGCAATGATTGGCGCCTGTATCGGTTTTTTATGGTACAACTCCTATCCTGCACAGGTATTTATGGGTGATACCGGAAGCCTTACGTTGGGAGGAATTATTGCTGCATTGGCCATCATTGTACATAAGGAATTGCTGATACCGATTTTCTGCGGAGTATTCCTGGTTGAAAGTATCAGCGTTATGATTCAGGTGGGATATTTTAAATATACAAAGAAGAGATTTGGAGCAGGGAGGAGAATTTTTTTAATGAGCCCGATTCATCATCATTATCAAAAAATGGGAATGCATGAAGCTAAGATAGTGGCGAGATTCTGGATAATAACAGTACTCTGCGTATTGGCAAGTATTGCAACGTTGAAATTAAGATAATAAGTTGAGTTTTCTGACGGTTCGATATAAGAAATAAAGACAAGAAACAGGGTTCAATGCCCGAAAAATATTGTGGTGCAGTTGAAAACTGATACTTGTGAAAAACCAAACCTCCGTACATCTGGTGAAGTATGGGAAAACGAATGGTCATATTAGGCGGCGGCGAAAGCGGTATTGGCGCTGCTTTGCTGGCACAGAAAAATGGATATGAAGTCTTCGTTTCCGATTCAGGCTCTTTGAAAAAAAATTATCGTAACGAACTGTTGAATGCAGGAATTGACTTTGAAGAAGGAAGTCATAATGTAGAAAAAATCCTGCGGGCTGATGAAGTGATGAAGAGTCCGGGTATTCCGGAAAAAAACGAAATGGTGAAAAAGATCAGGAAGAAAGGGATTGAAATCATCAGTGAAATAGAACTGGCATTTCGATTTAAAGGAAACAGTAAAATCATTGCCATCACCGGCAGCAACGGGAAAACGACTACCACAGCGCTTACTTTTCATATCTGCAACAAAGCAGGATTGAATTGTGCGATGGTGGGAAATATCGGGTTCTCATTTGCCCGGCAGGTTGCTTTCAACCCAAAAGAATTATATGTGGCAGAGATCAGCAGTTTTCAGTTAGACGATATTCAGACGTTCAGGCCGGATGTTGCTGTGTTGACAAATATTACGGAGGATCACCTGGACCGTTATGAATACAAATTCGAAAATTATATCCGGAGCAAATTCCGGGTAACTATGAACCAGCAGCAAAATGATTATTTCATTTACTGCGAAGATGATGAAGTAACAATGAAATATATAAACAACCCGGTTGCAATCGGATTCAATATTCAATCTAAACCATTGCCAATTAGTATGAGAAAACAATTAGCTCATGGAGCATTTATCAAAGACGGTGATATGTACATCAGGACAGGAAGTGATTATAAAATGATGAGTGTATTTGATTTTGCATTGAGAGGTAAGCATAATCAATACAATACGATGGCTGCCTGCCTGGCTGCAGTCACCATGGATATTCATAAAGACAAAATCCGTGAAGCGGTTCAGGATTTTCAGAGCCTGGAACACAGGATGGAATATGTATCCACCGTCCGGGGAGTGGAATTTATTAATGACAGCAAAGCCACCAATGTCAACTCAACCTGGTATGCATTGGAAAGCATGACGAAACCGGTCATTCTTATTTTAGGAGGCGTTGATAAAGGAAATGATTACTCTCTGATCGCCGGGCTGGTAAAGGAAAAGGTAAAAGCAATTATCTGCCTGGGAACTGATAATAAAAAAATTCATGAAGCATTTGGAAAATTTGTTAACCCGATAATAAATACGGACAATGCTATTGAAGCGGTGCAGGCAGCTTTTCATTTTGCAAAAAAAGCCGATGTTGTTTTATTAAGCCCTGCCTGTGCCAGTTTTGATCTGTTTAAAAACTATGAAGACAGGGGAAATCAATTTAAAAAAGCGGTTAAAGAATTATAGAATGAGACAGTATGCTATGTACAGATTTATGAATGAAAAATTGGGGGTACAAAAGAATCAGAAAATTACTGAATGCTGGTTGACAAATTAAAACAGAACATGATCGAACAAGCTAATATACAGACACTGCAAAAACCATTAAAAGGATGGCAGCAGAATTTGCATCAGCATACGAAAGGTGACAAAGTGATCTGGGCATTAGTGGTGTTATTGACCCTGGTATCGTTACTGGCTGTATATAGCGCTACCGGCTCCCTGGCTTACAAAAATTATAAAGGTGACACTGAAATTTATTTATTCAAACAAATTGGATTTATCGCCATTGGAATTTGTGTCATTTATTTTGCACATCGGATAAACTACACTTACTATTCAAAGATTGCTCAAATCCTGTTTATACTGTCTATCCCGCTTTTGTTATATACCTTGTTATTTGGGGTTCGTATGAATGAAGGCAGCCGCTGGATCCGGTTACCTTTCATTAATATGACTATGCAAACTTCTGATCTGGCAAAGCTGGCTTTATTTATGTACCTGGCAAGATTGATCAGCAAAAAGCAGGATGTGATCAAAGATTTTAAAAAAGGATACCTCCCGGTTATGATTCCTGTTGTGATCACTTGTTTACTGATTGCACCGGCAAATCTTTCTACTGCATTGTTGTTGGGAGCAAGTTGTCTTCTTTTATTGTTTATCGGTCGTGCACGGGTGAAACATATCCTGGTTACAATTGGAATTGCAATGATCCCGGTGACCCTGTTGATTGTCGCTGCCGTCATTCATCATAAAGTGGAAGATGATGATGCAGCTATAACAAAGAAAGCTTCCGTTGGTTTGTTTGGAAGAGTAGATACCTGGATCGGAAGAGTGGAAAGTTTCATGTATGATACAAAGAGTGCTGACAATGATGATTCCTACCAGGTGAACCAGGCGAAGATTGCTATTGCTAAAGGAGGAGTTTTTGGTGTGGGCCCCGGAAACAGTACAACAAGAGATTATTTGCCTCAGGCCTACAATGATTTCATTTTTGCAATCATCATAGAAGAGTATGGTCTTTTTGGCGGAGCCTTTATCCTGTTTATTTATCTGGTATTTCTGTACAGATGTATCCGGATATTCAAAAGGTGCCCGTATGCATTCGGGGCCTTCCTGGCACTGGGATTAAGTTTTACGCTGGCTATCCAGGCTATTATCAATATGGCAGTAACTGTGAATTTATTCCCGGTTACCGGAGTGACGTTGCCATTAGTAAGCATGGGAGGAACCAGTTTCATTTTTACCTGTCTTTCTATTGGAATCATATTAAGTGTGGCAAGAAATGTTGAACAGCAGGAAGGAAAGTTGGAAACATCCAATGCTCAAGAAAATTTGAAAGGTGAGTAAGAGAATTATAATAGCGGGTGGAGGAACAGGAGGACATATTTTTCCGGCAATTGCAATAGCAAATGCACTGATTGAAAAAGAACCGGACATTGAAATACTGTTTGTCGGGGCAAAAGGAAAAATGGAGATGGAAAAAATACCGCAGGCCGGTTATAAGATTGAAGGGATCAATATTGCGGGATTTAATCGGAGTTCTTTGATAAAAAACGTCGGATTGCCATTCAAACTGTTGAAGAGTTTCTTCCAGGTACGTTCAATTCTGAAACGCTTCAGGCCGGATGCGGTAATAGGTGTGGGTGGTTATTCCAGTTTCCCGGTATTAAGGGTAGCACAGGCAAAGGGAATTCCAACTTTCATTCATGAGTCGAATTCGTTTGCCGGCAAATCGAATATTTTATTGGGAAAAAAAGCAAGAAAAGTTTTTGTTGCCACGGACGGAATGGAAAAATTTTTTCCTTCCGGTAAAATTGTAATAACCGGCAATCCTGTTCGGAAAGCAATTTCACAATCGGCAATAACAAAAAATGAAGGAATAAATTTCTTTTCATTGGATCCAAATAAAATAACAGTTCTTGTTTTCGGAGGAAGCCTGGGTGCGAGGTCCATCAATGAAGCTATTGACAAGGATCTGGATGTATTACTGAATGCGGATGTTCAATTGATCTGGCAAACCGGAAAGCCTTACGCACAGAAAGCAAAAGAGAGAGTTGAAGGAAAAAAAGCGGTTTGGGTGAATGAGTTCATTGCTAAGATGGAATACGCATATGCGGCAGCGGATGTTGTGGTTTCCCGTTCCGGGGCAATGACAGTTGCTGAATTGTGTGTGGCTAAAAAGCCTGTCTTGCTGGTTCCGTTTCCGTTTGCAGCAGAGGATCATCAGACCGTGAATGCCCTTCAACTTGTAAAGAAAGAAGCGGCTCTTATGATAAAAGACGGAGATGCAAAAGAGAAATTGGTGCCGGCTATCATCGGGTTGATAAAAGATGAAAACAAACAACAGGAGATGAAGAAGAACATTGCTGCATTGGCGATAACAGATGCAGATCAGAAAATAGCTGAAGAGATTTTTAAAGCCCTGTCTTTAAAATAAAAGGCGGGAAAAAGAAGGTCCAAACAATACTGTCCTTATGAAATCCCCCTTCGGGGGGTAAACAAAAATTGATTCATGTGATTTGAAAACTATGAGATGAATGAAGAGATTAAAAAGATCAGGTCGGTTTATTTTATCGGGATCGGCGGTATCGGGATGAGTGCACTGGCAAGGTACTTTCTATCGGAGGGGGTGATGGTATCCGGGTATGACAAAACAGAAACGGAGTTGACGAAGGAGTTGGGAAAGAACGGAGCCAACATTCATTACAGGGAAGAGGTGGAAATAATTCCAAAGGATGTGGAGTTGGTTGTGTTTACGCCGGCGGTTCCAACGGATCACAAAGAATTGGTTTTTTATCAGCAGAATGGTTATAGGGTGGTGAAGAGAAGTGATGTGTTGCAGTTAATCACCCAAAGTTCTTTTAATATATGTATAGCGGGAACACATGGCAAAACGACTATTACTACTATGACTGCACATCTGTTGCGGGATAGTGGTTTTGGATGTAATGCATTCCTGGGTGGTATATCAGTGAATTACGAAACTAATTTCTGGGGTAGTGAAAAAAATGTTTGTGTAGTGGAGGCTGATGAATACGACAGGAGTTTT